>MGUA01000045.1 GCA_001799735.1 Elusimicrobia bacterium GWB2_63_22 | reverse complement strand
TTTGAGCGAAAACCGCCTGAAAAGGATACGGGACGGGGATTTGCAGCCGTTGCTGCCCTTCGGCTGAAGAACTTTCTTGGGACAGCCCTGGGCCAAAGGACCTATATTTGGCGTAGGCCCTTTGGCCCTTGCAGAATAGGCCTATTCGGCTAAACTATATTGACATTAGTCAGTTGACCTTGGTCAAAGCATGGAGGCAGTTTGAAACGTTTTACCGTCATTCTCTCACTGATATTCTTCACCGCGACAGCGTATGTTTCCGCCGCTGAGCCTGCCCTCGAAGTTCTGAAAAACTCGGCGGCGGGTTTTTCTTTTGAGGGTTCCCTCCCCGAGCCCCAGCCCCCCCTGCTCTACCGGGTCTTCGAACTGCCGGAAGCTGACGTGGACGGCGAGGAGCTCTTCGCCTACCTGCACGACGCCACGGAACCCGCCCGGCGCGCCCCCTCTTCTTATTCCGGCGCGAGGAAGTTCATGTACTCCCAGGCCGACAATACCGGCTGCAACGGCAAGCCCGGCATCATCACCTTCTATTCCCAGGTCTGTGTGAACGGCTCCAGCGACAGCGGCAACGACTACCCCGAGCGCGGCGACGTGAACGGCGACGGCGTGGTGGATTCTTTCATAAACGCCGAGCATATCTGGCCGCAGGGCTACTTCAACAGCGCCCTGCCCATGGTGGCCGACCTGCACCACCTGGCGCCCACCTTTGTCACGCCCAACGGTCGCCGCGGCAACCTGAAGTTCGCCAGGGTGTCGGGGATCATCTACAAGACCTCCGCCGGTTCCAAGCTGGGCAAGGAGGGCTTCGAGCCCGCCGACGCCGTAAAGGGCAACGTGGCGCGCGCCGTTCTCTACTTCATAGTGCGCTACCATGACAAGAGCATCCGCCAGGGAATGGATTACAACTCTTTCTGGATCAGGAACGTGCCGATGCTGCTGGAGTGGAACAGGCAGGACCCGCCGGACGCCGCCGAGCGCCGCCGCAACGACCTGGTGGAGGATTTCCAGGGCAACCGCAACCCTTTCATCGATCACCCCTCCCTGGCCGACCGGGTAGGCGAAATGGTCTTCAAAGCGCACTGAACGGCGCTTAACTGAAAAAGGCCCCGGAAGGGGCCTTTTCTTTTTACAGGAGAGGGCTTTATTTCTTTATTGGCCAGCGGCACTTGCCTATAAGTGCCTCGTTAAGTTTCATCTGCGTATGCTCTACAAAGACCACGCTGGCGACCTCCTCCCCCATGTATAAGGACTCTATGACGGCCGCGGCGGCCGCTCCGGATTGGGCGAAATCCGGCGCCAGGGAGGCGGTGGCCCCGCTGTGCATCAGCGCCGGGGTAGGCGCGTAAAAAGGGATGGAGTTGGCGCAGGAAAAATTGGAGAGGACCAGAAGGCTGCTGGTGGTAATGAGCGCCGGGTCCGGCATAAGCCAGAAAGCGTCCATTCGCCCCAGCAGGCGCCGCAGGCGGTCCGGGAAGGAGTCCGGGGATTTGAGTTTCGCGGAGATTATCTCTACGCCGGCCCTGGCGCCGGCGCTCCTCAACTGGCGCAGGTATTCTTCTCCGGGGTAGGCCGACCAGAAGACGGCGAGGCGCCGCAGGCCCGGCTGCAGCGCCCTGTAGGCGGCGAGCGCCGCCTCGGGAGCGGGGACCATGGAGACCTGGTGCCAGCCGCGGCCATGCATCACCACGGGCGCCAGCGCGTAAACCCCCCGCGTTCCGGGAGGACGGCCGGCGGCCACGGCCCTGGCCCCGAAGGCGGCCACGAATCTGACGTCTTCCGGCGGCGCGAAGCCGGGCTTGGACGCGTCGTAAACGTCGGCGGGGCGCTTGAGCTCCGCGCGGAAAGCGGCGTAGGCCTCCCCGTAGGGGCCGGCATCGGAAGCCAGGACGGCGGCCAGGTCGGCCGAGCGCGCGGCAGGGGGCGCAAAAATACACAGGGCCGCCAGCAGCGCCCAGCCTCCTTGGTGTGATCCGTTGATAACTCTCTTCATGATCTAGAACTTGTAGTTCACGCCAGCCCTGGCTTCCAGCGGGTTCTGGGGAGAGCCTTCCATGTGGTCCGCCCCGCCGCCGTAATCGGCGTTGTAGTAGCGCCGGTCAAAGATGTTCTTTATGTCAAAGTAGGCGCTGAACCCGGAGCCCTTGGGGCCGGCGTAGCGCGCGTACAGGTCGGCGGTGGTAAAGCCCGCTATTCGCGCCCCGTCCTGGTTGCGGGTGTAGGACCGGTACAGCATTTTAGGCGTCAAGGTCCAATGGCCGCGCAGCACGGAGATCCCGGCCTGGACGACGTGCCGGGAGTTGAAAGTGATGGGGGCGCCGGCCAGGCGTCCTTCTGAATAGGTATAGGCCAGCCAGGGCTCCAGGTTCCACCTGGCGGCGCGCAGCAGCCCGTCGGCGCGCAGGGTGAAGCCGTAGGTTTCCATGGTCCCGCGGTTTTCCGCGCGTTCCAGGCTGGTCACGGGCACGCCTTTGAACGTGCCTGAGCCTATGCCGACGTCCTGTATCAGGTCGCGCACCTTGTTGTAGTACGGATTCAGGGAGAGCCGGAAGTTATGGCTGAAATCGTGCATGAGCGACGCTTCCACCGACCGGGTTTTTTCCGGCTCCAGGTTCTCGTTGGTGATGTGGAAGAACTCGCTGTAATAGCCGCTGGCGTTGGTGTTGGTGGAGATGAAAGAACCGAAATGCTTGTGGGTCCAGAAGGGCGACGGGGCCAGGTAGGCCTCGCCGTAAAGCAGCTTGGCTACGGTAGCCTCCGAGCCGCCCGGCCGCCAGACCAGGCCGGCCCGCGGGTTCCAGGTCTCGCCGTAGGACGTGTTGCGGTCGTAGCGCAGGCCCAGCGAAAGGGAAACGTCGGTCAGCTGCTTCTGCAGCCTGAGGAAGGCCCCGGTGTTGCTGTAGCGCAGGGAGTGAAAGTCCACCGGGATGGTGGAGCCGTTGTAGACGAAATTCTGGGAGAGAGGGCTTTTCTCCGTGTCGAACTTGTGGCCCAGGTCGGCCGTGTACGGCAGTACCGCGTTCTGCTGGTAGCTGAACCCCATAAGCACGGGCAGGCCCTCCGCGGCTTCGAAAGAGAGGGTCTGCTCTATGGTGGCCGTCCTGGCCGAAGCGTACTTGTAGGCGTCGTCGTAGCCGGAGAAGCTGTTTATGAAGCGGCTTTCGGGGCTTATCTCGTAATCGTAATAGGAGAGCAGCGTATTGAGCCGCCAGTTCTCTCCGGGGGAGGAGTAAGAGTGCCGGCCGTACAGCGTCCATTGCCTGGTGGCGAAGCGCGCGTCCTTGCTATAGAGGGTCAGCTCCGGCTTCACGCCGATGGAGGAGGAATGGGATTCCTTCATCTGGATGAGGCCGACCTCGAGGTGGCCCAGGTTTACGCGGGTGTTGAGGTAGGAAGAATCCTCGTGGGCGTCGTATCTGGTTACCGGCACCGTGGTCGTGCTGCTGTTGTACGGCGAGAGCTGCGCCTGCCCGCTCTGGTACTGGGCATTGTACCAGGAGTAATCCCGCCCGTAGTAAGCCGGGAGTTTGGGGTTGCCGGCCGCGCGGGTGTCGTAGGTCGCCGAGGCGTAAGGGCCGGTGTGCTCTTCGTCGGAAAGGCGCGTCATCGCCGAAAAACCGGCGGAGCGGGAATCGAAGGAGCCGAGGGAGATGCCCGCGTCGGAAACTCCGGAGTTGCGGGTGACCACGTTGACGATGCCGCTGAAGGCGTCGGCGCCGTAGACCGAGGACATGGGGCCCAGCACCACCTCCACGCGCTCGGCGTTCTTAAGGGACAGCTGGCCCGCTATGGCGAGCAGGTCGCCGGTGGGCGGGGTTATGCGCACCCCGTCGTAAAGGATAAGCAGCCGCTCGTTGCCGGGGATGCCGCGCACGCTGACGGTGTTGAGGCGGCGCACGTCGGAGTTGAGCTGCAGCTGGAACTGCGGCATGTCCGCCAGCAGGTCGGAGAGGGCTTCGTACCCGCGCTTGACTATGGTTTCAGAGGTGATCACGTACGCCGCCGCGGCCGCGTCGGAAGGCCTTTCCTCGGCGTAGGACGCCGCCAGCAGGGGCGTATCCAATATGTCCTGGAGCGAGGATTGGAAAAAATCCACGCCGCCGGCGTCCTGTGCCGCCGCCGGCGCCGGCGCCGCCAGAACGGCGGCCGCTAGCATTATCGTCTTAACCATGCCCCCCCCTGCTTTTCCCCTATCGTGCCAGCCTGTACGGGTCGTCCGTAACGCTGAGCAGATATACGGCTGCCTTTACGTTCCTGGGCACGGCCCTGCCGATCATGGCCGCCCCCGGGTAAAAAGTGGTACCCTCCAGCTCCGTGGTGAAGGCGAAGATGCCGCGGGAGGCGTAAGCCCAGTCGGTGGTATCGCCGGTGGCCACGTAGAGGTCGCTGGACTGCTGCGGCCTGTAGCCGGTAGGCGCGGTCAGGCCCCTGGCCATCGCCTCGAAAACCTTTCTGTCGGCGGCGTTCTCCACCGGGTTGTCCTTGCCCGCCCACGGGTAGAGCAGCAGGCTGGAATAGGAGTGGTAGCTCATCAGTGTCTTTATATTGGGCCGGGCCTCTATGAACCGCTTTATCGCCTGGGTTTCCGGCTCGGAGAAGGCGTAGGGGCCGCAGTAGGTGTCCGCGCCCGGGTACTGTGAGGCCCCGGCCTGACACCAGAGGGAGTCGTAGTTCCGGTTCAGGTCCACTCCTATGGATTTGTCCGGGTTGACGCGCGTGTTCTTGCGGTGCCAGCGGTACTTGCCGGTCTGGATGTCGTACTCAGCGCCGTCGGGGTTGGTCAGCGGGGCGATGAAGATGTCCAGCGTTTCCAGGTATTTTTTTATCTCGGGGTCGGCCTTGC
This sequence comes from Elusimicrobia bacterium GWB2_63_22, assembly GCA_001799735.1. Classification (GTDB taxonomy): domain Bacteria; phylum Elusimicrobiota; class Elusimicrobia; order Elusimicrobiales; family UBA9959; genus UBA9959. Next base: position 16,014 of record MGUA01000045.1, on the reverse strand, counting down.
GCGAGAGCAGGTGTTCCGCCAGGCCCAGGGCGACCTCGTTGGAGAGGTGCTCGCGGCCGTGGTGGTTGCCCATGAAGAAAGCGGCGGGGCGGGTGGACGGGGTTTCCCCTTTTTCGGCCGGGTTGAGGCGCAGGCACCAGATCTCGCGGCCTTCGGTCGTTTGGCCGATGGAGAAGAGGGAGGTTTCGGCGGGGTGCTGCGCGGCCAGTGCCTGCAGCAGGTCCGTGGTCTCCTTATAGTTATGGTAGACGGCGTCCGCGGCGGGAAAATCTTTAAGGTGCCGCCGCGCGTAGTCCTGTATGGGCTGGCGGCTTTTTACTATAAACCCCTTGGCCGCCAGCTGCTCCATATCTTTTCCCGCGATAAAGCCGGAAGCGTAGCGCGCCTCTATCTCCACTATGTCCAGGCCTGCCCCCAGCAGGGCGGTCCTGTCGTATTTGTCGTCAGCGGAGACGGTGACCCAGTAGCGGTCGTCGGCCTGCAGGTATTCCGGGGCGGGTTCCGGGGCCGCGGGGAGTTCCAGGCCGCGGAGCAGCTGTTCAAAAGGTCCGGCGGAGGCCGCAGAAACCAGGAGCGGGAAAAGCAGGGCGAAGAGGGATTTCTTCATGGGGTTACCTGCTTTGAATATAGCAAACAGGCGGCAGGCAGGGCTACTGATTTTTGTCAACTTTTTATAAAAATAATGTTATAATTTTTCTGGCGTCAAATCGCGGGATCCGGAGGCGTTCTGAAACGCACCTCGCTCTTCCTAGTGTTTGCCCTGGTGGCCGCAGGTTCCTGGAACACCGTCAGCTTCGCGCAGGACCTGCCCAGCCTTGAAAAATTCTTCATAGACCTGCCCGCGCAGGCCGTTCCTTCGCCCATAGCCCCCCTCAGGACCGACCCCCAGTATCTTTCCCCGTCGTCGGGCCTTGCCGGAGAAAAGCTCTTCCAGTTCCTGCACGCCGCCACGGCCTACCCGGTGCCCGGCACCGGCACCGATTACCTTAAAGCCAAGAAGTATATGTTCTCCGTCGCCGACAATACCGGCTGCGGCGGCAAGCCGGGCGTAGTAGCTTTTTACTCCCAGGTCTGCGTCCCCGGTGCCAGCGAGCACGGCGCGGATTACAAAGAGCCCGGAGACGCCAACGGCGACGGCCTGCGGGACAGCGACGGGATGAACGCGGAGCATACCTGGCCGCAGGGCTTTTTCAACAAGGCGGCCCCGATGAAGTCCGACCTTCACCATATCTTCCCTACTTTTATAGGCGTCAACGGCATGCGCGGCAGCGAGCCGTTCGGAGAGGTTTCACAGGCCAGTTACTCCACGCTGAGCGGTTCCAAACTCGGCGCGGAGGGTTTCGAGCCCGTCGACGCGGTGAAGGGCGACGTGGCCCGCGCCCTGTTCTACTTTCTGGTCCGCTACAACGACCGCAAGATCAAGGACGGGATGGACTACAGGGATTTCTGGGTGGACCGCGTGGCCATGTTCATGGCCTGGCACCTCCAGGACCCGCCGGATGCCGCCGAGCGCCGCCGCAACGACCTGATAGACCGCTACCAGGGCAACCGCAACCCCTTCGTGGACGACCCCCGGCTGGTAGAGAAGGTCGGGATGCAGATCTTCCAGTCCCATTAACCTCCCCCCCCTTAAAACAAAAAGCCCGGTTCAACCGGGCTTTTTTTATTGGGCGGGAGGGCTAGTTCTTTAAAGGGGTCAATCCCGACTTGCCCGCTATCACCGCGAGGTTAAGCCGCACAATGTCGGCGGCGTAATCCCAGGAGAGAGAGGCCATCTTGTCGCAGGCCTGGTGGTAGCAGGGGTTGTGATCCGCCCAGCTCTCTATCGAGAGATAGGTGGGCACGCCGGCGTCGAGGAACGGCACATGGTCGCTGCCCCAGGCGGGTATGGTGATGTTCGGCTTGAGCTTGGTGTAGATAGCGGCCAGCCCGGCCACCCACTCCGCGTGCGCTGAAAATTCCTTATTGGTCTCTATGTCCAGCACCCCGTCGCGGTTCCAGGCGATCATGTCCATGTTTATGGCCCAGGCTACGCGGGACATTTCCCCCGAGGCCTTGAGCTTTTTCGCGCAGGCGTAAGTCCCGGCTATGCCGTTCTCCTCGCCGTTGGCCGCGATGAAGAGCAGGTCGTGGTCGGACTTATAGGCGGCCAGTACCCTGGCCATCTCCAGCAGCCCGGCGGCGCCGGAGGCGTTGTCGTCGGCGCCGGCGTTCTCATGTCCCACGGAATCCATGTGGCCGACCACGGCGATGGTCTTGGCCCCCGCCTTGCCCGCCCTGCGGCGGGCCAGGATATTGCACTCCGAATCTTTCTTCCTTTCTTTATAGCACTGGCGCTCTACTTCGTAGCCCAGGTCCTTGAAGGCGGCGGCGATGTAATCCATCGCGGCGCGGTTGCCCGACGAGGCCGAGAGGTCCAGCTGCCCGGCGCTGCGCTTGCCCGTCATGGTTATAGTCTCGGCGTAGCCCATCAGGCGGCGGGCGTCCACCCTGGCGGTAAGGGCCAGCACGGCGGGGTCGGCGGTCTTGTCCGCCGGCGGCGCCGCGGGCGAGGAATAGACTTCGGAAGGAGAGATCTCGCGCAGCTTGCGGCCCAGTTCCGGCGGAAGCTGGTCCGCGGGTACGGTCAGCTTAACCAGGCGGATGCGGCCTTTGGCGTAGACAGTAGCGGAATATTTTGCGGCCTCCTCGAGGAAAGCCGGATCGTGGGAGAGCAGCAGGTAGGAAGGCCCGGCAGGCGCCTGCGCGCCGAACGCGTGGGCCGAAAGCAGCAGGCAGGGCAGAAAAAGCAGGGTCCGTATCACAATGGTAATTATAAAGTAAACATTGACGCCGGTCAAGGGGCAACAGGCCCCGCTTGTCTAGGGCCCGGCAAAGTAGTATCATCGTAACTATTGTTACATTGACCCGGTTATTTCAAGGAGCAAAAAATGCGTAAATCAGCTGCTGTCGCGGTTATCTCGGTCCTGGCCCTGGCCAGCGTTCTTCCCCTCGGCGCCCAGGAAACGGCGTCCTCCAAGTACAAGGTTAATTTTTACGGCCACATCAAGAGCGACGTCAGCTACGACGTGCACGGCGTGACCGGCGACGACTACATGCAGTACGTCGCCTCCGAAGCCGACGCGGAGAAGGATTTCCGCTCCAGCGCGCGCGGCACCCGCTTCGGCCTGGACATTACCGACGGAGACAAGGTCTCCGGCAAGATAGAGACCGACTTCCTCGGCCTCAGCGAAAGCGCCGGCGGCACCGCCGGAGCCACCTCGGACCTGCGCATCCGCCACGCCTATGTGACCCTCAAGGCCGGCAAGTTCGAGATCCTCGCCGGGCAGGCCTGGCACCTGACCCCGCTGGAGTTCTCCGGCACCAATAACGAGTTCGCGATGGGCTACAGCGGCGTGCTGTGGTACCGCGCCCCCCAGCTGCGCGTAACCTACAAGTACAACGACAAACTCTCGTTCGCGGCGGCCGCGGTGCGGCCCACCCGCAAGCTGACCGATTCTGAAGGCACCGCTTCCGGCCTGCCGCAGGGCCAGGCGCAGGCCCAGCTGAAGGTCGGCAAGGCCAAGTTCACCCTGATGGGCGCGCTCGGCGAGTGGCGCAACGCCTCCTGGCAGAGGGGCGAAGTGCAGCTGGTGGACTTCGGCTACAATATCCCCCTCACCTCCCTGTTCACCCTTAACGGCCAGGTCTGGACCGGCCAGAACCTCTACGACTTCCTGGGCGGTATCGGCAACATGGGCTACGAAGGCGCCGAGGTCAAGGCCTCGGGCGGCTTCGCCAACCTGCTTATCAAGCCGGCCGGCCGCTTCTCCTATAACCTGGCTTACGGCGTGGACAACCCTGTGAACTCAAAGATCGCGGCGTCCGCCACCGCCAGGACCAAGAACAGCACCCTGCTGGCCAACGCCAACTGGCTGGTCTACGACAAGGTGACCATTACGCTGGAGGCGGCGCGGCAGGTCACGGAGTACAAGCTGACCACCGGCTACGAGGACAGGGACAACCTGCACTACCAGCTCAGCTTCAAGTTCCCGTTCTAAACTGTAAGGCATAGAAAGAAGGGACCCGGCTTTCGGCCGGGTCTCTTTTTTTTATTTTCAAAGGGCGAAGTAGGAGGACAGGAGCAGTTCCCTGTCCGGGACTTTGCGGGCGGAGAACCCCGCCAGCAGTTCCGCCTGGTCGTAAGGCACGGCCTTGTGCTGTATGGCGACCTTGCCCTTGTGGAAGCGCGCTATGGCGTAGCGGGCGGCGGGCTTATGCCAGCACCCCAGCGAGCCGGGGTTGACGTAGCGGACCTTGCCTTTTACGTCGGAGGCCTTGTGGCGGTGCCCGTGAAAGACCAGCAGCGAGGAGTGCCGGTCTATCAGCGCGTCGAGGTCGCTGGCCACCTGGTCGCTTATAGGCAGCGAGACCTTGCTGCCGCAGGGACTGAGCGCGTAGTGCACGAAGGCCGCGCGCACCCCTTCGAATTCATGCTCGCTCAGGTAGGGCCACGCCGCGGCGGCTTTCACTTGCCCGCGTGTCACGTGCCCATCCAGCCAGGCGTAGTGGCGCTCCAGCCAGCGGGCCGCCCCCTTGGGCAGGCCGCCGCACATCCACGCGTCGTGGTTGCCGGCCAGCAGGTGCAGGCGCGGTATGGCTTCCAGCAGCGCCAGGGTTTCCCCCGGCCACGGGCCTATGCCTACGGCGTCGCCGGTGTGGAAGGCGGCGTCATAGCCTTCCCGCTTTATCTCGCGGGTCAGGGCTTTAAGAGCCGGCAGGTTGGCGTGGGTGTCGGTAAAAACTACGATCTTCATAAATAAAAAAGGGAAGGGGTTTTTCTCCCCTTCCCTTTTATTTTACCGAATTTCAGGCCGCGGACGCTTCTTTCTTCTGCGTGAGCAGCGACACCGCCACGAGCACCAGGAAGCTCAGCGGTATCGAGATGATGCCCGGGTTGTCCAGCGGCACCGGCGCGGTAGCCGGGTTCAGGCCGAACTTGTCGTACATGGACGGCGAGAACATGATGAGGCCGATGGCCGACACCATGCCGGTCACGATGGAGGCCGCTATGCCCTTGGCCGTGGTCTTCTTCCAGAAGAGTATCATGATGATGGACGGCAGGTTGGCCGACGCGGCTACCGCGAAAGCCAGGCCCACCAGGAACGACACGTTCATGCCCTGGAACAGGATGCCCAGGAGGATGGCGATGATGCCCACCACGAAGGCCGCTATCTTGCCGGCGCGCACCTTCTGCTTCTCGGTGTGGCCCAGCTGCAGGTAGCGGTCCATCAGGTCGTGCGCGACGGCGCCCGAAGCGGCTATGATGAGGCCGCTGACGGTGCCGAGCACGGTGGCGAACGCTATGGCCGAGATGACCGCGAACAGGAACGTCCCGAAGGTCCTGGCCAGGAGCGGCGCCGACATGTTGTCCGTCACGGGGTTAAGCGCGGCGTTGATCACGGCGCCGAGGCCCATGTACATGGTCAGCACGTAGAAGAAGCCGATGGCGGCGATGGCCACGATCGTCGACTTGCGCGCGCAGGCCGGGCTGGGCACGGTATAGTAGCGTATCAGGATGTGGGGCAGGGCCGCGGTGCCCAGGAACAGCGCGAGCATCAAGGACAGGAAGTCCAGTTTCTGGATGGGCGTGCCTTCGGTCTTGAACTTCAGGCCGGGGCGCATCATCTTGTTGCCGGGCTTCACGCTGGGGGCGTAGACGACGACTTTATCTTCGCCGTCGGACAGCTTAACTATCTTCCAGGTGTTGATCCGGGTTTCCGGGTCGCTCAGGATGGACAGGAACTCGAAAGGCCCGACCTTGCCGGTAGCCGCTTCGGGGCCCGTCTTGCCTTTAATGGCCTCCAGGCCGCCGTTCTGGCGCAGGACATTGTCCTTGGAAGCGGGCAGGCCGTTGACGAGCTTGCTGCCGTCGGCCTTCTTTACCTCGTACTGGGTCTCCTTAAGGGCGATCTTTCCGTCCTTGTCGGAGCGCAGCCACCAGGTCTGGACGCCGCCCTTCTCCAGCTTCACATAGGTTTCCGCCTTGGCCGGCACGGAAGTGAGCACCTTGTAGTCGTTAACCACGAGCGCGCCCTTGACCTCTTTAGCTTCGAGGGTGGCGTACTTATAGAACGGCACGCGGCCGCCCTGGTCGGGCTCGGTGGAGAGGCCGCGCACCAGCACGGCCACGGTCACTATAAGGGAGAACACCACCAGCATGGCGCCCTTGATGAACTGCACGTAGGTGGTGGAGGTCATGCCGGCGGTGGCCACGATCGTGATGACGATGGCGCCCACCATGATGACGCCAGCGTAATGCGGGATGCCCAGGAGCGGCTCAACCAGCACGCCGGCGCCCACCATCTGCGGTATCAGGTAGAACACGGAAACCACCAGCGTGCTGATGGCCGCGAACAGCTTGATGCCGCGCGAGTTGAACTTGGCGTCCAGCGCGTCGGTGAAGGTGTACTTGCCGAGGCGCTTCATCGGTTCCGCTACGACGAACAGCGCCACTATCCAGCCGGCCAGGTAGCCGATGGAGTAGAGGAAGCCGTCGTAGCCGGCCGTCGCGATCATGCCGCAGATGCCCAGGAAGGACGCCGCGGACAGGTAGTCGCCGGCGAAGGCGATGCCGTTGACGCCCCAGTGGATCTGGCCGCCGGCGGCGAAGTAGCCGCTGGCCGACTTGGTCTTGGCGGCGAAGTAGAACGACAGGCCGAGCACCGCGGCCACGAAGGTGAGGAAAATAGCTATAGCCATGTTATTCCCCCCCCTTGTTGTCGGCTTCATGAGTGCCGCACATATGGTTATAGATAAGGGCCTCGATCAGGGCGAACACGATCAGGCCGAAGCCGAACACCACGGCCAGGTTCAGGCCGAGGAACACGGTCTTCTCCATCCAGAGGGGTTTAAGCAGGTTTATGGCGACGAAGGCGGCGTAGATAGCCGCGTAGAGCAGGAACATCCACACGCCTATGCGCATCTTGTAATCCGCCGAGGCGTCCGGCCCGGACTGGGAGGCTGGTTCGTGAAGCATTTGGTCTCCTATTAAAAAACGGGCGCTCGCTGTACAGCCGGCGTCCGTAACAATTTAAACGATGAGAAATTTTACCAAATACTTCAGCTTATTGATAGCCTCGGCGGCCGCCGCGGCGGTTTCTTTGAGGGCGAGCTGATCGGCCTGGGAGAGCTCGGCAGGCTTGAGCCGGTTGTCCGGGGCGGTGCCGGCGCCGGCCAGGGCGGCCTGGCGCCTGAGCCGCAGCCGCGTCAGCGTCTCGAAGGCCTGCGAGAAAGACTCCTTCTCGGCTTGGTCCAGGACGTTGGCCTCGGCCAGGGCGGCCAGCCTGCCGGCCGTGGGCAGGGCCGGGATGTCCCACCGCAGCGCGTAGATCCGCGCGAAATCGGTGAACACCCGCAGCAGCTGCTTGGCGTCGAAGGTCCCGCGGAATTCCCCGGCGTCCTCCAGCGCTATGCCGCCCCTGAAAGCGAGCGGGACTTTAAAAAGCAGCGCGTTGTTGGCGAGGTTGAGAAAAAATATCTTCTTATCCTTAAGCACGGCCCGGACGTGGGCGCGCAGTTCTCCCTCCAGGGCTTTTTCCCCGGCCACGCAGCGGAAGTCGAAAAAGACGTTGACGTCCAGCAGGGCCTGCGGATCGGTTATGGCGGCCCAATCCGAGAAATAGCCTTTCCAGGCCGAGACCGGCCGGCACCATTTGGGATTGTTGGCCATCGCGGCCCCTTTGCAGTAGGGGTAGCCGGCGGCGTCCAGCCAGGCGCAGACTTTAGCACCCAGCGCGCGGAAATAGTCCTCGGCCTCTGCTTGCCGCTCGGCGGGAGGGTCGGCGTAGACCAGGGCGTTGTCCTGGTCCGTGGCCAGGGTCTGCTCCCAGCGGGCCTGGCTGCCCAGCGCCATAAAGGCGAACGGGATCGGCGGTTCGCCCAGTTCGCGGGAGGCGAACTGCACGAACCGGGCCGTCGCGGCGTCGGCCACGGCGCTGACCAGGCGGGTAATGCCGGCGCTGTCGGCCCCGCTGTCGGCGAGCGTTTTGACCAGGCGCGGCAGGCGCGCGCGCAGCGCCGTCACGTCCTCCACGGAGGCGGCCCTGGCGAATTCTTCCATCAGCACCGCGGGGGAGTACCATTTAAGGGCCAGCAGTTCTTTCTCGTCTATGACGCTCACCACCTTGCCCGAGGCGTCCCGCACCGCGAGATGGCGGATGTTCTTTTCCTGCATGAGCAGCACGGCCTCGAACAGCAGGGCGGTCTCCGGGACGCTGACCAGCGGCGAGCTCATGATGCGTGAAACGGGTTCCTGCGTGGTGGTCGCCCCGGCGAGCACGCGCGAGCGGAGGTCATGGTCCGTAACTATGCCTATGAATTCCCCCGCGCTCTCCACCAGCACGCAGCTGCTGGCAGCCCGGGTCATGGCCTCGGCGGCCTTGCCGATGGGCGTGTCCAGGCGGCAGGCGGCCGCGGCGCGGGCCACGCCGCGCACGGACTGGTTCAGCGAGCCCAGCGACATCTGCAGTTCGGTCAGGAGCTTTTCCCGCTCCTCCTCCGCCTTCCTGCGGGCGGTTATGTCCTCCAGGAGCCCGTCGCAGAACCTGGCCTCGCCGGAGTCGGCGGACAGGGGCATCAGGGAGACCAGCAGCGTCCGCTCCCCTCCCCGGGCGTCCGGGATGGAAACGCGGGCTTCCCTTACTACTTTGCCGGAGGCCGCTTCTTTAAGTATCCCGGCGTCCTCGAGCGCCCTCAGCGGGGCGGCGCCGGCCCCCGCCAGTTCTTCGGCGCCGGCAAAACCCAGGATGCGGGCGGCGGCCGGGTTGGCCTCGGTAAAGCGCGGGCCGGCCAGGTCCAGCCTGAAAACGCCAAGGTTGATGCTGTCGGTGAGGAGGCGCAGCTTCTCCCTGCTCTCGGAAAGTTCCTCCTCGGTTTTCTTGTGCCGGTCTATGTCCTTGACGGTAAGGATATAGCCGTCCCGCCCGCCGAAGCGCAACTTGGACGCGGTCAGCAGGGCCAGAAAAACTTCGCCGTCTTTGCGCAGCAGGGAAGCCTCTATCTGCGGCGGCGCGCCGCCGCTCTCCAGGAGCTCCCGCAGGTAATCGGCGCTGGCGGCCGAGCCGGGATGCAGAATATCCGCCAGCGTTAGCCGCTGCATTTCTTCCGGCGCGTAGCCCAGCATGTCGAGCAGGATGCGGTTGAAGTAGACGGGCTGGGCGTCCAGCACCATCATGATGCCTTCCGTGGCGGCCTCCACCAGCTTGCGGTATTTCTCCTCCGATTCGGAAAGGAGGGCTTCGGCCTTGCGCCGCGAGCGCTCTATGCGCAGGCTCTGCTGGTTTACATAAAGGAGTATGAGGGCGATTATCCCGGCGATAAGCAGGGAGATCTTTATGAGGCTTGCTTCGAGGCGGGCCATCTCCTCCCGGACGTCCTCGATGTAGATGCCGGTGCCGGTAACCCAGCCCCAGGGCTTGAACAGGCGCACATGGGAAAGCTTGGGGACTATGCGGGCCTGGTCGTCTTTCCACTGCCACATGTAGTCCACGTAGCCCGCGCCGTTGCGGCGGCCGATCTCCGCGAATTCCACGAACATCAGCTTGCCGTGGGAATCCTTGAAGGAGGAGAGGTCCTTGCCGTCCAGGTCGGGGCGGTAGGGATGCATGACCATCCTGGGCGCGAGGTCGGTTATCCAGAAATAGTCCTTGTCCTCGGGGCCGTAGCGCAGCGCCCGCACGGTCTCCGCGGCCTTCCGCCTGGCCTGCGCCCCGGTGAGCAGCCCCGCTTTCTCGTCCCGGTGGAACTTCTCCAGCAGGCCGTGTACGGAATTATTGAGTTCCCTTATGGTCTCCCGCTTACGCTCCATCATGTTGCGCTCGAAGGAAGGGATGATAAAAAGGAAAGTCGCGGCGATGAACAGCGCTATGGCCAGCGCGCTCGGCAGCACTATGCGCGCGAGGAAGCTGGCGCCGTCAGGGCGGGTCTTTATGTCCATTATTCAGGAATTATAATAAATAGCCGCGCGTTTTGGGCGGATACCTGCGCCGCGCTTATTTGGGGATCATGCCGGTAAGAACGTTCGGCGAGAGGCCGCTTACCAGCACGTCGTCCTCTATGCGCACTCCCCCCACGGCGCGCCAGCGGTCCAGCCCGCCCCAGGCCACGCTGTCCCGGAACTGCTCCCGGCGGCCGGCGTCGTCGAGCATGGCCGGCACGAAGTAGAGGCCCGGCTCCACCGTCATCAGGAAACCGTCTTCCAGCGGCATGTCGACCCGCGGCCTGGCCCCGCAGCACAGGCGGCCTTCCGGGCGGCCGGGAGCCCGGCCTCCCACGTCCCTGACCCGCAGGCCCAGCATATGCCCGACGCCGTGCGGGAAGAAGAGCGCGATGGCGCCGGTTTCGAGGAGGGAGTCGGTCGAGCCTTTGAGTATGCCCAGGTCCTTGAGGCCTTCCGCCATCGCGGCGGCCGCCGCGGCGTGAACGGCGTGCCATTCGGTGCCGGGGCGGCACAGGGCGATGCCGGCGGCCTGGCCGGCCAGGACTATGTCGTAGATGGCCTGCTGCTCCGGGGTGAATTTATCGCCGGCGGGGAAAGTGCGCGTGACGTCGGCGGCGTATTCACTGACCTCGGCGCCGGCGTCCACCAGCACCAGTTCCCCGGCCGCTATGCGGCGCTGGCCGGGCTCGAAGTGCAGCACGGCCGAATGGGTGCCCCCGCCGACTATGGTGCCGTAGCTGGTGCCGTCCGCGCCATGGCGGCGCATTTCGGCCTCCAGCTCTATCTGGACCTGCCGCTCGGTAACCCCGGGCTTTATTATCTCCCGGGCTTTACGGAAGGCGGCCGCCGTTGCGGCGGCGGCCCTGCCGACCAGCACTATTTCGGCCGAATCCTTGATGCGGCGGACGCGGTCCAGCTTGTCCAGAGCGGACGCAACCAGGGTCGGATCGTTATTTAGGCGTGCGCCCGGAAGGGACGCTGCACAGCCCAGCAACGCGGCGGGCCGGTCCCCGCGGGCGGCCAGCCAGGCGGGAAGCGTAGAGACGTCTTCGCCCTGCGGGACTTCGGGCACTCCTTCCCACAGCAGTTCCGCCGGGTCCGCCTGGCGCACGAAATGGGTCCAGCCCTTGCCGGGCTCGTATGCCATTACACAGCCGGAGCGGCGCGAGCCGGACAGCCAGTAGTATTCCGGCTGCGGGAGGAAAGGATAGGTCTGGTCCAGGCCGCCGGGCTTTTGCAGCGGCTCGCCCGAAAGGATAAGGAGCAGCGGCCCGTCGCTGCCGAGCGCTTCGGCGGCTTTTTTCTGGCGGAGCTCTATCACTGAATTTTCGAAGACGGGCATAGATATCCTGGGGGACTAAGAGTTTCCCTAATTGTACAGATTTGAGAGGAGGAAAGAAAAGAGACTGGAGAAAATTTAAAGACCCCCGCTAGGGGGGTCTTTAAATTTGCTCGCCGGGCTGGACTCGAACCAGCAACCCTTCGGTTAACAGCCGAATGCTCCACCATTGAGCTACCGGCGAATGCACAACTGTATAAATTATACAAAATAAAGCCGCTTCGTCAAAAAAATAGCCGTGGGGGTAGCGGTTGTCCGTTTTTTTGTAGAATATCCGCATGATCAAAAACGTCCAGGAATATTACCAGTGCATACTGGATAACCTCACCGGCGGACTGATAAGCGTGGACCTGAACGGGAAAGTGGTGTACCTTAACCCCATGGCCGGCAAGATACTCCGCATGGAACCCCTTACCTGCTGCCGCGACATGCGCTATGACGAAGCTTTTTCGGATTTCCCCGCCCTTACCGGGGTCATTAAGGAAACCATAGAGACCGGCAAATGCGTCCGCCGCGCGGAGATCTCCATCATGCACGCAAACACCCCCCTTATAATCGGCTACAGCACCATGCTGGTAAAGAACCACGAAGGTTCGGAGCTCGGAGTCACGGTTATATTCCAGGACATCTCTTTTGTGGCAAAGAAAGCGGTATGACAAAAAACGACAACCAGGCGCGTTCGGATAATCCCCAGGCCCCGGCCCCCCAGGAGCAGCCTCAAAAAAGGCTCCCGGTCCCCACCGGCATGATCTGGACCTTCTGGGGCGCGGTAGCCGCCGCGGTGATAGCGGCCAGGGTTTGGACCGCTATGGCCCCGCAGACCCCCGACCGGGTCATAGAGCGGTGGGTCATGCTGGCCTTCGCGGCTTTCCTCGCGGTATTCCTCGCAAAACTTAAATAGGCCCTATGGCTGACTATATAGACTATTACTCCCTGCTGGGCGTGCCTAAGACCGCCGGCGAGTCGGAGATCAAATCCGCCTACCGCCGGCTGGCGCTCAAGCATCACCCGGACCGCAACCAGGGCAACAAGTCCTCCGAGACCAAATTCAAAGAGATCAACGAAGCCTACGAGGTGCTTTCCGACCCTCAGAAGCGTAAACTCTACGACCAGTTCGGCAAGGAAGGCCAGCAGGGCTACCGTCCCCCGCCTGGCGGGCCTCACAGGCAGCAGCGCCAGGGGCCGGGCGGCTTCCAGTACCAGCACCAAGCCGGCCAGGGCGGCGCCTCTTTCGAGCAGTTCGGGGATTTCAGCGATTTCTTCAAGTCCATGTTCGGCGGGGCCCAGGGCTTCGAAGGGTTCGGGGGCATGGAGGAGCAGGGGAGCGGGCGGGGGCAGCTGGACATGGAAGCCGAGCTGCAGCTTTCCATAGAGGACCTGCTGCGCGGCGGCAACAAACAGCTTTCTTTCAGCTACCGCTCTGGGCGCAAGACCGAGAGCCGGGATATCAACGTGAAACTTCCTAAAGGCCTGCGCGACGGGGCTACCATCCGCCTGCGCGGCCAGGGCCGCGAGGCCGGCGGCCGCGCCGGAGACCTCTACCTGAAAATACGCATCAGCCCCGACCCGCGGTTCGAGATCGACGGCGACGACCTGCGCGTGGCCGTGGAGGTGATGCCCTGGGACGCCGCGCTGGGATCCGAGATCTCGGTCCCCTCGCCTTCCGGCCCGGTCAAGGTGAAGCTGCCGGCCTGCTCCGGCTCCGGCCGCCGCCTGCGGCTGTCAGGCCGCGGCCTGCCCCGCAAGGACGGCTCCCACGGCGACCTGTACGCGGTGCTCGCCCTGGCGCTGCCCGAAAAACTTTCCCCCCACCAGCTGGACCTCTTCCGCAAACTCAAAGAATCGCTCTGACCTTCCCGCTCCCGCTTCCCGCATAAAGGCAAAACCCCAGCGCCCTTTTATAGGGCGCCGGGGCGAAAGGAGGACTGCGTCCCGCAGCTTAGTTGAAGCTGGAGGTGTTAACGTTGACCGTGGCCGCGTCTATCTTGGCGTTGGTCCGCTTCTCCTGGGCGTTCTTGAAGGGGGTGCCGATCTCTTCCAGCACGCCGTCGCCGCGCACGTAGTAGATAGCCTTGGAGGTGATGTCCTTGACCATGGTGTGGGCGGTCCACTTCAGCTGCACCTGCATGGAGGCGATGGGGTCTTCATGGGTGCCGACGTTGGCTATCGTGGAATCCGGCACTTCGGAGACCAGGCTGACCTTGTAGCCCCAGGCGGTGACCACGTTGATGGGCTCCACGGTGACGCCGGTGAGGAACTGGCCTTTGCCCTGGAAGTTGCCCTTGTAGGTGTAGTGCACCTGGTAGTTGACCTTCACGACTTCCGAGCCGTAGGCGTTCTTCATGGAGAAGGCGTACTTCTTGGTGGCCGGCTTGCTCCAGCCCTGCAGCTGGGTCCAGTGGCTGGTGCCGAAGGGCACGGCGTTGGCGTAGTTGGTGGTGATGTTGACCACCGGCTGGTTCTTCTCGATGATGGCGAAGATCTTGTCGACCAGGTTGACGATCTTGTCGAGCGCGTCGACGGTGCCGTTGACCTGGTTGAGGGCGTTGTTGAAGGCGGCGTTGGGGTCTACTGCCGTGCCGGTAACGCCGGGAACTCCGGGAACGCCGCCGCCGGGGGTGACGATCGGGGGATTGATCACGGGGCCCGAGGGAGGCTTGGGCAGGTCGCCGGGGCCGGGGATGGTGGGCTGCTGGCCATGGGTGATCGAGCCGCCCTTAAGGTCGGTCACTTCTTCTATCATCACCGAGCTGTCGTCGATGGTGAAGTATTTCAGGTCCGTGGCGTCCGCTGCGGAGACCCGGCCCGCGAACAGCGAAGCTGCGGCTGCGGTTATTGCGAGTAGTTTCTTCATTTGTTTACTTCCTCCTTTACTTTATGCTGCAAATTCAGAACGCGGCTCCGGCGAGCAGCGGGGCGGCGGTTTTCACCTCCGCCAGGTCCTTCTTCCAGGGGCTGGCTATCTCTTCGTAGTAGCCGTTGCCTTCCACGTAATACACGCTGGTGCCGTCCACCTGCTTGAGGGCCGAAGCCATGGTCCAGTTGAGTTTGAGCTGCATGGCCGCTATAGGGTCGGTGTCGGTGCCTACGTTGGCGATAGTGGAATCCGGGACCGAGGCGGACATGTGGAACCTGTAGCCCCAGGAAACCTGGGCCTTCTCGGGCACCACCGTGACCGCGGTAAGGTATTTGCCTTTGCCTTTGTAAGCGCCATTATAAGTATAAGTAACCTTATACTTGACGTCTATGGTGGTGGAGCCGTAAAGGTTTTCGGCGTAGAAACCGTAGACATAGCTCTTGGGCCTGCTCCAGCCGGCCAGCTGGGTGGCGGAGGTGACGCCCTGGGGATAGGCGGTGGCGTACTTGGTGTCGATATTGACCACCGGGGCGTTGTCCTTGATTATCTGCCAGAGCTTGGAGGCGATGTTGACGATCTTCTCTATGGAGACCAGCGTGCCGGCCAGGTCCTTGGGAGGCTGCTCCTGCAGCTTCACGTAGTTCATGCTCGGCTCCTCCTTCACTTCCTGGAGGACGACGCGGATGGAATCGGGGTTGATGGTGTAATAGCCGGGATAGCTCCTGGCGATGTCCTCTTCCGAGGGCGTGAACTTGCTCCTGTGCTCTACGAGCGGGGAACCTTCGGGCGCGGGCGGTTCGGGCAGAGTCTGCGCGGAAACGGGAAGCGCGCAGAAAAACATCAGTGCTGCCAGCGCGGAGAAGGAGGAGAGGTATTTAGACATGTTGTGTACTCCTTTATCCATCGGCTACATTAAGAGTATAGCCCAAGGCGCAAAAACGCGTCACCCTCTAAAGGCCCACGGGCAGCGAGTATTTGGGCCTATGCCCTCCTGGGACTTTTGGTACGTTAAAAACAGTGCGTTACACTGGTAAAGCCCGCCCGGTCCGGCTGCGCGCGGGCCTAAAAAGCAGAAGGGCGGGGCCTTATGGCGCCCGCCCTTCCGTTATCGGTGGACCTATACTATACTACGCGGCCACCTTTTCCCCTTCCTTGACCGGGGTCTCGCAGTTCATGGCGGCTATCTGCTGGTACACGCTGAGCCTCCACTTGTATTCCGCGTCGGCCAGTACTGCCAGCTTGGCCGCTACTTCCGGGTTGCTCTTCTGCAGCGAGCGGAAGCGGTTCTCCCCGTTCATGAAGTCGGCCACGGAGATCGTGGGCGGCTTGCTGTCTATGGTCAGCGGGTTCTTGCCCTGCGCCTTCAGCGCGGGGTTGTAGCGGAACAGGGGCCAGCGGCCGGAAGCCACCGCCTTCTTCTGCTCGTTCATCCCGGAGCCCATGTCTATGCCGTGCGCTATGCAGTGGCTGTAGGCGATCACTATGGACGGGCCGTCGTAAGCTTCGGCTTCCGCCAGGGCCTTCACGGTCTGGTTGTAGTCGGCGCCCATGGCGATCTGCGCCACGTAGATATTGCCGTAGGTCATGCTGATCATGGCCAGGTCCTTCTTGGGCAGCGGCTTGCCGCCCGCGGCGAACTGCGCCACGGCGCCCAGCGGGGTGGCCTTGGACATCTGGCCGCCGGTGTTGGAGTACACTTCGGTATCCAGCACCATAACGCGGACCTTGCGGCCGGTGGCCAGCACGTGGTCCAGGCCGCCGTAGCCTATGTCGTAGGCCCAGCCGTCGCCGCCGAGGATCCAGACGCTCTTCTTGACCAGGTAATCGGCCAGGGTGCCC
>MGUA01000044.1 GCA_001799735.1 Elusimicrobia bacterium GWB2_63_22 | reverse complement strand
CCCCATGGGGATTCGAACCCCAGATCTCTGCCTTGAAAGGGCAGCGTCCTAACCGCTAGACGATGGGGGCGCATGACCGCGTCTACATTAAAAGCCGGCTTTAAA
Organism: Elusimicrobia bacterium GWB2_63_22; assembly: GCA_001799735.1. Taxonomy (GTDB): domain Bacteria; phylum Elusimicrobiota; class Elusimicrobia; order Elusimicrobiales; family UBA9959; genus UBA9959. The sequence continues at coordinate 21,615 of MGUA01000044.1, read as the reverse complement.
ACCGGCTTTTATTTTGTAGAATCATAGTTTATAAATTATCGTCGTGGAATGTCAAACTACGGGGGAAAGCATGACAGATACCAACAACGTTCCGGTCCCGCCGCCGCCTCCGCCGCCCCAGCCGTCGGCCGGGGAAGACCTGCAGTCCGAACTGCACCGCGCCCGCTCGCGCAACAAGGCCCTTAAGGTCACGCTTATCCTGCTGGCCACGCTGCTGGTGCTGCTGGGCATAGCGGCCTATACGGTTTACAGCAAACTGATGCGGACCAAGGAGGCGGTGGAGGAGGCTTTCGCCAGCTTCCCGCAGCAGACTCTGTTCCGCGCGGAGGGCAGCGCCCAGCTGCCGTTGCCCGGCTCTTCGGTCTCCGCCTCCACCGGCATGCCGGCCTCCTCGCTGGGGCTGTTCTCTGGGGGCATGCCGGGCGCGCAGGCCGAGGCGGCGCAGGAGCAGGCCCAGCAGATCCTGACGGCCATGAACAAGTACGCCGACCGCCCCATTGTAAAAGAATTCATGGCCGACCTCAAGAAGAACCCCGACATGGCCAAAGCCATGGCCGACGGCCAGGGCGGCAACCCCGTCGCCATGGTACGGGGCATACAGAGCGCGCGCGGCATGGATAAGATCATCGCCAAGTACGCCATGCGGCCCGAATTCATGAAGCTGATGATGGAGGTCATGAACGACCCGGCCATGGCCGCCGTCACCAGCGGCATCCCTGCCGGCATGCGCCCCAATATCGGGGGGGCGGTGCCGGTGCGGTCCGTGCCCGGTCCCGGCCCGGCTGCACAGGAGACGCCGGCCGACCAGGACGGCGACGGCGAAATGACCCTGGACACTTCCGCCATCAGCGGCCCCGCGCCCGCCAGCCAGGGGGGGGCGGCGGTTGACAGGGAATAATAATATAAGTTTAATATAGAGATATGTGGCTTAAGACCCTGACGCGTTTCTTCAAGAACGCGGCCAAACCCGTAAGCGTTTTCATCATACCCCACAACGGTATGCCCTCCCTGCGGTTCAACCTGCCGGTGCTCTTCCTGCTTATGTTCGGCGTCGCCTGGACCGGCACCACCATCTGGGCGGGCTACATAGCCGGCCGCCACTTCGACTATTACGTCACCAAGGCCGACAACAAGATCCTCCGCACCAAAATGGCCTACGTCTCCGAGCAGGCCGAAAAAGGCATGGCCTACCTGGAGATGACCAAGCGCACCGACAACCAGCTGCGCAAGGTGCTGGGCATGGACCCGGCGATGTTCGAGAAAGAAGAGGGCGTGGGCGGGGCGCAGAACGCCGACCTGGCCGACTTCCGCCGCCTGCTCAACGCCAAGGCCTCCGAGATCAAAGAGGAGAGCCTCAACAAATCCCTGCAGAAGATGCAGGAAGAGTCTCGCCGCCGCCTCTCGAGCTATTCCGAAGTCACCCTTTACCTGACCGACCGGCATAACGCCGCGCGCGCCACGCCCGCCATCTGGCCGGCCCAGGGCCGCATCACCTCTTCCTACGGCTACCGGGTGCACCCGCTGCGCCTGTCCACCGAGTACCACTCCGGCATAGACATCGCCAACGAGGCCGGCACGCCCATCTACGCCGCTGCCGACGGCGTGATCCGGCATTCCGGCTGGGCCCAGGGCTACGGCATGTGCGCCGTGGTGGACCACGGCTTCGGCTACTCCACGCTTTACGGCCACATGAGCGAGATCATCGCCAAGGAAGGCACCCCGGTGCGGCGCGGCCAGACCATCGGGCGCATGGGCTCCACCGGCACGTCCACCGGCAACCACGTGCATTACGAGGTCTGGACCGGCGGCCTGCCCCGCGACCCCATGAAATTCCTGCAGGTCGGCGGCAAGAACGCCGGCAACTTCGCCGGTCTCTTCGACGGCATCTTCGGCGGTCTGTAAGGGAGGAAACAGTATGGCTCTTTTCAAGAACACCAATATCAGCTTCGAAAGCAAGAACGGCGACACGGTGATAGGCACCGAGGCCTATTTCCAGGGCACGCTGACGGCCAAGGGGTCGCTGCGCATAGACGGCCGCGTGGACGGGTCCATCGTCGACGCCAAGTTCGTCACCGTGGGCAAGTCCGGCAAGGTCAAGGGCGACATCTCCTGCGAGGTCTGCTACGTCTGCGGCGAGGTCAACGGCAACATCACCGCCCTGGACCACATAGAGGCGCTGGCCGGTTCCCGCGTGGACGGCGACATGCGCTCCGCCCGCATCATGCTCGAGGAAGGCGCGCTGTTCAACGGCAACTGCTCCATGGATTCCACAATAAAGGCCGGCGTGCAGTCGCCTGCCAGAACGTCAAAAGCCGAGGCTAAATAATGATATCGTTCTTCTCCAAGCACCGCCGCGTCGTCTTCATCGGCACCGTCTCCATCTTCCTGGTCGGCGTCTTCGTGGGCCTGGGCGCCTACGTGTTCACCGGCTCCTCCGCCGACGCGGTGGCCGAAGTGGGCGGCCAGAAGATCCCCTACCAGCGCTTCCAGCAGCAGGTCAGCCGCATCTCCGGCAACATGAAGGACTCCGGTGCCGAGGTTAACGAGCTCCTGGCGCGCACCATAAAGCAGGAAGTCTTCCGCGAGATGGTGGTGGAAGAACTGCTCAGCCAGCAGGGCGAAAAGCTGGGCATGCTGGTCCCCGATTTCGAGGTGGCCGTCGAGGTGCAGAACACCCCGCAGTTCCGCGAGGCCGGCGCCTTCAGCCCGCGCGCCTATTACCAGACCGTCTACAACGAATTTCAGATGACCCCGGCCGAGTACGAGGCCTGGCGCAAGAAGGTGCGCCTGGCCAGCAAGTTCAAGCAGTTCGTGTACACCTCCGTAAAGGTCACGCCCGAAGAGGCCGCGTCCTATTACATGGCCAAGAACAAGAGCATGAAGAATTTCGACAAAGAGCGCGCCAAGTACACCGCCGAGATCGCCCAGCAGAAGTTCGGCGATATCGCCAACTACATGCTGCGCCAGATCTCCAACCGCCAGGAGATCAAGAGTTTCCTGGAGCTCAGGGAGCAGGGCCGCTAGAGCCGGACGCCGTTTTAAGCGCCGATCGGGCAGCCCTTGCCGGTCGGCGCTTTTTTTACGCCATGATAGAGATAAACAACCTTACCAAGACCTTCGGCACTTTCAAGGCCGTCGACGGGCTCACCCTCAGCGTCAAGCCCGGCGAGATCTTCGGCTTCCTGGGCCCCAACGGCGCCGGCAAAACCACCACGGTCAAGATCCTGTCGGGCATCATGCGCCCCACCTCCGGCTCGGTCTCGGTGGCCGGCTTCGACGTGGCCCGGGACCCGCTGGCCGCCAAGCGGGTGATGGCCTACATCCCCGACGAGCCCTTTGTCTATCCCAAGCTGACCGGCTGGGAGTTCATGCGCTTTATCGGCGACATCTACGCCGTGCCCGCCGCCGAGCAGAAGCGCCGCATCCCCGAACTGCTGGAAACTTTCGAGCTGGCTGCCGCCTCCGGCGAGCTGCTGGAGAGCTACTCCCACGGCATGAAGCAGAAGCTGCTTATAGCCAGCGTGCTGCTGCGCCGCCCCAAGGCGGTGCTGTTCGACGAGCCCACCGTGGGTCTGGACCCCAAGAGCATCCGCCGCTTTAAAGGCCTGCTGGCCGACATCGCCCGCGAGGGCGCGGCCGTGTTCATGTGCACCCATATCCTCGACATGGCCGAAAAGCTCTGCCATACCGTCGGCATCATCTACCGCGGCCGCCTGGTGGCCAAGGGCACCGTGGCCGAGGTTAAAAAACTGGTCTCCGGCGCGGCGGGGGAAAAGTCCCTGGAGGACGTCTTCCTGGAGCTCACCGAATAGCGCCACGCCGCCATGCTCAACGTCCTCGTCATCCGCAAAGTCCGCACCTTCCGCAACACCCTCGCGTCCCTGCGCGGGTGGCGGCTCATCAAGAACCTTATGTTCTCCGGCGTGGGCCTGCTCATGCTCACCGCGCTCTACGCCGGCTTCTGGCGCCTGCTCAACTACCTGGAGGGGGTCGAGCTCATCGGCCCCATGCTGTCCTGGAAGCTCACCTCCATGGTGCTGCTCATGACCTTCTCCATGATCATCGTGTCGTCCATCATCATCTCCATGACGACGCTGTACTACTCTTTCGACCTCAAGTTCCTGTTCTCCTGCCCGCTCAACCTGCGCGCCGTCTTTATGGACAAGGCCCTGGAGACCGTGTTCTACTCGTCGTGGACGCTGGTGCTGGCCATCCTTCCTTATATTATCGCCCTGGGCCGCCTTAAGGCGCTGGGGGGCGGCTTCTACCTGGCCTACGCCTTCCTGATGGTGCCTTTCGTCATGCTGGCCGGCGCCTTCGGCATCTTCTTCAGCATGATCGTCATGTACCTGTTCCCGTCGTCCAAGACCCGCGACATCACCTGGCTGCTGGGCAGCCTGTCGGTGGCCTTCGTCTACGTGGTCTTCCGCTTCTCCAAACCGGAGGCGCTGCTCCGGCCCGACTCGCTGGAGGTAGTGGCGCAGTACATAAATTACCTGCAGTCGCCCACGGCCCCGTACATGCCGTCCTGGTGGGTCACCAAGGCCATGGTGGCGTATTCCGCCGGGCACTGGGGGGCCTTCGCCTACGCCGGCGGCGTGCTGTGCGGCAGCGTGGCCGCGCTCTACGGCCTTATCTGGTTCCTCTCGGGGCGCCTCTACATGCGCGGCTTCAGCGGGGCGCAGGGTGCGGCGCGGTTCAAGGGCCGGCGCGACCTGCTGCCCGAGCAGCGCCTGGCGGCCCGCTATCCCGCCCTGCGCGAGTCGCTTACCATGTACTGGAAGGACCGCCTGATGCTGCTGCGCGACGCGCGCTACTGGTCCCAGATCATCCTCATCGGCGCGCTCATCGCCGTGTACCTGTTCAGCATCCGCCAGCTGCCGCTCGACACGCCCGACCTGAAGAGCCTGGTCTCCTTCCTCAACGTCGGGGTGGCCGGCTTCGTGATGGCGGCCATCGGCCTGCGCTTCACCTTTCCCGCCGTCAGCCTGGAGGGCAACAGCTACTGGCTGCTCCGGTCCTCGCCGGTCACGGTAGCCTCCGTGATGCGCGAGAAGCTGCTGGTCTCGCTGGTGCCGTCGGTGCTGGTGGGGTTCCTGCTCATCTCCGTCTCCAATTACATGCTGGGCGCGGACCTGTTCATCTCCGTGCTGTCCACGCTCACCATTGTGCTGGCCGCGGTGGTCATCACCGTCATGGGCATCGGCTTCGGCGCCCTGTTCCCCGATTTTAACGTCGAGAATATCCACCAGCTCGAGTCCTCGTACGGCGGCTTCCTGTACATGGCTTGCGCCATGGGCTACCTGTCGCTGCTGGTGGCGGCGGAGGCCTGGCCGGTGCAGATGCATTTCGCCGAGCGCTTCGGCCGCGCCAACCCCTGGGACCTGCGCGGGCTGGGCGTGTCGGCCGCCGTGTTCCTGCTGCTCAATTTCGCGGCCGCCTACATTCCGTGGAAGGCCGGCCTTAAGAACCTGGAGAGGCACGAGATCTAGCGTTATTTACAGTCGTCACCCCCGCGAAAGCGGGGGTCCAGGCCTGGATTCCCGCGTGCGCGGGAATGACGGAACACACTGGAGTCAAACACCATGATAAAAACAATCCTTATACTCCTCGTCGCCAGCCTGCCGCTGGCGGCGGCCGGCCCCGGGGACACTGTTAAGCGCCAGGCGCAGTTCGCCCTCACCTTCGACGACGGCCCCGGCGCCGTTACCGGGGACCTGCTCAAACTGCTGGAGAAGCGCGGGGTCAAGGCCACCTTCTTTATGCTGGGCTCGTCGGTGCGGGCCAAGCCGGAAACCGTAAAAATGGCGCACGCCGCCGGCCACCTGGTGGCCAACCATACCGACACCCACAAGAACTGGTTCAAGATCGGCAAGGCCGCCGACCGGGAGAAGGTGTTCGCGGCCGAGGTGGGCAAGGCGGAGGCGGCCATAGTAAAGGCCACCGGCGAGAAGCCCAGGATACTGCGCATGCCCAACGGCTATACCGCGCCCTGGGTGCGCGAGGCCGCCAAAAAGCTGGGCTACTCCACGGCCAACTGGAGCTACGGCAGCGACTGGGGCAAAACCCCCGAGGACAAGATGACCGCCGAGTACGTAAAAGCGGTCAAGGCCGGCGCGGTGCTGCTGCTGCACGACGGCGGGGGGAAGAACCGGGAGAAAACCCTGCGCATTACGGAGGCTGTCCTTAACCAGGCCGACCGGTTGGGCCTGCAGGCCGTGCGCCTGGACGTGCTGCTGGCCGGGCCGGACCCCCGCGAATAACTGACCCGGCTCCGTTAAATTTTATATACTTTTGATACTATCTTTTAAGGGCGGTGGAGGTTCAAATGGAAACTATATTAGTAATCTGCGCGGTCATAGTGACGCTGGCTTTTGTAGCGCTGGTCGTGCAGGCCATCCTTACCCTTCAGCAGCTGCGCCACACGGCCAAGGCCGTGGAGTACCTGGCGCTCAACGCCGACGGCAAGCTGACGGCCCTGGACCCCGTCATCACCGGCGTCAAATCGGTCACTAACGCCGTCAGCGCCGGCTGGTTCAAGGCCGCGCAGATGGTGTACGGCATGTTCGCGAGGAAAGAATGAAGCTGCTCAACATCTTCAACACTTTTTACGACGAGGAAATAGTCGAGAAGCTGGGCTTCCTCAAGAACATCAAGCTGTTCGAGGGTATCAAGAAGCGCCAGCTCATCCACGTGCTGGAGAGCCTGCAGGAGCGCACCTACCTAAAGGGCGAGACCATCTTCACCCAGGGCGACATCGGCCGCGCGCTGTTCATCGTCTTCTCCGGCAAGATCGCCCTCTCCCGCCAGGACGCCGCCGTGCAGAAGAGCGACGTGATAGCCGAGGTGAACCCCGGCGAATTCTTCGGCGAGATGGCCCTGCTGGAGGAAATGCCCCGCACCGCCACCGCCACCGCGGCCGAGGACACCAAGGTGTTCATGCTGTTCAAGATAAAACTGGATTCGCTCTTGTTCTCGCGGCCCGCCATCGGCGTCACCATAGCGGCCCAGCTGGCCAAGATCCTGTCGGCGCGCCTGCGCGCCCTCCTGGAGAAGCCGGGGGCTCAGGACTAGCATGGCCGCCGACTCCGACCAACTCAAACGCAACACCCAGTTCCTGCTGCCGGTCTTTATCCTGCTTGCGGCGGTGTACTTTGTGGTGCAGGCCAAAAGCGCCGTCTTCCCGTTCATCCTCAGCGGCGCGCTGGCCTACATCCTTAACCCGCTGATAAAATATTTCGAGGTGCGCGGTATAAAGCGCGGCTACGCCGTAGTGGGGTTCTACCTCAGCGTCGGCGCGGTGCTGGGCATAGGCGTCTGGCTGCTGTTCCACTTTCTCTCCTACGACCTCCAGTCCCTGCAGAACGAATGGCCCACCTACGCCGAGCGCCTGCAGAACTACGTCACCAACCTCAACGCCAAAATGGTGGCCAATTACCCGTTCCTGGCCAAGGTCGGCCTGGACCAGAAGCTCGGCCACCTGCTGCAGCTGGTGCCGCAGTTCATCCTGTCGCTGCTGCCGCTGCTCAGCTACCTGTTCATCATCCCGTTCATCACTTTCTTCATGCTGGTGGCCGGCTCGGGCATCATAGACTACCTGCTGGACCACCTGCCGTCGCGCCACGCCGAGCTGATCCTGCACATCGCCTCGCGCATCGACGGCTCGCTGGGCAACTACCTGCGCGGCATCCTCACCGAGGCCTTTGTCATCTTCCTCATCGCCTTCACGGGCCTGCTGCTGTTCGGCCTTAACTACGCGGCCGCCATCGCCGTGCTTATCGGCGTCTCCAGCCTGGTGCCGTACCTGGGCGCCATGGTGGGCGCGGTGCTGTCCTCCATTGTGGCCTACCTGCAGTTCGGCACCCTGCTGCCCATCCTCAAGATCCTGGCCTTCTTCGCCGGCATCCGCTTCTTCGACGACTGGTTCCTGCAGCCCTATATCATGAAGAAGGCCGTGGCGCTTAACCCCGCCGTCATCCTGCTGGCGCTGATGGCCGGCGGCGAGATCGGCGGCATCTGGGGCATCGTCTTCTCCATCCCGGTCACCTGCATCATCAAGGAGATCCTGCAGATCGCCATAGAGCTGCAGGAGACCGAGTTCCGCTGGAAGCCCAAGCCGGAGCCCACCCGCATCAGCATCCCCTACACTTAAAACCCCGCCGGGGCAAAAAGAAAAGAGGCGCTCTTTGGCGCCTCTTCTCTTTTCTGCCGGAGTGCTTTATTTCTTTACGGCTTTGGCTATCTCCGCGCGCAGCACGTCCACGGGGCAGGGCTTCTGCAGAAAGCCCTTTATGTTGCGCTCCTGCTTGAACACCTGCTCGGTAGAAGGGTCGAAATGGCTGGCGGTCATCACCAGGATCGGGATCTCTTTCATCTCGTCGTCGGCCAGCAGCATGCGCATCAGCTCCAGGCCGCTCACGCGCGGCATCATTACGTCCATCAGGATGATGTCGGGCTTCACCTTCCGGGCCTGCTCGAAGCCGTCCTTGCCGTCGGTGGCGGTGTGCACCTCGTAGGCGTCGGTGCCCAGGGCCATCTCGGCCAGCTGCAGGAAGTTGATGTTATCGTCCACTACCAGAACGCGTATTTTGTCCATAGGTGCCTTTGCGGGAGTTTTTGGGCGAGGAGGGGATCGAACCCTCATGATCGTGAGATCGCAGGTTTTTGAGACCTGTGCGTCTACCGGTTCCGCCACTCGCCCGAACAGAAAACTTATTCTACTAAATTTGCCCCGGGCCTACTCCCGGGCGTGGGGGGAATGCAGGGCGGTAAACTCGTCGTCGCCCAGCACGGCGTCGCGGTTCTTGTCAAAGGGCCGCCAGAACTTGCCGGGCACGGTTTCTCCCAGCATGGCGCTGTATTTAGCCAGGGCCGCGGCGGGGTCGGCGTCCAGCAGGCCCAGCACCACCTCTTTGTCCGCAATGCCCTGGCCGGGCGCCAGGTACTGCGCGGCGCTGCTCCAGCGGTAGGCCTCCGGCGCGGGAGCCAGGCCTTCTTTTACCGGCTGCAGGTGCAGGTAGCGCGCCAGGTGCGCGGCGTACTTTTCCGGCTGTATCAATTTATATTTGCAGCGCCCCGAGGCGCCCATACCCCGCATCACTATGCGCAGGTCCGTGCCGGGGGTCACAAAATAGAGCAGCGCCCGCCCGGGCAGCAGGGCGTAGGCCGGCAGTTTAAGGCCGGCGGCGGTCTTGGTCTTGTCCACCAGGGCCAGGTAGGCCTCCAGCTCCTTGTCGCCTTTGGTTATTACGTTGTCGGTCACCAGGTAATGCGCGTTTTCAAAATACATCGTGTTTCCTCCGGAAGTTCTATTCTACCACGATTTTGTATAATTAATAATAGTTTTATAATAAGGACAAGTTGAAAATGACCACACAGAACACGGATTACTCCAAGACTGTCTTCCTGCCCAATACCTCTTTCTCCATGCGGGGCGACCTGACCAAGAAAGAGCCCGGCATGCTGGCCGACTGGGAAAAGATGGACCTGTACGGCAAAATGCTGGCCAAGCGCCGCAACGCCAAACCCTTTATCCTGCACGACGGCCCGCCCTACGCCAACGGCCCCATCCACATCGGCACCGCCCTCAACAAGATCTTGAAGGACATGGTGGTAAAATCCCACGCCATCATGGGTTTCCACACCCCTTACGTCCCGGGCTGGGACTGCCACGGTCTGCCCATCGAGCAGGCCCTCCTTAAAGAAATGAAGATGGGCAAGCGCCACATCGACGACATCCCCGCTTTCCGCCAGAAGGCCCGCGACTTCGCCGGCCGCTTCCTGGACATCCAGCGTGAGGGCTTTAAGCGCCTCGGCGTGCTGGGCGCCTGGGCCGCCCCCTACATCACCATGTCCAAGGAGTACGAGGGCACCGTCATAAAGGCCTTCCGCGAGCTGCTGGAGAAAGGCCACATCCACCGCGACAAGAAGACCATCTACTGGTGCGTCACCTGCGAGACGGCCCTGGCCGACGCCGAGGTGGAATACCACGACCACACCTCGCCGTCCATCTACGTGCGCTTCCCGCTCGATACCCTGCCCGAAGAGCTGGCCGCCGTGGGCAAGAACCGCTCCTCCATCGTTATCTGGACCACCACCCCGTGGACGCTGCCGTCCAACATGGCCGCCGCCGTGGCCCGTGACGAGGACTACCGCGTGCTGGAGACCGGCGGGCAGTACCTGATAGTGGCCGACAAGCTGGCCGACGCCTTCCTGGCCGCCACCGGCCTGGAGGCCGTTAAGGGCGCCGTCCTCCCCGGAGAAAAGCTGGTAGGCCTGCAGTACACCCACTGCCTGTCAGCGCACCTGCCCGAAGCCCGCCGCTTCGCGCGCCCGGTCATCGCCACCGATTTCGTGGACATGAGCACCGGCACCGGCGTAGTGCACATCGCCCCCGGCCACGGCGAGGAAGACTTCCACGCCGGCAAGAAGCACGGCCTCGACATCTTCTGCCCGGTCAAGGCCGACGGCACGTTTAACGCCGACGCCGGCGTCTTCGAAGGGATGAAAGTTTTCGCGTCCAACGACAAGGTGGCCGAAACCCTTAAGGCCGACGGCAACCTGCTGGCGCTCAAGAAAATAGAGCACAGCTACCCGCACTGCTGGCGCTGCAAGCAGCCTGTCATCTTCCGCGCCACCGAGCAGTGGTTCCTCAAGGTGGACCTGGACGGCCTGCGCGAGAAACTGCTTAAAGCCGCCGACGGCGTGCGCTGGCTGCCCGCGGCCGGGCACGAGCGCATGGCCGGCATGCTAAAGACCCGCCCCGACTGGTGCCTGTCGCGCCAGCGCTACTGGGGCACGCCCATCATAGCCGTGTACTGCAAAGAGTGCGGCAAAGTGCACGAGGACAACGCTTTCCTGCGGGCCATGGAAGAGCGCGTCTTCAAGGAAGGCAGCGACTTCTGGTTCTCCGAGCCCGTGGAAAAACTTATGCAGCCCGGCGCTAAATGCGCCTGCGGCGGCACCGTGTTCACCAAAGAGAAAGACATCATGGACGTCTGGCTGGACTCGGGCGTCTCCTGGTACGCCGTGCTGGAGGGGGGCATGCTGGGGCCCGGCAAGTTCTTCCCGGCCGACGTGTACCTGGAGGGCAGCGACCAGCACCGCGGCTGGTTCCAGACCTCGCTTATCCCCGCCGTCGCCCTGCGCGGCGAGCCGCCGTTCAAGACCGTGCTTACCCACGGCATGGTGCTCGACGAAAAGGGCCGCGCCATGCACAAGTCCGCCGGCAACGCCATCGACCCGGCCGACATCACCAATAAGTACGGCGCCGAGATCCTGCGCCTGTGGGCCGGCCTGTGCGACTACTCCGAGGACGTGCGCATTTCCGAAAAGGTCCTCGCCGGCGCCATAGACACCTACCGCAAGATCCGCAACACCCTGCGCTACCTGCTGGGCAACCTCGCGGACTTCAAGCCCGCGCAGCACCGCGTCCCCGACGACAAGCTGCTCGAGGTGGACCGCTACATGCGCGCCCGCCTGGCCGTTACCGTGGCCGCCGTGGAAAAGCACTACGCCGGGTTCCAGTTCCGCCAGGCCGTAAGGGCCATAGCGGACTTCTGCATCCTGGACCTGTCGGCCTTCTACCTGGACTCGCTCAAGGACCGGCTCTATACGTTCAGCCCGGACGCGCCCGAGCGCCGCTCCGCGCAGACCGTGCTGCACGACATCCTCACCGCCCTGCTCAAGATGATGGCGCCCGTGCTCTCCTTCACCGCCGAAGAGGCGTGGAAGACCGCCAAGGCCGAAATAGACCCGTCCCTGGAGGACAGCGTCTTCCTGTCGGACTACCCGCGCTACGACGCCGCCTGGGCCGACCCGGCCCTGCTGGAGCGCTGGGAGGGTATCATGGCCGTTAGAGAGATCATCACCAAGGCCATAGAGGAAAAGCGCCAGGCCGGCGACGTGGGCTCCTCCCTCGAGGCCCGCATCATCCTGCGCACCTCCAAAGAGGACAAGAAGAAGTTCCTCGAGTCCGCCCCCTGGCCGCAGGTGGCCATAGTGTCCGCCGCCGCAGTGGAGTTCGACCCCGCCGCGCCGGAGCTGGAAGTGAAAGTTTTTAAGGCCGAAGGCGACAAGTGCCCGCGCTGCTGGCAGTGGAAGCGCGACATTGGCGCCGTCCCCGCGCACGCCGGGGTCTGCGGCCGCTGCGCCGCCGCGCTGGAGGCCGCCCCCAAGTGAAGCGGATATTCACCCCGGCTGTGCTGGCGGCTGTCTTCATCCTGGACCGGGTCACCAAGGCCCGCGTCCTGGAGACGCTGTTCCACCGCTCCGTCGAGGTGACGTCCTTCTTCTCCCTTACCTACGCCGAAAATACCGGCGTGGCTTTCGGGATGTTCCAGGACAGCAACAAGTTCTTCCTGGTGTTCAGCGTGCTGCTGGTGGGCGTGCTGCTGTACCTGCGGCGCCGCATAGCCGCCCACGGCCGCGTGGCGGAGCTGGGCCTGGCGCTGGTGCTGGGCGGGGCGCTGGGCAACCTCTACGACCGTATCTCCTACGGCTACGTGGTGGACTTCTTTGATTTTTCGTTCTTTCCGGCGGTGTTCAACGTGGCCGACAGCGCCATAACGGTGGGGGCGATCTTGCTGGCCCTGGGGATGAAAGAGCAAGTGAAGGGGAAAATATGAAAAAGTTCTTATTGCTGCTCATAGCGGCCGTCTCGCTGGCCGGCTGCAACCGCTCGCCGGAGTATTACTTCAAGCGGGCCAACTACCTGTTCGGCAAGGGCAATCATATGGAAGCCCTGCAGAACTACAACAAGGCCCTCCTGCTCAGGAAAGGCTACGTCGAGGCCCTGGTCTCGCGCGGCCTTCTGCACGACGTGCAGGGCGACAGGCAGCAGGCCGCCCAGGACTACCGCAAAGCCATAGAGATAAACTCCTCCTACCTGCCGGCCTACAACAACCTCGGCGCCCTTATGATGGACGGCGGCAATTACAAAGAGGCCGTGCGCATCTTCACCGACGCCCTCTCCGTAAAACCCGATTACACCTTCGCCATGCTCAACCGCGGCCTGTCCTACTACAAGCAGGGCGACTGCGCCTCCGCCACGGCGGACCTGTCCCGCGCGCTGGACCTTAACCCCAAGTTGGAGCTGGCCTATTACCACCGCGCCCTCTGCGCCGGCAAGGCCAAAAATATGCCCGCCGCCATCGCCGACCTGAACGCCGTGCTGGACCTTAACCCCGCCGCCGTCGCGGCCAGCCTGGAGCTGGGCAAGGCCCTTTACGGCCTGCAGGATTACGGCGGCGCCGCCAAGGAGTTCCTGCGCACCCTTGAGCTTAAGCCCCGCGACTATTTCGCCCAGTACTGGCTGGCGCTGTCCTTTTACAAGTTCGGCTATTACGAAGGCGCCCTCTCGGCGGCCCTTAAGGCCGCAGAACTAAAGTCCGACTCCTACCAGGCCCGCGGCCTGCTGGGCGACGTCTACGCCGCCACCGGCGACAAGAGCGCCGCCGCCGCCGAGTACAAGGCCGCCGCCGCGCTGGCGCCCAAGTTCGCCTCTTTCTACCAGGCCCGGCTGGCCGCGCTCGGCGCGACGGCCCGGCCCAGCCGCGTCCGCAGATAAGAACGGGAGACCCTATGTCAGAAGAAGCTACGGATATGCCCGCCTGGCGCAAAAAGTTCCTCGCCACGCGGATGACCTTCGAGAGCATCCTCTTCGAGAGGGAGCTGGTGGCGCCCAAGAGGGAAAAACTCTCCATCGGCATCCTGGGCGCGCTGGGCATCTGGCTGTTCCACGCCCTGCTGCTGGCGCAGTGGGCCTGGCGCCGCGGCTACTTCTTTAACCAGGCCGACGCCGAAAGCTTCGGCGCGGTGCTGCGCTTTGCCGCCTACCTAAAGAGCCAGGGCTTCTGGGCGCTGGTAAAGCCCGAGTTCGCCGACCTGGCGCTTAACCCGCCGCTGTACTACCTGGCCTACGTGCCGGTGCTCAACTACCTTACGCCGGACCTCAACCTGGCGCTGGTGCTGGTCAACTCCTTCTTCCTGCTGCTGCTGGCCCTGGCCATCTTCCTGGCCGTGCGCCGCAGCCGCCCCAACCGCGCCGGCTGGCTGGGCGCCGCCTTCGCCCTGGCCCTGCCCTTCGTCATGGAGACCGCCCGCCGCCCCGCGCCCGAGATGGCGCTGATGGCCCTGGTGGCCGCCATGTACGCCTGCTATATCCGCTCCGACGAGTTCGAGCACCCCAAGTGGACCTTCGCCTTCGCCGTGGTGTTTTCCCTCGGCTTCTTTTCGCACCGCTTTTTCTGGCTCTACGCCGTGCCGCTGACGCCGTTCATTATGGCCGGCCTGGCCTCGCCCACGCGCGACGAGCTGCTTAAAGGCTTCTTCCCCGGCCTGGTCATCAACCTGCCCTGGTACCTGTTCCTGGGCGCGGCCATGTTCGCCGGCTTTGTGCCGCTGTGGGGTAATTACACCGGCTTCTGGCATTACCTGGGCGTAGGCCTGCGCTCCGCCTCGCTGCCGCTGTTCGCGCTGGGCGCCGCCGGGCTGTTCTGGATGTATTTCTCCGTCTTCATGCCCTACGAGAAGCGTAAAGTAGTGGCCGCCTGGTTCTGGGCGCCCTACCTTATGCTCGCCTGGCTGGTGCGCGGCAGCCACCCCGCGCTCTTCTACCCGGCGCTGCTGCCCTTCGCCGTGGCCCTGCCGGTAATGACGCCGCACCAGGCCCGCAAGTACCTGCTGGTCTTTGTGCTGGCCCTCGGGGCCGTAGGCCAGGGCGGCCTGGTGCGCCCGTTCAGCTATAATGGCATACCGCTGGGCGGCCTGCCGCTGCCCCCGGCCAGGGATTACCGCGCCGCCGAGCTGCTGGAGATGGTTAAGACCGGCGCGCCCGCCGGCGGCGGCCTGGTGGCCGTGTACGGCGGCGACGCCAACCTTAACGCGGCTAGCCTGCGCTTCGCCTATTCCGCAAAAGGGAGCGACGTAAAGTTCGCCGACGCCCCGGCCTGCCCGGCCTGCGCCTTCATCATAGTGCGCAAGACCGCCCGCCCCGGCGCGGCGGCCTCGCCCACCGAGACCGATTTCTCCGCCCTCAGGACGCAGGGCTGGTTCTCCGCCCTGTTCGACCGCACCGGCGACCTGGCCCTGGCCGACGGCTCCCACGCCGAGGTCTACCAGAAGCGCGCCGACACCATGAAGTTCTTCGAGGAGGGCACGCACGCCCTGCGCAACGTCGCCCTGGGCCGCCTCACCGCCGACGAGGCCACGCTTAAACTTGCCGATTTCGACAGGAGCACGGGCCGGTACGCCTCGGCCGAGCTGTTTATCCCGTCGGCCCAGTTTCTGGGGGGGGACGTTTACGGCCTCACCCTGGACATACGCGGCCTCTCGGCCGCCAGCCCCAGCCGGGCGCCCTTTGTGCCTTCGGGCTATAAGTCCGCCACCATCACCTCGGCGCGCATCAGCGCCTACGCCGTAGAGCGCTACCTGGCCGCCCGCCTGCCTTTCCTGAGCGGCCTGGAGGTGGACCTGGACGGCGGCCTGGGGCTTAAGGCCATAGCGCGCGGCCGCGACGTCAGCGCCCTGTTCGCCCTGTCCATCCACAATAACGTGCTCGAGGTGCGCCCGGCCGAATTCTCCTTCGGGCCGCTCTCCCTGCCGGATTATTTCCTGGGGCTGTTCTCCTTCCGCATGAATTTCTCGGAGAACCCGTACAACCTGCGCGTAGGCGGCCTGCGCGTGAAGGGCCAGATGATAGAGCTCTACTGATAGCGCAACTATGAAAAAACTCCCCGTGCTGCTGCTGCTCTTTTGTTCCGCCTGCGTGGACATCCCCACCGCCGACCTGCCCGGCACGCCGCTGGCGCAGCCGACGGTCTCCCCGTTCAGGGGACTGGACCCCGGCTTCAAAACCGTGGAGACGGCCCATTTTTCCGTGCAGGCCTACGGCTCCGACGCCGCCGCCCGCTACGCCTCCGCCTGCGAGGCCAACTACGGCCGCATCATGCAGGACCTGGGCCTCTACTCCTTCGTGCCGGCGCGCCCCTACAGCGTGACGGTCTACAAGGACGCTCCCGAGTATCACCTTAAGACCGGCCAGCCGGACTGGAGCGGCGGCGCGGCCTACGGCAACGCCCTGCTGCTCTACGAGGGCGAGGGCCTGGAAGCCATAATGGCCCACGAGATGACCCATCTCATCTTCAACGAATTCATGGGCCTCTCCCAACCCTCCTCGCTGCGCTGGCTTAACGAGGGCGTGGCCGTGTACCAGGAGGGCCGCTCCAACCAGACCTCCGCCACCTATTACGCCTCGCTGGTAAAGAGCCTGGTCGCCCCCAACCCCATCCCTTTCTCGCAGATGGTCAACCTGGTCCCGCAGAGCGAAAGCCGCACCGGCGTGGAGCGCTGGTACGCGCAGTCGGGCTCGGTGGCCGGCTTCCTGGTGCGCCAGGGCGGCTCGTTTAATTTCTACATGTTCCTGGGCAAGCTTAAGGCCGGCGCCGACCTGGACCGCGCCCTGGCCGAGACCTATTCCGGCCTGTGGCGCAACCTGGAAGACGTGGAGCGCACCTGGAAACTGGAGATAAAGAGCTGATGGCCCCTACCTCCGAGAAATTCAAGAAAGCGGTGATCCCGCTGGAGGGCGTGCACTGCGCCTCCTGCGTGGCCCGCATAGAGAAAGGCCTTAACGCCATGCCCGGCGTGGCCCGCGTGTCGGTTAACCTGCCGTCCAAAACAGCTTTCCTCGCCTACGACCCGGCGCAGATCGGCCAGGAAGCCATCTCCAGGAAAATAGAGGACCTGGGCTACAAGGCCCTGGCCTTCACCGAGAGCGCCGGCGCCGCCGAGAACACCGCCCTGCGGGAGCTGGAGCGCGAGAAGGGCCTGATGCTCAAGCGCTTCCTCATCGGCCTCGTCCTTACCGCTTTCCTGCTCACCGAGTCCTCGCCCTACACCATGATGGCGGCCGCGGCCGCGGCCTGGTGGTTCGCCGGCAAACATTTTCACCGCGGCTTCCTGCGCGCCCTAAAGGCCCGCTCGGCCGACATGAACTCGCTGGTCTCGCTGTCCACCTCCGTCACCTTCTTCTACGGCGTGCTCATCACCATGGTCCCCGGTTTCGCCGGCCCGCACCAGCACGCCCAGTGGCACGACGTGGCCATGCTCATCACCTTCATAAACCTCGGCCGCTGGCTGGAGGCCCGCTCCAAGAGCAAGGCGGGGGAAGCCGTCAGCCGTCTTTTTAAAATAGCGCCCAAGTTCGCCCGCCGCCTTAAAGACGGCAAGGAGGAAACTGTCCCGGTAACGGACATCCTCCCCGGAGACGTCATCCTGCTGCGCTCCGGAGAGCAGGTGCCCGTGGACGGCCGCGTTACCGGCGGCGCCTCCTCCGTGGACGAAAGCCTGCTCACCGGCGAGTCCGTGCCCGCCGACAAAACCGAAGGCTCGCGCGTGTACGCCGGCACCATCAACAAGACCGGCGCGCTGGAATTTACCGCCGAGGGCGTGGGCGAAGAGACCGTCCTGATGAAGATCATTAAGGCCGTGGAGGAAGCCCAGGCCGAAAAGAGCGCCGTGCAGCACCTGGTGGACAAGATCTCCGCGTATTTCGTGCCCGTCGTGTTCTTTGTAGCCGCCGGCGCCGCCACCCTGTGGCTGATTTACGAGGACCCCGTCAGCGCCGTGCCCCGCGCGGTGGGCATTTTTGCCGCCGTGCTGGCCGTGGCCTGCCCCTGCGCCATGGGGCTGGCCGTGCCTATGGCCGTGGCCGTGGGCTTTGGCCGCGCCGCGTCGGCCGGCATCCTTATCCGCAACGCCGACGTGCTGGAGCGCGTCTCCGGCGTGGACGTCATCATCTTCGACAAGACCGGCACCGTCACCGAGGGCCGCCTGCAGCTGGAAGGCCTGCACCCGCATAACGCCGGTGAAAAAGAATTCCTGCGGCTGCTGGTCTCGGCCGAGCAGAGCTCCGAGCACCCCTTCGCCGAGGCCGTGCGCCGCCGTGCCGCCGCCGCCGGCGTGACGCCGCTGCCCGTAAGCGGCTTCGAGGCCGTGCCCGGCAAGGGCGCCCGCGCCCGCTACGACGGGGGGGAGATCTCCGCCGGCAGCCTTAAATGGTTCGACGAGCTGGGCGTGGCCGTGCCGGACAAGGCCCGCGCGGAAATAAAGGCCTCGCCCGACAGCATGCTGCTGCTGGCCCTGGATAACGACTTTAAAGGCTACGCCCGCCTGGCCGACACCATCCGCCCCGAGGCGGTGGAGCTGGTGCGCCAGCTGGAGGCGCTGGGCGTAGAGCCCGTGCTGGCCTCCGGCGACCGGCAGGCCGTGGTGGCCGCCGCGGCCGCCGCCATCGGCATAAAGACTTTTCACGCCGAGGTGTTCCCCGAGGACAAGCTGCGCCTGGTCATGCATTACAAGGCGCTGGGCAAGCGCACCGCCATGGTGGGCGACGGCTTTAACGACGCGCCGGCCCTTAGCGAGGCCGACATCGGCATGGCCATGCGCTCCGGCACCGACGTGGCCGTGCAGGCCAGCGACATCACCCTCATGCACAACGACCTGCTCTCGGTCATCACCGCCGTCAGGATCTCCAAGAGCATACGCCGGGTGATAAAGCAGAACCTGGCCTGGGCCTTCGCCTACAATATAGTGCTCATCCCGCTGGCCGCGGGCGCTTTCTACCCGGCCTGGGGCATCCTCATACCCCCGTCGGCCGCCGGCGCCGCCATGGCGCTGAGCTCGGTTTCGGTAGTAATGAATTCCCTGCGCCTCAAGCGCATGAAGATCTAAAGGAGCGATATGAAAAACACTTCTACCAAGTTCGGCTACACCTCGGGCCAGGCCCAGAGCGTAAAGAACATAAAGCTGCCCGAGATAGAATCCTGGGAGAACCAGTACCGCCGGGACTACGTTATAAAGATCGCCCACCCCGAGTTCACCTCCGTCTGCCCCAAGACCGGCCTGCCGGACTTTGGCACGGTCACCATAGAGTACGTGCCCGGCAAACTCTGCCTGGAGCTCAAAAGCCTGAAGTATTATTTCCTCCAGTACCGCAACTGCGGCATCTTCATGGAGAACATCGCCAACCGCGTGCTCGACGACGTGGTTAAAGCCATAAAGCCCAAGAGCTGCACCGTCACCGGCGACTTCACCCCCCGCGGCGGCCTCAGCTCCATCATAGTAGCCACCTACAAAGCCAAAAGGTAGCAGCTACCTTTTTAAGTTTGGTATAATAGTTCTGGTAATAGGCCCAGTTGGCGCAGCGGTAGCGCGTTCCCTTGACATGGGAAAGGTCACAGGTTCGATCCCTGTACTGGGCACCAGATTTATCCCAGAAAGAGCCCGTTAGAACCCTCTCCGGGTACTGGCGGGCTTCTAGTTTAAAGGAAACCATGGCAGACGAAAACAAAGAAGAGCTGTTGCACAAGATGCGCCACTCCCTGGCCCACGTTATGGCCCAGGCCGTGGCCGAGCTGTGGCCCGGCACCAAGTTCGGCATCGGCCCCGCCATAGAAAACGGCTTCTACTACGACTTCGACCTCGAGCACCATTTCACGCCGGAAGACCTGCCCGCCATAGAAAAAAAGATGAAGCACATCCTGGGCCAGGCCCAGAAGTTCGAGCGCATAGAGCTGCCCCGCGCCGAAGCCCTTAAGCACTTCGAGGCCAAGGGGGAGAAGTACAAGGTAGAGCTCATCAACGACCTGCCCGAAGGCAGCGTCATCAGCATCTACAAGAACGGCCCCTTTGAGGACCTGTGCAAAGGCCCGCACGTGGAGCATACCGGCAAACTTAAAGCCTACAAGCTTACCCACGTGGCCGGCGCCTACTGGCGCGGCAGCGAGAAGAACGCCATGCTGCAGCGCATCTACGCCGTGGCCTTCGAGAGCCAGGACGAACTTAACGCCTATCTTAAACAGCAGGAAGAGGCCGCCAAGCGCGACCACCGCAAACTGGGCCGCCAGCTGGACCTCTACAGCATCAACGAGACCGTCGGCCCCGGCCTGGTGCTGTGGCACCCCAACGGCGCCCGCATCCGCCACGAGATAGAGACCTTCTGGAAGGAAGAGCATTTTAAGGGCGGCTACGACCTGGTGAACACGCCCCACATCGGCCGCGCGCAGCTGTGGGAAACGTCGGGCCACCTGGGCTTCTACAAAGAGTCCATGTACGCCCCCATGGACATAGACGGCATAGAATACTACGCCAAGCCCATGAACTGCCCGTTCCACATAGAGATCTACAAGGCCAACTCGCACAGCTACCGCGACCTGCCGCTGCGCTGGGCTGAACTGGGCACGGTGTACCGCTTCGAAAAAGCCGGCGTGCTGCACGGCCTTATGCGCGTGCGGGGCTTTACCCAGGACGACGCCCACATTATCTGCACGCCCGAGCAGATGGAAGCCGAGACCATAGAAGTGCTGCGCTTCAGCATGAACATCCTGCGCACCTTCGGCCTGAAAGATATTAAAGCCTACCTCGCCACCCGCCCCGCCGGCGCCGTGGGCGAGCCCGCCCGCTGGGAGGAGGCACAGAAGAGCCTGCGCGCGGCCGCCGACAAAGAAGGCGTGCCTGTGGAGCTGGACGAGGGCGGCGGCGCCTTCTACGGCCCCAAGATCGACCTTAAGGTGAAAGACTCCATCGGCCGCGAGTGGCAGATGAGCACCATCCAGTTCGACTTCAACGAGCCGGAGCGCTTTGGCATAGAATACACCGGCGCCGACGGCGCCAAGCACCGCCCGTACATGATCCACCGCGCCCTGATGGGCAGCCTGGAGCGGTTCTTCGGCGTGCTGATAGAGCACTACGCCGGCAACTTCCCCATGTGGCTGGCGCCCGTGCAGATAAAGGTGATGAACATCACGTCGGAGGAGGAAGGCTACGCCAGGCAAGTGGAGGCCAAGCTTAAGGCCGCCGGCCTGCGCGTAAAGACCGACCTGCGCAACGACACCATAAACGCCAAGGTGCGCGACGCCGCCATGCACAAGCTGCCCTACCTGGTTGTGGTGGGCAAAAAAGAGCAGGACGCCGGCACGGTAACCCTGCGCCTGCGCGGCAACAAGAGCGTCTTCGGCATAAACCTCGACGAATTCATCGCCAAGGCCAAAGAAGAAACCGCCACCCGCGCTCTCACCGGCCCCTACGCCGCCTGAACCTGGCGACCCCGCCCAACGAACGGCCCCGCCAGGGGCCGTTCTGCTTTACAGTACCTCCCAATGCCCGCCCTTGTCAGGGCCAACACGCTTAAGCCGCCCCGCGACTTTAAGCTTTGCCAGTATTTTCTCGACCGCCCGGAGTGTAAGCCCTATCCCCTCTGATATTTCCACAGCGCTTAAACTAGGATTCTCGGAAATTAAGGTCAAGATTTTCACCGAACTTTTCACCGAACTTTTCACCGAACTTTTCACCGAACTTTTCACCGAACTTTTCTGGGAACCTTTCTGGGAACTTTCCCGGGAACTTTTCTGGGAACTTTCTGAACGCGCTACAATCCTGGTTCCCGCAGATATCGCCTCAATAGAGGGCGGCGGCACGCCTGCCTCGTTAAAAAGCCGGCAGACGGCTTGCAGCCGCCCCGTCTCCCCGCCATTGACTGCCGCAGACCCCTGTGATATACTATTTCTTGGAAGAGCGGTAAGACCGTTCCAAGTGGTTCCGGGTGTTTCCCTCCAT
>MGUA01000043.1 GCA_001799735.1 Elusimicrobia bacterium GWB2_63_22 | reverse complement strand
CGCACGTTTGACAAAGCGGTAAAAAAATGTTCCTAAAGAATTATTGGGCTGCCAGCCAGCCAGCCAGCCAGCCAGCCAGCCAGCCAGCCAGCCAGCCAGCCAGCCAGCCAGCCAGCCAGCCAGCCCAATAATTCTTTAGGAACATTTTTTTACCGCTTTGTCAAACGTGCGGTTGTGCCGCAACGTATACCCGGCCGTGCGGCGGTTTTCTTTGTCTCCCTCCAGGCTGCCGGTTATAAACCCTTCCGTTCGCTGTCACGCGGTTTACTTGGCGTTTCAATCATCCCACTACTTTGCCTGGCCGGCGGGGTGTCGTCGTGCGCCGCCCAGGCCGGGGCGGTGGGGGGCGCGCCCGGCGGGGCCATTGCAGAGATTTCAACAGCCACCGTTAGTAACAGCCCTTCTGCCGGCGCTTCCCCGGAGTCCGTGGCCGTCTCCACCGCGTCCCACCGGGGCGGGGTCTCTGTTCCAGCGGCCGGTGCGCTGGCCGTCAGCCCGGCG
Organism: Elusimicrobia bacterium GWB2_63_22; assembly: GCA_001799735.1. Taxonomy (GTDB): domain Bacteria; phylum Elusimicrobiota; class Elusimicrobia; order Elusimicrobiales; family UBA9959; genus UBA9959. The sequence continues at coordinate 9,382 of MGUA01000043.1, read as the reverse complement.
GGCGGCCGCGAAGAGGATGACTCCGGCAAGGCCCCTGCCCCGGAGCTCCCGGGTAGGGACGGCCTCTTTCAGGCCTCGGCCGGGAATGTGGGTATCGGCACCAAAAAACCGCGCGCCAAACTGGAAGTGCGCGGGGACGTTATCATTACCGGGGAGCTCCGCGTTGAAGGCCGCGGCCGCAAGGACCGGGAGTGCCTGAAAGTCGCTTTCGACACAACGGGCGCGGCTGTTTGCGGGGACGGTTTTTCCGCCGCGGGCATATGGAAGGCCGGCAAGGCGGAGCGGGAAACGGGGGGTGTGGTATGCTGCAGATGACCGCGCCTTCCGCGCAGAGAATCCCCATCCGCTCCGGGCCGGTGCTGGCGGCGCTGCTGGCCGTTCTGTCGGCGTGTATCTGGCCGGTGGCGGCGCGTTGTGATAACGGCACCGAATTCGGCGTGGAGGATACCTTTAAGGTAATGGGGACGGCCGGCACGGTGCCGGACCCCAATCTGGCCGTCAAGGGCTTTTCCGTCTTCGGCTCCACTAATGTGCAGACCTTTATTTCCACCGCTCCCGGTAACACCGTCTTCAACGGCGCGGTGCAGGTCTCCAGCGATGTTTACGTAACGGGCAGGTCCACTTTTACCGCGCCGCTGCAAATCTGGAACCCGGCCGGTTTTTCCGGCGATCTTCTCTCTATCTCCACCGGAACGTCGAATGTTATCCGCATGACCGGCGCGGGCGAGATTTACGCCAACAAGTTCTACGGCGATATCTCCGGCGCTACGGGCCAGTCCTCATGGAACCACATCGCCACGCAGAATATCCAGTTGAACGGCTACTGGCTTTCAAACGACGGCGGCAGCGAGGGTATAAGGATAGATAATACCGGCCAGGCGGGCGTGGGCGTTGCCGTGCCGCAGTCAACGCTGGATGTGGGCGGCAGCGCGCAGTTCGGGGCCGGGGCGGCCAAGAGCACCTTCACGGCCGCCGGCTTGTTACAGCTTGCCAGCGCCCTTGCTGTCGGTTACGGCGGTACCGGGCTTGACTCCATAAACGCCGGCCAGCTTATTTACGGTTCCGGCTCGAACGTTTTTTCCGCGCTGGCCGGCCCGGCGTCGGCGGGCCAGGCCATGCGGGCCACTGGTCCCGATAGTTTCGCCTGGGCTTTTCCGCTGGCGGCCGACATAGACGAATCCGTAAACCGCTGGGTTGACGTTTCGGGCGACACTATGTCCGGCCAGCTTACGGCTTCTTCCGTGACCGCCACCGGCATAGGCGTAAGCGCGCCCCAATTGCGGCTGGCGGCCGGCGTGATGATATCCTCGGAAACCAGCGCGGCGTTAGGCGCGGGCGTGCGTATATCGACCAACGTCTATATAGTGGGCTTCAGCTCCGCCGCGAAGTACTACGGCGACGGGAGCAGCCTCAACAATATTCCTACGGACAACACCAAAGTGGCCAAAGCCGGCGACACCATGACCGGCCAGCTTACGCTTGCGGGGTCCTCTCTTACCGTCACCAGCGCGCTGGGGATCTCAGCCAATATCCTTAACGTCGGCAGCATTTCGGCCACGGGGAACATTACCGCCGCGCGTTACCAGATAAACGGCAGCACCATGGTGGCGATCCTGCCGGGGGTCGGCAGCATCGCTTATGGCGTGTACGCCGGGACGAGTAATATAACCGGCGGGAATTTCAACGTTTTCATCGGCAATTATGCGGGCACTTCCAACACGACCGGCGATAATAACACCGCGACCGGCATGTATGCCCTCCGCTCCAACACGACTGGCGGTAATAACACCGCGAACGGCGTTAATGCCCTCTACTTCAACACGACCGGCATTAATAACACCGCGAACGGCTATGATGCCCTCTTCTACAACACGACCGGCGGTTATAACACCGCGAACGGCTATCAGGCCCTCTACACCAACACAACCGGCGGTTATAACACCGCGAACGGCTATGACGCCCTCTTCCTCAACACGACTGGCGGTAATAACACCGCGAACGGCTATGACGCCCTCCGCTTCAACACGACTGGCGGTAATAACACCGCGAACGGCGTTAATGCCCTCGAACACAATCAGACAGGTTCGGCCAATAGTGTCACCGGCGTTAATGCCGGAGGCTCAGGCTCGAGCGGGGCTAACTCTTTTTCAAGCGCGACGATCATGGGGTATCAGGCGGGTTATAAACTGACCACGGGGAACGATAACATCTTCCTCGGCTGGCAGGCGGGGTACAATGTCACCACCGGCACGGGGAATATCGTCATCGGCTACAACAAGGACACTTCAGGGCTCACCGCTAATAACGAGTTGAACATCGGCGGCGTGCTGTACGGCAATCTCTCGGCTAAAACTATCGGCATCTCCACCCGCGCGCCGCAGGCCGCCCTGGATATAGTGTCCACCGGCACGGCGGCGAACATCTACGCCCAGATCTGGCGCAATGGGTCCGGCGCGATAGTCTCCTCCATGACCTCCACCGGCGTGCTGTACCCGGCCGTTACCGGAGCAGACAACACCAAAGTGGCCAAAGCCGGCGACACCATGACGGGCGCGCTTACGCTTGCCGCCGACCCCGCTTCCGCTTTGCAGGCGGCCACCAAGCAGTACGTGGATTCCTGGACCCGGCCCTGCGTCAACCCCGCCGACGCCAGCGACATTATGGTGCCCGTAGGCGACATGTGCGTGGATAAGTACGAGGCTTCGGTCTGGTCCGGGCCCACGGGCGGTACGCAGTACGGCGGCGCGGCCCAGGATTATCCCTGCGGCAACGGCGTAACCGGCACCGGGCAGGGCTGTACGCCGGCCGGTACGCCTATCTACGCGCGCAGCGTGTCGGGCGTCACTCCGTCGCGGTGGATAACCTGGTTCCAGGCCAATATCGCCTGCGTCAACGCCGGCAAGCGGCTCCTGAGCGGAGCCGAGTGGCTGGCCGCGGCGGCCGGCACCGCCGACCCGGGCGCCACCGGCACGCCTCCCGCCTGCAATGTGAGCGGTTCCGGCCCCACCACCACCGGCGCGGGCACCGGCTGCCAGTCCGGTTACGGCGCGCAGGACATGGTGGGTTCGCTTTGGGAGTGGACGGCGGACTGGTTCGCCGGGGGGACCTATTACAGCGGCGCGGTTACAACCAACTGGGCCGATGGGACGTATACGGACAGCCATTGGCCCGACGCCGCTTACGGCGCCGACGGTAGCTGGAACGTGGCGGGGAGGAGTTACTACGGCAGCGTGTGGGTGACAGGTATGCCGGCGGCGGTGATCCGGGGCGGCCGCTGGGACCTTGGCGCCAACGCCGGGGTGTTCGCCTTCGCCGCGTACTACGCCCCGTCCTACTGGGCCTCCAGCACCGGGTTCCGCTGCAGTAGGCGCAGATAATCTGAAATCATGAATCTAAAAATCTGGAATCCTATCCTATGAATTGTGCTTCGCACCCTCCGTCTATTTACATGCCCGCCGCAGGCGGGCCGGAAAAACAGCCGCATGGGTTCCGCAGGCGGATGGTGCGGCCAGGGTAAGGTGAACTTATGAAAACTGAAATATCGCGCCGGTTCCCGGCGGTTTTGTGCGCGGGGCTTCTGGCGGCGCCCTGCTGGCTGGCCGCGCCGTTCCCCGCCGCTGCGGCCAGTTTTGATTTCGCCGACCAGGTCAAGATCCAGGGCGGTTCCCCGGCCGCCGGCAAGGTGCTCACCTCGGACGCGGCGGGCCTGGCCACCTGGCAAACGGCGTCGGGCGACAACCTGGGCAACCATATCGCCACCACCACGCTGCAGATGGGCGCTTACGGCATTAATACTTCCAGCGATATCACCGCCGCGCGTTACCAGATAAACGGCAGCACCATGGTAGCGATCCTGCCGGGGACCGGCAGCATCGCTTATGGCGTGTACGCCGGGACGAGTAATATAACCGGCGGGGATTACAACGTTTTCATCGGCAATTATGCGGGCACTTCCAACACGACCGGCGATTATAACACCGCGAACGGCTATCAGGCCCTCTACTCCAACACGACCGGCGGTGGTAACACCGCGAACGGCCATCACGCCCTCTACTCCAACACGACCGGCGGTAATAACACCGCGAACGGCATTAATGCCCTCTACTCCAACACGACCGGCGGTAATAACACCGCGAACGGCTCTCAGGCCCTCTTCCTCAACACGACCGGCAGTAGTAACACCGCGAACGGCGTTAAGGCCCTCCGCACCAACACGACCGGCGGTAATAACACCGCGAACGGCTATTTTGCCCTCTACTATAATCAGACAGGTTCGGCCAATAGTGTCACCGGCTTTAATGCCGGAGGCTTTGGGGCGGGCACGGCTAACTCTTTTTCCAGCGCGACGATCATGGGTTATCAGGCTGGCTACGCATTAACCACCGGCTCGGACAATCTCCTCCTCGGCTTCCAGACCGGCGATTCTTTAACTACCGGCTCGCGGAATATCATCATCGGCTACGACCAGCACGCCAGTGCTCCAACGGCATCGAACGAGTTGAACATCGGCGGCGTGCTGTACGGCAATCTCTCGGCTAAAACTATCGGCATCTCCACCCGCGCGCCGCAGGCCGCCCTGGATATAGTGTCCACCGGCACGGCGGCGAACATCTACGCCCAGATCTGGCGCAATGGGTCCGGCGCGATAGTCTCCTCCATGACCTCCACCGGCGTGCTGTACCCGCAGAGCACTCCCGCCGGCGACAACCTGGGCAACCATACGGCTACAACGCACCTTAATATGTCAAGCAAGGCCATATTCAACGCCTCATCCATGACCATAACCGGCTCCGGTATAACCGGGGTTAGCCCTGTTTTCACGGTGGCCGGCTCAACCCTCAATATTCTGGCCAACGGCAACGTCGGTATCGGGACGGCGAGCCCGGAAGAAAAATTAACGGTTAACGGTGCCGCAGGAGGTGGTGAAGTTTTTTCGGTTACGAACGCTGGAAGCAGGCGTGTCTCGGCGGCAATCGCTAGCGATGGTCGCGGGTATTTCTATGTGAGAGATAATACGCCAACCACACAGATTTTTCTGGATGCTATGGGAGTGTCATATTTAAACGGAGGTAATGTCGGCATCGGGACTACGGGGCCGGGGGCAAGGCTGGATGTCAGAGGGACCGATAACCAAACCTACAGCATGGCGGTCGGAACAAGCACTACGTACAGCCTGGTCGTTTCAACAAGCGGCAACGTCGGTATCGGGACGCCGACCCCTGATGCGAAACTTGAGACTTTAGACACTTCTTCTATTACCTCGGGCGCAAAGATAGCCGGCAAGGCAGGTCTATATGCCGCCCCCGGAAGCGCTTCTTCGGCCTGGTATACCGCTTTGCAAGGGTATGTCACCTCAAGTTACACCGGTGATATCACGGGGGCATTAACAGGTGTACAATTCTTGTCGGAGTACTCCGCGGTTTCCCCTGGCGTTCTTGCTCACGGTTATGGCTCCTTTGGCGAAGTAAAGAACTCTAATACAGGAACGTTGCAGAATGCGTATGGATATTTCGGCAAAGTAACAAATAGCAGCACCGGCGACTTGAACAATGGTTATGCGTTTCGCAGCCAAATAGGGAGCAGCGGGGGAACTTTTAGCAATGCATATGGATTGTACGTTGAGAATCCCACTAAGAGCGCCGGAAACATGTGGAACAATTACGGCATCTACATTGAAGATCAAAATGCCGCAAGCACCAACTACTCGATCTATTCCGCGGGCGGCACCAACTACTTCGCCGGCAACGTCGGCATCGGGACTGCCTCCCCTGGCGCCAAACTGGATGTGACCGGCAACATCAGGGCCAGCCAGTGGATACAGGGCGGCTGCGTCAACCCCGCGGACGCCAACGACATTATGGTGGCTGTGGGGCCCTGGTGTGTGGATAAATACGAGGCGTCGGTCTGGTCCACCGCCACCGGCGGCACGCAGTACGGCTCCGCGTCGGACACCCACCCCTGCAACGACAACGGCCAGGACTGTGCCGTTGGCGCGGCCAATCCTATTTACGCGCGCAGCGTGGTGAGCGTAACCCCCTCGCGCTATATGACCTGGTTCCAGGCGAATATGGCCTGTTTCAACGCGGGCAAGGAGCTGCTGCCCAACCATGTCTGGCAGGCGGCGGCCGCGGGCACCGTTGACCCCGGCGATACCGGCACGGCGCCGAATTGCAATATTTCCGGCTCCGGCCCCACCACCACCGGCGGCGGCACCAGTTGTTTGTCCACGGCCGGCGCCGAGAATATGATAGGCAGCCTGTGGGAATGGGTGGCGGAGTGGGGCATGGCCGGCGCCGGGACTTCCGCCGGGTATGGAATAAAGAAGGAGGTTGACGGAGATGGTACAGGTTACAACAACGACGGCCAATGGAACGTGGGCGGCTACTCGTCTACCAATTATGCCGCGCCCGCCGGGTGGATACAGGGCCAGGTCCCGGGGGTGCTCCGGGGCGGCAGCTGGGCCGATGGCGCCGCCGCCGGGTTGTTCGCCTTCAGCGCGCACGACGGCCCGTCCTACTGGGGCGTCAGCAGCGGGTTCCGCTGCGGTAGGCGCAGATAATCTGAAATCATGAATCTGAAAATCTAAAATCTTCCCCGCAGGTGCAGTAGCAGTTATAGAGCCCGGCGAAGCCGGGCGGCCGCCCTGATGGCATAGCCTTGATGGCGGCACTAGCATAGCTTCGAAAATAAAAAATATGCCGAAAAACAGTCTGAATTTAACCGGCGCCGTGCGGCTTCCCCCAGTCTACCCGACCCAGGGGCGGCCCGCGGCGCCGGCCGATCTGGCGGCGGTTATTTTGTTTCCAGGGAGGTAAGGCGGGTTTCGTGGTCGGTAAGTTTGGTTTCGTGCTCCATTATCTTGCCGCCGCGCAGCGTGTCGCGGTTGCGGTAGGAGATAGCCTCCGCGGTATAGGTGTCTATGGCGCTCATGATGCGGTTTATGTCGTCCTTAGTAGCCATGCGTTCTTTTATGCCGTTGATATCGCTTTGCGCCCTGACCATATCAAGCGCTATATTTTTTGTGACATCTTCAAGCCGGGCAACTCTGTTATCAAGGGAATCTATTTTTTGGCTTAACTCTGTTCTTAGGCCCGTTAAACCGTTTGTCAGGTCGGCTTTTGTGGCCGGTTCGGATTTGTTGGTATCGTTCATTTCGTCTCCCGGGAATGCAATGAAAATCTGATGAATACATTTTACACCATTCCGTATCCTGCCGTAAGAGCCAAAGGACCTATATCCCCCCCGGTCAGCCGGTCAGCCCATAGGCACCCTCACTTCGCAGTTGTTCTCCAACGTCTACCTGGGCGAGCTGGACTATTTTGTGAAGCAGCAATCGCGGTGGCGGCCTGCTGGAGCGGGAAGTGTTCTAAAGCCCGTCCGGGAAAGGCCGCTTGAAGAGCATAGCTCCTGATGCGGCACGCCCATTAGGTCAGCGATGGTGGTAATTATGGCGCAGATATTGAAATATATACTGCCGGTGCTGTGCTTATTTTTTGCCGCCTGCCGGACGGCGGGCCCGGCGCGACCCGGGGTTGAAGAGGCCGCGGTGAGAGGCAATTCTTTAAGCCCGCTTCTTAAAGCCGGGGATAGCGTGAGAATACATTACGGCTTTTATGACACGCATGAAGTGCAAAGAGGGGATATCGTGGTGTGCCGGTTCTCTTTCCGCCGTGACCCGCTCATAAAGATAGCGCGCGCCGTGCCGGGCGACAGGTTCGCCCTGGAAGAGCGCGCGGACGGCGTAAGCCTGCTGCTGGTGAACGGCGCCGTACTTACGAATTCCGCCGGACGGCCTTACGACTTCACGGGCAGAAGGAAGCGGATGCTCGCCCTTTACGCGCGCGATTACAAGGGCGTGATCCCCCCGGACAGCTACCTGCTGCTCGGGGACGCCGCCGAAGGTTCGCTCGACAGCGGCCGGTTCGGCCTGGCGGCAAGGGAAGTTATAGTGGGGAAAGCGGTGCGGTAACGGGGGGGGGCGCGGCCGGTTAATGGATAATATTCAGGTTTTAATGATAAGCCGCGGCATAGAGCCCTGCCGGAGCTGGGCCGCCTTCCTTGCCAGGCGCGGCTGGAACGTAAGGATATGCCATAGCGGCGGGGAACTGCGGCAGGCGGCGGGCTGCGGCCCGCTTAATCTGGTGATTGTGGATGAGACGCTGGCCGGGGAACTGCCGGCCGGGGCGGCGGGGAAACGCGGCCCGACGGCGGCTGTAATCCTGTTCTCCGGTACGGGAACCCTGCCCAATAAAAAGATAGCGGAATACCTGCAAGGCGGATTTGACGATTTTGTGGGGTCGGACATAGACCCGAGAATATTGGAGGCCAAACTGCTGGTAAACCTGCGCTGGGCGCTGCCCTCGGCGGCGCGGACCCTGGAAGAGGTCCGGTCCCGCTCCGGCAGGATACGGGTGAATAAGTCGCGGCGCATCGTCTTCCTTAAGAAAAACGGCGGGTGCCTGGAAGTGCCCGGCCTGACCAGGATACAGCTTGAGATACTGGCGCTGCTTGTGGGCAGGGAGGGCGCGGTAGTAGAGAGGCGGTTTATAGTGGAAACCGTCTGGCGCGACAAAGAGGTCAATTTCCAGAACGTGGATAAACATGTGGAACTGCTGCGCGCAAGGCTGGGCTGTTACGGCGGGAACATAGAGACCGTTTACGGCGCAGGTTACCGTTACAGGGAGACGAAATGAAAATACTGGTAGCCGAGGACGATGATATTTTCAGGTCATTAATAGCCGCTATTCTTTCCGAGGCCGGTTATGAAGTGGAGGCGGAGCCCGACGGCCTGCGCGCCTGGGAGCGGCTTGACGGGGAGGGCGCGGACTTGTGCGTTTTCGACGTGGACATGCCCGGCATGACGGGGATAGAGCTGCTTAAGCGTCTGCGTTCCGACGCCAGGTTTTGCGGCCTGCCCGTCATAATGCTTACGGTAAAGGCGCTTGTGGAGGACCAGCTTAAGGGCTATAACGCCGGTGCGGATGAATATCTCCCTAAACCGATAGAGGCACAGGTATTCCTGGCGCGCGTCGCGGCGCTGGCCAGAAAGACGGGAAAGAGGCTTTTGTAAATTTCAGATCAGTAAATAAATTGCGGGCCGGGCTGCTCTCCACCCCCAACCCAAACCCCAGGCACCCAGCGTGCCGAAGCAGCCCGGCCCCCTTTTTTTGCGCGGGCGGCCGCATGATCTGTTAGAATGAAAGTGGGGAATGCCGCACGCATTAACGGTACGAGATAAAAGTAGTTAATGTCCGGGCGGTGGGGTGCGCTTTATAACGAAAAAGAGATGATGCGCGCGGGGAATAATTTTCTTTGCTGTACGGACGCCGAAGGCGTACGAGGGTGGGGCACAGCGACACCGCAGTGCGGCCGGGAAAGGCCC
>MGUA01000042.1 GCA_001799735.1 Elusimicrobia bacterium GWB2_63_22 | reverse complement strand
GGGCGAAGGGGAATACCTCGTCGGCCCGCGAGATAGGCGAAACGACTATGACTAAGGAAGAACTCATAAAAGCCCTCTCCCCGGACACCGACCCAGCCGGCCTCTTCGCGCTGGCCGATCAGGTGCGCCGCGAGGAAGTGGGTGACGGCGTGCACCTGCGCGGCCTCATAGAGTTCTCCAACCACTGCCGCCGCCGCTGCTACTACTGCGGCATCCGCGCCGGCAACGCCAAAGTCCGCCGCTACCGCCTGTCGCCAGAAGAGATACTCGGCTGCGCCCGCACCGCCGTCCGCCTCGATTACAAAACCGTCGTCATGCAGTCCGGGGAAGACCCCCATTACGGCCCCGGAGAGCTCGCGGCCATAGTAGAAAAAGTAAAGACCGAAACCGGCCTCGCCATCACCCTTTCCGTAGGCGAGCACACCAAAGAAGATTACCGGACCCTGCGCGCCGCCGGGGCCGACCGCTTTCTGCTGCGCTTTGAAACCTCTGACCGCCGCCTGTTCGCAATGCTCAAACCCGATTCCAACTACGACAACCGTTTCAGGTGCCTCGCCTGGCTTAAAGAAGCCGGCTTCCAGGTCGGCTCCGGAGTCATGACCGGCCTGCCCGGCCAGACACTTGAGAGTATGGCCGACGACATCCTCCTGTTCAGGAAGATGGAACTCGACATGGTCGGCATAGGCCCCTTCATAGCCAACCCCGACACCCCCATGGGCGGAGCCCACAACGGCACCCTGGACCTCGCCCTGCGCATGACCGCCCTCACCCGCATAGTCACCAGGAACACCCATATCCCGGCCACCACCGCCATGGGCACCCTGGATCCCCAGGGCCGGCAGAAAGCCCTCCGCTGCGGCGCCAACGTCCTCATGCCCAACATCAGCCCCACCGAGCACCGCGTCGATTACAGCCTCTACCCCGGCAAGATCTGCACCAGCGAAGCCCCCGACCAGTGCGCCGGCTGCGTAGACGCCATGCTAAAGTCCCTCGGCCGCCAGCGCGCCGAAGGCTACGGTCATAGCTTGAAAGTTTAGCGAGGTTCAGGAGGGGCCGCCGGGGTGTTCCCCTAAGGCCCCAGTTGGGGAGGGGGGACCCGCCCATAATTTCCCAAGGGCGGGGGGAACCGCGCTGGGCTATGCCCGTGCCGCATCAGGCGCTATGCGCAACAGGCGGCCAACGGTTCCCTGCAGTCCAGGGTGAGAGGGACAATACCCCGGGCGACCGGAACCGTGAGTATACTTTTATGAACACCACGCCAAAATCGATGAGACTCCAGATCGCCATCTTCGGGCGCACCAACGTCGGCAAGTCCAGCGTGCTCAACATGCTGGCCGGACAGGACGTAGCCATCACCTCGCCCGTCCCCGGCACCACCACCGACGTAGTTGAGAAGTCCATGGAGCTCCTGCCCGTCGGCCCCGTAGTCTTCCTCGACACCGCCGGCCTGGACGACCGCAGCGAGCTGGGCGCCCTGCGCACCGGGCGCGCCCGCCGCATCTTCGACCGCGCCGACGTAGCCCTGCTGGTAGTGGAGCCCGCCGGCTGGGGCAGCTGCGAGGAGGAGATAGTTTCCACCGCCCGGGAGAAGAAAATCCCGCTTATCGTCCTCGTAAATAAAACAGATATAGCGGCCCCGTCCCCTGAACTTAAGCAGGCCCTCCGGGAAAAAGACCTGGCGCCCATTCTCTGTTCCGCGACAACCAGGAGCCTGCGCGAACTTGCCATCGCCGCCGTAAAGGACCGCCTGCTTACGATCGCCCGCGGCGGCGGGGGGCCGAAAGCCATCCTGGGCGACCTGGTCCGCCCCGGCCAGACCGCAATCCTCGTCATCCCCATCGACAAGGAAGCCCCCAAAGGCCGCATTATACTGCCGCAGGTGCAGGCCATGCGCGACCTGCTGGACCACGGCGTGCTGTTCCTCACCTGCCGCGAGCACGAATACCCCGGGGCCCTCGCCGCCTTGAAAGAGCCGCCCGCCCTGGTAGTCTGCGACTCGCAGGTAGTGGACCTCATGGTGCGGCATACCCCGCCCGGAGTGCCGTGCACCACGTTCTCCATACTCTTCGCCCGGTTCAAAGGCGACCTGGCCGCCTACGCCGCCGGCGCCGCCGCCATACGCGGCCTGCGCCCCGGCGACAGAATAGCGGTGCTGGAGGGCTGCAGCCACCACGCCATAGAGGACGACATCGGCCGCGTGAAGCTGCCCCGCTGGCTTAACGAGACCGCCGGCGGCGGGCTGAAGATAGACACTTTCGCCGGCCACGACATCCCCGGGGACCTCTCCGGCTATAAACTGGCCGTACAGTGCGGCGGCTGCATGCTGGGCCGCGCCGAGATACTCAGCCGCATGGGCAAGGCTTCTTCCGCCGGCGTGCCCATCACCAACTACGGCACCGCTATCTCCGAATGTAAAGGCGTGCTGGAGCGGGTGCTGTCACCGTTCCCGCAGGCCCTCGCCGCCTACCGCGCCGCCCTTCCCGTCGGCAAATAAAAAAGCCCGGCCGCAGGGCCGGGCTTAAAAATCCCGCACAAACTACAATTCAACCACCTTGACCGGCAGGCCGGCGGCGGCTGCCCTCGGCGCCACGGCCGCGTCCTTGGTGAGCATTATTACCTGCCAGCCCGTAGTTTTCTGGAAAGCGGCCAGCAGGCCCAGCGCCGCCGTCTCGCGGACGGGGTCCAGGGTATAGAAGGGCTCGTCGAGAACCAGCAGGGCGGGGGAGAGCGTGCCGTCGGGGCCGGTCCTGGCCTTCCTGGCCATCATCAGCCGCGCTCCCAGCATGAACAGGTCCCGGGTGCCGGAAGAAAGGAATTTTACCGGCCGCAGGCGGCCGCCGGCGTCCTTCAGGGAGGCCTCGGCCGCGTCGAAACTCCCGAAGTGCGCCTCAGGGCCGGGCAGCGCCCCGTCGAGAGCGGCCGAGACTTCTTTAGCCAGCGCGTCAAAAGCCACGGTGGACTTTTCCGCCAGCTTGTTGAACGCCTCGGCGGCCAGCATATATCCCTGCGCCTGCAGCTCCAGGCCGGAGATCTCGTCCCTGGCCGCGGCAAGCTCGTTCTCGGCGCGGTTTATATGTTCAGGCAATCCCTCCAGCTTGGCCCCGGCTACGGCCTGAACAGTTTTGAGCGCCGCCTTAAGCTCGGCGGCCTCGGCTTCCAGGGAGTGCACTTCCTTGCTCATGCCGGAGGCCCTGGCCTTGACCCTCTCCAGTTCGGCCTCGTCGGCTTTGGAGGGATTCACGCCCTTCTGGTCGAGCGCCTCCTTATCCATGAAAAGCCGGTCCCGCAAGTCCTCGTCGGAGGAAGCGCCGGTCTTCTGGCGGAACAGCGCCACGCGCTGCTCTATGTCGCCGAGCTTGGCGGAAAGTTTTTCGTGGGCGGTTAGCCTGCCCTGGTACTCGTCCTCGGTGGCGCAGCCCCTCTCCTTCAGCCACGCCTCGGCCTTCCCTTTGGCCGCGGCGGCGGCGGCCCGAGACTCCTCCAGCGACCTGGCGGCCATCTTTACGCCGGCCTCCAGGCCGGAGAGCTCTCCGGACCTGGCCTTCAGGGAATCGGCGGCCGCGGCGGCGTCGGCGCCGGCCTTGGCCAGGTAGGCGCGCGCCTCTTCCAGGCCGGGCGGGAGCTTTTCTTCGGAAATGGTGGTCCATTCGGCCGCCAGCCCGTCGAGAAACACCTTTACCTCGTCAGGCGTATGGGCGGAAAGGGTTTCTTTCACCGAAAGTTTCAGCCCGGCCCAGGCCCCGGCGGCCACGATGGCGGCGGCCGCGGCGTAAGCGCCGGCATTACCCCCGGAGTAGGCGACAAAGACCGCCAGCGCGAGGGCGGCGCCCCAGATCCCGAAACGCGCCGGCCGGTTAACGGTGAGCGTTACCTTCGGGGGGGCGGAGGAGAAAACCGTCAGTTTGGAGGAAAGCGCCGCCGCGGTCTCGACCTGTTTTTTGAGCACCGGCATCCGGGCCACCAGCTGCTCCAGCGAGGCCTTGCCTGCGGCCAGCACGGCCTGCTTCTCGCCCAGCGCCGCCCCGGCGGACGCGGCGTCCCGCTCCCGGTCCTGGTATTCCTGTTGCAGGGCGCGGTAGGCCGGCGCCTCGCTCCTGGCGAATTTAGAAAGGGCCGCGAGTTCGGCGGAAGTTTCCTTAAGTTCGCGCAGGGCTTTTATGCCGGCCTCGGCCGAAGCCAGGCGGCAGGCCATGGCCAGCTCCTCCTGCGTATTGGCCAGCGCGCGCTGCTGCGCTCTTTTCTCTTCCAGCGCGGCGTTCCTGCCCTTAAGTTCGGCTTCCAGCCGCGCGGTCTCCGCTTCGCCGGAAAAAATGGCGTCGCGCCGGGCCTTGTAGGCGGCCAGCTCCGGCCCGCGCGCCTCGATGAGCTTATTTAATTCCTTGATGCGGGCCTTCAGCGACCCTTTGCGCGAACTGTCGGCCTTGTCTATCAGCGCGGCGGCCAGTTGGGCGGGGTTTAGCCCGGCGTTGAGCAGGCGCGCCTCGGCCACGGTCTCCCAGGTCTTGCCGTTGACGGCGTTAACGCTGGTCTCCCCGGCGCGTATCGCAAAAAGCTCCAGGAATTCGGCGTCGTCGAAAGCCAAGGGGGGAAAACCTTCCTCCCAGTTCAGCTCGGCCTTGCGCAGGGCGCCGTAGCGGCCCGCCAGGCCCTTCCACGCAGGCCGGCCCTCATGGCGGGACTGAGCGCACAGCGCGTCGAACAGCGCGTCGAACACGGTGGTCTTGCCGGCCTCGTTGGGCCCGGTTATCACGGTGCAGGGGCCGAACTCCAGTTCGCGCTCCTTGAACTTGCCGAAATCCGTCAGGCGCAGGCGCTTTATCATAGGGCCTCCGCGGCGCGCCCGGCTATCTCTTCCAGCCCGTACTGGCGGGCCAGCAGCCAGCGGCGGTACTCCGGCCCTTCCGAGGTTTCCGGCTTCACGGCGTCCATCTCGGCCAGGAAAGCCCTGGCCAGGCTGTTGCCGGAAAGCATGGAGGCGGGAGAGGTTTCAAGCTTTACCGCGGCCTGGCGGGATCGCTTCTGGAGGCGCTCGCGCAGGCTCTCGGCGGCGGCCGCCGCGGCGTTCTCGTCCTCCACTACCCCTGTCAGCCGGATGGCTACCAGGTCACGCGCGGAAAGGGCGGCCTCCAGCTTTTGTACGGCCGGCAGCGGGATGGAGCCATCCAGCTCCACGGGCAGGGTATATTCCTTATACTGGCCGGCGGACTTTATCTCCACCGGGCGGACGTCCAGCGCGGGACCGTTGGTAGTAACCACCAGCACGCTCCGGGGGCCGGCTTCGCGCGCGTGGGCGCGCCAGACGCGGGGGGAACCGGGGTAACAGGCCAAGGCTCCGCCGAGCTCCTGCCGGCGGCCCGAGTGCACATGGCCCAGGGCGCCGTAATCTATGGAGAAGCGGGAGAAGAAATCGTCCTCTATGACGCCGGCCCGGGCGTCAGCTTCCTCGTCGGGGCCGGTGTAGATGGTGGAATTGAGCGCGTGCAGCACGGCCACGCGCACGGCGCCGGGCTTCTTGGGCGGCACTTTCCAGCCCCGGTAGCCGTCGTAATCCGCGGCGTGGGGCACGCAGACGAACTCCACGCCTTCCGCCTCGAAGAAAACGAAGGGGGGCCTGGCGTAGAACTGGATCGGGTCCAGGCTGAAGGCGGAGAGGTCCGCGGACGCGCCGCGGGCCTCGTGGTTGCCGGGTATGTAGATGACGCGGCAGCCGGTCTCGTGCAGGGGGAATAATTTAGCCTGCACCTCGCGGCGCAGCGCTTCGAAATCGGAATAGGAGTCGAACAGGTCCCCCGCCAGCACCAGGAACCCGGCCTTCTCGGCGCGCGCGAGGGCGATTATCTCGTCGAGCACTGCGTAGCAGTAGGGCTTCTCTTCCCCGTCCTTTATATGCAGGTCGGCAGTATGTATTATCTTCGCCATAAACTTATCCACCCATTATAGTTAATTTCCCGGGCCGGCCGGCTATCGCTGTAGTTTACACTGCGGCCGCGACAGCGTAGTGTCGCGGTTGCCGCTGGACTACCGCGATAAATTAAAATAAGATTTGAGAAAGCCTTGCGCGAGGACGATATGACCATAAGCCCTTTTGCCGGAAAAACGCTGCCCAAAGAACTCCTGACCGATATCCCCAAGCTGCTGGACGCCTATTACAAGGAAGTCCCGGACCCGGGCGTCCCGGCGCAGCGCATCGCCTTCGGCACCTCGGGGCACAGGGGCAGCTCCTTCGCCCGGTCCTTCAACGAGCGCCACATCCTAGCCGTCACGCAGGCCATCTGCGACTACCGCAAGGGAGCAGGCATAGACGGGCCGCTCTTCATGGGCATGGACACCCACGCGCTGTCCGCGCCGGCTTTCGACACGGCGCTGGAGGTGCTGGCCGCCAACGGAGTGACCGTGATGATAGACGCGGCGGGCGGCTACACGCCCACGCCAGCGGTCTCCCGCGCCATACTGGCGTACAACGCAGGCAGGAAGAGCGGCCTGGCCGACGGCGTGCTGCTGACCCCCTCGCACAACCCGCCGGCGGACGGCGGCTTTAAATACAACCCCACCAGCGGCGGCCCGGCCGGCCCGGAGATCACGGGCCGGGTGCAGGACCTGGCCAACGCCCTGCTGGAAGGCGGCCTGGCCGGCGTGCGGCGGATGCCGCTGGCCTCGGCGAAAAAGGCGGCCACGACCAAACTCTACGATTATACCGGCGAGTACGTCGCGGGCCTGGCCGGCGTGCTGGACCTGGCCGCTATAAAAGCCTCCGGCGTGAAGCTCGGCGTCGACCCGCTGGGCGGCTCGGGCGTGGCCTACTGGGCCCCGATCGCCGAGCGCTACGGGCTGGACCTCACCATCGTCAGCGACAAGGTGGATAAGTCCTTTTCTTTCATGACGGCAGACTGGGACGGCAAGATCCGCATGGACCCGTCCTCGCCGTACGCCATGCAGCGGCTGATCGGCCTGAAGGACCGCTACGACGTGGCCTTCGGCTGCGACACGGATTACGACCGGCACGGGATAGTTACGCCGGCCGGCCTGCTGCCTCCGAATCATTACCTGTCCGCCGCCATCCACTACCTGTTCCAGAACAGGCCGGGCTGGCGCAAGGACGCCGCCGTGGGCAAGACGGCGGTGTCGAGCAGCATGATAGACCGCGTAGCGGCCGGGCTGGGGCGCAGGCTCTGCGAGGTCCCCGTGGGCTTCAAGTGGTTCGTGGACGGCCTGCTCGACGGCGGGTTCGGCTTCGGCGGCGAGGAGAGCGCCGGCGCCTCTTTCCTGCGCTTCGACGGCGGGCCCTGGAGCACGGACAAGGACGCCATCATCCTGGCGCTGCTCTCCGCCGAGATAACGGCGAAGACCGGCGAGGACCCGGCGCAGCTCTACAAAGGCCTCACCGCCTCCTACGGCGAGCCCTTCTACCGCAGGCAGGACGCCCCGGCGACCCCGGAGATGAAAAAGCTGCTCAAGAACCTGGCCCCGGAGAAGTTCCCGTTCAAGGAACTGGCGGGCGAGAAGATAGAGGCCGTCCTCAACCGCGCCCCCGGCAACAACGAGCCGCTCGGCGGGCTGAAAGTGTGCACGGCGGCCGGCTGGTTCGCGGCGCGGCCCTCCGGCACGGAGGACGTGTACAAGATCTACGCCGAAAGCTTCCGGGGCGAGGACCATCTCGGGACCATCTTCTCCGACGCGGAAGCGATGATAAAGAAGCTCTCCGCCTGAATTGGGGGGAGTAAAAAAGGCCGCCTGCGGGCGGCCTTTTTAAATTTACAGGAGGTTTTACTGCCGGGAGGGAGTGGGAGCCAGGGCGCTGCAATAGTTCTTAAGAACGTACTCTTCGGAACCGGGCACGATCTTGCGCAGCTTGCAGACCGTGGAGTTGGGCGGGCAGAGCTGCGCCAGGGCGTCCCCGGCCTCCAGGTGCCCTTGGCAGTTATCGCAGATGCCGGCCAGGGTCTTGAGCACGTGTTTCTTCTTTTCGTCCTGCAGCACGCCCATCAATTTCTTGACGTCGTCCTTCATGCGCCCGGCGAAAGTGCGCGTCGGGTACACCAGGCTTATGCGCGGTTTGCAGAGCTTGGGCCACGAGCCCGGAGCCGCGGCGGCCCCGGCGTAGATGGTCTGGGTGCGGGCCAGCACCAGGCCGCGCTCGGCCTTGGGCGCGGCCAGGCCCGGGGAGTACTTGCTGTGGGAGGTAAAGCCGCCGAACAGGTCGAACGAATTAGTGCCGCAGACCAGCTCGTTCGGGTAGAAGGCTTCCCTGCCGGGCCCCGTCAGAAAGCCGCCCCTGACGTCGCCTTCCCCGATGAAGAAAAAGCCCAGCACCAGCGGGCGCACAAGTTTTTCGGTCAGCTCGTCCGGGGTAAGGTCCTGGTGGAATTCCACGGTGGCATTCGGGTACAGGTAGGCGAGGCCGTCGTAAAGGGTCTGTGAGGCGTCGGCACAGGCCTTGGAACTGATGACGTCCTTCAGCTTGCCGCCGGGAGAACAGCTGCCGGCCGCGATGACAAACTTGCCGGTGGCGCAGAAGTTGAGCCCGGCGGCTTCGGCCGGCGGGGCGTTGAAAGGGCGGAACTCCGCCTGCGCGGGCAGGGCGAGCAGGGCGATCAGGAATAGCGTTGATCTCATTTCTTGAAACCCTCCTGCACGGCGCGCAGCGCCGCCCCGAGGGCCGCGCCCGGGGGTGAGTCCGGATTTTCAACGGCATAGAACCGGCCCTCGTCCCCGGCATCCACCATGGCGGGATCGAAAGGCACGCTGCCGAGCAGGGGCACGCCGAGCTCGCCGGCGGCCCGGGCGCCGCCGCCGGTCTTGAAAAGGTTTATTTCTTTAGCGCAATGCGGGCACTGGAAGGCGGTCATATTCTCGAGGATGCCGAGCACGGGTATCCCCACGGTCTTTAAAAAGCCCACCGCCTTGCGGGAATCGAGCAGCGCCACGGCCTGCCCGGTGGTGACCACCACGGCGCCGGTCATCTCGGGGATGAGCTGGCAGATGGTGAGCGGCTCGTCGCCGGTGCCGGGGGGGGCGTCTATCACCAGCACGTCCAGGTCGCCCCATTTCACATCGGAAAGGAACTGCTTGAGCACGCCCAGCTTCAGCGGCCCGCGCCAGATGAGCGGCGTATCGCCCTCTTTCATGATGGAGCCCATGGAGATCATCTTCAGACCCGGCGCCGCCTCGAGAGGTTCTATCAGCTGGCCGTCCGAAGCATGCGCCTTGCCCTCAGCCCCCGTCATGCGCGCCACCGAGGGCCCGTGAATATCGATATCCAGCAGCCCCGTCTTATACCCCTGCGCCGCCAGCAGCGCGGCGAAGTTCACCGCGACCGTGCTTTTGCCCACCCCGCCCTTGTTGCTCATGACGAGGATCTTGTTTTTGATGCGGCCCATGTTCTCTTTGATCATGGACTCGCGGTGATCTATATGTACCTTGTGCATGTCATCTCCGTGTAAACCGCAATAGTTTTGCGCGCCTGCGGGATGGCCGGGGTATACCTCCGAGAACCCGTTGGGGAGGGGAGGCTCAACCGCTTCCTGCGGTTGAGGGGAACCGCGCAACGGTTCCCTGCAGTCCGGGTTCGCGGAGGTATACCCCGGTCGGACCGCCCAGCTCAAGTGCCTTTATAATATAATAATTTTGTTATAATATGAAAAATCACTACCGCATAATCGACAGTTCAAGGAGTAAGGCATGAAACCTATTCTTACCGCGGACAAAGCTGTTGAAGACATCAAGGACGGCGCCACCCTCATGGTAGCCGGCTTCATGGGCTGCGGCAACGCTTTCACCCTGGTGGACGCCCTCATCCGCAAAGGCACCAAAGACCTCAACCTCATCACCAGCGACACCGCCTACCCCGACGTAGGCGTAGGCCGCATCATCTGCCAGAACCGCGCCGCCACCCTGACCGCCTCCCACATCGGCACCAACCCCGTATCCGGCCAGAAAATGAACTCCGGCGAACTCAAAGTCACCCTCGTACCGCAGGGCACCCTGGCCGAGCGCATGCGCGCCAAGGGCGCCGGCCTGGGCGGCGTGCTCACCCCCACCGGCATAGGCACCGCCGTGGAAGAAGGCAAGCAGAAGCTCAACATCGGCGGCAAAGATTTCCTCCTCGAGCTGCCGCTGGGCGCCGAGTTCGCTTTCATAAAAGCCGAAGTCGCCGACAAGTACGGCAACGCCTACCTGCCCGCCGCCACCAAGAACATGGCGGTCTCGATGGCCATGGCCGCCGACCACGTCATCCTCGAAGCCGAGAAGATAGTGGAAGCCGGCGAGCTGGACCCCGACCGGGTCACCATCCCCGGCGTCTTCATCTCCGCCATCGTCCAGTCCACCCTGCCGGCCTCCAACCTGCAGCTCAAAGCTTAAACGAGGAAAAACACATGGACCCCAAAGAACTTAAAAGAGTCAGGCTGGTAAAGCGCATCGCGCAGGAATTTCCCGACGGCGCCCTGGTGAACCTCGGCATCGGCATGCCCACCATGGTGGCCAACTACATCCCCGAAGGCCGCACCATCCTGCTGCATTCCGAGAACGGCTTCACCGGCCTCGGCCCGGCCGCGCAGAAGGGCAAAGAAGACCAGCGCGTGGTCAACGCCGGCGGCCAGCCGGTGACCATCATCCCCGGCGGCGCCTATTTCGACTCGGCCATGTCTTTTGCCATCATCCGCGGCGGCCACGTGGACTACACCGTGCTCGGCGCCCTGGAAGTTGACATGGAAGGCAACCTGGCCAACTACATGATCCCCGGCAAGATGGTACCCGGCATGGGCGGCGCCATGGACCTGGTGGCCGGCGCCAGGAACGTCATAATAGCCATGGAGCACGTCAACAAGAACGGCGCTCCCAAGATCCTCAAGAAGTGCTCCCTGCCGCTGACCGCCAAGGGGGAAGTGGACCTGATAGTGACCGACATGGCCTTCATCCGGGTGACCAAGAAAGGCCTGGTCCTGGAAGAGATCGCCGAGGACACCACGGTGGAGGAAGTCATAAAGGCCACCGAAGCCCCGCTGCACATAGCGGGCAAGATGGGCAAATTCTAAGGAGATATCATGGCCAATAAAATGGTAATAACCTGCGCGCTTTCCGGCGCCGAAACCAGCAAAGCCCAGCAGCCCGCCCTGCCGGTGACCCCGGAAGAGCTGGCCGACGCGGCCGCCGAGGCCTGCCTGGCCGGCGCGTCCATCGTGCACCTGCACGCCCGCAACGACGACGGCTCGCCCACGGCCAGCGTGGCCGTGTTCAAAAAAGCCATGGAGCTCATCCGCAAGAAGACCGACGTGGTGGTGGAATTCACCACCGGCGGCGCGGTCGGCATGACGCCCGAAGAGCGCATCGCGCCCGTCTCGCTCAAGCCCGACATGGCCTCGCTCGACTGCGGCACCGTCAACTTCGGCGACGAGTACATCGTCAACACGCTGCCCATCATGCGCCAGTTCGCCAGCGAGATGAACCGGCACGGCGTGCATCCCACGCTGGAATGCTTCGACGTCTCCCACGTGCAGTCGTCCCATATCCTCATCAAGGAAGGCCTCATAAAGCCGCCCTACCATTACGGCTTCGTGATGCAGGTGCCGGCCGCCCTCAGCCTGAGCGTCAAGACGCTCAGCTACATGATGGACCAGATGCCCCCGGAGAGCTACTTCACCGTGATGGGCATCGGCCGGGCGCATATCCCCGGCATCTGCGGCGCCATCGCCTCGGGCGGCTTCATACGCGTCGGGTTCGAAGACAACATTTACTACTCCAAGGGCCGGCTGGCCAAGTCCAACGCCGAGTTCGTGGAGCGGGCCGTGCGCTTTTCAAAAGAGGCCGGCCTGGAGATAGCCAAGCCTTCCGACGTAAGAGAGCTCTTCAAACTTAAATAACCCAGCATAAACCAAGGAGAACACAATGCCCACACAGACCCAGGTAGAGATAAAAGCCAACGGTAACCCTTTCGGCTCGCACCGCGTGCTGGAACCCAAGGGCGTGCTGCCCCAGCCCGCCATTAAAGTCGACAACAACATGGACTACATCTACGACAACGAGCTGCTGCTCGAGGTCGAGACCCTCAATATAGACTCCGCCAGCTTCACCCAGATCAAGAAGGAATGCGGCGGCGACGAAGAGAAGATCAAGGCGATGATCACCAAGATCGTGGGCGAGCGGGGCAAGATGCAGAACCCCGTAACCGGCTCCGGCGGCATGTTCCGCGGCAAAGTGCTGGCGATAGGCCCGAAGCTCGCCGGCAAAACCAACCTTAAGGTGGGCGACAAGATCGCCAGCCTGGTCTCCCTGTCCCTGACCCCGCTCAAGATCGAGAAGATCCTCGGCATAAAGCCCGGCACCGAGCAGGTCAACGTGGTGGCCAAGGCCATCATCTTCGAGAGCGGCATCTACGCCAAGCTCCCGACCGACATGCCCGAGACCCTGGCCCTGGCCGTGCTCGACGTGGCCGGCGCCCCCGCGCAGACCGCCAAGCTGGTGCGCCCCGGCAACACCGTGGTCATCATCGGCGCCGCCGGCAAGTCCGGCGTACTGTGCGCCTACGAGGCAAAGAAGCGCGCCGGCATCATGGGTAAGATCATCGGCATCACCTCCTCCGACTCCGGCCTGGCCAAGATGAAGGAATACGGCTTCTGCCACGAATCCCTCAAGCTCGACGCCGGCAACGCGCTGGAATGCTACGAGGCTATCCGCAAGAGCACCGGCGGCAAGATGGCCGACGTGATCATCAACTGCGTCAACATCCCCAACACCGAGATGGCCTCCATCCTGATGTGCCGCGACGGCGGCATAGTGTACTTCTTCACCATGGCCACCTCGTTCACCAAGGCCGCGCTGGGCGCGGAGGGCGTGGGCAAGGACGTGGACATGATCATCGGCAACGGCTACTGCAAGGACCACGCCGAGATCACGCTCAACATCCTGCGCGAATCCAAGCAGCTGCGCGACATCTACGAGAAGATCTACGCGTAAACCCTGACCCCCGGAGACCAGCAATGACGAAAGCAGCTTCGCCAGAGATCAGGAAGGACGGCAACCCCTTCGGCGCGCACCGCGTGCTCGAGCCGTCGGGGGGGCTGCCCCAGCCGGCCATCCGGCTGGATAACGGCATGGACCATATCTACGACAACGAGATCCTCGTCGACGTGGATACCCTCAACATCGACTCCGCCAGCTTCACGCAGATCAAGCAGGAAGCGGGCGGGGACGAAGAGAAGATAAAGGCCAAGATCCTGTCCATCGTGGGGGAGCGCGGCAAGATGCAGAACCCAGTAACGGGGTCCGGCGGCATGTTCTTCGGCCACGTGGCCCTAGTGGGCCCGGCGCTGCAGGGCAAGACCGACCTTAAGCCCGGCGACAAGATAGCGAGCCTGGTTTCGCTGTCCCTGACGCCGCTCAAGATAGAGAAGATACACGGAATAAAGAAGGGCACCGAGCAGGTAAGCGTTGAGGCAAAAGCCATACTGTTCGAGAGCGGCATCTACGCCAAGATACCCGCCGATATCCCCGAGAAGCTGGCCCTGGCTATCCTCGACGTGGCTGGCGCCCCGGCGCAGACGGCCAAACTGGTGCGCCCCAACCAGGTAGTGGCCATCATAGGGGCCGGCGGCAAGTCGGGCCTCCTGTGCGCCTACGAGGCCAGCAAGATCGCCGGCGTGGCCGGCATCGTAGTGGGCCTGGAGTACTCAAAAGAGGCCTGCGACAAGGTTAAGGAATTCGGTTTCTGCGACCACGTGATACAGGCCAACGCCACCGACGCGCTGGACTGCCATAAAAAGCTGGTAGAGGCCACCGGGGGGAAATTGGCCGACGTGGTGATAAACTGCGTCAACATCCCCAATACCGAGATGGCCTCCATCCTGATGTGCGCCCACGAGGGCACGGTCTATTTCTTCAGCATGGCCACCTCGTTCACCAAGGCCGCGCTGGGCGCGGAGGGCGTAGGCAAGGACATCACCATGCTGGTGGGCAACGGCTACACCCGCCACCACGCGGACACCACGCTCAACATCCTGCGCGAGTCGCCGGTGATACGCAAGGCTTACGAGAAAATGTACGCGTAGGACGGATATTTCCCAAGGAGAAACAGCATGCGCGAATACAAAAAAGTGGACTACAAGAAGATCCCGCTCTGGAAGGACGTGCCCGAAAGCAGCTGGCAGGACTACCAGTGGCAATTGCGCAACGTCATAAAGGATATCCCGACGCTGGAGAAGGTGGCCGTGCTGACGCCGCAGGAGAAGAAAGACCTGCGGGCCTGCCTGAAGAAGTTCACGATGGCCATCACGCCCTATTACGCCGCGCTGATGGACAAGAAGAAGAAGGGCTGCCCGGTGCGGCTGCAGGCCATACCCCGCGGCCTGGAACTGAACACCGACGCGTCCGACCTGTCCGATCCCCTGCACGAGGATGTCGACTCGCCCGTCCCGGGCCTCACCCACCGCTACCCGGACCGCGTGCTGCTGCTGGTCACCAATATCTGCTCCATGAACTGCCGCCACTGCACCCGCCGCCGCCTGGTGGGCTTCGAAGACGTGCACATGTCCTCGGCCAACATCGACCGTGCCATCGAGTACATCCGCAAGACCCCCGAAGTGCGCGACGTGCTTATCTCCGGCGGCGACCCGCTGGTACTGACCGACGAGATGCTGGAAGGCATCATCAGTAAGATCCGCGCCATCGATCACGTGGAGATCATCCGCCTGGGCACCCGCACGCCGGTAGTGATGCCGATGCGCATCACCGACAAGCTGGTGAACATGCTGCGTAAGTACCACCCCATCTACGTCAACACGCATTTCAACCACCCGAAGGAGCTGACCGCCGAGGCCCGCGAGGCCTGCCGGAAGCTCGCCGACGCCGGCATCCCGCTCGGGAACCAGAGCGTGCTGCTCAAGGGCGTCAACGACTGCCCGCAGACCATGAAGAAGCTGGTGCACGAGCTGCTGATGGCGCGCGTGAAGCCGTACTACATCTACCAATGCGACCTCTCCGTGGGCATCAGCCACTTCCGCACCTCGGTCTCCAAGGGCATAGAGATAGTGGAGAACCTGCGCGGCCACACCTCCGGCATGGCGGTGCCCACGTTCGTGGTGGACGCCCCCGGCGGCGGCGGGAAGACGCCCGTCATGCCCAACTACCTTATCTCCATGAACGACAAGCGCGTGGTGCTGCGCAACTACGAAGGCGTAGTCACCACCTACACCGAACCCGACGGCTACGTTTCCTCGCACGAGAACTGCCAGTTCTGCGGCGACGACCAATACAAGCCGATAGACGGGGTGGCCAAGCTCCTCAACGGCGGGAAGCTGACGCTGGAGCCGGCCAACCTGATGCGCACCCGCAGGCACCGGAAGTAAACGGCGCGCATGGACTTCGTCAAAAGCCTTAGGGACAGGACCGTGTTCATCGTCGGCTCCAGGAAGAACGCCGGCAAGACCACCTTCCTGAACTACGCCCTGAACCGCCTGCGCGGAGGCGCCCCGGTAGGCGCGCTCAGCGTGGGCGTGGACGGCGAAGCCCAGGACCAGGTGTTCGGCAACCCGAAGCCGCAGATACGGGCGGAGCGGGGCGACCTGCTGCTCTGCGCCGAGACAGCGCTTGCCAACGCCGACCTGCATTACGAGATACTAAACGTCTATCCTTTCCGCACCGCCATCGGCCGCCCGGTGCTGCTGCGCGCGCTGCGCCCCGGCAGGGCGGAGATCTCCGGGCCGGAGAACAACGAGCAGCTCAGGGAGATACTTTCCGACATGCGGCGCCACGGCGCCGGCACGGTGCTGGTGGACGGGGCGGTGGACCGGATAACCCAGGTGGCCGCCGGAGGCCGGGCCGCTTTCGTCTACGTGGCAAGGGTGGAGCCGGAAAACTTGGATTCTTCGGCCGCGGCCATCCGGCTGATCTGGTCGGCCTCTGCCGTGCCGCTGTGCAGGGCGGGGGAAAAGCTTCCTGAACCGGTCTTCATTATCGACGGGGCGCTGACCCCCGGCAGGCTGCCGGGCAAGGACGTTAAAGGCGGCACCCTGGTGATAGAGGACCTGACCAAGATCTTTTTATCGTGGGCTCAGTGGGCGGAGCTGAAGAGCCGCTTCGAGCTGCGTTTCGGCGCAAAGCCGGACCTGGCGGCCTTTATAGTGAACCTGTGCAACGTCAGCCGGCCGGACTTCGAAAAGAAACTGGCCCTCCCGGCGCTGGCCGAGAGGATAATCTACAACCCCTACGCGGTGACAAGGTAATGGAAAAATTCAGGGCTTTCGCGGAATTCGAGAACTTCTACGGCCAGTTCAGGCCGCTGACCCCCTATGGCCGCGTCTACCGGGAAGGTCGGCGCTTCTTTACCGACGCGGCGGCGCTCAAAACGGAATACGACCTCACGGCCGCCATCGGGACGCTCCTGGCCGCCAACCGGCACAAGGCCGACAAACTGCGCTTCCACCTGCGCAACATCCCCGCCGTAGAACTGTCGCCGGAAGCCCTGAACAGCGCGGCCGGACTCTTCCTCGCCCGGAAGTTCCTGATCAACATTTCGGAGGCGTTCAAGCTGCTGCCCGCCCCGCTGCGCAGCCGCTTCGGGGCCCGCTGGGCCACCCCCGACCTGCTGGCGCTGCTCAACAAGGGCGGCGCGGGCGAAGCCTTCCACATAGCCGACGCCTACGACGCGGCCCTGCCCGACGAAAGAGCCGCGATAGCGGCCTGCGACAAGGCCCTGAAAATTCTGCGCGAGAAAAAGCTTAAGTCTCTGCGGGAGCGCTGGGGACTGGACTTTACCGACCGGGATTTCCTGGTGGTGGACGAGAAAGCCGCGGCGAAATTCTCCGGCGCCCAGGAGCTCTTCCTGGAACCTTTCGACGGCACCCATGTTACGGTCAAGCCGGTCTACGGGGCCGACTACATGGAGACCGTCTCCGAACGCGACTACCTGCGCGGCCGCGAGGCTGAGCTGGAGGCCGCCGCGGTAAAGCGCCTGGCCGCCGCCGTAGCCGCGGAGAGGAAAAACCTGGAAGCCTACGCAGGAGCCATAGAAAAGATCGACGTCGCCGCCGAACGCGCCCGCCTGGCCGCCGAATTTAAACTTACCCGCCCTCTGATACACAAATATCCCTCGCCCGTGCGGCTGACCCGAGCCCGTTTCCTGCCCCTGGAGGCGCGCCTGGCCGAGGGAGGCCTCAAGTACACGCCGCTGACCGCCGTCTTCAGCCGGCGCGTCAACGTGATCTACGGCTCCAACATGGGCGGCAAGACGGTGGCGCTCAAGACGCTGGCCTTCACCCAGCTGCTGGCGCAGAGCGGCTTCTTCACCCCGGCCGCTGCCTTCGAGACCTGCCTCTTCGACGGGGCGGCTTTCATAGGCGGCGGAGAGATGGAGACGGCGGGGGGGCTGAGCGGCTTCGGCCTGGAGATGAACGATTTCGTAGCCGCCCACGGCCGTCTCAAGGACGGCTCGCTCCTGCTCATCATGGACGAGTTCGCCCGCACCACCAATTCCGAGGAGGCCGCGGCCCTGCTCTCGGCGATCCTGGAGGACCTCGGCGGCAAAACAGCCGCCGTCGCCTTCCTGGCCACCCATTTCTCCGGCCTGAAGGCCGGAAAAACAGCAGCCTCGTTCAAGATGCGCGGCTTCGACACGGCCGCTTTCAACGACTACTTCTCCGGCCGGGCGGCCTGCGGGCTCGACGAGAAGCTCAAAATGATCAACAAGTTCATGCGCTACGAGCTGCTGCAGGGCGGCGAAGGCGAAGAAGCGCGGGACGCTATAAAGATAGCCGGCATACTCGGCGTGGCCAAGGCCATAATCAAGCGGGCGCAGGATTTCATGGAGGATAAAAAATGACCCCAGTGAAAAGCAAGCTAGGACTTTCCAAACCCAAAATAGACCAGGCGCGCAAACTGGCCGCGGGGATAACCTCCCCGGTGCAGGCCTTCATAGCCGCCCACACCACCGTGACCATAGAGCGCGCCACCCTGCGCCTGCTGGGCGCCGACGGCGCCAACGCCGACGGCGTACCGGTGCCCAACCTGATAGCCTCGCAATGCGGGGAGAAACTCGCCGGCGGCGCGGCCTCCTTCTACCTCAACGCGCTGGTTAAGCTGGACAAAACCCCGGCCGAGCTGAACAAAGAGATAGAGAAGGGCCTTAACCTCTGCGACATCCCTTTCACCGACGACAAACGGATACAGAAGAAGGCCGACGAGATCCTGAAAGGCCTGGACGCGCGCATAGCCGGCAACGTGGCCCACCGCAACGCCAAGTTAAAGGCCGGCAAGGGCAAGGTCAAATCTCCGATGATCTACGTCATCGTGGCCACCGGCAACATTTACGAGGACGTAAAGCAGGCCCAGGCCGCGGCCCTGCAGGGCGCCGACATCATAGCGGTCATCCGCACCACCGGCCAGAGCCTGCTGGACTACGTGCCTTACGGCGCCACCACCGAGGGCTTCGGCGGCACCTACGCCACGCAGGAGAATTTTCGCATCATGCGCGCCGCGCTCGACGAGATCGTAGAGAAGGAAGGCCGCTACATCCGCCTGGTCAACTACTGCTCCGGCCTCTGCATGCCCGAGATCGCCGCTATGGGCGCGCTGGAGCGCCTGGACATGATGCTCAACGATTCCATGTACGGCATCCTGTTCCGCGACATCAACATGTACCGCACGTTCACCGACCAGTTCTTCTCCCGCATGATCAACACCGCGGCGGACATCATAATCAACACCGGAGAGGACAACTACCTCACCACCTCCGACGCCGTGGAGAAGGCGCATACCGTGCTGGCTTCCCAGTTCCTCAACGAGAACTTCGCCGCCAACGCCGGCATGCCCAACCGCCTGATGGGCCTGGGCCACGCCTTCGAGATCAACCCGGAGCTGAAGAACGGGTTCCTCTACGAATACGCGCAGGCGCAGATGGCCCGCGAGATCTTCCCGGAGCACCCGCTCAAGTACATGCCGCCCACCAAGTTCATGACCGGCGACATCTTCAAGGGCCTGGCCATGAACACGCTGTTCAACTTCGTATCCAAAGCCACCGACCAGGGCATCCACCTGCTGGGCATGCTGACCGAGGCCATCCACACGCCCTACCTGCAGGACCGCCACCTCGCCATAGACAACGCCCTGTACGTGCACAATACGATGGCCGACTTCATGAACGACATCGAGTTCAAGAAGGACGGCATCATGGCCCGCCGCGCGCGCCAGGTGCTAGACGAGACGGTGGAGATGCTCGCCGAAGTCAAGAAGCACGGCCTGTTTGCCGCCATCGAGACCGGCATGTTCGCCGAAATCAAGCGCCCGCGCGACGGCGGCAAGGGCTTCGACGGCGTCTACGAGAAGGCTCCCGGCTACTACAACCCTGTAGAGGCTTACCTGAAGAAGAAACTCAAGGTGGGGAAATAATCATGTTCATAAAACCTTACGGCGACACTTCCGACGACGGCGCGGTGCAGCTTTCCTTCACTCTGCCGGTGAAGAACTCGGGCAGGGCCAAGGAGGCCGCCCGGCAGTACGTGCAGAAGCTCGGCTTCAAGAAGGCGGAGGTGGTGCACGCGGCGGCCCTCTCCGAGGATTTCACCTTCTTCGTGGCCTACGGCAAGACCGACATCGGCCTGGACTACGACAAGGTGGAATACGCCGAGGCCGTGGACAAGTACATGTCCATGGACGAGGTCAACGACTTCATCAAGACCCATTTCAAGCGCAAGCTGGTCATAGTGGGCGCCTGCACCGGCACCGACGCGCACACCGTGGGCATAGACGCCATCATGAACATGAAGGGCTACAACCACCACTTCGGCCTGGAGCGCTACCCCATGCTGGAGACCTACAACCTGGGCTCCCAGGTACCCAACGAGAAACTGCTGGAGTTCGCCAGGAAAGTGAAGGCCGACGCCGTGCTGGTCTCGCAGATAGTAACGCAGAAGGACGTGCACATAAAGAACCTGACCGAGCTGATAGAGCTGGCCGAGGCGGAGAAGGTGCGCGGCAAGATGCTCATCGTGATGGGCGGGCCCCGTGTCAACAACAAGCTGGCCAAGGAGCTGGGCTACGACGCCGGCTTTGGCGCCGGCTCCTACGCCGACCACGTGGCCACCTTCGTCGCCAAGAAACTTTACGAGAGGATGACGGGCAAAAACTAACAAGGAGAATACCATGGCTGAACATCTTAAACTCGACAATTCCGACAGGCTTTACAAGGAAGCGCAGGACCTCATCCCCGGCGGCATGATGGGCATACGCCGCCCGTACAATTTCGTCCCCGGCGAATACCCCATCTTCTTCGACTCCGCCAAGGGCGGCAAAGTGACCGATGTGGACGGCAACGAGTACATCGACATGCTCTGCGCCTACGGCCCCATCATCATCGGCCACCGCGAGCGCGAAATAGACGCCGCCGTAATAAAGCAGATAAAGGAAAAGGGCTTCTGCATGTCCATCGTGCAGGAAGTGCAGAACGACCTGGCCAAAAAGGTCATCTCGCTGGTGCCTTCCGCCGAGAAAGTGGTGTTCACCAAGACCGGCTCCGACTCCACCACGCTGGCCGGCCGCATAGCCCGCGCCTTCACCGGCAAGAGCAAGACCATACGCTGCGGCTACCACGGCTGGGCCGATTGGTGCGTGGAGAACAAGGGCGGCGTGCTGCCCAAGAGCTACGAGGACGTGCTCGAGTTCGAATACAATGATCTGCAGCAGCTGGAAGACCTGATGAAGTCCCACGGCGACACGGTGGCCGTCATCATCATGACCCCGCTCGGCCACCCCAACGCCCACGAGGTGGAAATGCCCAAGCCCGGCTTCCTGGAAGGCTGCAAAAAGCTCGCCGAGCAGTACGGCGCCGTGCTGTGCTTCGACGAGATCCGCACCGGTTTCCGCGTCAGCCTGGGCGGCGCGCAGCAGCTCTTCGGCGTGACGCCGCACATGAGCGTGTTCGGCAAGGCCATGGCCAACGGCTACGAGATCAGCATGGTGGCCGGCCGCAAGGACGTCATGGACGTGCTGGTGAGCAAGGCTTTCGTCTCCTCCACCTACTTCAACAACACCCTGCCCATGGTGGCCTCGCTGAAAACGATAGAGCTGCTCGAGCGGGACAATATGCTCGACGTCATAGCCAAGCGCGGCACCGCCTTCTGCAAGAAAGTCCGCCGCCACGTTAAGGCCAGCGGCCTGGCCGTGAAATTCACCGGCGAGCCGTGGATGCCCTACATCACCTTCGACAAGGACGAGACCGGCGCCTACAAGAAAAACCGCGTGAAGTTCTACACCGAGCTGATCCGCCGCAAGGTCTTCCTGCAACCCTACCACCACGGCTACGTGGCCTACCGGCACTCCGCCAAGGACCTGAACTACGCCGCCGACATGATAGCCGAGTCGCTGGAAGAGGTAAAGAAGGGGCTTTAAGGGGAACGCGCCGGCGGGGAGGGGTCCCCGCCGGCCCAAACAATGAAAGAGAGGATCAAGAACGGCGCGCGCGGCGCCTGGGGCACGCTGGCCCTGGCCGCGCAGAGGTTCAACCAGATAGACGGCGGCCAGCGGGCCGCCGCCTTCTCCTATAGCGCCCTGTTCGCCCTGTTCCCGGCCATCATCCTGTTCGTCACCGCCGCTTCGTTCTTCATGGATAAGCGGGAGGCCGCTGCGATGGTGATAACCTACGTTGAAGGTTTCATCCCGGCCAGCGCCGACGTTCACGACTACGTCTTCGAGGCGGTGGCCCGCGTGATCAAGGCCCGCGGCCAGGCCGGCACGGTGGCCCTGTTGATGCTGGTCTGGGTGTCGGCGCAGTTCTTTACCACGCTGATCCAGGCCGCCAACCGCGCCTGGAACACCGGCGGCAGCCGCTGGTGGAAGATGCCGCTAAAAAGTTTGACGCTCCTGGGCGTGGTAACGCTGTCGGTGGTGGCGGGGCTGGGCATACCTATGCTGGCCAAACTGGCCGCCGGCGCGCTGCATTCACAGTACATCCTCCCTGCCGCCCACCGGCTGGCGCTGTACTTCGTGCCCTGGCTGGCCCTGTTCCTTAGCCTGATGTTCTTCTACAAGCTGGCGCCGCACCGCCGCACCCGCTACTCCGAGGTCTGGCTGGCCGCCCTTTGCGCCTCTCTGCTGCTGTATCTGGCGCAGAGCCTGTTCGTGCTGTACCTCACCCATTTCGCCGTGCTCAACGCCGTCTACGGGGCTTTCGGCGGCCTGATGGCCCTGTTGATGTGGCTGTACCTTTCCGGCGTCATCTTTATCTTTTGCGCCTGCCTGTGCGCCGCCCAGGCCGCCGCGCGGGGCCAGGCATGACCAAAGTCTGGCAATACGGGCAGGTTTGCATGGGGAGAAAAGTTTAAAGCCAGCATTACAGGATGCGGTTGACTGGCAAACTGTGAATTGTAAGATTTGCGATAAGTGGTTAGGGCTATATCAATCAGACATCAATGTGCGCGGACGATACCCTTGTGGGGATGGTGCCGCTTTAAGGATACATCGGTGTGCGAGATAAACTAAGGACAAAATTATGAAAAAAACTCTAAACACATGTCTCGCACTGATGTTTTTTTGTGCCGTTGCCCCTCGGGTATGGGCCTTGGAAAAACTAAGCGAAAATGTTGTTGTGAAGGACGATGAGAGTTTTCAGAATTACGTGAAACTACTCGCTACCAAGAAGAAAACTGGAGATGCCGGGAGTGCCTATGGATTAGTTGAATTGGAAAAACACAAAAAGTTCCGGACAAAAAACGGGAAAATTGTTTCTTTTGCGCAGCTAACGCAAATTTTGGGTGGGGACCATTTTATTACTCTAATTAAACACAACCCCCAAGAATATGAGAAAACCGGATTTATTCAGCATGTTGACCTCTTCAATGCGGATGGAGCCAGATTGTTCTCAGTCTCTTTCGATGGAGTGTTTTATCCGTACTGGATTGATAATAAATTCTATTTATTTACCACAAACAGAGGCATTGAGCCAGGCCCAAAGACAAGAAATGGATTTCATATCTATGATTCCACTGGAACACTTGAAAACTTTGTCAGTATTGATTGGACGAATTTTGCTTTTTCAAAGAGTGGAAAACATCTCGCTATTCTTTCAGCCTTTACCGGTGAGGGCGAAAACATTATAAAACCTTCCCAACTCATTATTTTCACCTTAAATGCTAGTAGACAATGGGAAAAACAAAAGGAAATTCCCTTAAAAACCAACATTAGTGCCAACAGGATTACCTTTACTGATGATGACCGATTTCTTCTTGTAAAGGCTGCCGGGGGAACTTCTTTTATTGATTATGATGCCAGCGAACTTGTTAAACATGAAAAATCCAAAATCAAATCACCGCAACAAAGCACAAAAGGAGAAATTTCAATTATTGATGTAAAAACTAACTTCGCTTTGATTTATAAAGAGAGAAAGTGATATGCCCTGTAAATCTTTTGCATCCCTTGAAGACTTCGCATGTTGCTCAAGTCCGGCGAGACTGAAACCTCAAAATACCACGTATGCAGCACGGAAGACTCGCCCGTGTATTTTACGACCAACCGCGTGCGGTTCGGGTACTCTGACCTGGGGTCGGGGATAGCTTCGGTAAAACTGTATAAAGACGCCATCGATCCCAAAAATCAGATCGAGATCCCAGATAACACCGAGCAGAACTATGTCTTTGAAAAGACGCACGATCTGCCCGACGGCAAGTACGTGCAGGTGGTGACGGCTCGATGCGTTTGACAGGTAAACTGGCAATTGTTAGGATTTGGGCATAATCGGTTTGGGCTAAACAATCAGACATCTATGTGTGCGGGCGATACCTCTTGCGAGGATTGTTCCGTTTTAAGGAGATATTTATGAATAAGAATATTATTTGTCTTTCCGTTGGAATTTACATGTGTATTGGAGCTTATCCCGCCATGGCACAGGAGGCGAGTTCCGGTACTGCCTCCGCGCCAACCGCCAAAGAAAAAAAGATAGAGGTTAGGGATTACAAGAGTTTTAAAGAGTATGTCGCGAACGAAGAGGCGAACTTGAAAACAAGCCCTGTAACTACTGATAATGGCCCTATCAAAGAGAAGATGAAAAAGATGGGATTGCTATTTAAACCAGGGACATCCTATTCATCTGTAAGAGATGGGCGAAAAGTTGCATATCAGTCTAAAAACAAGAAGGGAATTGTTGTTGCGGAGAAAGACTCTGGACTGGTGACCGTATATAACGCTTATGGCAACAAGGTTGAATCTGTGAAATTCTCAAAAATACCTGAAGGCGGGATGGACTTTTCTAAATCAAGACTGTTTGTGATAAGGGGATGCTTTAGGGGTCCCTTAGGTTTTGAGATTTACGATTATTCTGGGAAACTTATAAAGACAGTTGAAAATGAATGCGTTGAAAACCATTTAGTTTCCAACACGGGTAAGTATTTTGTAACCACTTCTGGATCTAGACATGGACGATATTCAGTGCTGTATGACATGAATGGGAACGAACTGATACGGCACAACATATTTTATGGGGACACTAGGATTTCGTTCTCAAACAATGACGAATTCGCTCTCATAGAAATTCCTTTATATTGGGAAAACCCCGATAAAGAATACTTTCAGAAAAATATGGCATATGTGTTTGACATCTTAAAAAAAACCTTAATAACCGAGGGGAAATATGAGAACTAAGGTGCTGGTTTTAGTCTCATTTGTTTCGGCTTTTATCTCTCCGTGTTTTGCCTTAAGCATTCCCGAGGGATTGAGCAAAGTGGATCAGGTCTATGGTGATTTTGACAAAAGCATTTATCATGATGGTTTTGATTTGCCAGGGGAATTGGCACAAACTGTGATTTCGCCGATATCCTCTGGTGTCGTTTTGGGATACAACAATGATATTCTTGGTGATAGTGGTTATGTTTGCGTGCGGGACTACATCACCTCAAAGATATTTGTTTTTGGGCATATTCAGCCAACAACAAGCACCTTTAGAGGGGATTTCGTGAGTACGGCAACCATACTGGGGGCATTGCAAAGATTCCCCGAAAGTTACACTAAACCAGAATATTGCCATCTTCACATTGCCATTGCCGCAAACTCGAGAGAATGCTTTATTACAGGAGCTGAAGACCCCTTGCCTCACTTCTCCCCTGTAACCCAGGCCTTAACATTGAACGCCTCTGATATCATCCCTGTCCCGGATAAATCCACGGCTGCTACTGCCGGAATTCTTGAGAACATGTTTTCCGAATTCCCGGTGCAGGGTGTGGAGTATACAGGCATTTATGGCGATGTTGACATAATTGTCCACGCGCAGAACAATGTTAACGGCGGAAATCGTTCTGGCGTTTATCAGCTTGATTGGAGCCTCATTGACGGGATAAATGAAACTATCCTGTTCTCCGGCCGGCCATTCTCCATGTATGGGGTAATGATCCCTACCAATACATCACGTACAACTACATACCTCAGCCCACCCACTCGTGACCCGCAAGACGGCAGCGAGGACGACTGGCAGAACTACTACAACGTAACCAACGTCGGGCAGCAACTTGCGGCCGAGGTGCAGTTCGACTCCAACGTCGAAGAGAACTCCTGGAAGACCGCGGACTATCCCGACACTGTTTACCAAGTGAAAGTTATTGCCTATCCCTACCCTGCAGGCACCCCGCCGGCGCCGGTGGAGGCCGTGCGTAATGTCGCGGTAGACAACTACCGCCCCTACGCGCAGGAAGTGGACCTGCTGCTCAAGTCCGGCGAGACCGAAACTTCCAAGTACCACGTCAAATGGGCCACCAGCGCGGTGATAGGCTCCATGGACACCCTGGTGCCCGGCGTGCTGGCTGACCAGCCGCTGATCCCCGGCGAGTACAAAGCCGTAATAACTTTCAGCGAGTACGTAAACGCGCCCACGGCGCAGCTTACCGGCGGGCCGGCCATAGTCGGGGACCTGCACG
>MGUA01000041.1 GCA_001799735.1 Elusimicrobia bacterium GWB2_63_22 | reverse complement strand
TATCATTAAGGCTGCGGCCGAGATTGTTTGAGCGAGGCACTGTGTGCCGAGCGAGTTCGAGGCCGGCGGAGGACCGCAGGCCCTCTTCGGCCGCGCCCGCTTATGAGCTCGCGGGAGTCCGGTCGCGCCGGTGCCGTGTACGATTTGACCGAGATTTGATTATTCTTTGGCGTTTACTGTAATGCCCTCTGATAAAGTATTGGTGCGGAAAGGAGGGGTTATGAGAAGCGTCCCGGCCATAAAAATAACCGTTGCAGCCGCCCTCCTTATGTCGCTGTGCGTCCCCGGAGTTTTAGCCTCCGAGGACGTCTACAAGCGGATGGCCAACGACATCGCCAAGTATTCCAATACCAAAAAAGTTAAGAATCTCGCCGTGCTGGGGTTTTCCCGCAGGGCGCGCACTTCGCGCGAGGAGAGCGAATATATTTCGGAGAAGCTGCTGTCCTGCCTGGTGGCGGGCGGCAAGGTGAACCTGGTGGAGCGCTCGCAGCTGGCGCAGGTGCTGGAGGAGCGCCGGCTGACCGCGTCCGGGGTGACGGAGGAACAGGAGGACGCGCAGGCCCGGATAAACCCGAGCGACGTTATAATAGTGGGCACCATCTTCGGCACCAAGGAACACCTTAAGATAATAGCCAAGATGATAGACCCCCTTACCGGGGCCGTGCTGCACACCATTGAAGCGCAGACCGAGCGGCAGTGGGAGATCATGCCGGACCGGCAGGGTTTCGAGTTCGAGGTGCCGGACCTGCGCGAGATCGCCTCCATGTTCAGCGAGGAGGGGTTCGATAACCCCGCCTTCGTGGATTTCCGGGACGCCCCCGCCAGCCTGAACACCGAGACCTGCAACGCCCGGCGCGTCCGGCTGGCCGCCATACAGGCGGAGTCGCTGGAAGCCAAGGCCAAATACTGGGCCCTGCAGATGCGCGACCCCGCCTTCAGCAGCGCTAAGATACGGCGCAACCCGGGCGGCGAGCTGAAGGACGCCGCCGCCAAAAAAAAGTTTTACGCCCTGCTGGACGGCTACTACAGGTCGGCGGTGGCGCCCGCGCTGAGCGTCGCCGAAATGAATTCGGTGATGGCCGTAATGGGGGAGGAGCAGAAGATCTCTGACGAGTGCGGCTTGCATTAACCTGGAGGTCTTATGGCCTGCAAAGGTGACGTGCTTATAATAGATGACGACCCGGACCTGCTGGATCTCATCTCCTTCGCGTTCTCCCATTCCGGGTACCGCGTGGCTACGGCCGCCAACGGCGCGGAAGGCGTAGCCATGATCCGCGCCGGCAACTACGACTTGGCCATACTGGACATGATGATGCCGGAGATGGACGGGCTGTCCGCGCTGCGCGAGATAAAGAAAAGCGGGGTCGGGACGGAGATAGTGATGCTTACCGCCCATATCTCCGTGGATACGGCGGTGGAGAGCATGCGGCTGGGCGCTTTCGACTATCTAAAAAAACCCTTCCAGCTGGACCAGCTGGAGGCCGTGGCGGAGAAGGCCGTGGAGAAAAGGCGGCTGGCCGTGCTGGCCAGGGCCGCGCTGTCCGCTGGCGCGCCCAACGGCCTTATGGAGGCGGTAACCACCTCCGCGCTGACGCTGCTGGGCGCGGACGAGGCGCTGGTGCTGCTAGACAGCGGCGGGGCCGGGCTGCACCTGGCGGCCTCGGCCGGGATAGAGGGAGAGGAGCGGATAAAATACCGGTTCGAACTGTGCGCGCGGGGAAGAGGGCTGCTTGCGGAAGCGGGCGCCGAACTGCTGACCGTGGCCCCGGCCGGCGAGGCCCGGCTTAAGGACCTGCCCGGGGCCGCCGAAGTGGCGTCCGCTATTTTCATCCCGCTCGCGGAGGGGGGCCTGCTGTGCGCCTGCCGGCTGGGCGCCGGCGCGCCTTTCGGGGAGAAAGAGATGCGCCGGGCCAAGACCCTGGGGCCGCTTATCTCGCTGGCGCTGAAAAATTCTCAGCTCAGCTCTCAGCTGCGGTCGGTGCGCATACAGCTGGCGCAGACCCAGAAGATGGAATCCCTGGGCCTGCTCACCGGGCAGATCTCCCACGATTTCAACAACCTGCTCGCCGTGATAACGGGGTCGGTGCAGCTGATGATGGAGAACATGAAGCCCGGTGTCGGGATGAAACTTTCGGAGGACATCCTGCACATGGCCAAGGAGGCGGAGTCCCTGATAAAACAGCTGCTGCTGTTCGCGCGCAGGGACGAGGCGCCGGCCGTGCCGTCGGACCTGAACGCCGTGCTGGGCGACGTGAAGCTGATAATAGAGAAGATAGCCGGGAAAGAAATGCCGGTGGAATACGCCCTGGCCCCGGCGCTGCCCAAGGTCCGCGTAAAGCCCGACCACTTCAAGCAGGTGGTGATCAACCTGGCGTCCAACGCCAGGAAGTCCACCGCCGGCAAAGGGCGGCTGTTCATCTCCACGCGCCAGACCGCGGCCGCCGAGCCTCTCCCCGCCGGGCTGAGGGCCGGGGCCTATGTCGTCATGGAGGTGGCCGACGAGGGGGCGGGGATAAGCCAGGAGAGCATGAAGCGGCTCTTCGAACCCTTCTTCACCACCCGGGCGGCCGGGCAG
Organism: Elusimicrobia bacterium GWB2_63_22; assembly: GCA_001799735.1. Taxonomy (GTDB): domain Bacteria; phylum Elusimicrobiota; class Elusimicrobia; order Elusimicrobiales; family UBA9959; genus UBA9959. The sequence continues at coordinate 2,983 of MGUA01000041.1, read as the reverse complement.
GGGACCGGGCTGGGGCTGCATATAGTCAGGAATATACTGCGCGAATACGGCGGGGAGATACAGGCGGGCAACCGGGAAGGCGGCGGCGCGGTGTTCAGGGTGTTCCTGCCCGCCTGCGCGGCTTAGGCCCCGGTCACTTTGTCCAGCAGGTCGCGGATCTCGTCGATGCCGAAGGGCTTTATCAGGAAACCCTGCACTTCCACGCCGGGCACTATGGGCGTGGCGATGTTGGACACCGAGCCCGTTATCACGATGACCGGCAGATAGGGCCTGGCGGTCTTGAAAGCCTTGATCACCTCTTCGCCGCGCATGTCCGGCATCTTCAGGTCGCAGATGACGGCGCTGAGGTCGTCCCGGCCGGTAAGGGCCAGCGCCTCCGCGCCGTTGCGCGCCTCGGTGATGTCCCAGCCGCGGCTGGCGAGCGCGCGGCGCACGTAGTTGCGCACCAGGTCCTCGTCGTCCACTATTAAAACTTTCTTCGTCATAGGGCGGGCAGGCGCACCGTGAACGCCGAGCCTTTTTCGGGGGCGCTGTGCGCCGAGATGGAACCGTTGTGCTTGTTGATGATGCCCAGGCAGACGGAGAGGCCGAGGCCGGTGCCCTGGCCCGCCGGCTTGGTGGTGAAGAACGGGTCGAAGATACGGCCGAGGATGTCCTCGGGGATGCCCGCGCCGCTGTCCGCTATGCAGACCTCCACCCGGCCGCCGGCTTTGCGGGTGGAGATATTTATGGCGCCGCCTTCGGGCATGGCGTCCCTGGCGTTGGTCAGCAGGTTCAGGAAGACCTGCATCAATTGCTGGAAGTCGCCGCTGACCTGCGGCAGCCCTTCCGCGAAATTCCGCTCTATCCGCACGCGCTTAAGTTCCATCTGCCGCGCGCACAGCGTCAGGGTCTCCTCTATTACCTCGTTTACGCTGACGGATTCCATGTGCGTCCGCTCCTGCCGTGCGAAGGACAGCAGCGAGGTGATGATCTTCTTGCAGCGGAAAACGGCTTTTTCTATATCCTTGAGGTCCTGGTGGTTCTGCGTGTCGGGCGGGGTCTTTTCCAGCACCAGCTGGGTGAGGCCGAGTATGCCCGACAGCGGGTTGTTTATCTCGTGGGCCAGGCCGCCGGCCAGCTGGCCCAGGGCGGACATCTTTTCCGCCTGCACCAGCTGCCCTTGCGTTTCCTGCAGCTGGCGGTAGAGGTTGGCGTTCCTGAGGGCCAGGTTGACCAGGGAGCCGAAGATCCTGGCCCGGTGCAGGTCGTTCTCGCCGAATTTCTCCTCGCTGTCCCGGCGGTTTATGCCGATGATGCCAGCCAGGCGGTTCTCTTCCATGATGGGCAGCAGCAGTACCGATTTGATGTCGGCGATGCCGGCTATGCCGCTCAGCCGGAGATCGCCGGCGGGGTTCTCCACCAGCGCCACGCCCCTGGCGCCGTCGCCCTCGAACTGCGCGCTCATGCGGGCGCAGATCTCCAGGCGGGAGGCGCGCTCCGGCACGCTGTCGAGGCCGTCGGAAACCGCCACCGCCAGGCGGCCGTCCTTGCCGGCCAGGGCCAGCAGGGCCTCGTCGGCCTTGAGGATGCGCATGGCAGAGTCTATGATGAGATGCGGCAGCTCGTCGGGCTTGATGGTGGAGAAGATGGCGCGGGCGATGTCGTTGAACTTGCGCTTCTCCAGCGCCCGTTCCACTACGGCCAGCAGTTCTTTTATTTCAAAAGGTTTGTGCAGGTAGTCGAAGGCGCCTTTGCGCAGGCTCTGTATGGCGGTGCTCATGGTGCCGTGGCCGGTGGCGATGATGACCTCTATCTCGGGGTCGAGCTTCTTCATCTCGCCCAGGGCGGTGATGCCGTCCATGTCCGGCATCTGGATGTCCATGATCACCAGGTCGAACTTGCCGGCCCTGACATTGTCCACGCCGGGCTGCCCGCCGTAAGCGGCCACGGGGGCGTAGCCGTTGGCCTCGAGCGAGGCGGCGATCATGTCCGCTATCTGCGGCTCGTCGTCCACCACTAAAATTCTGGCTTTATTGGTCACGTGGCTTATTGTATAAAAAAGTCAGGGGACGCTGATGACTATATGACTGTTTATCGGCTCGCAATAAAAAAAGCCCCTTTCGGGGCTTTTTAAATTGCTACGGTGTGGACTTTACATTTCGCGCCACTACGGACACTGCGCCAATTTTTTCCGCAGGAAAAAATCTGGCGGAGATTTCAGGACAAAGTTCGACACTACTTTGCCACACATCCCGCGGAAACTTTATAAGTACCACTCCCCGGTCGTCTTTTCGAAGCGGTAGGCCGATCTTATCCGCGAGATGCCGCACGGTCGGCCACGCGGCGCGGCCTCCCCTGCTTGCCGCGAGAAGGGCGTTCGCAGGGCGGCGGCACTACGCGCCTTGCACCTGCTCCCAAGGAGGTCTGCATCTTACAATTACCTCCTTTGCGCGGCCGGCCCCCAACAGGGCCTTTCCCGGCCGCACTGCGGTGTCGCTGTGCCCCACCCTCGTACGCCTTCGGCGTCCGTACAGCAAAGAAAATTATTCCCCGCGCGCACTGCAAAGAACTGAGTTTATTATATACAGAATTCGCCCGCGCTCGCCAGCGGATTCTGCTGAATCCGCTCGCGGCGCGAACCTGTTCCTGATAATATTCTTAGAGCTAGCCGGTGGCCGCCGTAATTATAAAACACCAGCCCGGCGTCCGCTGCTGCGGCCGCCGGGCTGGTCTTTTCTGCTGTTGATTTACCGCCACCGGCGGGAACAGGATCTGCCAAAGCCCTGGCCCTGATTGTTCCCCGGAGGCGTGTATGGAACTTCATCGCTGCCCTGCTGACTTCGTGATTTCTTCGGGATATTTTGATACACTCCGATGTATAATTTAGTTATAATACGTGTGGTAGGGGAACGTCATGCATACTCATTCACAATCTGGTTTCCGGTTTTGCCGTTTTTTTACGCCGTCCGGCGTGGGGAACCTTAATATTTCAGCCGCGTGT
>MGUA01000040.1 GCA_001799735.1 Elusimicrobia bacterium GWB2_63_22 | reverse complement strand
CATCGGCGCCGTGTTCGCCTCCTGGATGGGCAAGCGCGCCGTCTCCTACCGCCGCATCGAAGGCATCCCCGCCGAGTGGGGTACGGCCGTCAACGTGCAGGCCATGGTGTTCGGCAACATGGGCGAAAACTCCTCCACCGGCGTGGGCTTCACCCGCAACCCCGGCACCGGCGAGAACGCCTTCTTCGGCGAGTTCCTCGAGAACGCCCAGGGCGAGGACGTGGTGGCCGGCATCCGCACCCCCCACCCCATCAACGAATCCAGCCGCAACGAGCAGTCCAAGAATCTGAAATCTCTTGAACAGCTTATGCCCGCGGCCTACAAAGAGCTCGCCGCCATCCGCGCCAAGCTTGAGAAGCACTACCACGACATGCTCGACATCGAGTTCACCATCGAGGCCGGCCGCCTGTGGATGCTGCAGTGCCGCGTCGGCAAGCGCAACGGCCTCGCCGCCGTGCGCATGGCCCTCGACATGCAGAAGGAAAAGCTCGCGACCAAGGAAGAGGCCGTGATGCGCGTTTCCCCCGACCAGCTCGACGAGCTGCTGCACCCCATCCTCGACCCGAAGATGGAGCTCGGCACCAAACCCCTCGGCAAAGGCCTCCCGGCCGGCCCCGGCGGCGCCGTCGGCATGATAGTTTTCACGGCTGAAGAAGCCGTTAAGTGGAAGAAGGAAGGCAAGAACGTCATCCTCGTCCGCGAAGAGACCAACCCCGAAGACGTAGAAGGCATGAGGGCGGCGGAAGCCATCCTCACCGCCCGCGGCGGCATGACCTCCCACGCGGCCCTCGTGGCCCGCGGCTGGGGCAAGTGCTGCGTCGTAGGCTGCGCCGACGTGAAGATAGACCTGAAGGCCCGCACCCTGCACCTCGGCGGCGCGACCCTCAAGGAAGGGGACTGGATCTCCCTCAACGGTTCCCGCGGCTTCATCTACACCGGCAAGATGGCCCTCGTCGAGCCCGGCGAAGTGACCATGCAGATGCTCCAGGACTTCCTGAAGTTCTGCAATTCCATCCGCGCCCTCAAAGTGTGGACCAACGCCGACACCCCCGCGGACGCCACCCAGGCCCGCATGTACGGCGCCGAGGGCATCGGCCTCTTCCGCATAGAGCACATGTTCTACGGCAAAGGCTCCGACGCGGCGCTGTTCCAGCTGCGCAAGATGATCATGTCGAAGAACCTCGAGGAGCGCAAAGCCGCCCTCAACGACCTGTTCCCCTACATGAAGAACGACCTGAAGGCCACCTTTAAGGTAATGGAAGGCTTTCACGTGACCGTGCGCCTTATGGACCCGCCCCTGCACGAGTTCGTGCCGCACCAGAAGGAAAAGCTGGAAGAACTGGGCCGTGCCCTGGGCATCTCCTACGAGGAGCTCGAGCACCGCGCCACCGCGCTGCGCGAATCCAACCCCATGATGGGACACCGCGGCGTCCGCCTGGGCGTCACGTACCCTGAGATCACCGAGATGCAGGCCCGCGCCATCTTCGAAGCGGCCGCCGAGCTGCAGAAAGAAGGCATCAAGGTGTTCCCCGACATCATGATCCCCGTGGTCTCCCTCGAGAACGAGGTGAAGAACCAGACCGAGATCATCCACCGCGTGTACGCGGAAGTGATGAAGCAGAAAGGCGTGAAGGTAAAGTACATGGTCGGCACCATGATCGAAATCCCCCGCGCCTGCCTGATGGCCGGCAAGCTCGCCGAGACCATGGAGTTCTTCTCCTTCGGCACCAACGACCTGACCCAGATGACCTTCGGCTACTCCCGCGACGACTCGGGTCCGTTCCTTAACGACTACGTCAAGAAGGGCATTATCCCGGTGGACCCCTTCCAGACCATAGACCAGGACGGCGTGGGCGAGCTGATAAAGATCACCGTCGAGCGCGGCCGCAAGACCCGCAAAGACCTGAAGATCGGCATCTGCGGCGAGCAGGGCGGCGAACCGGCCTCGGTCGCGTTCTGCCACAAGGTGGGCCTGACCTACGTGTCCTGCTCCCCGTTCCGCGTGCCGATAGCCATCCTGTCCTCGGCCCAGTCCCAGATCAGGAATCCGAGAAAGAACAAGTAAGTGCTGAAAGCAGGATACAAGTACTTCCCGATGGTTATTTCCGCCCCCTCGGGGGGCGGAAAAACCGTCGTGCGTTCCGGTCTGCTGAAGCTGAATAAGAAGTTCGCTTTCAGCGTGACCTGCACCACGCGGCCCCGGCGCCCCGGCGAAGTGGACGGCAAGGATTATTTCTTCGTAACGGTTGAGCAGTTCCAGCGGCTCAGGAAGGACGGGAAGCTGCTGGAGTGGGCCAAGGTGCACGGCAACTATTACGGCACCCCGGTCAAGTCGGTGATGGCCGTGCTCCAGAAGGGCCGCATCCCGGTGATGACCATAGACGTGAAAGGCGCCCGTTCTGTCAAAAAGCTCTTCCCGGCCGCGGTCACCGTGTTCCTGCTGCCGCCGGACCTGAAGACGCTGGTGCAGCGCCTGCGCGGGCGGGGCGAGGCCCCGGAGAACGTGGCGGTGCGGCTGCGGACCGCGCGCTCGGAGCTGAAGGTGGCTTCCACCTTCGACTACCTGGTCATTAACGACAGCCTTCCGGAAGCGGTGCGCGAGGTGGCGGCGATAGCCGAGCTCGAGACGCGCCGGACCGCGAGGAACCTGGACAAGGTTGAGTCTTTCGGGAGCCAGCTTCGGAAGAAAAAGATTTAGAGTTTAACGGAGGATCAAAATGACGCAAGCGAAAATAGTGAAAGAGACCGAGGCCGACCTCGAACAGCTTATTTCCGACTACGGCCCGTCCAAGTACAACGACATCGTGCGCGCCATGCAGTGGGCCCGGCACCTGCGCCGCCAGGAGGAGTTCAGGGCCATCCCGATGGCCGAGCTTATAGACCGCTCCCTCTTCGACGTGGTCAGCGGTACCATAAAGGTTCCCGAGATCGAAGAAGCGGTCAAGAAGGACCAGGAGATCGAGGAGAAGCTCTCCACCAAGCGCTCCGACGAGCCCCGGAAGCCCCGCAAGGAAGCCTCCGAGAAACCGGCCAAAGAATAATCCGGATGAGGCGGGAACTCGCTGCCGCGGCCAGGGACCTGGCCGCCTACATTAAAGCTCAGGACGAAAACCTGGCCGAAGCCGCGCCGGGTTCCTCAGTTGTAAAGCGCGTTTCCCGCCCCTCCCCCGCCGCGCCGCCGGTGCCGACGGCCGCCGAACCCGAAGTTAAGCCCTCCGCTATGACCCACAAGAAACCCGCCGACATGGACGCGCTCGCGGAGCAGGTAAAAGCCTGCCGCAAGTGCGGTTTGGGCCACGCCCGCCTCAACGCCGTCTTCGGCGTGGGCACCTATAAGGCCAAAGTGGTTTTTGTGGGCGAGGGCCCCGGCTTCCAGGAAGACCACAAGGGCGAACCTTTTGTCGGCCGTTCCGGCCAGCTGCTCGACAAGATCCTCGAGACCGTGCTCGGCCTGAAGCGCTCCGAAGTCTACATCGCCAATATCGTGAAGTGTCACCCGATGAAGAATCCGGAGACCCCCGAGGCGCACGGCAACGACCGCCCCCCCACGCCGGAAGAGATCTCGGCCTGCCGCCCTTACCTCGACGAGCAGCTGCGGGCCATAAAGCCGCTCTGCATCGTCACGCTCGGCTCCGTGGCCACCAAAGTGCTGCTCGGCACCGACAAGGGCATTTCGCTGGTGCGCGGCCGCGCCTACGACTACCCCGTAGAACTTTTTGGCCCGGGCCACCCGATAAAAGTCATCCCCACCTACCATCCCGCGGCCCTGCTGCGCAACCCCAACCTCAAGCGCGATACCTGGGAAGACATGAAGCTGCTGAAGTCCTTCCTGGAAACTAGTAAAATAGGTTAAGCCCGGCCGCAGGCGGCGGGCGCTTTTGAGGTTATGCTGGCTGAACTCTCATTCCCCATACCGCTCCGGCGGACCTTCTATTACCTGCTGCCCGAAGAGCTGGAGCTCGCCGCCGCGCCTGGCCTGCGGGCGCTCGCTTCGCTCGGCAAGCGGGACGCCGTAGGGACCATCCTGCGCGTCCTGCCGGAGAAGGACGCCGACCTGACCGGTTTTAAAGAACTAAAATCCGTAAAGCGCCTGCTCGACGAGGAACCGCTGTTCCCCGAGGACGCCCTGGCCCTCTCGGAGTGGATGTCCGCCCGCTGGGGCTCGCCGCGCGGGCTGTGCCTGGGCGCTTTCTACGCGCATGCGCCCGAAACCCTGCCGGCTCCCCCCGCCTCCGCGCCGGCCGCGGCGGGCTTTCCTCCCCCCGGGGCGCCCGAGATAAAAAACTTCACGGAGGCCCTGGCTTCGGCCAAAGAGGGCGGCTACCTGCTGCGCCTCGCCCCCCAGGAGCGCCGCGAAGACCTGTACCCGGCGGTTTTCAGCGCCGCCCTCGCCGAGGAAGGCGCGCAGGGCCTGCTGCTGGTGCCCGACCTGAACGTGATCCCGTCCCTGGCGGCCGCGCTGGAAACCGTTTTCCCCGGCCGCGTCGGCGCCTGGCATTCCCGCCTTACCCCTAAAAAACGCGCCGAGGCCTGGGCCGGGGCCGTCCGCGGCGGGCTGAAGGTGATGATCGCCACCCGCACCGGCGTTTTTCTCCCCTTCCGCAACCTCCGTTTCGCCCTGATGGACGGCGAACACGAGGAGATCTACCGGCAGACCGAGGCCGAACCGTTATATCACACGAGGGAAGTGCTGCTGCGGCGCATGAAAGCTCTCGGCGGCGGAGTCGCGCTGGCCAGCCCTTGTCCTTCCATTGAGAGCTGGGGCGCCGCCGCGTCGGGCGCCCTCCGCCGTTTCGACGCCGTGCCCCCGGCCCCGCTGAAGGGCCCCGGCCCGGACGTACGGGTGCTGGACATGGGCGGCTTCCCCGGAGAGATCCTCGCGCGGCCGCTGGCCGACAGCCTGCGTGCCGTGGTTGGCTCGGGCCGGCAGGCCCTGATCATCTCCGGGCGCAAGGGCTATGCCTCGCGCCTTTTCTGCGCCAATTGCGGCTGGATGGTCCGCTGCCCGGACTGCGGCCCGGGCATGTCCCTCCTCAAGGGCGAGGACGGGGCCCAGGTGCTGCTGTGCCGGCGCTGCGGCAAGAAGGCCCCGAAGCCGGAGGTCTGCCCTTCCTGCGGCGGCAAGGTTTTCAGGGATTACGGGGCCGGAACGCAGAAGACGCAGGAGGCCGTTTCCCGCCTGATCCCCGGCTGCAGGATAGCCCGCTTCGACGGGGACGTGCTGCGCGGCTCGCTGAAGGCCATGCGCGCGGCCCTGGACAGCTTCACTAAAGGCGAGGCCGACGTGCTGGTGGGCACCCGCATCGCGCTGCGCGAGCTCGGGGCCCCGCGCCTGGCGCTCACCGCCTTCCTGGACGCGGACTCCGATCTTACCGGCGCCGACTTCAGGGCCTCCGAGAAGGCGTACCAGTCCTTCTACGGCGCCTGGCGCCTGCTGGGCGGGAGCGGCGAACTTTTCATACAGACCCGCGAGCCGAACCATTACGTGTTCTCGCGCCTGGCGGAAATGGACTACCCCTCTTTCGCCGACGGGGAGCTGGCTTCCCGCAGGGATTTCTTCTACCCGCCTTTCTGTCATATCGTGAAAGTCCGCTTCGCCTCCTACGACCGCCGCGCCATGGACGCCGCCGCCGCCGAGTTCCTGAGGGACCTGTCTTTCCTCGGGGCCGCAGGCGACGGCAGCGAGATCCTGGGCCCGGTGATCCCCCCCGGGCAGGAAAAGCGCAAATTCAGCAGCGAATACTACCTGGTGAAGGCCGCCTCCGAAAAGACCGCCGCCCTTTGCCTGGCTAAGGCGCAGGCCCTGCGCCCGCGCCCCGGCGTCAAATATTTCATCGAAGCCGATCCCTACGGCTTCCACTGACGCTTTTTCCCGCTCGCGCCCGCGCGAGCAAAAATAATACAATTACCGCTATGAACACTGACGAGATCCTTAAGGATATTACCAGGGGCGCCGTGGACGTGGTCAGCCGCGAAGACCTGGCCAAAAAACTTTCCTCCGGCAAGAAACTTCGCGTTAAGTTCGGGGCGGACCCGAGCAGCCCTGACCTGCACCTTGGCCACAGCGTCGTCATGAACAAGCTGCGCCAGTTCCAGGACCTCGGCCACACCGCGGTGCTCATCATCGGGGATTTTACCGCGCAGATCGGCGACCCTTCCGGCAAGGACACCACCCGCCCGGTGCTCGACCATGAAAGCGTGGCCAACAACGCCAAGACCTACACCGAGCAGGCCTTCAAGGTGCTCGACAGGGATAAGACGGAGATACGCTTTAACAGCGAGTGGCTCAAGCCTTTCTTCGCCAGCCCGGCCGTCGGCGTGTCGGACTTCGTCAATATCGCCAAGAGCGTCACAATCTCGCGCCTGCTGGAGCGCGAGGATTTCCGCGCCAGGATGAAGGCCGAGACCCCGATAAGCCTGCTCGAGATCCTCTACCCCATCTTCCAGGGCTACGATTCGGTGGCCGTAAAGGCCGACATCGAGCTGGGCGGCCAGGACCAGATCTTTAACCTGCTGATGGGCCGCGACCTGCAGAAGCTCAGCGCCCAGGAGCCCCAGGCCGTCCTGACCATGCCCCTGCTGGTCGGCACCGACGGCGACCGGAAGATGTCCAAGTCGCTCGGCAATTATGTGGGCTTGAACGACCTGCCTAACGACATGTTCGGCAAGCTGATGTCCCTGTCCGACGCCCTGATGTACGACTACTACACGCTGCTCACCTCCGAGGACCTCGCTGCAGTGAAGGGAGAGCACCCGATGGAGGCCAAGAAGAAGCTCGCCGGCCTTATTACCGCCCGCTTCCACGGCCCGGAGCAGGCTTCCGCCGCCAGGGCGCATTTTGAGCAGGTCTTCTCCCGCAAGGAGCTTCCCGAGAACATGGAAGTCTTCCGCGCAGAAAAGCCCGGCAAGCTCTCCTACCTGATGGTCGCCGCGGGGCTGGCCAAGGGCATGAACGAGGCGCGCCGCCTGATAGACCAGGGCGCCGTGCGCCTGGACGGAGAGAAAGTGGCCGAGGACATCGTCTTCGAACCCAGGGAATGCGTGCTGCAGGTGGGCAGGCGCCAGTTCCGCAGGATAGAAAAGTAGGGGGCCCTATGCCGGCAAATACCAGAACCAGAACAGCCGTTATCCTTTCAGCCTGCCTGCTGGCCTGCGCCGCCGGCGCCCGGGCCCAGGAGATGGACGAGCAGGATTACCGCAAGATGCTCGACCAGGCCATGAAGTCGGGCAACTATTCCCAGAACCAGGCCGAGAGCTGGGACGCCCGGCTTAAGGTGGTGTCCGGCACGGTCATGGTGAAGACCGTGGAAAAGGACGAATGGTCCCGGGTTTCCGGGGAGATCCCGCTCGATCCCAACGACATGGTGAAGACCGCTGCTGACGCCGTGGCCGAGATCTATCTCGACGACAAGGGCACGATGCAGGTGGGCCGCAACACCGAGCTGGAGATCTCCTCCATAGAGCAGTCCGATACCATCTTCATCGTCCATTTCGGCTCGCTGGCCGCCAAGATCAAGCATCTCCTCAACGACAAGTTCAAAATGCAGGTTCGCACGCCCTCCGCGGTCTGCGCGGTGCGCGGCACGGAGTTCGCGGTGGAGTATTCCAAGCTCAGCAAGGAGACCCTGGCCGCGGTCTTCGACGAGGGTCGCCTGGCCGTTACCCAGACGGACGAGGCGAGCAAGGATAACCAGGAGTACATCCTGGAGAAGAATACCGAAATAGTTTTCGGCCCTTCGGTCAGGCGTTTCAGGGCCGTGCCGCTGGCGCGGATGTCGCGTTACCGCGGCGCCGTGAACGCCATGCGCACCCGGCTCGCCGCCCTTAAAGGCTGGAAGCCCAAGTCCCAGGAGCGGCGCGCTGCGCTGCGCGAGCGGGCGCTGAAGCGCAACGTTATACGGCGGGAACTGAACAACTCCAAAGCCGGCCCCAAGGTTAATTCAAAGGCTTCGCGCGCGGCTAAAGCCAAGGCGCGCGCCAGGGCAAAAGCCGCCGCGGCCCGGCGGGCCCGCGCCCGGCAGGCCGAAGAGGAAGAGGCAGGGGAGACGGAGGGAGAATAGGTGAGGCTTTTTATCGCTTCCTCCTTCGACCCCGCTTTCACGGACGGGCTTAAGCTGGTGTCCTCCTACGCCAGGGACAACGCCGGGCGGGATACCGTGAAGTGGGTGGACCCGTCTAATTTCCACATTACGTACGCTTTTCTCGGCGACATGGCGGACCCGGCCGCCGCCCGGAAGGGGCTGGACGCCGGGCTGGAAGGCGCTCCCGCTTTCAACATCTCTCTCGGGAGTTTCGGGGTTTTCCCCTCGGCCAGGCATCCTTCGGTGCTTTGGGTAGGCATAGGCGAAGGGACGGCCGAGCTCAGGGAGCTGGCCCGCAAGCTCTCGGAAGGCCTCGCCGCGGCGGGGCTCGTCTTCGAGGAGCGGTTCGAGCCGCATGTGACGCTCGGCAGGGTAAAAGGCGTCCTGCCGGAAAATTTTGTAAGGCGGGTCTCCGACTACTCCCAGGGGCGCAGGGCGCTGTCGCGGCTGGCCTCGGTGGAACTGATGGAGAGCCGGCTCACGCGCGAAGGCCCGGAGTACAGGCAGGTTTATTCCAAAAAGCTTTTATGAGACTACTTAAGACCTTTACCTATGTCACGACGGGGGCGCTGCTGCTTCTGTCGCTGTATTTCTTCTGGCCGGGCCGCCCGCTGAAGGTGACCATTCCGGAGGGAGCGGGGGCGGGCCAGGTGGCCTCGGTCCTCAAGCGCGAGGGCGTGATAGTAAGCTCCACCTGGTTCAAAGCCCTCGTCAAGCTGACCGGCACCGGCAGGCGGATCATGCCAGGCGACTATACGCTGCGGGAGCGGATGTCGGCGGAGGAGGCCCTCTGGCAGCTTACCCACAGCACCTACGTCAGCAGCATACGGGTGATGATCCCGGAAGGCTGGCGGATGGAGCAGATAGCGGAGCGCCTGGAGGCCAACGGCGTCACCAAGGCCGCCCCTTTTCTGGAGCTGGCCAGGGCGCAGAAGGCCGAGGGCTATCTTTTCCCCTCCACCTACCACCTCAAAAAAAATACTCCGCCACAGGAAGTTATTAATTTGCTAAAATCTGAATTTGAGAGGCAAATAAGGCCTTTGTTCTCTAAAGGTTTCCCGGAAGGTCTGGACGAGCGTAAAGTGCTCATCATCGCCTCCATAGTGGAGCGCGAAGCGGTGGACGATAACGAGCGTCCCCTGATAGCCGCGGTCTATGTGAACCGCTACCGCAGACGGATGCCGCTCGAGGCTGACCCGACCACGCAATATGCGCTGGGCTATTGGAAAAAAGCCCTTACGTACAAGGACCTGAAGTTCAAGTCGCCCTATAACACCTACGTGGTGGGCGGCCTGCCGCCGGGCCCGATCTGCAACCCGGGCTACAGTTCTATCTCCGGCGCGATGTCCCCCGCCAACCTGGATGCGCTGTACTTCGTGGCGGACCGGAAAGGGAAACACATTTTTAACTCCAGCTTCAAGGAGCACCTTAAAGCCAAGAAGCGCGTGGAGCAGGCCGCTAAAGCCGAAAGCGGCAAATAACAGTTTTGGGCGTGTAGCTCAGTTGGGAGAGCGCCTCGTTCGCAACGAGGAGGTCGCAGGTTCGATCCCTGTCACGTCCACCAGATTTCAGAAAGCGTTGTTCTCGCGGGTTGCCGCGAACGAGGCGCTTGGCGGCAGCAGCCGCCGAGCCCGAGTGAGCAACGAGGAGGTCGCAGGTTCGATCCCTGTCACGTCCACAAGTTTTTACATCTAACCACCCCGGGGGGCCTCATGGCTACAGATTATTTCCCGCTCAAAGAAAAGACCCGCTTCGAATACAAGTTCACCAGCACCGAGTTCGAAGGCGTGGCGAAGGTCTATATCGACATCCTTTCGGTGGGCAAGAAGGCCAACAAGACCGTAGCCCAGGCCAGGATGATCTTCGAGCTGCGCGATTCCCACACCACGGAGTATATCATCACCCGCGACGCCAAGTGGCTCACCACGGCCGACGGCGTGATGACGGGCGGGCGCCGCGAATTCCCCCTGCCTCCCAAAGAAGGCGCCAAGTGGGACGAGTACCCCGATAACAGCGAGGTCGTTTCCCTTTCCGACAAGGTCTCCATAAAGGCCGGCAAGTTCGCCAAGTGCATGAAGGTCGTCACGCTGCTGGCCGGCGGTGACGGCGGCAAGTCCGTGCGCTACTACGCGCCCGGCGTGGGCTATGTCCTCGAAGACTACAACGGCGAGGATAAGACCTGCGAACTCGAGCTTGTCGCGATCACCAAAGTCCCGGAAGAAAAGAAAAAAGCCAAGAAGTAACCGGCTTTCCCGGCTAGGACGGCAACATGTCTCTCCCCACGATAAAAGAACTCCTTCAAAGCGCAGGCCCGGCGCCGGGCGCTGTCGCGCGCGGCTGGATAAAGACGCGCCGCGACTCCAAGGTCCTCTCTTTCGCCGAACTCAACGACGGGTCCTGCCGCGAGAGCCTGCAGGTGGTCTTCTCCCAGGAGAACGGGGATTTTTCCGCCGTCCTCCCCTCGCTGGTCACCGGCGCGGCCGTGGAGATAAAGGGCGACCTGGTGGCCTCCCCCGCCGCCGGCCAGAAGTTAGAGCTGCAGGCCCGGGAAGTAAAGGTCCACGGCGGCTGCGACTCCGAGACGTACCCGATACAGAAAAAGAAGACCTCGGACGAATTCCTGCGCACCGTGGCGCACCTCCGGCCGCGCACCAACAAGTACGCCGCCATGCTGCGCGTCCGCTCGGAGCTGGCCTACGCGATCCACACCTATTTCAGGAACAACGGCTTTACCTACGTGCATACGCCTATCTTCACGGCCTCGGACGCCGAAGGCGCCGGCCAGATGTTCACGGCCACCTCCTTCGACCTGACCCGGTTGGCCGGCGTCCCGAAGACCGAGGCCGGCGAAATAGATTTTTCGAAAGACCTGTTCGGCAAGAAGGTCGGCCTGACCGTTTCCGGGCAGATGGAAGGCGAGGCCCTGGCCCTGGCCCTGGGCAAGATCTATACCTTCGGCCCGACGTTCCGCGCCGAGAACTCCAACACCTACCGGCACTGCGCCGAGTTCTGGCAGATAGAGCCGGAGATGGCCTTCTACGAGCTGGAAGACGACATGGACCTGGCCGAGGATTTTATAAAGTCCATCACCCGGGACGTCATGGCCAAATGCCCGTCTGACCTGGAGCTGTTCGGCAAGTATGTGGAGCCGGCGCTGATGGACAACCTGAAGAACATCACCGACAACAAATTCGAGCGCCTGTCCTATACCGACGCGGTCAAGATCCTGGAGCCGGTCAACGACCGCTTCGAGGTCAAGGTCAGCTGGGGCGTGGACCTGGCCAGCGAACACGAGCGCTTCCTGGTGGAGCAGCACTTCAAGAAGCCGGTGATGCTGTTCAACAAGCCCAAGGAAGTGGCCGCCTTCTACATGAAGCTCAACGACGACGGGAAGACCGTGCGCGGCATGGACGTGCTGGTCCCCCGCATAGGCGAGATAATCGGCGCCAGCGAGCGCGAGAACAGGCTGGACGTGCTGGAAGCGCGCATGCGCGACCTGAAGATGAAGGTGGACGACTACCAGTGGTTCCTGGACCTGCGCCGCTTCGGTTCCGTGCCCCACTCGGGGTTCGGCCTGGGCTTCGAGCGGATGATGATGCTGATCACCGGCATTGCCAACATCCGCGACGTGACCGCCTTCCCCCGCGTGCCCGGCTACGCCGAGTTCTAGCGCCAGCCCTGAAAAGAAAAAGGCCGGAGAGATCCGGCCTTTTTCTTTTCCCCCTCAGGCTTCAGCCTTGCCCGCTGGCGCGCAGGAAGGCCGCCGCGCCGTCCGCGGCCCGGAGGCTTTCCCCGAAGTCCGCCAGGGCCGTCATTATGAGGGGCCTGGCGACGATGGTAACTTCGGAACCGCCGTTGCCGGCTCCGCGCACCGTGACCGAGAGCTTGTTGCCGAAGGTCATGAAATTCAGGCTCGAGCGGCTTTCCAGGCGGCCTCCGTCGGTATCTACGCTGGTCACGGTCAGCCCGGCGACCTGCTCCAGGTAATGCCGCATCAGCTCGAACGCCCGGTCTTTGGGCAGGGCGCTGCCGAGCTCGCGGACCTGCTTGAGGGCATAGATGTCGGGCCCGGAATCGGGGCCGGCCGCCTGCCTGGCCTTGACCAGGTGCAGCGTGCCGATTATGGCCGACAGGGCGATGCCGAACAGGGCGCCCTTTACCAGCGCGTCGACCACGGCGAGGCGCAGCCCCATGTTGGTCAGGTTCTGGAACAGCAGCCACAGGAAGAACAACCCTGCCGTAACGAAGAACGCCCGCAAATAAATTTTTATCATCTTAACCCTCCTGCCTCTAACCATTCTATAATTTTTCAGGCGTGGCGGCGTTTGAGCGAAGCGAAGATTCCCGCCGCCGCCAGCCCCGCGAAGACCCAGACCCCGGCCGAGAAAGCCTGCCCCAGGGCCGCCTGGTTCTCCGGGCCCAGGCGTACTTTCCCGACGAAAAGAGAGAACAGCAGCATCACCACGGCCATGCTGAACATCTGCCCGGTAATGCGCATCGTGGCCAGCGTCGCCGCGGCCACGCTGTAGTAGCGCTTTTCCACGGCTCCCATCACCGCGTTGGTATTCGGAGAGGCGAACAGGGCCAGGCCCAGGCCCATGACGCAAAGGCCCGCTATGACGCGCCACAGCGGCAGGCCGTGCTGCGGCCCGGCGAACAGCAGTATGCCGGCCGCGGTCAGGGCCATGCCCAGCGAGGCTATCGCCCCCGGGTCCCTGCGGTCCGAGAGGCGTCCGGCCCACGGAGAGAAGGCCACCATGAAAAGCGGCTGGCAGACCAGGATGAAGCCTGCCGCTTTGGGCGACAGGCCCATGGAGTACTGCAGGTACAGGCTGAGCAGGAAGCCCGAGGCGAAGCTGGCGCTGTAGCTCAGGAAAGCCGCCAGGTTGGAGAAGGCGAAAACCCTGTTGGCCAGGAACAGCCGGGCGTTAAGTATCGGGTGGCTTACGCGGGTCTCGCGCCGGAGGAAGAGCAGCACCCCGGCGGCCCCGGCCGCCGCCGACGCCAGCCCGCGGCTCTCCGTTACGGCCGAAAGCCCGTACATCAGGGCCGTAAGGGAAGCGGCGTAAAGCGCCGCGCCGGCAGAGTCGAACAGTTCCCCGTCGGCGCCCTTCCATTCCGTGCCCGCCAGCGAGCGTTTCACTATGTGGAGTACCGCCAGCCCCAGCGGCACGTTCAGCAGGAAAATGGCCCGCCAGGAAAGATGCTGTACCAGCAGCCCGCCCAGCGGCGGCCCGAGCGAGAGCCCGGTATAGACGGCGGCTGAAACGTAGCCGATGGCCCGCCCCCGCCGCTCCGGAGGAAAGACCGAGGTGAGTATCGCCACCGACGTGCCGAAGATCATGGAGGAGCCCACGCCCTGCAGGAACCTGGCGGAAAGGAGCTGGGCCTGGGTGGCCGCCAATCCGCAGAAAAGGGAGGCGGCGGTAAAGATCACGAAGCCGAGGGTAAAGACCTTCTTGCGCCCGAAGATATCGGCCGCCCGCCCCATCGGCACCAGCAGCGCGGCGGAGGCCAGCAGGAAGGCGAGGGACACCCAGCCCATGCCAATGGCGTTCAGCCCCAGTTCCGGCGCCATGGCCGGGAGCGCGATGTTTATAGAGGACAGCGTGAAGGGCGTGGAGAAGGACGCCAGTACCGTTATCAGCAGGACGGTGTTCGGGTTCACCATGGCGATATTCTATAATTTATGGCGAGGCCGGGACCGGCCCCCGGAACGGAGAACCCCCATGCAACGCGAAAAAGCCCTTGAACTTCTTAAAACCCATGTAAAGAACGAGAACCTGGTAAAGCACTGCCTTGCCTCCGAGGCCGTAATGCGGGCCCTCGCCTCCCGGCTGGGCGGGGACTCTGAACTGTGGGGCCTGGCCGGCCTGCTGCACGATATCGACGCGGAGCTGACCGCCGGGGACCTTTCCCGGCACACCCACGAGGCCGAGCGCATCCTCAGGGAGAACGGCCTGCCTGAGGAGCTGATAGAGGCCGTCAAGCTGCATAACGAGGCGGCGCATGCCGGCAAAAAGCGTTCCGACGCTTTTCACCGGGCGCTGGCCGCGGGCGAGACCGTCACGGGGCTGATAACGGCCACGGCGCTGGTTTACCCGGACCGCCGGCTGGCCAGCGTTAAGGCTTCGTCCGTGACTAAACGGATGAAGGATAAGCGCTTCGCGGCCTCGGTGGACCGCGGGATCATAATGGAATGCGAGGCGCTGGGGCTGAAACTGGAGGAGTTTGTGGAGCTTTCCCTGGCGGCCATGCGGGGCGTGTCAGGGGAACTGGGGCTGTAAGCCCTGCCGGCCGCCGCCGTTCAGGCCGCCAGTTTCGCCCGCTCAGCCGAAAGTTTTTTAATGAAGGATTCTTCGTCCGTGAAATCAGCCGGGTAGGAAAGCGGGAACGTGGTCCCCGCGCAGTCTTCGGCTTCGGTTATAAATATTTCCCGCATGCCCTTCTCCAGGAAGGCGCCGGCGCGGCCGCCCTCCCTGGCGCCGGCTCCTGAAAGTATCAGCGTGTACTCCCCCTCCCCCCGTTTTATGATAGCGTGGGCGTTGCGCATGCCCGCCTTGATGAACGCTTCCACCCTGGCCGCCAGTTCCGCCGTCCTGCCCGCTGCGGCGCATACCCTGGCAGGCAGGGCCAGAGTAACGGCGCAGAAATCTTTTTTTCCTGAGCCGGAGAACTCTATCTCCCGGCGCACCATTTCCCTTATGGCCCCCTCGAAAGGAAGCACGGGCAGCAGGATGTAGAACTTGCAGCCCTTTCCCGGCTGGCTCTCTACCCAGATGCGGCCTCTGTGCATTTCTACTATGCCCTTGCTGATCGCGAGCCCCAGCCCGGTGCCGCGCTGCCCGGCCGCGGCCTTGCCTCCCAGCTGGGAAAATTTGCCGAACAGGCGCGGAATGTCCTCGGGGTCTATGCCGGGGCCGGAGTTCTCTACGCAGATCAGGGCCTCCCCTTCCCAGGGCCGGAGGGTGAGTTTTATCTCCCCGTTCTCCGGCGTGAACTTGAGGGCGTTGGAGAGCAGGTTCACCAGGACCTGCGTTATCTTTTCCGCGTCGCAGTAGGAGGCCAGCGGGGCCTCGGGCAGGTCCTTGCGGAGAGAGAGCTTCTTTTCCCCGGCCAGCAGGGAGTAGTCCTGGGCCAGCCGGGCGAGCACGCTCCCCAGGTCCGCCCTGCTCAGGTACATCGGCATCACCCCTGCCTCTATCTTGGTGATGTCGAGCAGCGCGTCGATAAGGCGGTTGAGCCTGGCGGCGTTATCCAGGCCTATCCTGAGTATTTCCTTCTGGCGCCCCGTCACTTCGCCCGCGGTGCCGTCGGACACCAGCTCCATGGATTCTTTGACGACCGTCAGCGGCGAGCGGAGCTCGTGCGAAACCATCGAGATGAACTCGTCCCGGCTGTGCTCCAGCATGCGCACCGGGCTGAGGTCGCGCAGCAGCACGAGGCGGGAGGGCGTGGAATCCCAGTGTATCTCTACGGCCCGCACTTCCAGCGGGATCTTCTTGCCGTCCAGGCGGCGCAGCTCCGTCTCCCGGGTCTTTTCCGTATCCATTTCCAGCGTGAAAGGGTGTTTGAGCAGGTCTTCGCGGCTGTGGCCGAAGATGAGCTCCGCGCCGTGGTTGGCGAAGAGCACCCGCCCGTCGCTCCTGACTACCAGTATCCCGTCGGGGGTCTTCTCCAGTATTTCCCGCAGGTGGCCCTCCCTCAACTTCATGCGGTGCTCTATCTTTGCCCGCTCTATGGAGTACTTTATGGAGTAGGTCAGCCAGTCCCCGGTGATCTTTCCTTTTACCAGGTAGTCCTGCGCGCCTTTTTTTATCAGGTCCAGCCCCAGGTGCTCCTCGTAAAAGCCGGTCATGATTATGATGGGCTTGTCGGGGAACAGCCCCTCGGCGTTTTCCAGCGTCTGCGGGCCGTAGGAATCGGGCAGGTTGAGGTCCAGCAGTATTATGTCCGGATTTTCCCTGGCGGAGACCTCCGCCCCGCTCCCGAGGGTCTCGGCGAAGAGCAGCAGGAACCCGGCCCCGCCGTTCAGTTGCTTGAAAAGGTCCCCGATTATCTTGGCGTCGCCGCGGTTGTCCTCCACGATGAGGATTTTTACGGGCGTTTCCCTGTCAAGCATTCTGCCCTCCGGCCGCGCCGGTTGTGGGCGCCGGCGCTTTTTCTGTTGTCGCCTTCGGCAGCTCCACCGTGAAGACGCTGCCCTCGCCCGGCTTCGAGCGGACCCAGATCCTGCCGCCGTGGTTCTCCGCGATCTTCTTGCACAGCGCCAGGCCGATGCCGGCCCCGGGGTACTTGTCCTGGGAATGCAGCCGCTGGAAGATCAGGAAGATCCGCTCATGCTGTTCGGCCGGGATGCCGATGCCGTTGTCCGAGAACTCCAGCAGCCACGCCCCGTCCGTCTCGCGGCAGGCGACGCGGAATGCCGGCTCGGGGGCGGCGTTGAATTTTAGGGCGTTGGACAGCAGGTTCTGGAAGAGCTGTACCAGCTGGGCCTCGTCGCCGGTTATCTCCGGCAGCGGGTCCCAGGTGACCTTCGCTTTTTTTTCTTCCAGCGAGATCTTCAGGCTGAAGACGGCTTTCTCCAGGGCTTTCAGGCAGGACACGGACTTAAACTCCTTGGAGGAATAGGCGGCGCGGGAATAGTTGAAAAGCGCGGAAACCAGTTCGGTTCCCCTCTTGGCGCCGTCGGTGATGAAGCCGATGAATTCCTCGGCTTCCTTGTCCAGCCGGCCCGCGCAGCGTTTGGCCAGCATCTCGGAGAAGGTGGAAACTATCCGCAGCGGTTCTTTGAGGTCATGGGACGCCACGTAGGCGAACTGCTCCAGCTCCTTGTTGGACCTGGCCAGTCTTTCCCCGGTGAGTTTAAGGGCTTTCTTTTCCTTCTGCAGGTCAAGGCGGGCTTCCTCCAGGTCCTCCACCAGGCGCACCACTTTCCTGCCTGTCAGTTCCAGTTCATGGCTTTGCGCTTTCAGGCGCCGCTGGCGCCCTTCCGCCTCCCGCGCCATCCTTATCCTGTCGAGCATGGACCTTTGCAGGGCGCTCTCCACGGCGTCCACGGCCCTGTGTATCCCGGCTATGGAGCCGTTAAAGGCCTCGCCGCCCAGGAAAGGCTCTGCCGACCGGCGCACCTTGCGGCGCAGCAGCTCCAGGTTCTCGAAAAAGGGGTCGTTGAGCAGGTAATAGCCTGCCGCCTCGCCGGCCAGCAGCAGTATGAAAAGGGAAAAACAGGCCAGCGCCGTCTCTATCAGCAGCAGTTTCCTTACCTCAAGGTTCCTCGACGCGGCGGAGAGGCAGAGGGTGTGCAGCCGTACCGCGCGGGCGCGTATCGGCGCCAGGCCTTTGTCGGCCTCCGGCGCGGCGGTGTGCGGCTTCTGAAAATAAGATTCGGCCAGGGGCAGTATCGCGTAGTACTCCGAAGTTACCGCCGTCCAGGCGGCCTTGGCGACCTGGTCGTAGACCGTGTGCGAGCTGATCTTCCTGCCGAGCGAGTAATAAGCCGCCCTGAACCGCTCAGGGGCCGTCGCGCCCCGCAGGTTCTCCGGCCGGTGGAGGAACGCCAGGAACTCGGCCGACCCGGACGCCGAGGCCAGGATAAAACTCCCGTCGTCGGCCAGTTTTTCGAAACGGTCGTAGACAGAATAGGCCCCCGCCAGGCAGAAGAAAAGCGCCGCGATCTTCACCCCGGAAAGGATCCTGGTCTTCCGCTCGAAATGTTTCACCCTATTCCCTCGCCCCCATGCCGAACTTTTCTTTAAGCGCCGCGATCTCTCTCTTCAGTTCCGAGATCTTGGTCTCGCGCTCCGAGAGGTATTTGTTAAGCTTCGCCAGCTCCGCGTTCTGGTATTTCAGGTCCGCGTCCTCTTCGCGCAGCGTCTCTGTTTCGTTCTCCAGCTCGGCGCCGCGGTACGCGCCGGCCCTGATGCGTTCCGAGGCCGCCTCCAGCGCTTCGTCTATCAGCTCCGGCTGCGGCTTGGCGTCGTTCTCCGGGCGCGGTTTCCCGCAATCCTCCAGCAGGACGGCGGCGGAGCGCGCGGTCTCGGTCAGCGGGTAGATTATAACGTTGATTATGAAGAAGGCGGTTATCGCGAGCAGGGCGAAGGCCAGTGCGGCGTTCAGCCTGGCCTTCTTGAGCATGCCGGCGCCCCTGCCGGAAGCTTCGGCGTAAGGCATTCCCGCGGTCATTACCCAATCCGGGGCGGCCAGCCGGCGGTAGGCGTAGATGGCCTTGTCCTCGTCCGTGCCCAGCGTGGTAAACCCCTCCTTGCCTTCCAGCGCCGGCAGGAATGGCGCCGCTTCGGGGGATTTAAGAGATATCTCCCTGTCTCCCCCGGCGCCGCCGGTTATTTTCAGGGCGTTGCCCTGCCTGCGGCCGAGGGACACTACTATCTGCCCGGCGTCCGCTGTCTCCCAGGGCAGGGAGGTGCTCGTCAGCCGGAACCGCAGGGCCCCTATCGGGGCCTGGTCGGGCTTGCTGTCCGGGGCGCGGACCGGTACCGTTATATCGTACTCCATTGCGGCGCGCCCCCCGCGGGGAGCGCTGACATAGACCCCTTCCATGCCGGCCCTGAAATCGGAGGTGCCGGAAAGGTTCCTGCCGGTGTTCCCGGGCGGTATGGCCGCAACGGCCTTCCCGCGTGAATCCATGAGGTCTATGGCGGTAATGGAAGGAGAGGTCCCGGCGGCGTCCTGAAGGCGGCTGAGGAGGGCCGACTGGTCCTCCTGGGAAAGGGCTCCCTCTTTTGTCCGCGCCAGGAGCTCCCTCAGGCCTACCCGGGCGGCCGTCAGGCGCGTCTTTTCTATGCCAGAGTTGACCGCGCTCTCTATGAGGGAAGCGGACATGCTCAGGCGCGAGAAAAGCCGGTCCCCGGCTTCGCCGCTTATGAAAGGCGCGGCGTTGCGGACAATGCCGGAATATGTGAGATATACGCCCGCCCCGGCCGCGCAGATAAGCGCCAGCAGCAGGCGCAGGCGGAACGGAACCCAGCATTTCTTTCTGACAGGCATACCCCCCCCTGTGTGTGCGGAGAAAACAGCAGCCGCAAAAGGAACGGCGGACCGGCACGCGGTCCTGCCGGGCCCTTCCCGGTTCACTGCTTTAAATTGTTCTCAATAACCCTAACCCCTTAGGATGCTCCTACACGGTATTAAATAAAAACGCGCCGTGTCAAACGCATATAAATACCTGCGCAGGACACAAAAAAAGACCCGCCGTTTTAGCGGCGGGTCCTTTCAGACGGCTCCGGGGATCTACTGGAAGAAGTAGATGGCGACGTAGTAGCGGTAGGTGGTCTCTCCCACCACAAAAGGCTCGTCGAGCTTGGTGGTCTTGGCGGCGATGAACTCTTTCTTGTTCTCGGCCAGGAACTTCTTGTAGTCGGCCAGCTTGGCGGCTATGCCGGCCTCGTCCGCGGCCAGCTTGCCCTTGAAACCGAGCAGCTTGCCTATGTAGACCATGGAGAAGGAGGCGTCCTTCTCCACCAGGGTGACCGCGCCGGTCAGCAGGTCGAAGTCTATCTCGTCGCCCTTGAGCTGGCGCAGCTGGACCTCGTGGTCCGGGTTCTCGTTGGCCTGGGTCAGGTAGTACACGTTGAAGGTCGGGCGGAAAGCCTCGTGCTTTATCATGAAGGAGGCGACCGGGGTCAGGCCGGATTTCTCAAGGGCCTCGATGAGCATGTGCTGCTCTTTCTTCATGGCTTCGGCGCTGAGGGCGTCGTAGTTCATGCCTTCGGCGAGGAACATGCGCACCACTTTGCCGTCGGGAGACTCGTACTTGAGGATGCCGAGCTCGAGCTTGTACTCGGTGGAGACAACTTTCATCCCGAACTTCTCGAGTATCGGGGTCCACATCGCGACGAATTCTTTGAATTCGGCTTCGGTCTTGGCGTGGGAGATGAGCTGGCTCCGGTTGGCGGAGGCGTAGAGGTGCAGCTTGGTCAGCTCGCCAGCGACATAACCACATTTCTGGCCCTGGGTCTCGAGGACCGGGGCGGGAAGCTCTATTTTGGAAGCTTTTGCGTCGCTGGCGGAAATATTCGCGAGTTCTGCGGCGTTAACGGCGGAGACTGAAAATATGACGGCGGCTGCTAAGGCTAATGTTTTCATCTATCGTCCTCCTGGCAATTCACTGCTGGCTTAATTCTACCTTATAGCCCGTCGTAAACACAGGGCTTAAAGACCCCCCCGGCGCATGGGCCATAGGGCCTATGATATTCGTCAAGTCAGCTGGCCGCGCCGTGACGCGGGCTTACTCGTTGTCTGTCGGTTCGCTTTCGGCGGGAGGTTCCGGCAGGGGGCGCGGCGCCAGCAGGAAGACGTAGGCTCGGGCCATGGCCATTTCCAGCCAGGGCGCGAAGACGAAGGCCTTGAGGATGGTGGAAGTGATGGCCCACGGGGTGAGGGTGAAGGCCAGTTTAGGGGCCTTCAGCGTGCCTTCCACGTAGACGGCCTCAGGCGCGAAGAAGTTGACCGCCATGGTCAGCGACAGCAGGACGAACAGGCGGGTGCGCCAGCCCTCCGTCATCTCCCTGCTGGCCGTGAAGGACTCTTTCAGCCCGCAGCGTTTGTCCACCAGCGCGTAGGCGGCAAAGCCGTAGGTCAGGTACAGTATGATCCCCGGCACGACGAAGGCGATCACGCCGCCGAGGGTCAGCAGCCCGAGGCCGAGGCCCGCGCCCAGCGCGCGCGGGTACAGCGGGAAAGCGCTGAACAGGTCCCTGAAAGAGGCTTTTTCGCCGCGGGCTATGCGTATGTAGACCAGGTTGGCGCCTATGTCCAGCGGCAGCAGCACGAGGAGCATATAGGCGGCGGCCGGCAGGTAGGAATTGTATTCGCGGATCAGCCACAGCGACGGCGCGGAGGCCGCGGCTATGGCCAGCAGGACGGGCAGCAGTACCGGCAGCCCGTCGATATAATCGTCCCAGGCGCCTTTTATCCAGTCCAGGGCCGCCCGGTCCTTTTCGAAAGCGTCCATCATGGCCTGGCCGCGGCTTCGCCGTAGAGGGCGCTGGCCCTGTAGGAGCTGCGCACCAGCGGGCCCGAGAGGACGGCCCTGAAGCCGGCGGCCCTGGCCTTCTCCCCCCAGCGGGCGAATTCTTCTTCGGTATAGTATTTCTGCACGGGCCTGTGGGTTTTGGTGGGGGCGAGGTACTGGCCCAGCGTCAGCAGGTCGCAGCCGTGTTCCACCAGGTCGCCCAGCGCCGTTTCCAGTTCGGCGCCGGTCTCGCCCAGGCCCAGCATGATGCCCGACTTTGTAAGAGTGGCCGGGCGCAGCCTCTTGGCGTTGGCGATCACGGCCAGCGAGCGGCCGTAGTCGGCGCCGGTCCGCGCCTGGGCGTAGAGGCCGGCGACCATCTCCAGGTTGTGGCCGAGCACGTCGGGCGCCGAGGCCAGCACGGTCTCCAGCGCCCTGACATCGCCTTTGAAGTCCGGGATGAGCGGCTCGGTCTTTATGCCGGGAGAAAGCTCTTTTATGCGGCGGTTGGTCTCGGCGAAATGCGCGGCGCCGCCGTCGGGCAGGTCGTCGCGGGTGGGCGAAGTAAAAACCACGTATTTGAGCCGCCACTTGGCGCAGAGCTCCGCCGCGCGCAGGGGCTCGCCGGGGTCCGGCGGCAGCGGCCGGGCCTTGGTGACGGCGCAGAAGCCGCAGTTGCGGGTGCAGATATCCCCGAGGATCAGGAAGGTGGCCTCGCCTTCGGAGAAGCACTTGCCCTTGTTGGGGCAGCGGGCCTCGTCGCAGACCGTGTGCAGGGAGCGCGCGGCCAGCTCGGCGGCGGTGCCGCACGCGGCGGTGCCGCGCAGCTCCGCCTTGTTGCGGCGCACGGCGTTCACGATCCAGTCCGGGTAAGTGGGCATTAGTCCGTGATCTTGAGGTGCAGTTCCTTGAGCTGCCTTTCGTCTATAGCCGACGGGGCTTCGCTCATCAGGCAGGCGCCGCTGGTGGTCTTGGGGAAGGCGATCACGTCGCGGATGGACTCGGTGCCGCAGATGATGCCGATGAGGCGGTCGTAGCCGATGCCTATGCCGCCGTGCGGGGGCGCGCCGAAGTCCATGGCGTTGACGATCATGCCGAAGCGCTTCTGCACCTGTTGCTTGTCGTAGCCCATCAGGGCGAAGATCTTCTCCTGCATGGCCCGGCTGTGGTTGCGCACGCTGCCGCTGCCCAGCTCCACGCCGTTGAGCACCAGGTCGTACTGGGCTGAGCGGACGTTGCCGGGGTCGGTGTCCAGTTTGTGCGCCTCTTCAGGCAGCGGGGCGGTGAAGGGGTTGTGGGTGAAGGTCCAGGCGCCGCTCTCGGCGTCCTTCTCGAGCAGCGGGAAGTGGCGGACCCAGAGGAAGGCCCACTTGGTGAGCTTGGCGGGCTTGAGCCTGGCGATGAGCTCGTTGCGCAGGCCGCCGAGGCAGGGCGCGGCTATCGCGGCTTTGTCGGCCGCGATGAAGACGGCGTCGCCATCCTTGACTTCCAGGCGCTCCTTCAGTGCGGCCTGTTCTGCGTCGCTGATGAATTTAAGCGTGGGCGATTCCCACTTGCCGTCCTTGAAGCGCAGCCAGACCAGGCCCTTGGCGCCGAGCTTCTTGACGAGTTCGGTGAGCTTGTCCATGTCTCCGCGGCTGAAGACGGCGGCGCCTTCGCCCTTTATGGCGCGCACCACGCCGCCTTCGGCTAGGGCCCCGGAGAAGACCTTGAATTCGGAAGCCTTGAAGATGTCGGAGCACTCCTTGATCTCCAGGGCGTAGCGCAGGTCGGGCTTGTCTATGCCGTACTTCAGCATGGCCTCGGTGTACTCCATCTCCCGGAACGGCGGGGCTACTTCCTCGCCGAGGCTGGCGAAGACGGCCTTCATCATCCCCTCCACTACGCGGGCGACATCCTGCTCGTCCACGAAGGACATCTCGAGGTCGATCTGGGTGTGCTCGGGCTGGCGGTCGGAGCGGAGCTCCTCGTCGCGGAAATTGCGGGCGAGCTGGAAGTAGCGGTCCATGCCGGACATCATGAGGACCTGCTTGAACTGCTGGGGCGACTGGGGCAGGGCGTAGAATTCTCCGGGGTTGTTCCTCGACGGCACGACGAAGTCGCGCGCGCCCTCGGGGGTGGAGCGGGTGAGCAGGGGCGTCTCTACCTCGTTGAAGTCGAGGGCGTAGAGGTAGTTGCGCACTACCTGGGAGAGGCGGCTGCGCAGGACGAGGTTCTTGGCCATGCGGGGGCGGCGCAGGTCGAGGAAGCGGTATTTCAGGCGGGTCTCTTCGGAAACGCCGGCGTGCTCGCCGAGGTCGAAGGGCAGGGGCTGGGAAGCGTTGAGGACCTTTATCTCGGAGGCCTCGAGCTCTATCTCGCCGGTGGGCATGTTCTTGTTGGCGTTGGCGCCGGGGCGCAGGGTGACCTTGCCGGTGACCTGCAGGGCGTATTCGCTCTTGGCTTCCTCGGCGACGGGGAAGACGGGGCTGCCGGGGGCGGCTACTACCTGGGTGACGCCGTAGAGGTCGCGCAGGTTGATGAAGAGGACGCCGCCGTGGTTGCGCTTGCTGTCGGTCCAGCCGGCGAGGGTTACGGTCTGGCCGGCGTGGGAGGCGTTGAGGTCGCCGCAGGTGTGAGTGCGCATGGCGGTGGCTTTTGAAGTGGTGTTGTTGGTCATATGTGTGGTTTCTCTCTGGATCAGTGTCGTGCCCGGCCGCAGGCTGGTCCCGCGCTCCTGGCTGACCGCGGGGAAACCGTTGCGCGGTTTCCCCCCGCCCTTTCGGAAATTATGGGCGGGGCCCCCT
>MGUA01000039.1:16288-148589 GCA_001799735.1 Elusimicrobia bacterium GWB2_63_22 | reverse complement strand
TGCGGAACGGGGAATCCTTGCCGGGCGTGCCGGGGGCGCCGCGGTGCTCGCGGATCTGGTCGGCGTTCAGGTCGCAGACAAAGGCCTTGCCGGCCTTCACCAGCTGCATGGCCCAGTCGTACATCTGCGGGAAATAATCGGAGGCGAAGAACAGGCGGTCTTCAAAGTCGCCGCCCAGCCACCGCACGTCCTCCACGATGGAATCCACGTACTCCTGCTCTTCCTTGGCCGGGTTGGTATCGTCGAAGCGCAGGTTGAACTTGCCCTTGTAGGCGGCCGCGATGCCGGAGTTGAGGATGATGGAGGTGGCGTGGCCGATGTGCAGGTAGCCGTTGGGTTCCGGGGGAAAGCGCGTATGCACGCGGCCTTCGAATTTGCCGGTCTCCATGTCACGGTCTATGATCTCGCGGATGAAGTTGCTCTTGGGCTGTGTTTCCATTAAAAAATTATAACAATATAAGGGGCGGGGCCTCTATACGCCTCCCAGCCTGACCACCGCGCCCCTCACGGCCTGCGCGGCCCCGGCCTTGCCGCCGTCCCCCAGCTCGGCGTAACCGCCCTCCCGGCTCAGCTTTACGGCGCCTATGCGCCACCAGACCCGGTCGGCCGAGCCGGTGTAGCCGGGCGATCGGCCGTCCCAGCCGCAGGAGACGTCCCCCTCCGGAGCGCCGGGCCAGAACCGCCTGACCGCCGCCCCCTCCCCGCGCAACCGCTCCAGCAGCCGCTCCAGCTCAACCGGGCGCGGCCCGTAGGGCAGCAGGACGCTTTTTATCTCCACCAGCCCGGCCAGTTCGCCGAGGCCGCTGTAATTCTTCTCCTCCAGCGAGGTCAGCAGCACGGCCTCCAGGGTTTTGCCGCCGCGCTCCAGCACCGCGTCGGC
The DNA here is from genome assembly GCA_001799735.1 of Elusimicrobia bacterium GWB2_63_22. Taxonomy (GTDB): domain Bacteria; phylum Elusimicrobiota; class Elusimicrobia; order Elusimicrobiales; family UBA9959; genus UBA9959. Next base: position 147,709 of record MGUA01000039.1, on the reverse strand, counting down.
CAGCCGCCGGCCGTTCACCCCCGGGTTGGCCAGGTACAGGCCGCCGGCGGGCCCGGTCACCAGCGCGCTGAGCGTATTGGAATCCCCGAACAGCGCCGCCTCCTGCCCCGCCGGGGCCGGGGCGCGGGCCGCCGACATCGGACCTAAAGCCATGACCGCCAGCCCCGCCATAGCCGCCGCGTAAAGCCGTGGGCGCCTGAAGCCCAGCAGCGGCGCGTGCAGCAGGACCAGGGCCAGCAGAAAGAACCCAGCCACGAACCAGGCCGACGGCTCGGCGGCGCTGAAGGAGGAGAAAGGCAGGGCGGCGAAGAATTTAACGGCCCCGATGAAGGCGGCCATGAAAACTCCGGCGGCCCACGCCAGCGCTTTAAACAGCCAGCCTGCCCAGGGCGTGGCGGCCAGCAGGAAGCCCAGCGCCATGGCCGCGGCGGAGGCCGGGACCAGCACTATGTTGGAGAGCAGCGAGACCAGGGAGATCCTGTGAAAATAGACGGCCAGCACCGGGTACAGGCAGAGCTGCGCAAAAAAGCTTACGGCCAGCAGCCCGATGGCACGGCCCGGCAGCCCGCCGGTTTTAAGATAGGGCCCCCAGGCGGACAGGCCGACGGTAAGGCCGTAGGCCGCCAGGAAGGACATCTGGAACCCAGCGTCGAAAAGCGAGCGCGGCGAGAACAGCAGGATGAGCAGCGCCGCCGAGACCAGCGCCTGAAAAGCGCCGGCCTCCCGGCGCAGCAGCCAGGCGGCGAGTCCCGCGGAGAACATCAGGTAGGCGCGCACCAGCGGGGCGTCCAGGCCGGCCGCCAGCACGTAGAAACCCGCCACGCCCAGCGCCGCCAGCCCGGCGTACCGGCGCCGCAGCCCGAACCTGGCGGCCAGGAAATAGACCACCGCCACCACGAACCCGACGTTGGAGCCGGAGGCCACCAGCAGGTGCATGGCCCCGGAATCCTGGAACGCGGCCTTCAGGTCCGGCGGCACCCCGCGCTTCTCGCCCAGCACCACGCCGCCGAAGACCGCAGCTCCCTCCGGCGTCAGCGCCGAGCCGAAGGAGGAGAGGGCGGAATACCGCAGCGCCCGCGCCAGCCGGATCACGGGGTTGGCGGGCTTTACCAACTCTATATCGCGCGCCCGCGCCTGGGCCCCTATGCCGCGCCGGGCCAGGTAGTCGGCCCAGTCCAGACTGCCCGGGGCCGCCGCGCCGGGCGGCGCCTCCAGGTCGGCCAGGAAAGAGATGGTGTCCCCGTAGGAACAGCCCTGCAGGGACGGGGCATAGACCATGAGCCCCGTGCGCAGCGGCTGGCCGTACAGTTTTGTGGTCTCCAGCGCGAAGCGCCGGCCGCCCGGCACCGCGGCGGGGTACTCGGCCACCCGCCCCTCCACCAGCGCGCCGGCCCGCGGCAGGCCGAAAGGCAGCCCCGCCGGAGGCTTAAGCACCCGCTCCCTGAAAACAAAAATACCCGCCGCGTAAAGCGCGAGCAGGAGAAACAGCGGTCTTCGGTAATATGAGAAGTGCATAACGCTAATAAACCAACAGGAGCGTTACGATGGTGTGAATGCCGGGGGTTGACACGGGGACAGGATAAACAAAACCGTCTCGGAGGCCGAGGCTTGCGTAAGCGACGAGGCCGAGAGACGAGGCGCGCGCACGGTGTGCGCGACGCCGTGTTTTGTGTTCCTGTCCCCGCGGCAACCTCTAGCGGGAATTTACAGGAACCTCAAATATTAACGCGGCCTTTCAGCGCGTAGCCCAGGGTGACCTCGTCCATATAATCGATGTCGCCCCCCAGCGGCACGCCGTAGGCGATGCGGGTGATCTTGCCCACATACGGCTTAAGCAGGCGTATCAGGTACATGGCCGTGGCCTCGCCGTCGGCGTCCGGGTTGGTGGCTATCACCACCTCTTTCACGGCCCCGTCGGCGGCCTTCACCCGGTCCAGCAGTTCTTTAAGCTTTATCTGCTCCGGGCTCACGCCAGCCGCCGGGGACACCGCCCCGTGCAGCACGTGGTACACCCCGGAAAAGCTCTTGGCCTTCTCAATAGCCGCCAGGTCCTGCGGCCGCTCCACCACGCAGATCAGCGACCGGTCGCGGTGGTCGTCGGCGCAGACCGGACAGAGGTCGCCCTCGGCGTAGTTGAAGCACTCGGAACAATATTTAACGGAAGCCTTCACCTCGCGCAGGGCCTGCACCAGGTTCTCCACCTCGGGCCCCGAGGCGCGCACCACGTACATCGCGAAGCGCTCGGCCTGCTTGGGCCCGACGCCGGGGAATTTGCGGAAGACGCCGATGATCTTTTCTAAAGCCTTCATTTTACCTTGTTGATGCGGGTGATGCGGCCGTGGAACACCTTGGCCAGATGTTTAAGTTCCGGTTCGGTCTCGGCCAAGACCTGCCTGGGGCCTTTGTCCTGGTGCGGGGCGGAGGGCGCCTCGTGGGCGGCGGCCGCTTCTATATCCTCCACCACGGCGTCGTCGCCGCCATCTTCAGGGATGTCCGGGGGAGTTATCTCTTGCGCGGCCGCCGGGACCACAGTGGAAAATTCTGGAACCAGCGAGATCTTCCTGCCGGCCAGGCCTTCCAGCACCTCTTCCAGTTCCTTCCTCGATTTCTCCACCATTACGGTCTCGAATTCGTTGGCGCTGACCAGCCGCCAGCGGCCTTCTTCCGCGAAAACTATCTTTACCGACAGCATGATATTGTAGAGCGCCGGCTTGCGGGAGGAGACGTAGCCCAGAAGTTTCTTCCAGGCGTCGGCGGGCACGGCGCCCCCGGAAGGGGCTGGCGCGAGGGCGGGCGAGGGAACGGGCCTGGCCGCCGGGGCCGGCTCGGCGGCGGCGCGGGGCGCGGCCGGGGCTAGATCATTTTTTTTTTGCGGGGCAGCGGCGTACGGCGCGGGAGCCAGCGGCGCGGCGCCTGAGACCAGGCGGGCCTCGAGGCCTTCGAGTTTATGCACCAGGCCTTCCAGGTCCTGCGGAGTCTCTATCAGCGTGAAGAGGGCAACTTCGGCGGCCAGCGCCAGCGAGTCGGAGAACTTTACTTCCTCTATGATGACGGTGAGTTTGCGGGACAGCCGGGCCAGGGTGCCGGGCTGCGTGCCCTTGGGCAGGCCCTTCACCGGTTCCCCCTCCTCAAAACCCTGGGCCGCGAGGAAAGCGGAGGCTAGGTTATTGCGCAGCTCGCGCAGGGCCATCAGCGGGTCGTGGCCCTCGGAGTTGAGCTTGTCGAAAGCGGAATGCAGCGCCGGGGCGTCGCGGTTAATGAGGGCCAGCGCCATGGAGTTGACCAGCTCGGCGCCGGGATGGCCCAGCAGTTCGCTTATCACTTCGGTGTTTATCTCGCCGTGGGCGAAAGAGGCCGCGCGGTCGAGCATGGTGAGCGCATCGCGCATGGCCCCGCCGGCGGAGCGGGCTATCAGCTTGAGCGCCTCGGGGTCGGCTTTCATCTTCTCGGCGGCGATGACGTCCTTCAGGCGGGCGACGATGTCCGAGTCGGAGATGGGGCGGAAGCGGAAGCACTGGGAGCGGGAAAGGATGGTAGGCGGCACCTTGTTCTGCTCGGTGGTGGCCATGATGAACACCACGTGCGCCGGCGGCTCCTCCACGGTCTTGAGCAGGGCGTTGAACGAGCCGGTAGACAGCATGTGCACTTCGTCGAGGATGTAGATCTTGTACTTGTCGCGCGAGGGCGCGAAGGCCGCCTGCTCTACGATGACGCTGCGCACCTTCTCCACCTGGGTGTTGGAGGCCGCGTCTATCTCTATCACGTCGAGCGACTTGCACTCGGTGATCTCCACGCAGGACGGGCATTTGCCGCAGGGTACGCCGTCCTTGGGCTTATGGCAGTTGAGGGTCTTGGCCAGGATACGCGCTATGGTGGTCTTGCCGCAGCCGCGGGGCCCGTAGAACACGTAAGAATGGGCTATGCGCCCAAGCTTTGCGGCGTTCTGCAGGGTGGTCTTGATGGTTTCCTGTCCCATCACCTCCCCGAGGTTGCCGGGGCGGTATTTGGTGGCGAGATTTTCGTAGGCCATAGTAGGTATGACTGCGGGCAGCGGGAACCAAAAGGCGGGGAAGCCGGACGGCCTCCCCGCCGGAAGGGTTTAGAACTTTATGCCGGCGCCGATGGAGACGAAGCTGTCGTTCTCGTCGGCGTAGTTGAAGACCTGGTAGGTAATGTTGGCCATCACCATGTTCAGGTCCACGTAGGCGCCCAGCAGGTAGGCCGAGCTGGAGTCGGTCTTGGCCGCGGAGGTGCCGCCCTTGTACTTGGTGGTGGTGTAGCCCACGAAAGGCGTCACCATGGGGATGGTGGCCGGGATGTCCAGGCGCGCGCTGACGCTGGACTTGGGCCTGGCGGCCAGGGCGAAGTTGTGGCCGGGCACGAAGCCCTGCGGGATGGCGTCTTCGTCGCCGTAGGTGTAGCCGGTAAAGGAGGCCGACAGGTTGACCATCAGGATCTTGGCGCCGGCGAACAAGGTGGCCGCGGTCTGGGTGGTGTCCAGGTCGGAGCCGGTAGAGCTGTTGGTGTGCATGGTGTGCTTCAGGGCCGCGCCCACGTCCACGCGGGCTACGCCCTCGCCGCCGCGGGCCTGGCCGCGGGAACCGGGGCCGGCCAGGCGGGACTTGCCGCCGGAGGTAGGGGTGAGGGAGACGGTTATGTCTCCGCCCACGTATTTGTTCTCGTAGCCGCCGGCCTCGGGGGTCATGCCGGCCTCGCCGCCGATGGTGTATTTGTCGTTCTCCCACGCGCCGCGCAGACCGTAGGTGCGGTAGGTTTCGTCGATAGAGTCGGAGGTGTAGGTGGTCAGGGAAGGCTCGAAGGCCAGGTTGCCCTCGCCTACGACCAGGTTAAGCTTGTAGCCGCTATAGCCGTCCGGGCCGGTGGTGCCGGTCAGGCCGCCGTCGAAATACAGGGCCGAGGCGTTCACGCCCAGGGCCCCGAGCAAAGTCAGAGATAATATAAGTTTTTTCATCATTTTCCCCTTATTGTATTGCAGTATTCTCCCAAAGGCACATGCCGGCAGGTCCCGGCTCCCTCTAATTTACCCTTACATTATACGATTTTTGCCACCCCCCAGAAAGAAAAACCCCGCGGGGGGACACCCGCGGGGTTTTCCTTGTTCAGGAACTCAGGTTAGTTGCAGCCAGCGGTATCAGCTCCCCTGGGGTTGCACTTCTCCAGGATGTTGCAGGCATGCTCCACCTTTCTCTCTATAGCCGTGACCTCATTTTTGGTAAGGCCGCCTTTTAACATGGCGTTGGCGGTGTCGAAAGCCAGGCTTATCTGGCTCGACTGTGTGTTAGAGCAGTTCACGGCGCCGTTATTAACGCCTACGCCGTACCGGTGAACGGAACTCAGTATAGCAAGGTTGGCCTTGGCCGCGGAAACCTCACCTTCGCTGGCAGCATTGGGATCCACCTGCGGGGGCGGCGGCGGAGTGTTGCCTGCGGGCGGCGGGGTGTTACCTGCCGGAGGAGGCGTATTACCTGCGGGCGGAGGCGTGTTGCCGGCGGGCGGAGGCGTATTGCCTGCGGGCGGAGGCGTGTTGCCAGCCGTGTTGCCGCCGCCGAAGTAGCCAGGGGGAACGCCCATGGTGATCAGCTGATTCTTGAGGCTTTCCATCTGGGTTTTAACGTAGCCGAAGTTAGCCTCTGCTGCCGTAGCGGCCGCAAGCCCTGCCGCGATAACTTCCCTCAGTTCCTTGTTGCGCATTTGACTCAGCAGAAGATTGTCGGCCAGGCCAAGTTCTTTGCTGCTATCCGCGCGCCAGGCCTCCCAATCAGTGGTCTCCTTGCCGGAGACAGCCTTGCTGTCAAGCTCATAAGTAGGCGTCCAGGAAAGCACAACACCGCGCAGTTGCGCCGCAGTCTCTATAGGCGCAGCGGAAGCGTCTTTGTTGGCGGCGGGAGCGGGAGCCGGAGCGGGGGCAGGGGCCGCCGTATCCGTACCGGGCGTGGCGGCAGCGGCGACATCCTGTCCGGTAAGAGCCGTGATCTTTTTGGCCGGGTCAGTTTCGGCAATTCCGGAGACTGCGGCATCTATCCCCGCCTGTTTCTCCCCTATTTTTCTGACGCCTTCCTGAAGTTTGTCCACCTGGTCTTTGTATACCCTGACACGTCTGGCCTCCAGTTGGATGATAGCGGCCGAGTCCGTATACGTTTTACCGGCGGTAGCCTTCCACTCGGTTATCAGGGCTTCTATATCGGCTAATTTTTGCGTGTCCTTATTGCTCGCTATATTTTCGACGTTGGTTCCTCTCACGTCACTTATGGCGCCGGGACCGGCTGAGCCCGTTCTGATAGTGGCGGGCAGCGAGTCAAGCTTAACAATTAACGCATCATAATCAGGCTTCAGCGCCGTGTGCGCGCTCTGAGCGGAGATCACCTTGGCCGAATAGGCGGAGAAGGCGCCCGCGGTCGCCTCGGAAAGAGATCTCAGGCGCACAGCGTAATTGCTGGTGACTATCCTGCTGAGCTTCGGAAAGCCCTCCGCGATCGCGGCTACGCCGTCTTTGGCGGTTTCGGGTTTTGCCTGAACTTCGGCGGTTTTTTCCACCATACCCTTCAGCACCGCGTCATACTCGGAGAAGGTCTGGGGGTCGATGACTACGCCGCCGGGGGTGCCGGGGTCCACTGCAGGGGCGCCGGGGCCGCCAGGAACATAGCCCGGGCCGCCAGGACCGGGACCAGCTCCCGGGACTGCGACAGCGCCCTTCGGGTAGTCCGCGGTTTTTCCCCTGCCGCAGAGACAGGTGGTCTGAAACCCTTGGGCGGACTCTTTGCCGACGGTAGTAATCAACTGCACGGACCCGAGCGCGCCGCACATGGCGTTAGCATACCCTTCCGGATTACCCAAGTTTTCTTTCGTGATCCTCGCTATCGTCGCCGGGTCCTGGAGAATAGGCTGCCAGCACTTGGCCGCCGGAGGCGGATCCATGCCCAGGGCGCTGGTCATATTGCCCTTTACAAAATCGCCCAGCACGCCGGAAACCGCGCCCACGATGGCGTTGATGATCTGCTTCTTGATCTCGTATTTCTTGAAGAATTCCCATTCCAGCGCCTTCTGCTGGCGCTGCTTGGCGGCCATTTCGGCCAGGGACTCGCCGGAGCGGTTGTGCTCGTAGCCCTTGACGGAATTGCCGGAGGTCTTGCCGGTCTTGTCGGAGTCGCCGCCGGCGCCCATGCCGCCCGCGCCTTTGCCTATCTCAAGCGCGTCGGCCGCGGCTTTGTCCAGGGAGTTCATGGCCGAGCCGCCGCTGAAGTTGCCGGCCGATTTGTCGGCCGCGGCGCGCAGTTTTTCGAAGGCGCCCTTGGAGGCGCTGTTCGGGGTGGAGGCCACGCCCTTGTAGCCGGCTATGGCCACCGGGCCCACCATGGAGCGCTTGGCCGCCTTGGAGGAGGCCGAGCGGGCGTCGTTTATGATCTTGCCGCCGCCCAGGGAGCCCTGGGTGCGGGAGCTCTCGCCGCCGCCGAAGAAGGAGGACATGCCGCGCAGGCCTGCGGCCATCTTGGGGATGACGGTAGGCGCGCCCGCGGACTTGGAGGCAGCGCTGAAGGCCTCGCGGCCGGCGTCGCGCATGGCGTCGCGCATAGAGGAGGCGGGAGGCGTATAGACGGGAGCGGTTACCGCCGGCTGGGTGGGCTGCGAGCCCAGGATCAGGGACATCGGGTCCCTGGAGCTCAGCGGGGTTATAACTTCGCCGGAGCCGTCGGAGGAGCCCTGGCTTAAGCCGTTGATGCCCGGTTCATAGGGCATGTTGCCGAGCTTTTCTTTGCCGCCCCAGCCGCCTTCAAGGACATTGTCCGGGGAGGGCTGCGACATCATGTATTCGGCCACGGGCACCATGGTCAGCACGCTGAGGCCCAGGCCGACGAGGGCCATGTCCTTGCGCGAGAGGTTCTTGAGGCGGTCCATTATGCCGCCGGCAGCCCTGGAGAACAGGGGCGTCTTGCCGAAGGCGGACGTTTTCTTAAACGGTGACGCCGCGCGCGGCAACACCGGGGCGCCTGCCTTTTTTTCATTTTCTTCGTCGTTATAGAAGTTCATAAAACCGCCTCCGAACACTTTACTTGATTTAAATTGCCTTACAGCAACAGCGAGCAACGCAAAATCCGCCTTCAGACTTCTCCGATTATAATTTACCTAATATCCGCGCCGCAGCCAAGTGTCATTGGGCCCCTAACCTTCTGGGCCTTTAGGCCCATTGGAGACCGCCCGACGTGCGTACCGCAAAAAACCCCGTGCCAAACCCGTCCCCGCCCCTACCGGGCGGCCCGGAGGAAAGTCCAGTATAACGGCAACACCGTCATCTAAAGAGCACCGCGCAATAGAAGCCTATACGCACCGGGACCATCCTCCGAACAGGGCTTGCTACAGGGCTTAAGATATACCTCTGGGCGGGCACGCTACTCCCCGCCCGCCATCTTACTTATAAAACCTTCTATCATGCCGCCTATGGGCCCGAACATGTCGCCGCCCAGCATGGAGCCGCCGGCAACCACGCCGATGATAGCGGCCACCAAGAAGCCCGCGCCGAACAGCAGGGCCAGCACGATCATGATGATGACCATGAGCCAGCACTTCAGCTTGGAACAGGGCTTTATCTTCATCTTGCTGTAGCTGTTGCAGTCCATGGGGCTGCTCTTGTTCTGGCAGGCGGCCGACAACTGGGCCTCGTGCGCATTAAAATCATAGCAGTAGCCCATGATGCTGGCGATCTTGCCGTTCCAGGCGCCCACGCCGCTGCTGCAGCACTTGGGCGGTTTGCCGAGGGTCCTGGCGGTATCGTCCATCTTCTTGCCGTCCTCGGACATGGCGGCGCCGTGGGTGCCCTGGGCGTCGGAACAGGCCTTGGCCAGCTCCTGGGCCTCTACCGCGCCGTCTATCAGGTCGCCGGTAAAAGCGGTGTCAGGCACGGCGGGGGCGGCGGCGTCGGTTTCTATCACGTCCAGGTTGGCGTCGTTGCCGTCGTAGGTGGTACCGGTATAGGCGGCCTGGTATTCCAGCGCCGAATCCTTGGATTTGTAGGCGGCACCGGTCATGCCGAAGGTCTGGGCCAGCTGGAACATCGGTTTCTTGTTGCCCAGTTTTATGTCCATCTTGTTGTTCTTGCTCTTGTACCCCACGTTCTTCCAGCTAAAGCCCGAGACGCGGCCCATGCGCTTGGTGTTGACCTTCTGCGGCGAATTGGGCACCGGCACTTTGCTGGCGGACTTGCTCATAACGCTGCTGTACTGGCCGGCCGCCTGCCCGCCCACGGCCCCGCGGCCGGAGAACATGGTGCGGTTCATATACGGCGCGTTGCTGCCGCCTGCGCCGCCGTCGGCAAAATTGGCCGCCAGGTTCTCCCCCATCATGTCGCCGTAGCCCCCGCCGCCGCCGGCCAGCAGGCCTTCCAGATTTACCTCGTCGGCGTTCTCGCCCTTGGCCCGCTCCTCGTCGTTAAGGGAGCCTTTTACCTGGCCCGCGCCGCGCTTCTGCCTGGCGATCTCGTCCTTAAGCTCCGCGGGGCCAAAAAGGTCCGCGCCGCCGCGCAGCATGGCCATGGAGGACGGCCCGCCGGCCGGCGGAAGGGTGGCGTTGACGCTCTTGAGGAACCGCTGCCAGAAAGAATTCTGCTCGCTGTCCAGGGCCGCCTTGTCCAGGGCCGCCCTGAGCAGGTCGTTGGAGTATTTAGGGTTAACGGCCGAGACCACGCTGCCGAGGCCTACGGAGCGGAGGAAGGCCGACACGCCGGGCAGTTCTATAATGGCGTTAAGCGTCTCCCCCGAGATCACGAAGGGCACGGAAAGCATAAGCACCACCAGCATGATGCTGATGTATTTGACCCTGCCGCTGAAAATAAAAAGCAGGGCGGCTAAGACTGATTTGCGTTTATGTTTTTCTACGAACTTGCTGCCCATATCTCCTCCCCGGCTCCTGCGCCCGCGGGTAAATGAACCCGGACCGCACCTATTATACTCCGGAAAAATCAGCCTCAACTAAGCCCGAGGCCGCCGGGGATAAAACCCGGCGGCACGGCGCCTACCCACCAAAAACAGCCTACTTGCCGCCTAACATGCTGCCAAGCATACCGATGATGCCCGCGCCGGCGGCCAGCCACATCATGCTGGTGGCGGTACCGGGGGCCAGTACGCCCGAACTGTCGGTCATCAGGGCCATGGCGGCCGCGGCAACGGCCAGGCCGCCGCCCAACAGGTAAAGCCCGCCCATCAAAGCCTGCGACCCCATGAGACCTATGGCCATAACGATAGCGATTACGCCCAGTATGGCTGCTATAGCGGCTATCACGGCGCCGAACACGTAGGTGATCTTAGCCTGGCACAGCTTCGACGCTATCGCCGACAGTATGGCGGAGACCAGGACCAGCATCATGATGGTCTGCACCGTGCTGGCCCAGGGGCTCACGTCCGTAGCGCCGGAAGCGTCGGGCACGGTGGCATCCACGCCATCGGCGCCGCCGCCGCCGCCGCCGCTGGTGGAATTATCGAGCGAAGGCGAGGTTACCACGCCGGCGCCGCCGTCGCTGAGGCCCGCGCCGCCGTCAGTGCTGCCGTCGGGCGTGGAGCCCTCCCAGGCTTTATCCTGGGTGGAGCGCGCGGAGTCTATGCTGGTGCCGGAGTAGCTCTTCTGGGTGGCCCGCATGCCCTTGGCCTGGCCGAAAGCGCCGGAGCCGAAAGTGCCCTTCTTGCCGGCCTTGCTGCCGCCGAAGACGGGGCGCGCGGAACCCTTCATCGCCATCATCTTGTTCTTGCGAGCATCGAACTTGGGCATACCGGAGAAGCCGGCGCCTATGCCCGAGCTGAAGCCGGCCTTGGCGCCGGTAGCGCCGGAGCCGAACTTGTTGCTGAAGCCGCCCATGTTGGAGAACTTGTTGCTGCCGCCGCCGAGCGAACTGGTGAGGGAGGCCATGTTGCCGCCCTGCAGTTTGCCCATCATGTCCTGGGCCATGTTCTCACCGCCCCCGGGGGCGGGCTGATCGCCCTGGGCTTCCTCGCCCGCGGCCTCCTCGGCCTTGGGCTCCGGCGGCTTATTGGCCTTGGAAGGATCCGTCTCCATGGCCAGGCCGGCGCCTTTGTTGGTCTCCTTGAACATATCAAGGGAAGACCCCTGGTTGGCGGCCTGGCTTCTTAAGATAGCCGGCACATAGTTGGAAGCGGCGGTTTTGCCGGAATCAAAGGCCGAAGATGGAGCGGAAGTGGTATCCCCGCCCCTCATCACCAGGGTGGTGCCTACAGCCGCTGCCAGGACGGCCATGGTGAGCACGGTGCCCAGCTTGCCGCCGGCCAGAAGGCCGCCTATGCCGGACGAGGAGGCGCCGAACTTGCCGGCACCGCCCATGGCCCTGCCGACGTTCATGACGTTGGGGTTGAGGCCAGCCTCGCCCATGGCGCCGCGGGAACCGAAGCCGAGTTTGCCCCGGATCCAGCCTATGGCTCCGCCTTTTTTCTCTTTCTTTTCTTTAAAACCAATATCCGGCAGATTGTCGTTCATAACGCCTCCAAACACTCTCTCAACTAAGGATAAAACACTCTCTACTACGGCTTAGCCGCAGGGACAGCAGGCGCAGCAGCAGGGGCAACAGGGGCAGCAGGGGCAGCAGTGGCCGTGACCTTCACCCAGTCGCCTTTGCCACCCACCTGTGTAAACTTGTCGCCGTTACTCATAGTCATTGTGCTGTTGCCGCTCGCGTCGGTCTCGGGGCCGGCCATGCCGGCCATAGCCTGATAAGCCTGCCAGATGATCATAGCGCCGGCCGCCATGTAGATACCACCCATCATCTTCTGCTCGTACTTGGAGAACATCATAAAGCCGGCGAAGATGGCAACCGCGGCCGCCGCGATGGCCGCGTAGCCGGCGATCATGGCCTTCATCCTGGCCGCCAGATAGGCCGCAACTCCTATAGGAGTAGTAGCCGCAGGCAGCAGCTTCAGAGCCGCGTCCGCCAGGTACTTGGTCAGCATCAGCAGCACGCCGCCGGCCATAAGCGCGTACATGGCCATATCTTCGTATTTCTGCCAGGGGTCCACGTCCTCGGGCTCGGAAGGCTCCGGCACGGTGGATTCATTGCTGCTCAGCGAAGGGTCGCTGGCCTTCAGGCTCTGGCCGTTGGAAACACCAGCCCCGCCGAGGCCCGCGCCAGTCTCGCCGCCGGCCACGTCGTCGGAGCCGGTGGTCTCGCCTATCATGGCATCGGTAGCCGCCGAAGCTGAAGCCGCGCCGCTGTAGCTGGCGGCCTTTTTGCTCATGTTGCCGGCGTACTTGGCCTGGCCGAAAGCGCCCTTTTTCTTAAAGTTCGGGACCGCGTACTTGGGGGAGCGGGTGATCCTGGCGTTGCCGGAGGCCAGCATGCCGGAGGATTTGCCCGCGTTGGCCTGCGCCGGGGCCCTGTAGACCGGCTGGAACTGCGCGCCTATGCCGCCCGCCAGCCCGCCGCCGCCCTGCATCCTGGGGATCGAGGTGCCGCTGCCGCCGCCGCCGGCCTTGCCGCCAAAGCCCGAAGCAGCCTGCAGTTTGGGCGCGCCGCCCGCGCCGGGAGCCCCGTCAGCGGAAGGAGCGTCGGCCGAAGCCGCGCCGTCCGAGCCGTCAGCCGCCGAAGGATCCTCAGCCGCGGCGTTGGCCGCCTCGGCGTCGCCGGCCTCGCCGGCAAGGCCGCCCAGGCCGTCCTTCCTGGCCTGCTCCCTGAACATATCCAGGGTGGAAGAGGCGGCGCCCGAGGCGTCGCGCGCTTTGGAGCGCTCAAGCCCGGCCCTGTTGGATTCCTCTTCGTAGTAGGTGTTCTGGAACAGCTCGGGGGAGTAGACGCCGCTCGAGGAGGGCCCGATGAAGTTGTAGACCACGCCGACGCCGGCCGCTATGGTGGCGCCGCCCAGCACCATGCCGACTATGCCGGCCTTGGTGGCGAAGAGACCGGCCAAGCCGCCGCCGGCGGAACCGGCAGAGCCGAGGCCTGAGGAGGAGGCGCCGCCCATCGCGGAAGAGCCGCCCCGGAAAAGGCCGGAAAGAGACGAAAGGAACCCGCCTTTCTTTTCTTTATTCTCGTTATAGTTGTTCATAAATCCTCCCGAATGCCGAAAATCAGACAGCGGCTCCCATCCCGGCGAACATCGCCTTAAGGACCATCTGGATTATCATCATTTTTATCTGCTGTTTCATCTCTTCGCTCTCATCAGTGGCGTCCTTGGGCTTGGAGGGCGGGGTGACCTTGGTCTTGCTGAGGCTGGGGTCGCTCTTTTTTAAGTCCTGCGCCGTCTGCCCGAGCTGCAGGCCGGAATCCATGGCCTGGCCTTCGAAGTCATTGTCAAGGTCCGAACCGGCCGCCTTGGCCGAGGCGCCGAAAGCGGAAGCCGCCCCATTCTGCGCGGCGTCCATCTTGCCGCTCTTGGCGGCCAGCGCGCTTTTGTCGGCGCTGTTGCTGAGCATGGCCACCAGGGCGCCCTTGTTATCCTTGGCGCCCATCTTTTTAAGGTCGGCGCCCGGCAGCGCGGGAGCAACCTCGGCCTTATTGGAACCCGAGCCGAAGAACTTGTTATGCAGGCCGCCGGCCGTCATGGAGTTGGAATTGCCGCCGGTTATGGAAGGGGCCGCGCTGAGTTTCCCCCTGGGGCCGCCGGCCGAAGGAACGCCGCCCGAAGTGGAAGAGGGGGCGGGAACGGCGCCGGAAGCGGTATCCGCGGAGGCCTCCGCTTCGGCGGTGACCTCGGAATCAGGGCCGGACTGGAACAGGGAGGAGGCGATATCCTCTCCGGAGGTGGCCGGGTTGTTTATCATTTCGCCGCTGAGAGGAGAACCGGGGGCCCCGCCTTCGGAAGGAATGTCGCTGAGGGCCGAAAGGTCGGCCACCTTGGATTTGAAAGGATTCCCGGCCGCAACGCCCCCGTCCATGGAGGAGCCGCTCATCAGCGGAAGGGAAACCCAGAGAGCGAGTATCAGCACGCCTACAGTACCGCCGATGACGTACTGGGTCGATTTAGCTTTTTTCGCCGGAAATTTCATCATAATCCCGCCTATTTAGCCCCGCTCCCCGCAACCGCATAAAATAAGTCTAGACTTTTCCTGACACAGTCTTGCGGACGTTCAGGCCAAAGTTGATTACCATATTATAGCAGACAAATATTGACTTGTCAACCCCCCCCTGTTATCTCCACCCGGTTATGGTGCCGTCCGGCTTCATAATAGCCGTCTGCGTGTACGTGAACGGCTTACCACCGCCCGAAGGGGTGGCAGTGCCTGTGTAGGTAGCTTCAAAACCGTCGGCCGTCTTGGTGAAATTTATAGCGGAATCCTGGAGCGTGGTCCCGCTGTCCGTCTGCTGATTCTGAAAGATGGCCGTGGTGGCGTTCTCCTGCACCACTTCGGGGATCTGGGCCAGGGCGTTGGCGTTGTTACCCGCCCTGTCGTCCTTAGGCGCACTGGCGGCGTTGGCTGGATTGCCGGCCGTGCCGCCCACTCCCTGCGAGGCAGCCTGGAGGGCGGCCTGGGCGGCGGCCTTCTTGGCGGCAGCCTCTGCCGCCTCCTTGGCTGCCGTCTCAGCCGCCGCCTTGGCGGCCTGTATGCCGGCATCCTTGCTCTCGGCCTTCTCATCCCGCTGGAACTCACCAGGCTCCGTTACCTTAAGGGATTTGGCGTTAGCTACTTTAAGATTGTCTATTTCCCCTTTCTTTATACCGTCCAGGTTCACCATACCGCTTTTGCCGTAGGTCATATCCCCCTTGGCGCCGCCGCCGCCCACGCCAAAACTGGAGTCCCACTTACCCTTGGCCGTCATGGCGGAACCGCTGCGCAGGCCTTCGCCAAGCTTGGCGCGGGCATTGGTAAGGGCGGCCAGCGTGCCCTTTTCCGTGGTCCCCGTGGCGGAAGCCGTATTTTTGGAGATCCTGGTATTGCCCAGCCCCGAACCCTCACTGAACCGCGAGGAACCGCCGGAGGATTTGCTGCCGCCGGCCCCTATACCACCAGCCCCGGAAAGGCGGCCCCCGCCCATCCTGGGAACTGCGGCAGGAGAAGCGGAAGCGGACGGTTTGGACGGGGGAGCCACCCAGTCGGAAATGTCCGGGTTGGCCGCCTGGGCCGTAGCGACAAGGTCCTCCCTTATCTCCGCCATCTCTGTTTTAAGTTCAGACATCTTCTCCTCATCGGAGGAACCCCCGAGATATTTGAAGAAAGAGGCTACCCCTTCGCGCGCAGCCGAGCCGTAGGTGAAAGTGTTGCCTTTCCCCTTGGTTAGGTCGTTGGACCCCTGAATAACCAGAAACAGGAACACTCCGCCGCCGGCCGCGAGGAACAGCAGCACGGAGACAAAAAGAGTTTTTTTCCTGTTGTTAGAGTTATCGGCCATAACAGCCCCCTGATATAAAAAAGATATTGCCCGTTTTTCACCCTTCCCCGCAGCGGGGAAACTGAAAAAGCAGGACCCTTCCTTTAGAGTCTAGCAGACGAAATCGATATTTTCAAGGCCCAGACGGCCCGGCAAAAAAACGCGCGCGCCGGCGGTCAGCCGCAGGCGGGCAGGGACTTATGCTTTTCGGCAATAAGCGCCGCCAGCTCGTCTATCTGCGCAAGGTCCGCCTCCGTGGGCATGCCTTTTATCATCACCGGCTTGAGCACCTCGGCCTTTATATTAGGAATAAGGCCGGCTATGGTCTCCACGGCCCGGCCGCCCCAGCCGAAAGAGCCGATGACGGAAACGAACCTGGCTTTGGGCCGCAGCAGGTTGGCCAGGTGCGCGGCGTACACGGCCTTGGGATGCGGCCCGGTCAGCACGGTGGGCGTGCCTATAACTATGGTGGCGGCGTCCACCAGGGACATGGCCACCCGGCCCTCGTCCATCTGGTCGAGGTTAAGCTTCTCCACGCAGACACCGGCCTCCTGCAGGCGGCTCACCAGGCGGTTGACCAGCATATAAGTGCTGCCGTGCATGGAGATATAGGCCACTACGGCCTTGTTGCGCGGCTCGCTGACGGCCCAGTCCCTGTAGATGTCCATGATGAACTTGGGGTTGGCGTGCACGGGGCCGTGGCTGGGGCAGATATAGGCGATATCGTATTTGGCGAGTTTCTCCAGGTGGGCCTTGATGTTGGAGCGGAAAGGCATCATGATCTCGGCGAAGTAGCGCTTCATGGGCTCGTAGACGATGTGCTCCTCGGAGAAGAGAGAGCTGGTAGCCAGGTGGGAACCGAAGAAGTCGCAGGAGAACAACACCTTCTCCTCGCGCAGATAGGTACCCATGGTCTCGGGCCAGTGCACCCAGGGCAGGTAGACGAACTCCAGCGTCTTGCCGCCGAGGGAAAGCGTCTCTCCGTCCTTGACCTCTATGAATTTGTCGGCCGGCAGGTGCAGGTGCGTCATCAGGAACTCTTTGCACTTGGGGTTGGTGACGACCTTTGCCTCAGGGTAGCGCTCCAGCACCAGCGGGATGGAGCCGGAATGGTCCTGCTCGGCGTGATGGGCGATCACGTAATCAATTTTTTTCTCGTCCTTAAGGTACTCGAACAGTACCGCGGCCTTTTCGGGGTCCGCGGAGTCGAACAGCGCGGTCTTCTCCGTGCCCTTTACCAGGTAGGCGTTGTAACTGGTGCCTTCCGGCAGCGGGATCAGGGAGTCGAACAGGCGCCGGTTGAAGTGGTTGACGCGCAGCGAGTAGACGTCGGTGGTTATTTTTTCAGGTTTCATGGTTATCTCCGTCCTTAAATTTTCAGGGCAGGGCGTTCAGAATGTCGCCGGCGAAGGCCGCCAGCGTGGCGTCGCGCGCGCCTATCACCACCACTATATCCCCCGGCCGCGCGGCCTTTGCGATCGCGGCCGGGATATCCCCCCGGTTCTCGTAATAGGCCGCCTTGCGGCCGGCGGCGGCCACGGCGTCGGAAATATCCTTCGACGAAATATTCTTGGTGACGGTGCCGCCGGCGTAATAGATCTCCGGCATGAGCAGCATGTCGGCGGGATTGAGGCCCGAGGCGAAACTTTCTATCAGCTCGGCCTTGAGGTGCCGCGTAGGGGTGAACCCGTGCGGCTGGTAGACGGCCAGCACGCGCCGGCCCGCGGCCTGGTGCAGCGCGGACAGCAGCGCCGAGATCTTGGCCGGGTTATGCGCGTAATCGTCTATCACCGTGACGCCGTTCTTTTCGCCCACCAGCACGAAGCGGCGCTCCACGCCGCGGAAATTCCTGAGGCCCGCCGCGCAGGCCTCAAGGCTGACGCCGTAGAGCGCGGCCGCCGCGCAGGCGGCCAGGGCGTTCTCGATATTATAGCGGCCGGGGGCCGGCAGTTCGAAAGCTACGCCGTTTATCTTAAAGGAGGAGGAGAAGGGCCCGGGCTTTACGTCCGTGACCTGCCACCCGCCGGCGTCAAAGCCGAACTTCAGCGCGCCGGGCAGCACGGCCAGGGCGGGGGCGTCGTCGGCGTTTACAAGGACGCGCCCGCAATTGCCGGCGAACTCCGCGAAAATTTTATTGAGGACGTCCAGGTCCTTATGGTCCTTGCTGATATTGAGCACCACCCCGGTCTTGGGGCGGTAGCGGACTATGGTGCCGTCGGATTCGTCCGCTTCCACCACCAGCACCCGGCCCTTGCCTTTGTAGGCGTTGCCGGCAAGGCCGCGCTCTTTGAGCGCCCCCAGCGCGCCGCCGGTTATTATAGAAGGCCCCAGGCCGCCGGCTTCGAGGACGGTGAAGATCATGGCGGCCACGGTGGACTTGCCGCTGGTGCCGCCGACGGCTATGGTATCGGATTCGTTGACGCGCGCGGCCAGCAGCTCGGAGCGGTGGCTGATCTTCAGGCCGAGTTCCCTGGCCTTCAGCACTTCCGGGTTCGTGTCCTCTATGGCGGTGGACAGGGCCAGCTCCGCGGCGGAGCCGTTGATCCCGGAGCCGTCCTGCGGGTAGATCTTTACGCCCAGCGCCTCGAGCGAGGACTTAACGCCGAGGTTGCGGCCCCGGTCGAAGTCGCGGTCCGAGCCGCTTACGGGGCGCCCCTCCATGGCCGCCACCTGGGCCAGGGCGCTCATGCCCACTCCGCCTATGCCTGAAAAATGTATGGTGTCGCGCATCACACAATTATTGATAATTAGCCCCGTGCAGGGCAAGGAGATACAGGAGGGACCTATGCAGGAAGTCAGCGGGAGCCGGGAGCGCGTCCGCGGCGCGTGCGCTTGTCGTAGTTCATGCCGGGCAGGTTAAAGCCTACGGTATAGCGGCGCCAGCGCTCGTTTATGTACTTGAGCCCGAGGTGCAGTTCGGCGTTTTCATGGGTCTCAAGGGTCAGGTAGCCTTCGGTAAGGCCGTGTTCGGAGCAAAGCTCGTCCCCGGAGCCGCAGGGGGTAAAAAAGATGTCGTCCATCTCGCCGTAACGTCTCTCCACGCGTTTCAGGAAAACGTGGATGCGTTTCTTCAGCTCCAGCTTGCGGTCCAGGGTAAGTTCCGCGAAATTCTCCGGGTCCGGGGGCCTGGCCTCCCGGCTGGAGCGGTCGCCGCCGGCACTCTTTTCCCTCGGCGCTTCCTCCTCGGCCGCCGCGCCCGGCTTCAGTTGTCCCTCGTCCAGCTTGGCGCGGGCCTCATCCTCGGTCACGTAGTTCGCTTCTTTGCCGTTGCGCCTCTCCACCACCACGTTTTCCAGGAACGGCTTGCCGTCGTCATTGGCTCCGTAGTCGGGCGCGTAGCTAAGGGCCCCGATGTCCCCGGAGGAGGCATCGCCCGGGGCAGGCGCCGTTACGGCGGGAGCGCCCGCCGCCGCACCGCCGCCGGAAACGTTTTCCGCCGCGGACGCCGCCGGGGCCGCACCGCCGCCCCCGCCGCCGGCAGCCACGGCCGCCGCGCCGCCGCCCATTTTGGAGTTATAGCTGCCCTGCGCCCCGGAGCGCGAACCTTCGTCGGCGCCGTCCAGGTTCTTAGCCGCGGCGCCGCCCTTGAACGCGTCCAGCCCGGCGCCTTTATCGCGGAGAGCCGAGGTCTTGGAGGTCCCGGCAAATTCACCAGGGGCGCTCCCCGAAGCGGGGAGCCCGGAGTACGCCCTGTCCGCGCCTTTAGACGGCAGCGAAGCGTAAAGCTTAGGGGCCGCGGCAAGGCCGCCGCCGGCCGCCGCCAGCGCCTGGGCCGCGCGCCCGCCCGCCGCTGCGGAAGGAGCCGCGGCCGCGGCTTCAACGCCGTCCGCCCCCGCCTTTTTTCTCCCGGTACCGGCCGCCGCCGGGGACGTCTCCTGGGAACTGCCGCCGCTGCCGCCGCCCGCAAAAGAGCCGACGCCCGCGCCGCCGTAAGAGGAGGACGGGGAATAATCGGAAGAACCGCTGCCGTAATTGTCCTGGTAATATTTGTCGAAAGCGCTCTCCTCCGGCGAGTACTGCCCTTCGACCTCGCCCCCCGGCCCGTACGCGCCGCGCGAAGAAGCGTAAGCCCCCTCCGGCGGGTAAGCGATGGAGCCGCTGCCGAAATATTCGTCGAAGAGGGCCGCGGACCGGGATTTTACGATCTTGCTGCCGCGTTCAAGGTCCTCCACGTAGGTAGAAACCGCCAGGGCCGCGCCGCGGAAACTGAAACCGTGCGACATCCCCTTGTTCTGGCGGGCGCTCATGCCGACATGCAATACGGTAAAGAACCCCCCGGTGAGGAGCATCAGCATGGCCAGCCCGACCAGCAGCGCGGGTTTTGACGGATCGCGTTTCATAACAGTTATAGTATAGACGCTTTTTTCGCGTTTCGCCAGCCCCCCCCCGCCTCGGCGCTTTTTTAATATAATAGGGAGACACCCGAACATGGACTGCAAAAAAGACCGGAACAAGGCGGCCTGCGCCTGCACTTACGAGCCCTGCTCCAGGAAAGGCGCCTGCTGCGACTGCGTCGCCTACCACAGGAGCAACGGCGAGCTCCCGGGCTGTTTTTTCACGGCCGAAGCGGAGCGCACCTACGACCGCTCCATAGAAAATTTCATACGCACCGCCAAAGGAACCAAATGAAAAAGATCATCTCCACTAAAAACGCCCCCGCCGCCATAGGCCCCTACTCCCAGGCCGTAGAGGCCGGCGGACTGCTCTTCATCTCCGGCCAGCTGCCCATCGACCCCGCCACCGGCGCCATGGCCGCAGCCGAGATAAAGGCCCAGACCGAGGCCGTCATAAAAAACCTTGAAGGCATACTCGCTTCCGAGGGCCTGACCCTCGCCAATGTGCTCAAAACCACCGTCTTCATGGCCGACCTCGGCCAGTTCGCCCAGATGAACGAAGTTTACGGCAAATTTTTCAGCGCCAACCCGCCGGCCAGGGCCACGATAGAGGTAAAAGCCCTCCCCAAGGCCGCGCTGGTGGAGATAGAGGCGGTAGCCGCGAGGTAACAAAGGGCGCGCGACGACATCTTATGCACCCATTACTGGAAAAGAAACACACAGGCACCCTCTTCCCGCTTTTCTCCATGAGGCACAAGAAGGACTGGGGCATCGGCGACACCCGCTCGATGACCCTCTGGTTCGACGCCATGAAGGCCATGGGCCTCGACCTGCTGCAGGTCCTGCCCATAAACGAGATGCCCCCCGGCGTCTCCTGCCCCTACACCGCCCTTTCCGCTTTCGCCCTCGACCCCATCTACATCGCCGTCGACGAACTGCCCGAGCTTAAAGAGTCCCCCGCCCTGGTGGAGGACATCAACTCCCGCCGCTTCCAGGCCGGCCTGCGGCAGCTGCGCGGCTCCAAGTCGGTGCTCTACAACGAAGTCCGGCACCTCAAGTTCAGCACCCTCTGGAAAGTCTACACCTATTTTCACCAGCACCACGTGCTCAAGGATTCCGCGCTGGCCAACGAGTTCCGCGCCTTCTGCCGCGCCAACGCCGGCTGGCTCGACGACTACGCCGTGTTCCGCCGCCTCAAGGACACCCATAGCTGGACCTCCTGGACCCACTGGGAAACCCCCTTGCGGGAACGCAACGCCGAGGCCCTGAAGGAAGTCCATACCCGGGAGGAGAACCAGGTACTCTTCTTCAAATACCTGCAGTGGGCCATCCACCGCCAGTGGACCGCGGCGCGCGCGAGGGCGGCCGAGCTGGACATCAAGCTGCTGGGCGACCTGCCGTTCATGGTCAACCAGGAAAGCTCCGACGTCTGGGCCCGCCAGGCCGAGTTCGACATCAACCGCGAGATCGGCGCCCCGCCCGACGCCTTCAGCGAGACCGGCCAGCGCTGGGGCCTGCCCGCCTACAACTGGGACGTGATAGAGGCCAATAATTTCGACTGGTGGCGCTCCAAGGTGAAGAAGGCCGCCGAGTTCTACGACCTGTTCCGCATCGACCACATGGTGGGCTTCTTCCGCACCTGGGTCATCCCGCGCGACGTGGCGCTCAAGCCCGATTTCGACATCAAGGACGAGGCCGGCCAGCGCGGGCGCGGCCGGCGCTTCCTGCAGGCCGTGGCCGGGGCCAGCGCCATGCTGCCGGTGGCCGAGGACCTCGGGCTTATCCCCCCTTACGTCGGAGAAGTGCTGGCGGAGCTGGGCATCCCCGGCTACAAGGTGATGCGCTGGGAGAAGGCCAAGGACGGCAACTACACCGACCCGGCCACCTACCACCCGGTGTCGCTGGCCACCTCCTCCACCCATGACAACGAGCCGCTGGCCGACTGGTGGGACACGGTGGACGGCGTGGAGAAGCGGCTTTTCTGGCGGCTCGTTTCCGGGGAGGAGGGCAGGCCGCCCGTCTTCTCCAAGGCACGGAAAAAAACGCTGGGCGCGCTGCTGGACGCCAATTCGCGCATAGTCATCCTCCCCATCCAGGACATCTTCGGCTCCAAGGAACGGGTAAATACCCCGGGCACGCTGGGCGACCACAACTGGACCTACCGCTTCCCCACGGCGGCGGAAGATTTCCTGAAAAAACATTCTGAAGAGGCGGAGAGTTTTTCCGCCCTGGTCAGGGAGAAAAGAAAATGAAAAAGCTCCTCCTGCTCCTGCCGCTGGCCGCGCTGGCCGGCTGTTCGCTCAACCGGACCGCCGCAAGGGTCACCGCCGGCGTGGTGGACAAAGGCCTGCCGGCCGTTTTTTCGCAGTCCGACCCGCAGTACGTGCGGGAGGCGCTGCCCGCCAACCTGCAGCTGATGGAGATCCTGCTGGCCAGCGACCCCGGCAACAAGGCCATGCTCGTCAACGCCTCGCAGGGCTTCTGCGGCTACGCCTTCATGTTCCTCGAGGACGAAACCCCGGAGCGCGCCTCCGTCTTCTACCTGAAAGGCCAGGCCTACGCGGAGCGCGCCCTGGACGGAGCCACAGTGGAAACCGCCCGCAAGAAGGACGCGCACCCGCTGTTCTGGCACACTTTCTGCAAAGCCCTCTACATGAACATCAACCGGGACAACCCCGAGGCCATCGCCGAGATCCCGACGCTGGAGCCCGCGGCCCTGAAGCTGCTGGAGCTGGACCCCGGCTACTACTATAACGCCGCGGAGGACATCCTGGGAGCCTATCACGCCATCAGGCCCCGCATGCTGGGCGGCAGCCCGGAAAAAGCGGCGGAGCACTTTGAGCTGGCGCTGAAGGGCGCCGGAGCGAACTTTCACCTGAGCCGCTACCTCTACGCCAAGATGGCCGCCGTGGCCGCCCAGGACGGAGAGCTTTTCGACCGCCTCC
The DNA here is from genome assembly GCA_001799735.1 of Elusimicrobia bacterium GWB2_63_22. GTDB lineage: Bacteria > Elusimicrobiota > Elusimicrobia > Elusimicrobiales > UBA9959 > UBA9959. The sequence continues at coordinate 125,114 of MGUA01000039.1, read as the reverse complement.
TCAACGAGATAATTTCCGCGGAGCCCGTAGAGGGCGAAACCCGCCTCGCCAACGAAGTGGCCAGGATAAAAGCCAAGAAACTACTGGAGAAAAAAGATGAACTTTTCTAAGACCCTGAAACTGCTGCTCCTCTCCCTGCTGGCCCTGCCGCTCCCGCTGCGCGCGCAGACCGTGGTGAAGTTCGCCACGCTGGCGCCGGACGGCTCCACCTGGATGAAGGCGATGAAGAAATTCACCGACGAAGTCTCGCTGAAGACCGAAGGCCGCGTGAAGTTCAAGATCTACGCCGGCGGCGTCTCCGGGGAGGACAAGGACGTGGTGCGCAAGATCCGCCTGGGCCAGCTGCACGCCGGCGGCTTTACCGGCGTGGGCATAGGCGAGATGGCGCCGGAAGCCCGCCTGCTGGATACCCCCTTCCTCTTCAAGAGCGCCGGGGAGATAGACCACGTCTACAAGACGATGGACGCCGATTTCCGCAGGATCTTCGAAAGCCACGGCTACGTGCTGCTGGGCTGGGCCGAGGTGGGCAACGTCAACATCTTCTCCAATATCCCCGTCACCAAGCCCGAAGACCTCAGGAACGTGAAGATGTGGCTCTGGGAAGGCGACCCCATAGCCGAAGCCACCTTCGAGGCGCTCAACATTAAGCCGATCCCGCTGTCCATCACCGACGTGATGACCTCGCTGCAGACCGGCATGATCAACGGCGTCTACGGCTCGCCCCTCTCCGTCATAGCGCTGCAGTGGTTCGCCCGCATGAAGTATGTCTTCGCGCTGCCGCTGACCAACGCCTCCGGCGCGGTGGTGATCTCGAAAAAGGTGTTCAACACGCTCAAGCCGGAAGACCAGAAGGCCATGCTGGCGCTGGGCGACAAACATTTCCGCGCGCTGACGCTGACTAGCCGCAAAGAGAACGAACAGTCGATAGGCATACTTAAGAAGAAAGGCCTGGTCTTCACCGAGCCGGCCAGCCCCTCCGTGGTAACCCAGCTGGAGGCGGCCGGCCAGACCGCCCGCCTGTCGCTGGTGGGCAAGCTCTATTCCAGGGAACTGCTTGAAAAAGTAGAAGCCTCGCTCAAGGCCTTCCGCACCGGCAAGAAGAGCTGACCGCGGTGGAACCCGACAAAATACCCCTGATAGCCGGCCTCATTATCTTCGCGGCCAGCCTGCTCAGCCTGCGGCTGGGCGTCTCCGTGGCCATCTTCGAGATACTGCTGGGCCTGGCCGCCGGGGTCCTCGGAGTCAAGGCGCAGGACTGGATGCTGCAGCTCGCCGGCTTCGGCGGCATAGTGCTGACCTTCCTGGCCGGAGCGGAGGTGGACACAAAGCTGCTCAGGGATAATTTCAGGCGCGCCGCCGCCGTCAGCTTTATGTCCTTCGCCGCGCCGCTGGCCGGGGGCTACCTGTTCGCCCGCTACGCCGCCGGCTGGAGCGCCCCCGCCTCGCTGATAACCGGCATAGCCCTGTCCGAGACCTCCCTGGCCGTAGTCTACTCCGTGCTGGTGGAGACCGGGCGGTCTAAAAGCGGCACCGGCAAACTGCTGATGGCCTGCACCTTCCTGACCAACACCCTGACGGCGCTGGCCCTCAGCCTGCTCTTTCTCAAGCCGAACCTCCACACCCTGCTGTTCCTGGGAATAGCGGGCCTGTTCCTGGCTTTCTCGGGGCGCTTCTCCATGTGGCTCATCCGCCACCCCGCGCTCTCCGGCAAAGTGGTGGAGCCGGAGATAAAATATATTTTCTTCATCCTGCTAGGCTTCGTCTACCTGGCCGAACTGGGGTCCAGCCAGGCCATACTGCCGGCCTTCATCTTCGGCCTGCTCATGGGCCGGCACTTCAAGGCGCAGCGCGCCACGGCCGGGATAAAGAGCCGGCTGCGCACCGTGGCCTACGCTTTTATCACCCCGTTCTTCTTCATCGTGGCCGGCATGAAGGTCTCCGCCGAGGCCCTGCTGGCCGCGCCGTTCCTGTTCACCGGGCTGTTCGCGGTGAAGCAGCTGACCAAGTTCGCCGGGACGCATTTCCTGCTGCAGCGCTGGTTCCCCAAGGCGGGCGTCTACTCAACGCTGCTCATGTCCACAGGCCTCACCTTCGGCCTGATAGCGGTGCTGTCCGGAGTGAGGGCCGGCTATCTGGACGCGACGCAGTACTCGGTGCTGACCGGCGTGCTGATAGCCAGCGCGGTGCTGCCTACCTTCGCCGCCCAGCGCTGGTTCCCGCCCTCCGAAGAGGAAGACATAGTCTGAGGCCCCGCCGGCTGCCATGAAAAAACTCTATATCTTTTCCTACGGGCTGCACCCGGGCCAGGTGACGCTGGAGACCCTGGCGGCCATGCGCGAGTGCGGCGAAGTCTACTCCCACTGCCTGGACAAGGCCGCGGCGCGCCAGTTCGCCGCTTTCGCCCCGCGGCTGAAACTCACCCCGGGGCTGAACCTGCGGGAGTCCGCCCGGGCGGCCGTGGGCGGCCTTAAGAAGCACGACACCGTGGGTTTCCTTACTTACGGCAACCCGCTGTTCCTCAACCGCACGGTTCCGGAACTGGCCAAGGCCGCGGCCGCCGCGGGAGCCGGGACAAAGGTTTTCGCCGCCGTGTCCTCTTTCGACGGGCTGGTGAACATGTTTAACCTCAACAAATTTTCCCCCGCCGGCCTGCGGGTCGCGGACACGGCCGCGCTGCTCTACGGGCCGGTGTTCACGCCCGGGATGGACACGCTGTTCTTTGTGCCCTACGTGCTGAACCTGCCGGGCAACGAGGGCGCCAGGGCGGACTTCGCGGCCGGCCTGCGCGCGGCCTACCCGCCGTCGGCCCCGGTGTACCTGGCGCAGTACGGTTCCGTGTCGGAACAAAGCCGGGCCATAAAGGGCAGCGCCGGGCGCATAACCCCGCTGCTCAACAGACTTAACGAGCGCCATACCATTTTTATCCCCGCGGCCCGTACCCGGGCCAAAAAGAAGGCCGCCCGCGGTTAAGCCGGGCGGCCTTGTTTCCCCTGAGACTGCGGTTCTTCCCCGCGGCGCTGTTAGAACAGGCCGGTGATATTCCCCTGCGCGTCTATGTCTATGTTCTCCGAGGCCGGGTGCTCGGGCAGGCCCGGCATGCGCATGATGTCGCCGGTGATCGGGATAATGAACCCGGCGCCGGAGGCGATCTCTATCTCGCGCACCGTCACCACAAAGTCCTTCGGGCGGCCGATCAGGTCGGGATTGTCGGACAGAGACTTCTGCGTCTTGGCTATGCAGACCGGCAGTTTATCGAGCCCCAGGGCGTTTATCTTTTCCAGGTCCTTTTTAGCCTTGGCCGTGTAGTCTATGTGCCGCGCCCCGTACATCTTGCCGGCTATGGCCTCTATCTTCTTCTCTACGGGCCACTCCCATTCGTAGACCGGCTTGAAGCCGCAGGTCTTGTTGTCCTCTACGGCTTTGGCCACCAGCCCGGCCAGCTCCACCGCGCCGGCGCCGCCCTGGCCCCAGACGTCGGCCACGGCCATCGGCACGCCTAGTTTCGCGCATTTGGCCTTAACTACCGCTATCTCTTCCTCGGTATCAGAAGTGAATTTATTCAGCGCTATCACCGGGGAGAGCTCGAACTGCTTCATATTCTCCACGTGCTTCTCCAGGTTCTCCAGGCCGCGCTCTACCGCGGCCGGGTCCGGCTTACCCAGTTCTTTAAGGCCCACGCCGCCGTGGTACTTGAGCGCGCGCACGGTGGCCACCAGCACGGCCGCGCTGGGGCAGAGACCTGCGTAGCGGCACTTGATGTCCAGGAATTTTTCGGCGCCGAGTTCGAAGGCGAAGCCCGCCTCGGTCACCACGTAGTCCGACAGGGAGAGGCCCATGCGGGTGGCGATGATGGAGTTGCAGCCGTGGGCGATATTGGCGAAGGGCCCGCCGTGGATTATGGCCGGGGTGCCCTCGCTGGTCTGCACCAGGTTGGGCATCAGCGCGTCTTTGAGCAGGGCGGCCATGGCGCCGTTGGCCTTGAGGTCGCGGGCGTAGACGGGCTTGCGGTCGTAGGTGTAGCCTACGAAGATGTTGCCCAGCTTCTCTTTGAGGTGCTGCAGGTCGTTGGACAGGCAGAAGATGGCCATCACTTCCGAGGCCGCCACGATGTCGAAGCCGGTCTCCCGCGGCACGCCGCTCATGGTGCCGCCCAGGCCCACGATGATCTTGCGCAGCGAGCGGTCGTTCATGTCCATCACGCGCTTCCAGGTGACGGTGCGCGGGTCCAGGCCGAGGTTGTTCTTCTTGTTCTGGATATTGTTGTCGATGATGGCCGACAGCAGGTTATGCGCCTTCTCTATGGCCGCGAAGTCGCCGGTGAAGTGCAGGTTGATGTCCTCCATCGGCAGCACCTGGGAATACCCGCCGCCGGTGGCCCCGCCCTTTATGCCGAACACCGGGCCCAGGGAGGGCTCGCGCAGCACCACGGTGGTCTTTTTTCCTATCCGGTTGAGACCGAGGGTCAGGCCGATGGAGACGGTGGTCTTCCCCTCTCCGGCCGGGGTCGGGGAGATGGCCGAAACCAGTACCAGCCGGCTCTTCCTGGCCTTCTCCAGGTCTATCAGCTTGTGCGGCAGCTTGGCCTTGTACCGGCCGAAAAGGTGCAGGTCGTCCTCGGCCACGCCGAGGCCGGCGGCTATATCCTTTACGGGCTTGAGCTTTATGGTGCGGGCTATCTCTATATCGGTAGGCATATGTCTCCCTGGGTAAAAAAAGGCGGGCCGCCCTTTAAGACGGCCCGCCGGATACCGTTTAAGCCTGCGCGCCGCCGGCGGGCTGGGTGCTGTCCACAAAAACGCGCGTGGAAAGTTCCTTGTCCTGCATGAACAGGCCTTCCCTGGAGTCGCCGATAAGCTTGAGCTTCTCCACGATCTCGGAGGCGTTGGCCTCCTCCTCCACCTGCTCGTCTATGAACCAGTTGAGCATGCTGGCGGTGGCGTGGTCGCGCTCGGCCAGGGCTATGTCCATGATGTTGCTGATCAGCACGGTCACCTTCTGCTCGTGCTCGTAGGCGGCCTCGAACATTTCCAGCGGGCTTTTCCAGTCGCTGCGCACGCCCTCTATGGCGGGCAGCACGGGGTGCCCGCCGCGCTCGAGCACGAAGCGGTAGAACTTCATGGCGTGGGTCATCTCTTCCTGGGCCTGCACGTAGAACCAGTTGGCCATGCCTTTCAGGTTGGTCTCGGCGCAGCGCGACGACATGCCGAGGTAGAGGTAGGCCGAGTAAATTTCGGCGTTGACCTGCTTGTTGATAGCGTCTTCAACTTTTTTATTTATCTTCATTAAGGTTTCCTCCGTAACTAAATCCTGCCCTTATAATACAAAAGAATCAGGGAAACTCCCGCCTCCCTGTTCCGTAGCACCTCTTAAAGGATTCTTGTTTCCTGGTCAGGCCGTTCTTCACGGCTTCCATCAGCAGGTCCGTCCGCTGCGGCTAGCGGGCCAGCGGGATGAAAGAGGCGGCGACCGCGTCGAACATCTTGACCGCGGCTTTGGCCGTAGTCAAGGGAGCGGTAAGGCGCAGCACGTAGAAACCCTGCCTTACGGTCACCACGTAGAACTTCTCGTAGAAGAACACCTTCTTCGCCTTAAGCGACCTGGGCGGAACGAACTGGAAGGTCTTCCGGTCGAACACCTTGGCGTAGTAGTTGCCGGCCCGGCCGCTCTTTACCGGTCCGTAGACCTTGCCGTCCAGGGCGGCGCCCAGCGGAGGTTTAGAGTGCCGCCTGATGTATTTCTCGTAGGTGCCGCTCTCAAGGTTGCCCGGTGTGTAGTAATCCACCGAGATGCGCGCCGGGAACTCCGCGCCCCCCGGGGACAGGAAATCAGCCCCGTACACCCGCTTCTCTCTGTCGCTAAGCCCGTAAGGCTCGGCCTCGCGGGCCCAGCCGGCAGGCAGGGTAACGGTGAAGGCGTTATTGACGGTGTAGAGCTGGGACTGGGCTGCGGCGCAGGGCCACGCGCAGGAGAGCAGCATCAGAGGGATCCATTTGAGCATCACAGTGAACCTTTTTGGGCCGTACGGCCTACTTCATCAGCGGCTTGAACGAGGCTACGAACGCCTCGAAGACCGGCAGGAATTGCGTGTATTTCGCGGCGGGCGCGGAATATCTCAGCGCGTAATAGCCTTTCTTCAGCGGTATCACCGCGAAGCCTTCCCAGATCTCGGCGCCACCGCCTATGGTCCGGTCCGCGCCGCGCTCGTGGGTGATGTTAACGAAGAGCCTGGCCTTGCGGCCCCCTACCTTGGCTCCGGGAACCTTCGGCGGGGCCGGCATGGCGGCGGGCTTGGCTCCCTCCGGCAGGGAGTGCACGCGGATATACTTCTCGGGGTTCTTGTCCATCAGGTTGTCCGGGGCGTAATAGTGGGCCGAGATCAGCGGCGCGGAGGCCAAGCCGTCGGAAGGCCCGGATAGCGACACCCCGTACACCTTCTTCTCCTCGGGGCTGAGGCCCAGGCCGGAAGCCGGGACGATGGTCCAGCCCTCCGGCAGTACCGCCGCGAAGAAGTTCCCTTCCCTGTGCACCTTTTTGTCACCTGGTGCCGGCGTGTTGCCGGCGCAAGCCGCTGAAGCCGTCATAAGACAGAACATAGCATAAAAAAGGAAGTTCCTGCGCGTCATCATTCGTCCCCCTGACCCGGCAGCAGCGAGATCTTGATGGTGGAGAGCACCTTGCCCTCCGGGTCTATGCTGTCGCGCCAGCCGAGCAGTTTGCGTTCATCGGTCTTGGACTTGGCGAGCGTGTCCACATACCACTTAAAGCGGGTCTTCAGGGCCTGGCGGCCTTCTCCCAGTTCCTGCTGTTCCTCCGGAGTAAGGCCGACGCCCTTCTGCTGGGCCTTGGCCGCGAGGGTCTGAACCCGGGAAGCGGTGTAGGACGCGTTGCTCAGCTGCCTGGCGGCCTCGCCCTTTATGGAGTCGATCTGGGTATAGCTGTCGCCGTGGTACTGCCTGCGCAGGCCGTCCACGCCGTCCTCCAGGTAACGCTCGGCGTCGTCGCGGTCTATCGGGTCCAGCTTCTTAAGATAGGTGAGGCCCTGCTTCTGCGCCTTCTCCGCGGTGAAGGCGCCGTTCATGCCGAAAGCCTCAGCCTCCATCTCCATCTGGTAGGGAGAGAACTTGTCCACCTTGCCGGTCGCGGGGTCGGTCCAGCGCAGGAAGTTGAAACCTTTGGAGGTGTTCCACGCGTCCTGCCGGTGGTGCGCGCTTTCGTGCACGAAGGTCGGGGCTACATACGTGGCCAGGTCGCGCATGGCCGCGTCGTCCTTGAGCAGCTGCTCCGGAGTGATCTTGCGGGAGGCGCAGAACTTGTCCACCACGTCGGTGTTGATCCTCGTGACCTTGTCGTCGCTGCTGTACCAGCCGAGCGCGGTGTCGGTGCCGTCGGCCTCGGAGCCCTTCACGAACTTGAGGTTCAGGCTATTGGCCCCCGTCTTAGCAATCTTGGGGTCCTCGAAGAAGGCGATGATCTCGTCGCCGGCCTTGGTGCCGCGCATCTCTTCCGCCAGCGCGCCGGTCATCTTGCCGTTCTTTACTTCGCCCATCTTCGGGCCGAGCTGCGCGGCCTGCGCTTCCGTGATCGGCACGGGCGTGAACTTGGAACCGCCGCCTATGCCCACGCCGCCGTCGGCGTCCCCGGCACCCTCCTTGGCCTTGTCGAAAGTGCGCGCAAGGAACGCGTCTTCCTTGCCGGCGGCACCCTTTAGCCTGTTGGCGGCGTCCAGTACTTCCCCGGTTTTCTTGTCGGCCGCGGTGGGGGCTGCCGGCTTGTCGGCGGCGGCCTCGCCCGCCCCTAAGTCCTCCATGAACTTGTCCAGCTTTGCGATGCGGGGTTTGTCGTTGAAGACGGCGAGGTCCTCCTTAAGGACCTGGACCAGGGGCGCATAGGCGGCGGCAGAGCCTTTCTTCTTGGCCGCGACCTGGGCGGTTTTCAGGAGTTCCTCGGTCTTCTCCCGCGCCAGAAAATAGAGGACCTTGTAACGGTCTGTATTGGAGTTCTCCCTGTCCGCCGGCACCAGTTCGGCCCAGGAGGCCTCGGTCTGGGTCTTCATTGCCTGGATCCGGATATTCCCGAGGGTGTCCCAGCTGCGGATGCCGGACTTGAATGGCGTGACCCTGGAGGACAGGTGTCTGGCCACCCAGTCGTTGAGGGACTCCGGTTTCGGTCCCAGGCGCATCTGCGGCAGGACCTTCCGCTCCTGCAGCACGCGGGTAAGAGCGAGGGCCATGGGCCGTCCGTCGTATTTGGCTATTATGTCCCGCAGGTCGCTGAGGGCGTTGTTGCGCGCCGCGGCCTCCACGGCCATCTGCGGAAAGTCGGCGGAGGCCCTGTCCAGGAGCGCCCCGCTGTCCTCGTTGAACTTGTCTACGCACTCGTCGGCTTTTTTCGGGGAGAGGGTGCCTTTGTCGGGGTTGACGTTGTCGATGCAGTCCTGGACCACCTGGGTGTCCGCCGCGGACAACTGGTCCGCACGGGCCCCGGAAGGCGCGGATACGACTAGAAGCAGCAGCAAGATCAGGGTTCTCTTCATAATTAGATGACGGCCTTGTTCCAAAGACGATATATATCCAAGTAGTTAAAGTTTAATAGGAGTCCCTGCTGTTGTCAAGGGTCCGGGGCCCCTGTTGCGGCACTGGCATGGCCTTGCGGTGCAGGCGGGGCATTTAGGATAATAAAAACATGAGAGTTCTGTTCAAGGCCGAGGAGTACCTGGTCAAAACCGAGAAAGCCGCGGTGGTGGGGCTCATCTTCTCCATGGTGATCCTCTCCTTCATGCAGGTGCTGCTGCGCCTTCTTTTTCATTCGGGCATAGTCTGGCTGGACCCGCTGCTGCGCCACATGGTGCTCTGGTCCGGCCTTATAGGCGCGGCCCTGGCGGCGCGCTACTCCCACCATTTCGCGCTCGAGGCCTTCGTTAAATTCGCCCCGAAATACATGCACCGCCCGCTGGACGTGTTCGCGGCCCTGTTCACCGCCCTGGCCTCGGCGCTGCTGTTCTACGCCTCCTACAAATTCATCCGCGACGAGTTCGCGGCCGGCTCGGTGGCTTTCTACATCGGCCACCTGAGCGTGAAGGGCGGCTGGGCCGAGATGATCATTCCCGCCTCCTTCGCCCTGATCGGCCTGCATACCCTTATCGGCATCTTCCGGCCCAAGGACCACGAAGAGGGGCCGTTCTGATGGGCTTCCTGATAGCCCCCCTGATCCTGCTGCTGGCCTTCCTGGGCTCGCCGGTCTTCACGCTTATCGGCGGCGGGGCCATCTTCCTTTTCGTCGCGGCCGGCATAGACTCCTCCGCCGTAATAGTGGAGATGCTGCGCCTGGCCTCGCTGCCGGCGCTGATCGCCATCCCCCTTTTCACCTTCTCCGGCTATATCCTGGCCGAGAGCAAGGCCCCGCACCGCATGCTCAACCTGGCCGAGGCCCTGTTCGGCACCATGCCCGGCGGCCTGGCCATAGTTGCGCTGTTCACCACGGCGCTGTTCACGGCCTTCACCGGCGCTTCCGGGGTCACCATCATAGCCTTGGGCGGCCTGCTCTACCCGATGCTCTCCAAGCAGGGCTACCCGGAAAAGTTCACCCTGGGCCTGCTCACCACCACCGGCAGCCTGGGCCTGCTGTTCCCGCCCAGCCTGCCCATCATCCTATACGGCATCGTGGCCAAGATAGATATAGACCGCCTCTTCAAGGCCGGCCTGCTGCCGGGCCTGCTGCTGCTGGCGGCACTTTCCGTCTACGCCTTCTTCACCGCGCGTAAAGCCGGGGTAAAGAGCATCCCCTTCTCCCGGAGCGCGCTTAAAAGTTCCCTTAAAGAGATCGCCTGGGAGCTGCCCCTGCCCTTCCTTATAATAGGCGGCATCTACAAGGGCCTGTTCACCGCCAGCGAGGCCGCCTCCGTAATGGCTTTCTACGTGATCATAACGGAGGTCTTCATCTACAAGGACCTGGACCTCCTCAAGGACATCCCCCGCGTGGCGGTAAAAAGCATGCTGCTCGTCGGCGCCATCTTCATGGTGCTGGGCACCGCGCTCGGCTTCACTAATTACCTGATAGACGCGCAGATCCCGGACCAGATCTTCGCCTGGCTGCACACCTACGTCTCCAGCAAGGTGGTTTTCCTGATCCTGCTCAACGCCTTCCTGCTCGTCATCAACATGATCGAGATCTTCTCGGCGATAATTATCGTCGTGCCGATCATAGTGCCGGTGGCCATGCAGTACGGCATAGACCCGGTGCACCTGGGCGTCATCTTCCTGCTGAACCTGGAGATCGGCTACATGCTGCCGCCGCTGGGCCTCAACCTGTTCCTGGCCAGTTCGCGCTTTCACAAGAAGCTGCCCACCCTTTACCGCGCCACCGGCCCTTTCCTGCTGATCCTGCTGGTCATGCTGGCCCTGGTAACGTACCTGCCTTCCCTGAGCCTCATCGGCCAGTAGCACCGGAGAACCCATGAAAATAGAACTGAGCGACAAGCTGAAATCGTTCCCGCCGTTCCTTTTTGAGGAACTGTACCGCAAGGAAAAGGCCGAGCGGGCCAAGGGCCGCGACATCATCAGCCTGGCCGTGGGCGACCCGGACCTCCCCACCGACAGGCGCATAGTAAACTGCGCCCTGCAGGAGATAAAGAAAGCTCCCAACCACCGCTACCCCAACACCAAGGGCAACGAGAACCTGCGCAGGGAGATCGCCGCCTGGCACGGGCGGCGGCACGGGCTGAAGTTCCACCCCAACGACGAGATCTCCATTCTGATCGGCTCCAAGGAGGGCATCGCCCACCTGCCTTTCGTGGTGATGAACCCCGGCGACTATTGCCTGGTCCCGGACCCCACCTACCCCACCTACCGGACCGGCGTCATCCTCTCCGGCGGGCGCATCCACAACGTGCCGCTGGAAGAGAAGAACGGCTTCCTGCCCGACCTCGGGAAGATCCCGGCCAGGGTGCTCGCCAAAACAAAGTTATTCTTCCTCAACTACCCCAACAACCCCACCGGCGCCGGCGCGACCCTGGCCTTCTACAAGGACCTGGTGAAATGGGCCCGCCGGCACGGGGTGATCATCGCCCAGGACGCGGCCTACTGCGACATGTATTTCGGCAAGCCCGCCCCCAGCATACTGCAGGCGCCGGGCGCGCGAGACGTGGCGGTGGAGTTCTACTCCGCCTCCAAAACCTACTGCATGGCCGGCTGGCGCATCGGCTGGGTGGTGGGCAACTCAAAATTGGTCTGCGCGCTGAACCAGCTCAAGGAGAACATAGACTCCGGCCCCTTCAACGCCATACAGAACGCGGTGGCGTTCGGGCTGAAGCACCACGAGGAGATCGTGCCGCCGGTGCGCGAGCACTTCAAGCGCCGGGCCGACAAGTTCTGCGCCGTCCTGAGGAGCTGCGGCTGGCGCTTCACCTGCCCGGGCGGCAGCTGTTTCGTCTGGGCCAGGCCGCCGGTGAACTGCGCTTCGCTGGAGGCCGTCTACTTCATGCTGGGAAAAGCCAGCATCCTCACGGCGCCGGGCTCGGGCTTCGGCCGGTACGGCGAGGGCTACGTGCGGTTCTCCCTGACCGAGCCCGACGCCAGGCTGGACGAGGCCCTGAAGCGCCTGAAGGCGCTGGACTGGGCGCGGTTTAAATAGCCGCTCCCCGCAAATAAAAAGGCCCGGTCTCCCGGGCCTTTTTATTTTACGCGGGCGCTCAGGCCTCGCAGTCCGTCCTGTCGAACCGGATCTCGGAGTTCTCCCCGACGTTGAGCTGGTCCTTGCGGCCGGCCACGGCGGCGCTGGGGCCCACCAGGGAACCGCTCAGGTTCATGTTCACTATGGAGGCGTTCTCGTTGACGATGGAGTCCGAGATGATGGAGGAGTCTATCCTGGCCCCGTCTCCGATGGAGGCGTAAGGCCCGACTATAGAATTGGTCACTTTCGCCGTGGGCGAAATGTAGACCGGCGGGATGATGAGTGAATTCTTCGCTTTCGGCGAGAACTTCTTCTTGTCGAGGATATGCCGGTTCGTCTCCAGCAGGGTCTCCGGCTTGCCGCAGTCGTACCAGCCGTCTATCGGCACGGGCTTTATCTTGTGCCCTTCTTTTACCATCGCGGCCATGGCGTCGGTGAACTGGATCTCGCCCTTGGTGGTCCGGCCGGAATCCACCAGGCGCCCGAGGCTGTTGTAGAGGGCCGAGGAGTTATGGAACGAGTAGATGCCCACGATGGCCAGGTTGGTCTTCGGGTGCTCCGGCTTCTCCACCATGGCCGAGATGTAGCCGCCTTTGGTTTCCACCACGCCGAAGCGGCGCGGGTCGGCCACTTCCTTCACGGCGATGCAGTCGTCTTTGGACTTCAGGAACACGTCCAGGTCCGCGTCCAGGATGGTGTCGCCCAGCATCACCACCACCGGGCCGGCCACCGCGCGCCGGGTCAGCCAGATGGCGTGGCCCAGGCCTTTCTGCTCCGACTGTTCTATGTAGGTCACCGCTAGGCCCTTATAATTTTTGGCGACGTATTCCCTTATCTTTTCTCCCAGGTAGCCGACCACCAGGCAGACGTTCTTTATGCCGGCGGCGGACAGGTCGTCGAGGATGTGGCCGATTATCGGCTTATCCCCGACGGTGAGCAGCACCTTGGGATAGGTGTAGGTGTGCGGGCGCAGGCGCGTCCCGGTGCCCGCCACCGGCACCACGGCCGTAAATTCGGTTTTAGACATAAAGTTCTCCTCCCGAGCGATATTATATGATAAACAGCTCAATCCACCGTCATCTGGCGGTAGACCTCCCGGTAATCGGGGGCCTTCTTCTGCCCCGCCTTCGCGTATTTTTTTGAATCCCAGAAATTGTCCCGCGCCGCCGCCGTTCTATAGTCCGCCAGTGCCTCGGCGCGGCGGCCCAGCAGGTCCAGCGCCTGCGCCCGGCGCAGGTAGCAGTAGGTGACCCACCCCTTCTCGGGGAACCCGGTCTTCTCTATGCCGGTGGTCAGCCAGGTCACGGCTTCCTCGTAGCGGTTGAGGGCGATAAGCGCGTCGCCGGCGGAAAGATAGATCATGGCCAACTGCTGTTCCAGCCCCTTCTGCTGCTTCATCTGCCAGGCGCCGAGAAAGGCCTCGCACTCGGCCAGCACGCCCTTCCAGTCCTCGGCCTGGATATGCGTCATGATCTCTCCGACGCGGAAGAGCATGTTGGAGGGGTCCACAGCTTTCAGCTCCTCCGTTTCGGCGTACGCCGCCCTGAAATCTTTTTCATGCATGGAGTAGATCTCTATCAGGAAGAGCCTGGCCTCCATCTTGAAGAAGCGCCCCTTCTCCTTGGCGAGCCTGACGTACTCTATGCCGCGCTGCCTGTCGCCGCCCACGAACAGCTTGGCCGCCAGGCCGATCGTTCCCGGCAGCGTGGCCGCGTAATAGTCGAAGATCCCGAGGCCCAGGAAGGCGTCATAGACGGCCGGATTCAGCTCCACGCATTTCTTGAGGAACTTGCGGCCTTTCCTGCCGTGCGTGTAGGACCGCCACCAGCTGCGCTGCACGGCGTACCAGCGGCCCTCCAGCCCGTAGGCGCCGCCCATGAAGAAGTAGGCCTGGTCCAGGTCCCGCCCCGCCGAGACCATCTTTTTGGAGAGCTCTATGGTCTTGTCCGCGTTCACCATGAAATCTTTTTCCACCGCGGCCAGGCCGCTCTGCATGTCGAAATTCTGCGAATAGCGCCACCACGCCAGCGCCGCCAGGGCGAAATAGCCGGCCGGGTCCTGCGGGGCCAGGGCCACCAGCTCGCGGAACTCGCCCTCGGCCTTGTCGAACTCCAGGCGGTACATCAGCGCGATGCCGCGGTCATAGCGCTCGTCGGCCCCGGGGCTGAGCACAAAGGGCCGCGTGGAGGCGTTGAGGTCCACCAGGGCCGGCCCGAGGCCGTCGTCGGAAAGATCGGCAGCGCCGGCGCGGAGCGCGCCCGGCAGGAGCAGCAGGAAGGAGAGCAGAAGTTTTTTCATACAAGTAGTGAGACCAGCAGCAGCGCTAGCACGACGAAAGAGGCCAGCGCGAAGTATTTTTCACCGCCCCGCCAGTAGCCGTAGATCAGCATCACCACGCGCGCCGCGGGGGTCAGCAGCAGGGCCAGCACCCCGGCGCGCAGCAGCCCGGTCCCGGCCGGGGACCCGGCGATGGAGAGCCCCAGCCCGGCGAAGATCAGGAACAGGCTCAGGAAGACGCCCGCGAGCAGGGTGCGCTGTATCAATCTGGCGAAATCTTTTTCCTGGAACATATTAAAAAGCCTTCAGCAGCATCTTCACCGCGACCAGCAGCGTCAGCGCGGAGAAGGCCATCTGCAGTTTTTCGGACCGCAGCCGGTAAAGGGCGTAGATCCCGACAAAAGACCCTATCAGCACCCCCACCACTATCACGGCCGTCAGCTCCAGCGGCATCAGGCCTTTCCTGAAGTAGACGTAGGCGCTGGCGGCCGCCGACACGCCTATAATGAAATTGCTGGTGGCGGCCGCGGCCTTCATGGGCACGCCGCACAGCAGGGTCATCACCGGCACCTGCACCACGCCGCCGCCGATACCGAGCAGGCCGGAAAGCGAGCCCGCGAAGAAAGAGGCTGCCGAGGCCGGCGCCATGTTCTTCACCGCGTACGGGGTATGCCCGCCGGCCGCCGGGTCGAAGAAAGCAGAATCGAAGGCAGAGGTCTTGCCCGCCGCTCCGGTCGCTGGCTGCGCCTTAAGCGAGCGCCGCCCCTTCAGGAACATCAGCACGGAAACCGGCAGCAGGGTCAGCCCGAACAGCAGCTGCACGGCGCTGCCCGGCAGGCGGTTGGCCAGCAGCGCCCCGGCTATGGACCCTATCGCGGTGGTCACCTCCAGGGTGATCCCCAGCCTGATATTGGCCAGGCCGCGCTCCACGTTAACCGCGGCTACGGCGCTGGAGGTGGCCACGATGGCCGCCAGGGAGGCCGCCACGGCCTGGTGGATGGGCACCTTGAGCGCCAGCACCAGGAAAGGCACCATGAAGATACCGCCGCCCACGCCCAGCGCGGAGCCCAGCAGGCCTATAAAAAAGCCGAAGGCGATCAGGACGGAGAAGCTCAGCGCGGTAAGTTCGAACATATTATCTGTTGCCCTGTTCCAGACCGTTCAGGAAGATCTTGGCCTCGGCCTCGCCGATGTCGTAGGCCTTGCCGCATTTTTCGCCGTCGAACTCCAGCAGGTTCAGGCCGAGGTCCATGGGCGGCTTTATCAGGTAGACGTCCGGCTCCGACTTCATGAACACGCGCGATTCGTAGATCTTCTGCGTATGCAGGGCCAGCATCCGGCGCACCTTGTGCTCGAAGTAGCCGAACGGCCCGACCCCCGGGAAATTCATGTCCTGGTCGCGCGAGTTGCCGATCATGATCACGGTGCGGCAGCCCTCGAACAGGCTGAGGTTTATGGTGGCGATGCCGATCACGCCGCCGTCCACCAGGTGGTACCGGCGGCCGTGCTCCTCTACGGGCACGGGCGGGAAGACCGAGGGGATGGCGCAGCTGGCCATCAGCGCGTCGTTGAAGGAAAGGTTATGGCTCTGCGTGGACCCGTCGAAGCGCACGATATAGGGCAGCTTCATCTCCACGGCGTGGCTGATGACGTAGAACTTGATGTTGCGCGGGAACTGCGGGCCGCTGCGCGCCAGCCAGCCGTTGAGGAACTCGTAGACGGGCTTATTGGAGAACAGCGTCAGTTTGGCCACCTGGTTCTGGAAGAAAAAATTTATAGTATTCGCGAGGCTGCCGCCGTCCTGCTGGTACAGCTCCAGCGGGATATTGTAGTACCGGGGCTTCAGCTTCAGGATGGCGGAGGGCTTCATGTTGCGCCAGATCTGGCGCAGTTCGCCGGTCTTGTTGTAGCAGTACGCGGCGCCGTTGAGCGAGCCCACGCTGAACCCGGCCACGGCGTCGAAATGCAGGCCCTGCTTGACCAGTTCGGCCAGCACCCCGGACTGCCAGGAGCCCAGCGCGCCCCCGCCGCAGAGAAAAAGCCCTATCGGCCGCCTGAACTTGAACATATCGCTTTTTTACGCCTCCCTAAATTAATAGAATATTATTGTAGCAAATGACTGAACCGACCCTTAACCTGGCAGGAAACTTATGTCCGATTACCTGATAATAGCAGGCCTGGCCGTAGTGATGTGCCTGACGCTCGTACTCCCCTTCTCCGTAAAGCGCGTGGAAGAAGAACTTGAGGCTTTTCTTTTTGTGATGGGGCTGGCGGCCGTTACCATCTCCGGCCTCTGGAGCCTGCACCTCGTAAAAGAAGCCCTTAAGGAGCCGCTGGCCATAACCGCCGCCGTCGCCATAGTAGGCTGGCTGTTCAAGCTCATCCGCCCGCGCCTGAGCGGCTGGATAGAAGCCCTGACCGCGCGGCTGGGCATCTCCTGGACCATCTTCATCCTCGTCACCGTGCTCGGCCTGGGCTCAAGCGTCTTCACGGCCATAGTGGCCGCCATCATGCTCGCGGAGATCGTCACGCTGCTCAAGCTCAACCGGGACTACGAGATAAAGCTCACCGTCTACGCCTGCTACGCCATCGGCCTGGGCGCCGCCCTGACGCCGCTGGGCGAGCCTCTGTCCACCATCGTGGTGGCCAAGCTGAAGGGCCCGCCTCATTTCGCCGATTTTTTCTATCTGGCAAAGCAGGTCGGCGTCTGGATCGTCCCCGGGGTACTGCTCTGCGCGGCCCTCGCCGCCCGCGGCGCCGGGAGCCAGGCTTCCGACAAAGTAGGCCTGGAGGAGGACGCCCAGGATTCCAATAAGGACATCCTGCTGCGCGCGCTCAAGGTCTACATCTTCGTGATGGCGCTGATCTTCCTCGGGTCTGGCCTCACCCCGCTGGCCGAGCGCTACATCGTCTTGCTGCCCACCTGGGCGCTCTACTGGGTCAACTCCGTCTCGGCCATCCTCGACAACGCCACGCTGGCCGCCGCGGAGATCGCCCCGTCGATGACCGACAGGCAGATCACTTTCATCCTGATGGGGCTGCTGGTTTCCGGCGGCATGCTGATCCCCGGGAATATCCCCAATATAGTCAGCTCGGCCAAGCTCGGGATAAAATCCCGCGAATGGGCCAAGGCCGCGCTGCCTTTCGGCGGGGCCCTGATGCTGCTTTACTTCGTCCTGATGACCGTCTTCGTAAAATAAAGGAGAACCTCAATGGAATGGAAATGGAAAACGATAATCGAACCCTTCAAGATAAAGAGCGTGGAGCCGCTGGGCCTGACCACCCGCGAAGAGCGCCTTAAGGCGCTGGAGCAGGCGCATTACAATCTTTTCAACATCAGGGCCGAGAAGGTCCTCATAGACCTGCTGACCGATTCCGGCACCGGCGCCATGAGCGCGGCGCAGTGGGGCGGCATCATGGTCGGCGACGAATCCTACGCCGGGGCCCGCAGCTATTACAACTTCGAGACCGAGATCAAGGGCCTGACCGGCTTCGCCGAGGTGATCCCGGTGCACCAGGGCCGCGCGGCCGAGAAGATCCTGTTCGGGGTGATCGGCGGCAAGGGCCGGACCATCATCTCCAACTCCCATTTCGACACCACCCGCGCCAACGTGGAGTTCGCCGGCTCCGAGGCCATGGATTTCCCCGTGAAGGCGGCCCTGGACTTCGACAAGCCCGCGCCGTTCAAGGGCAACGCCGACGTGGCCGCGATGGAGAAGTTCATAAAGGCCAAGGGCGCCAGGAATATCCCGCTGTGCGTGATGACCGTCACCAACAACTCCCTCGGCGGCCAGCCGGTCTCCATGGAGAACCTCAAGGCCGTGCGCGAGCTCTGCAGCAGGCACGGCATCCCCATGTTCCTCGACTGCGCCCGCTTCGCCGAGAACGCCTATTTCATAAAGCTGCGCGAGAAGGGCTACGCGCAGTGCCCGGTGCGCGAGATCGCCGAGGAGATGTTCGAGCTGGCCGACGGCGCCTGGATGAGCTCCAAGAAGGACGCGCTGGTCAACATGGGCGGCTTCCTGGCGATGAACAACCGCGACTGGTCCGCGAAGGCCCGCCAGATGCTCATCCTCACCGAAGGGTTCAGCACCTACGGCGGCCTGGCCGGCCGCGACCTGGAGGCCATAGCCATAGGCCTGCGCGAGGTGCTCGACGAGAATTACCTGCAGTACCGCATCCGCTCGGCCGCCTACCTGGGCGAAGGCCTGCTCAAGCACGGCGTGCCGATCATCAACCCCCCCGGCGGCCACGGCGTCTACGTGAACGCCAAGAAGTTCCTGCCGCACATCAAGCCGGCCAATTTCCCCGCCCAGGCCCTGGCCTGCGCCCTGTACCTGGAAGGCGGCATACGCGGCGTGGAAATAGGCACGCTGATGTTCGGGCGTCGCGACAAGCACGGCGTCTACCAGGCCGCCCCCATGGAGCTGGTGCGCCTGGCCATGCCGCGCCGCGTCTACACGCAGAGCCACATAGATTACGTGATAGAGGTCTTCGGCTGGCTGGCGAAGAACAAGAAATCCATAAAGGGCCTGGAAGTAGTGGAAGCCCCGGCCATACTGCCGCATTTCACCGCCAAGCTGAAACCGGCGAAGTAAAGCGTGCCCGGCGGAGGGGGCCGTCCCCCTCCGCGCCGCTTTTTTACACCTATGTTCAAACGAGACAAGATCAGCGCGGTGCGTGCCGAGCTCGAAGCCCTGGTCGGCGGAGAGAACGTCCGCACCGACGAGGCCGAGATCCTGATGTACTCCTACGACGCCGGCATGGCCCGCGCCCGCCCGGAGGCCGTCATCGCCTTTACGGACGTCGCCCAGGTGGCGCCCGTGGTCAGGATCCTCTACAAGGCCGGCATCCCGTTCCTGCCCCGCCTGGCAGGCACCAACCTGTCCGGCGGCACCATCCCGCTCAAGGGCGGCGTGATCCTGAACATGTGCCGGCTCAAGAAGATCCGCCAGATAGACACCGCGGCGCGGCTGGCGCTGGTGGAGCCCGGCGTGGTGAACATGGAGCTGCAGCGGGCGCTGGAACCGTTCGGTTATTTCTACGCCCCGGATCCGGCCAGCCAGAAAGTCTCCACCATAGGCGGCAACATCGGCGAGAACGCCGGCGGGCCGCTCTGCCTGAAATACGGCGTTACCTCCGACAACGTGGACAAGTTGGAGATAGTGACCCCCGAAGGCGAGGTCAAGACCTGGTCCTACAGAGACCCGGGGCCGGACCTGATGAGCCTGATGGTGGGCTCCGAAGGCACGCTGGGCATAGTGACGCACGCCTGGCTCAAGATCCTCCCCAGGCCGGCGCATATAAAGACGGCCTCCGCGGCTTTCGACTCCCTCGACAACGCCATGCTGGCCGTCACGCGCATCATCAGCGACGGCATAGTGCCCCGGGCCCTGGAGGCCATGGACAAGGTCTCGCTGGATTCCTCCCTGGGCGGCAAGTCTGACAGATTTCCAAAGAACACAGAAGCGGTGCTGATCATAGAGCTCGACGGCGACGACGCCGTGCAGGTAAAGCGCGAGCTGGAGCTGACGGAGCATATCTGTTCCGCCAACGCCTGCTCGGCCTTCAGGGTGGCCGCGGACGAGGCCGAGCGCGACCTGCTGTGGCAGGCCCGCAAAGGCGCCTACCCGGCGCTCGCCCGCCTGGCCCCCGACGTACTGGTGGAGGACGGCGTGGTGCCGCGCCCGCGCCTGCCCGAAGCCCTGAGGGAGACCCGCGAGATCCTTTCCAAATACAAGCTGACCGCCGGCCTGCTGTTCCACGCCGGGGACGGCAACCTGCACCCGAACATCATCTTCGACCGCCGCGACATCCAGGAAGTAAAGCGCGTAAAAAAGGCCGGCTACGAGATCCTCAAGTCCTGCATAAAGCTCGGCGGCACCATCTCCGGAGAGCACGGCGTGGGCGTGGAGAAACGCGTGGCCATGAACTGGCTTTACGGCCGAGAGGAGCTGGAGTTCTTCCAGAAGATCAAGGACGCTTTCGACCCCGCAGGCCTGGCCAACCCGGATAAGATCCTGCCGGTGGCTTCGGACCAGCGCGGCGAGAGCGGCGGCCTGGCCTCGCGCGCCTCGCTGAGCCCCGCGGCCCGGGCCATTGTCGACGAGCTGCGCCTGCGCGCCGGCCGCGGCGAGCGCACCGCGGTCACCGGCCTGGGCACCAGGCTTAAGCCGGAGCACATCATGGAAGGCGCCAAGCCCCTGGGCCTGCGGAGCCTCAACGGCGCCGTGCAGGCCGACCGCGCCAACCTGACGGCCCGCGCGGAGGCGGGGCTGCCTTTTAAAGAATTCAGGCGCCAGCTGGAGGCCGAAGGCCTCTACCTGGACCTGCCGGACGTGGACGGCAGCGTAGGCGGCGTCATAGCCTCCAAGACCTGCCCGGAACTGCGCGACTACCTGCTGGGGCTGGAAGTCGTCACCCCCGACGGGGAAATGCTGGAACTCGGCGGCAAGACCGTCAAGAACGTGGCCGGCTACGACGCCGTGAAGCTGTTCTGCGGCTCCATGGGCGCCTACGGCGTGATCCTGGCCGCTACCTTCGCCCTTTCCGCCAAGCCCGCCCGGGACCGCCGGCACCCGGCCCCGGCGGAAGCAGCGAACCTTTTTGAACCCGACTCCTGCCACCTGAGCCTTAAGCGGCGGCTGGACCCGGGCAACCTGCTCAACCCCTGGATCTACAGGCACCTGGAGGAGAAACGGTGATACACCATGTGAAAGCCACTGCGTCCAGCACCGACGGCGACGGCGGCACCCCCTCCGTTAAGGACGTTTCGCTGCCTGATTACGCCGCGGAAGCGCCCGGGATGTCCGGCTTCCACGGCGACATCAACGAGCTGTACCTCCACGAGCAGGCCGACCGCCACCTGCCCGCGCTGCTCACCGACCTGGGCGAGAGAAAACTTTACGACGCCACGGCCCAGTGCAACCGCTGCGGCTACTGCGAGACCTCCTGCCCCACCTACATGCTGACGGGCCGCGAGACCATCTCCGCGCGCGGCCGCAACCAGTTCGTGCGCATGCTGGTGGAAGGCCGGGCCAGGAACCCCGCCGACGCCGAGGAGGCCTTCTCCACCTGCCTGCTCTGCGGCGCCTGCACCAGCGCCTGCTACGCCAAGGTGCCCACCCCGGACATAGTGCTGGAAGGCCGGCGCGCGCAGGACGGCTACGGGGATAATTTTTTCGCCAGGGCGGCCATCAACACGCTGCTCAACGCCCCGGCCGTCTTCGGCTTCTGGCTCAAGCTGGCCTACCTGGTCAAGAAGACCGGCCTGCCGCGCCTGGCCACGAAAATGGGCCTTTATGATTTCCTGGGCATGCCCGGCATCTCCGAGGCCGAAGGCTCGGTAAACCACGTGCCGCTGCGCTTCGCCTCCGAAGTCCTCGGCAAAGACCCGGACCTCGCTCCCGGCGACAAGAAGGCCGTGAACTGGGTCTACTTCGCTCCCTGCGGGCCCAATTACCTTTTCACCGAAGTGGCGCTGGCCACCGTGCGCGTGCTCAAGCGCTGCGCCGGGGAAGGCGTGCTGGCCGAGAACATCTGCTGCGGCCTGATGGCGCACAACTACGGCCGGCTCGAGGCGGCGCGCGAGTTCGCCCGCAGGAACATCCTCCGCTACGAGGAGCTAAAGGAGCGGTTCGGGGAGTTCCCGCTGATAGCCGACTGCTCCTCCTGCGCGGCCTTCATGAAATCCTACGAGCAGCTCTTTACGGCCGACCCGGACTGGCGGCCCAGGGCCAAGGCCTTCGCCGCGGCCGTGCGCGACATCCTGGAATTCATCCCGCCGGAAAAGGCCGGGCACGCCGACAAGGCCGCCCTGGCGAAGGCCGGGCGGGTTACGTACCACGACTCCTGCCGCGCCTGCCACGGGCAGGGCATCAGGAAGGAGCCCAGGGCCGTGCTGCATAAACTGGCCGGCGGGTCCTTTGTGGAAATGCCGGAGAGCGACTGGTGCTGCGGCGGCGCCGGGGCGTTCGCCTTTACCGAGCCGGAACTCTCCAACAAGGTCCTGGACCGCAAGCTGGGCAACATCGCCTCGGTGCAGGCCGGCACCGTGATCGTAGGCGGCACCTCCTGCCTGGTCCAGATCAACGCCGGCCTGCGCAAGGCCTACCCTTCCGCGAGGGCCGTGCACTACAGCGTCTTCCTGGATGAAGTCGCCGGAAAATGACCGTTTCTTGAGCGCGATAATGCTAAAATAACGCTATGACCAGGGCCGAAGAACTGGAAAACCGCTTGCGCCTGCTCGTCAATTTCGGCGGCGTCGTATCCAAGGAGACCAACCTTAACAGGCTCCTTGAGCTGATAGCCGAGCAGGTCAAGACCATCCTCAACTGCGATCGCTGCAGCGTCTTTATATTGGACCGGCAGACGAACGAGCTTTGGTCCAAAGTGGCGCTCGGCATGCAGCATACCGAGATACGGGTGCCTTTCGGCAAGGGCATCGCCGGCCACGTGGCCTCCTCGGGCCTGACCCTCAACATCCAGGACGTCTACAAGGACGACCGCTTTACCCACGAGATCGACCGCCTGACCGGCTACCGCTCCCGCAGCATCCTCGCGGTGCCGCTCAAGAACGTGGGCGGCCACATTATCGGCGTGTTCGAGGCGATGAACAAGAACGGCAGCCAGTTCGACATCGACGACGAGGGCATCCTGCAGCTGATCAGCTCCCTGGCGGCCTCGGGCATCGAGAACGCCCAGCTTTACGAGAGCCTTTCCAAATCCCAGCTCGAGACCATCTACCGCCTGGCCGTCACCGCGGAATACCGCGACCAGCAGGACACGGCTATCCACCTGCGCCACATCAGCGAGTACTCCGCCCTGATAGCGCACGGCCTGGGCCTGCCCGAGCGCGAGGTGGAGAACATCCGCTACGCCAGCCCCCTGCACGATATCGGCAAGGTCGGCATCGCCGACGCCATCCTGCTCAAGCCCGGCAAGCTCACCACGGACGAATTCGAAGAGATGAAGAAGCATACCGTCTACGGCGCGAAGATCCTCTGCAACGCCGAGAGCGCGCTGCTGCAGATCGCCTGCAAGGTGGCCGGCTCGCACCACGAGAAGTTCGACGGCACCGGCTACCCGGCCAAGCTGAAAGGCCCGCAGATCCCGATCTACGCCCGCATCGTCTCCGTGGCCGACGTCTTCGACGCGCTCTGTATGCCGCGCGTCTACAAGCCCCGCTGGGACGCGGAGAAGGCCCGCGAGTACATCCTCGAGGAGAGCGGCAAGTCCTTCGATCCGGAAGTGGTGGGCGCCTTCGACAAGGTGTACGGCGAGATCCTCAAGATGCAGGCCATCGGCGACGGCAAGACCACCATCATCCCCGGCATCACGAAAGAACTGCACCGGCATAACTACTAAACGGTCAGTCATTCCGGCGAAAGCCGGAATCCAGTTTAAGGGCCTGAAACTTTCAGGCTCTTTTTGCATCTAACTTAGTGAAGAGAGATTTAACGTCATCCCGGCGCAAGCCGGGATCCAGTGTGAGGAGGCAATTATGAGCGAAATGAATATAACTTTTCCCGGCGGCAAGAAAGTGAGCGCCAACTGGCACGGCTTCGAGATAGCCACCGACCAGCCGGCCCCCTCCGGCGAGGGTTCGGCCCCCACGCCCTTCGACCTGTTCCTGGCCTCGCTGGGCACCTGCGCCGGCATCTTCGCGCTGGGCTTCGTGCAGAGCCGGGGTCTCAGCGCCGAGGGCCTGGGCATCACGGTCTCCTTCGAGGTGAGCCCCGAGACGCACCTGCTCAGTAAAACCGTAATGAAGATCACCCCCCCCAAGGACTTCCCCGCCAAGTACCTGCCGGCCCTCGTAAAAGCCGCCGAACAGTGCCTCGTCAAACGCACCATGGACAATCCCCCCAAGTTCGAAATCACAGCCGGCTAGCGTTATCTCTATTAATCGCGCGGATGGGAGGGGCTTGGCCCCTCGCTCCTGTACTGCAGGGAACCGTTGCGCGGTTCCCCCCCGAAGCGGGGCCCCCCTTCCCCAAAGTCGCTCGGAACCAACCCCCTCCCGTCCGCGCCAGTCCCACCTCCAAAAACAAAAACCGCCGGCTCCCCGGCGGCTTTGCTTAATTGAAAACGTCTTCGTTGTTAATTCAGCCTAATCCTTCGTCTACTACTTAATCCCACAAGACGGATCTGCCATCCACATATACATGTGTAGTACTACGGATACTATGCCAATTAAAACAGCACAAACATCAAGCGTTGTCTCCTCTTCCCTCTCCCTAAACTTTGCGATATTCCAGATTAGTACAAGCGGGCCCAAAATCAATAATACAGGGCCAGCCAGCAAGTATGGGAAATTGGCATAAAATATCGAGCAAGCAAAACTTCCATTCCTGGCACAGTACTCGGAACTAGAACCGGCACAAGACGACACGTTACTGAGCAATAAAACGAAGAAAGGGATAGAAAGATACCCCAATCCTGCAGCAATTCCTTTAAATATACGCGTGGATTCTGACATTAGAATCTCCCCAATAACGATGGGGACAGTATACTTAATTTGCGCGGCGGCGGAGGGGCGGCGGGTGTATGGGTTCGGAAGGCCCTCCCGGAGGCCCGAGCCCGTTATCTAAATCCGGGAGGGGCTGGCCGGGGCATGGTCCCGGGCGACTTTGGGGAAGGGGGCCCCGCCCATAAGTTCCCCAGGGCGGGGGGAACCGCGCAACGGTTCCCTGCAGTACAGGAGCCCGGGACCATGCCCCGGTCAGCCCCGGACTATATTTTAATTTTGGCGATGGCGAGGCTGAAGAGGAGGAATTCCGTCAGCAGGAAGAGGATGATGACCACGCCCCAGGGGAGGGTGACCTGCGTGATGAGCCAGGCGAAGACCGCCAGGCACAGCGTGGTGATGGAGGCCAGCCCCACGATGCGGCGGCGCGAGAGCCCGAGCTTCTCCAGCCGCAGCGCGAAGTGGTCCTTGCTGCCCACGAACGGCGACAGCCCGCGGCGCAGCCGCATGACCGAGACGAAGAAAGTGTCGTAGATCGGCACCGCCAGGATGAACAGCGGCGCGTACACGCCCAGCGGGTTCACGTCGGTGTAGCGCGTGCCGAGCGCCAGGACGGAGAGCAGGTAGCCGCAGACCAGGCTGCCCGAGTCGCCCATGAAGATCTTGTGCTTTTTCGATAAATTGTAGGGCAGGAAGCCCGCCGCCGCGCCGGCCAGCGCCGCCGCCGCGAAGTTCACGTAGATAGACTCCGACGGCAGCGCTATCAGCAGGAAGCCGAAAGCCGCCAGCGCCGCCTGCCCCGCCGACAGCCCGTCCATGATATCCACGATATTAAAAGCGTTGGACACCCCTACTATCCAGACCACGCTCAGCAGGAAATTCAGGTAATCCGGGTGGATGAAGTTGATCCGGATGCCGTAATAGACAGTAAACCCCGCCACCAGGAACTGCACCACGAACTTCAGCCGCACGCCCAGCCCGTTGGGCTTGCGAAAATCGTCTATCAGGCCCAGCACGAACATTACTCCGCCCCCGATAAGGAGCACGCGCAGGTCGCGCAGCGTGCCGGTGGGGAAAGAGGTATAGAACCGCATGAACAGCAGCGACGCCGCGAAGGCCAGGAACACCGCGGTACCGCCCAGCAGCGGCGTCGGCTGCTTGTGCGTCTTGATGTGCGTGGGCGTATCCAGGTGGCCGAACCTGATGGCAAGCGCGCGCAGCAGCGGCGTCAGCGCCAGCGACAGGCCCAGCGGCAGCAGGAAGGCCAGCAGGTAGAGCTTGAAATTCAGCGTCAGGTCATTCATATTGCTTCATGATCGCGGCGATCTTGCGCAGGCTGTCCTCCACCGGCGGCAGGCGGCGGCCCAGCTTGGCCGCCAGTTTCTCGGTGCGCAGCCCGGCCTTCAGCGGCCGGAGCGCGGCCTGGCCCAGCTCCGCCGTGAGCCGGGGCTCCAGGAAATCGGGGGAGAAGCCGAGGGCAGCGCAGGCCTTTACGGCGAAATCGTAGCGGTTCAGCCAGTCGGGGCCGACCACGTTATAGACCCCGGAGGCGTTCTTCTCCACCAGGTCCAGCACGGCCGAGGCCAGCTCGGGCGCGTAGGTGGGATTGGAGAACTGGTCCGACGGCACGCGCATCCTGGCGCCGGAGCGGTGGTTGCTGATGAGCTGCATGATGAAATTCTTGGAGGCCGGGTTATGGCTGTACACCACGGTGGTGCGCACCGACAGCCCGCCGGCCGCCAGCGCCGCCTGTTCCCCCTCCAGCTTGGTGCGCCCGTAAACGCTGACCGGGTTAACGGGAGCCTCCTCGTCATAAGGTCCGGCGGCGCCGTCGAAAACGTATTCGGTGGAGAAATAGACCAGCCGCGCCCCGGCCCGGGAACATTCCTCCGCCACCAGCCCGGTCCCGACGGTGTTGACGCGGCGGGCCAGCTCGGGGTCCCGCTCGCAGTTGTCCACGTGGGTCATGGCCGAACAAAGGAAGACCGTATCGGGCTTTGCCTTTTCGAAGGAATCTTTTATGGAGGCCGCGTCGGCGAGGTCGAGGTAGAGGAAGCCCTGCCCCTTGCGGGAGGTGCCGTAAACCTCTATCCTGCGCCTGACGCATTGCGCGGCGAGGGTCCCCCCCACCTGGCCGGCCGCGCCTATGATGAGCGCCTTCATAGGTTGAAATCCGCCGCCCTGAGGGTAAGCCGCAGCCACAGGATCTTCAGCACGCCCTTCACGGCGTCCCGGTAGTTTATTTTCTTGCCCTCCTGCCTGGAGCGGGAGATGTACTTTATCGGCAGCTCCAGGAAGCGCAGGCCCAGGAAGGCGGTCTTGCAGGACATCTCGGCCTCTATCTCGAAGCCCGTGGAGCTCAGTTTCATCTTCCGGAGCAGGGGCGTGCGGAAAGCTTTGTAGCAGGTATAGGAATCCGTGACCTTCAGCCCGAACAGCAGGTGCACCAGCAAGGTGAGCAGCTTGTTGCCGGCCAGGTAGATGCGGCTATAGGTGTAGGTCCTCGCCGTCAGCATCCGCGAGCCGAAGACCGCGTCGGCGCGGCCCTCCTGTATGGGCCGGACGAGATCGGGGATCTGCGCGGGGTCGTATTCCAGGTCGGCGTCCTGCACTATGGCGATGTCGCCGGCGGAGGAGTTGAAGCCGGTGATCAGCGCGCCGCCCTTGCCCTTGTTGGCCTCGTGCTTTATCAGCCGCAGGTCGCAGGGGAATTCTTTGGCCGCTATGGCCCGCTCCAGCCACTCCCGGGTGCCGTCGCGGGAACCGTCGTCCACCACCACCACTTCCTTATCGAGGCTGAGCGCGGCCACCGCCTTCAGGACGGCCGGCAGCGTTTTCATCTCGTTATAGGACGGGATAACTATGGTAACTTTCATGGCCGGCTAGATTATAACAAATAATTATAATACGCGTTTGTTAGGGGCCGGCTATTTTTATACAATACTCCATGTAAGTCAAAACGGAGGTTCCAATGAAAGTACCCATGGTAGATATGCTTGCCGGTTACGCCCCCATCAAGGACGAGATCGAGACCGCGGTAAAAAATGTTTTCAATAAGGCCAATTTCATACTCGGCGAAGAAGTGACCAAGTTCGAGAAAGAATTCGCCGCCCATAACGGCGCCAAGTACGCCGTCGGCGTGGCCAACGGCACCGACGCCCTGCGCATGGCCTTCATCGCCAGCGGCATCAAGAAGGGCGACGAGGTCATCACCTCCCCCTTCACCTTCATCGCCACCTCCGAGACCATCTCCCAGGTCGGCGCCATCCCCGTCTTCGCGGACATCGACCCGGTCACCTTCAACCTCGACCCCAAGTCCATCGAGAAAAAGATCACCCCCAGGACCCGCGCCATAGTGCCGGTGCACCTGTACGGCATGCCCTGCGACATGGACGCCATAATGGCCATAGCGGCCAAGCATAACCTGATCGTGGTGGAAGACACCGCACAGGCCTTCACCGCCAAGTACAAGATGGGCGGCAAGGACTGGAAGTACTGCGGCGCCATGGGCCATTGCGGCACGTTCAGCTTCTTCCCGGCCAAGAACCTCGGCGCCTTCGGCGACGGCGGGGCTATCACCACCAACGACGACAAGATCTACGAGACGCTCAAACAGCTGCGCAACCATGGCAGCAAGGTGCGCTACCACCACGAGATGGAGGGCTTCAACAGCCGCCTCGACACCGTGCAGGCCGCCATCCTCTCCATCCGCCTCAAACACGTGGAGGGTTGGACCGAGATGCGCAACAAGGTCGCGGAGAAATACGCCGCGGCCCTCAAGGGCCTCTGCGTCACCCCCGTCGTGCCCGCCAACGCGCGCCACTCGTTCAACTACTACACCCTGCGCTTCGACACCAAGGCCAAGCGCGACAACGCGCAGAAGCACCTGACCGAGGTTGGCATAGCCAACCAGATCTACTACCCGATAGCCCTGCACCTGCAGGAGGCCTACGCGCACCTGGGCGGCAAGCGCGGCGACCTGCCCGCCTGCGACGCCGTGATGGACACCGTGTTCTCGCTGCCGATGTACCCGGAGCTCTCGGACGAGCAGATCAAGACCGTGACCGACGCGGTAAAGGCTTCCCTTTCCGTGGGCGCGGCGAAGTAACGGATGATAGGGCTGACGGAAAAAAGAATAGCCGTCACGGGGGGCGCCGGGTTCCTGGGTTCGCGCGTGGTGGAAAAACTGCGCGGAGCCGGGGCGGGTGAAATATTCGTCCCCCGCAGCCGGGACTATGACCTCACGGACATGGCGGCAGTAAAGCGCCTGTACGCCGACGCGCGGCCCCAGGTGGTGATCCACCTGGCGGCCGTGGTGGGCGGCATAGGGGCCAACCGCGCCAATCCCGGCAAATTCTTCTACGACAATTTAATGATGGGCGCCCAGCTGATGGAAGAAGGCCGGCGCGCCGGCGTGGAGAAGTTCGTGGCCGTCGGCACCATCTGCGCCTACCCAAAATTCGCCCCCGTGCCTTTTAAAGAGGACGACCTCTGGAACGGCTACCCGGAAGAGACCAACGCCCCCTACGGCCTGGCCAAGAAAATGCTGCTGGTGCAGGCGCAGGCTTACCGCCGGCAATACGGCACGAACGCCATCTACCTGCTGCCGGTCAACCTCTACGGCCCCGGCGATAATTTCAACCCCGAATCCTCGCACGTGATCCCCGCCCTGATCAAGAAGTTCATAGCGGCGGCGGAGGGCGGCCAGAAGGAAGTGACGGTCTGGGGCACCGGCAAGGCCACCAGGGAATTCCTCTACGTCGACGACTGCGCGCAGGGCGTGTGCCTGGCCGCGGCCCGCTACGACAAGCCGGAGCCGGTCAACCTCGGCGCCGGGTTCGAGATCACCATCAAGGACCTGGCCGGCGTGATCGCCCGCCTGACCGGCTTCTCCGGGAAGGTCAACTGGGACGTCACCAAGCCCGACGGCCAGCCGCGCCGCATGCTCGACACTTCCCGCGCCGCCGAATTCGGCTTCAAGGCCAAGACCCATTTCGAAGAAGGCCTCAAAAAAACCATCGAGTGGTACAAGTCTAACCGTTAACCCGCGGCCCCTGGGATGAAAAAAGTACTCCTCCTCAACCTTCCCTCCGACGTTCCCTGCTACAGGATCCTGCACAGGGCCAAGGTAGGCGAGCCTAACTATATCTGGCCGCTGGTGGATCTTATCTGCCTCAGCGGGATCCTGGCCGAAGCCGGGTTCGAGCTGGAGCACAAGGACTTCCAGGTGGACAGGGGCGCCTCCGTTGAAAAATTTCTGGCCGGCAGGCGCTACGACGCCATAGTCGCCGCCTACAACCCTTTCGACGAAGCGGCCGATTTCCGGCAGCTGGAGGAAGTAAAGCGGCTCTGCCCCGACACCGACATTTTCCTCCTCGCCAACCACAAGGACAGGCTGGAGACGGGCCACATGGAGGCCGTGCTGCGGGCCAACCCCTTCATCAAGGCCCTGGTCTACGACTACGCCTTCAATAACCTGCCGGAGCTTATGCTCAATCCCGGCACACAGCGCCTCTCCAACGTTTTCCGGCTCCAGGACGGCGCCCTGCTGGGCCGCAAGGAGGAGTTGCCGCAGGACCTGCGGCTGCCGAGGCCGCGCCACGAGATCTTCCGGGACCCGGCCTACTTCCACTACGACAGCACCGGCGGCCTGATGACGGCCGCGATGGGCTCCTTCGGCTGCAAGATGCAGTGCCCCTTCTGCTGGGGCCCGCAGCTCTACTCCCGGGTGGTCACCCGCGACCCCGCCAACCTGGCTGACGAGATGGCCGCCATGGAGGCCGCCGGCATGGAAGAGGTCTACTTCCACGATTATTCCTTCGGCTACCACCGGCAGAAACTGCTGGACTTCTGCGCGCTGGTGCAGGCGCGCGGCATAAAACTGCGCTGGTTCTGCTCCTCCCGTTTCGACCTGATGTCCCCGGAAACCATAGCCGCCATGGCCGGCGCCGGCTGCCGCTGCATAGAGTTCGGCCTCGAAAGCGGCAATTACGAGGTGCGCCGGCGCTACGGCAAGCGTTTCAGCGACGAGCAGGTGCGGCTGATCCTGCGGGAATGCAAGCGCCACGGCATCCACGCCTCCGTCTTCATCATCCTCGGCCTGCCGGAAGAGTCCCTGGAGGACATGAAGCGCTCCGTCAGGTTCGTGCGCGACGCGGGCTTCGACTACGTCTCGCTCAACATCCTCTGGGTGGAGCCGCTCACCGCGCTGGCCGGCGAGATCAAGACCACCGACGGCTCCGTCTCCCCGTTGGAGTCCATGAAGAAGCTCAATTTTGCCCACCCCACCGTGACCGCCGGGGAGGTGCAGGCGCTGTACCGGTCCTCCATGCGCTCCATCTATTTTTCGCCCTCCTTCATCCTCAACCAGCTGCGCAATATCCGCTCCTGGAAGCGGCTGCGGGAGATCACCCGCCTGGCCCTCAAACTGGCGCTCAACCGCACGGGGACCGGGAATTAAAATGAACGTTTTTATCACCGGGGCGAGCGGTTTTATAGGCAGGGCCTTCCTGGGCGCCCTTAGGCCCCTGCTGGCCGCCGGCGACACCGCCTTCTGCCTTTCCCGCAGGCCCGCGGCCGCCCCGGCCCCCGGCGAGGCCTGGCTCACCGGCGACCTGGAAAACCCTGGAACCTTCAGGCAGGAACTGCTGGCCGCCGACATCGTTTTCCACATCGCCGGAGAACCGGAACTCTCGGCCTCCGAAGATAGAGCCGCCCTGAACTACACCTCCACCCGGGCTCTCCTCTCGACGCTGAAAGAGTCCGGCCGGATAAAGAAATTCGTCTACATAAGCTCCATAGCCGCCGCGGGCCGGCGGCCCGGCCCCATAACGGGCCCGATGCGTTCCGGCGAGAGCTTCCCGCCGGACTCCGCCTACGGCCGCTCCAAGCGCCTGGCAGAAGGGGCGGTTGCCGCCGCCGGCATCCCCTTCACCATCTTCCGCCCCTCCTTCGTCTACGGCGCCGGCATGCGGCCGCGCTCCCATATCAACAGGTTCGTCTCGCTGGCCGTGCGCAACAGCCCGCTGGCCCTGCTGGACTTCCCCGGCAGGCTGCCCCTGATACACGTGGAAGACCTGGCCCTGGCGCTGGCCGGCGCCCTCGCCCCGGGCGCCCCCTCCGGCGGCACCTACTCCGCCCTGACCGAATCCAGGACCGCCGGCGAGATCTTCTCCCTCATCCTGACTTCCCTGAACGGCCGTACGCCGCCGCGGCTCCCCCTGCCGAAGCTGAACCGGCTGCCCGCTTTCCTGCGGTCCGCCGTGCCGGCCGGGGCGCTGGCCCTGCTCAGCGACTATTTCTGGACCGAGGACGCGGCTTTCCGCGCCGATTTCATGAAGGCCGCGGTCCCGCGGCGCATAGAAGACTCCATCCGGGACGTCATAGATTCAAACCCGGATTTCCGGGCACAGGCAAAGGGGCGGGCATGATAAAGAACGAAGCGGTAGCTTTCTTCGACAGGGAGGCGGAGTCCCGGAACAAGTGGCGCAAGCGCAACTGGTACTACCACCGCGAGCTCTATAATTTCTTCTCTTTCGCCGTGCCCCGCGGCGCCTCCACCCTGGAGATCGGCTGCGCCACCGGCGAGCTGATAGCGGCGCTCTCCGGCGAGAACGGCACGGGCGTGGACGTGAGCCCGCGCATGGTGGAGACGGCGGCGCGCAACCACCCGGACGTTTGTTTCCGGATAGGCGACGCGCAGGACCTGGACCTCGGCAAAAAGTTCGACTATATCGTCATGCAGGACCTGCTCGGCCACCTGGACGATATCTGGCTGGCTTTCCGCAGCCTGCAGAAGGTCTCCTCCCCCAAGACCCGCGTCATCATCACCACCTACAACCACCTCTGGGAGCCGCTGGTGAAGCTGTCGGAAAAGGTCGGGCTCAAAGGCCCCGAGCCGTACCACAACTGGCTGACCCTCGGCGACATAGAGAACCTGCTGTACCTCAACGGCTTCGAAGCGGTCAAGAAGGGGCGCCGCTTCCTGCTGCCTTTCTACATCCCGCTGCTCTCCGATCTCGTAAACAAGTACGTCGCAAAGATCCCGGGGATACGCAACCTCTGCATGATCCAGTTCATCATCGCGCGGCCTTTTCCGGAGCAGAAGGAGCCGGAGCAGCTGAGCGTTTCCGTAATGGTCCCCTGCCGCAACGAGGCCGGCAACATGGAGCGGCTTTTTAACGAGCTCCCCAAATTGGGCAAAGGCACCGAGCTGGTGTTCGTGGACGGCAACTCCGACGACGGCACGGTGGGAAAGATAAAAGAGGCGGCGGCGCGCCACCCGGAGATCCCGGTGAAGGTGCTGCTCCAGGGCGGGGCCTTCGGCAAGGCCGACGCGGTGCGCAAAGGCTTCGAGGCCAGCTCCGGAGACGTCCTGATGATCCTGGACGCGGACCTGACCGTCATGCCGCGGGACCTGGAGAAATTCTACGCCGCTATAGCCGAGGGCAGGGGCGAGTTCATAAACGGCTCGCGCCTGGTCTATCCCATGGAGAAGGGCGCGATGCGCTTTCTCAACATGATCGGCAACAAGACCTTCTCGCTCATCTTCACCTGGACGCTGGGCCAGAGCATAAAGGACACGCTCTGCGGCACCAAGGTGCTGCGCCGCTCGGATTACGAGAAGATAAAGGCCGGCCGTTCCTACTTCGGGGATTTCGACCCGTTCGGGGATTTCGACCTGCTCTTCGGCGCGAGCAAACTTAACCTGAAGATCACCGAGCTACCGGTCAGCTACAAGGAGCGCAAGTACGGCGTCACCAAGATCAGCCGCTTCCGCCACGGCCTGCTGCTGTTCAAGATGGCTTTCATCGCTTTCGTCAAACTGAAGCTGCATTAAATGAAACTGAAACTCAACTGGGCGCTCTTCCTCCTTACCGGGGCCTCTTACGTGGTCTACCCGGTGTGGAACCTGCCGCTGCCGCCGGCGGCGCAGTGGGCCCTGCTGAATTTCTTCGTGCTGCTGTCGGCAGGCCTGCTGTACAGCCCGCTCGAAAAGGTTTCCCTCGACCTCTCGCTGCCCGAACTGAAGGAGCTCTGGCCGGCCATCCTGCTGGTAGCCGCAGTGGCCCTGCCGCTCTGGTTCACCCCGCTGCAGACCGGCGCCGACGATCAGTCCCACGCCGGCCCGGCCGCCTGGCTGCTCGGCCGCATCACCTCGGCCGTCGGCCTGGACATCAGGCTGCTGCCTGTCATCTTCCTCCCCCTCGCGGGCCTGCTCGCCGCCGGGGCGGCGCGCCTGTACAGGCGGGGAGCGGCCCTGCCCGGCCGGGGCGCCGCCGCGCTGGCGCTGGCCGCCCTCGGCAACCTCTGGTTCCTGGCCGACCTGCGCTACGGCCTGGCCGACGCCATAGGCCGCTACGAGACCATCCTGCGCTACCCGCCTGTCAGCAAATTCCTTTATCTCCCGGCGTACCTGCTGCTGGGCGTGCACGAGGCGGCCCCGCGCGCGGTGCAGTTCGCCCTGCTGACCCTGGCGGCCATCGCCATGCTGCGCTTCCTCAAATTCCTGGGCTTCTCCCCGCCCAAACGCCCGACCTACCTGCTGATAGCGTTCTTCCCCACCTTGTTCAACCTGTCCCTGAGCAGCGAGCTCGAGGCCGGCACGGTGCTGTTCTTCACCGCCGCCATCTACCATTTCATCAAGGCCGCGGCCGGAGCGGACAGGGACCAGTTCCTGAAATGCTCCTTCTGGCTGGCCGCCGGCCTGTTCTACAAGCAGCTGCCGCTGGGCCTGATGGCCGCCATGCTGCCGGCCCTGGCCTTCCTGTGGTACCGCTCCCCTGAAAAGAAGGACGCCTGGCTCTACGGCCTCAAGACGCTGGCCATACCGGCGGCGGCGGGGCTGCCGTTCATCCTGCTCAGCGCGGCCTACGGCATAAGGGACGCCGGGCTGCAGCTGCACAACCTGGCGGACGCCGGCCTGATGCTGATGAACCTCAAGACCGTCTACTGGACCTGCGGCGCGCTGGCGACGGCGCTGCTGCTGTTCGGGGCGGCGTCGGCCGCCTACGCCAGGCGGGGGTTGGCGGTAGGGCTGCTGCTCTATTTCGCGGCCGCCTATTTTGTGATGATCGCCGCGAGCATAGCCGTAGGCTACATCCGCCACGCCCAGCCTTCCTACGTGGCGCTGGTGCTGCTGCTGGCCGGCTGGGCCTCTACGCTAAAGTTCGAGCTGCGCGGCTTCAGGCCGGCCTACGCGCTCATCGTCGGCCTCTTCGCCTATCAGGCCGTCCTGGCCGGGGACCCCTACCAGCGAAAAACTTTTTTCAACTTCCCCAAGGAATGCTTCCCCTACTGGGAGGTGGTGCAGCACCTCAGGGATGGCGGCGGGCGGCCTTCCGTCTTCGCCCCCATGGAAGTGGAGCCGAGCCATTTCTACCTGGCCAAGCACGGCATGACCGCCGACGTCGTTTGGAACAGGACCCTGCCCCCGGACTTTACGGCGCGGAAAGCCGCGGAGCTCTTCCGCGCCGGCGGCTACGACTACCTGCTGCTCCCCTACAGCCCGTTCTCCGGGCTGGAGACAAATTTCACCACCATCGCCGACGACCTGCTGGCCACGGGAAAATTCCAGAAAAAACTTTTCGACTACCACGGCAACCGGCTGCTGCTGCTCAGCCCGGCCCCGGGAGGCAGGGCGCTTTAACACATGCAGGAAAACAACGGCTTGAAACAAAGGTTCGCGGCGTGGGCGCGCTCGGAGCAGGGCGCGGTGCTGCTGCTTGTCCTGGCGGCCTTCCTGCTGCGCGCGGCCTATGCCTGGGCGGCCGGCGCCATCCCGCCGTGGAACGATATGGCGGAATGGGATAAGGCCCGGCTCGGCATCCTTAACGGCCAGCCCTATACCGCCAACTGGACCCCGCTGTACCCGGCCCTGCTGGCCGGCGTCTCCCGGCTCTTCGGGGCCGGCTACTACCCGCTCTACCTTTTCAACTCGCTGCTGGTCGCGCTGGCCGGCCTCTTCACCTACCTGGCCGCCCGGGAGATATTCGGCCGCAGGACCGCCCTGCTGGCGCTGGCGCTGTCCGTGCTTTACGCGGACACGGTCTGGTACTCTTCGCTGCTGCTGGCCGAGAACCTGGGCATCTTTCTGGTAGCCCTGCTGACCTGGCGCTTCGTAAAGGACGGTTCGCCCTGGGCCAACGGGTTCCTGTTCGGCCTGACCTGCCTGGCCAAGGGACTTTTCCTCGCCCTGCTGCCCGGCTTCCTGGTCTGGACCTGGCTGCGCGACAGGAACGGCCCCTGGCTGCGGAGGGCAGCCATCTTTACCGGCATGGCGCTGCTGACCCTGCTGCCCTGGGGCGTGCGCAATACGCTGGTGTACAAGGCGCCGGTGCTGCTGGAGCCGCACTGGGCCTCGGCGGTGCTGGTCGGCCACAACCCTTACGCCACGGGCGGCTGCGATTACTACTTCCTGGACCACGATTACGGCAAGTTCTATTTCGACGAATCTCTTTCCCCGGTGGAGAAGAACCGGGTCTTCCTCGCCAAGGCGCTGGAGTTCATGCGCGACAACCCGCTGAAGGAGCTGAAGCTCACCGTCCTGCGCGCCTCCAAGCACCTGACCTTCGCCACCTCCTTCGTCTTCTACGGCGCGGAGTACCCGGCCAGGAAGTTCCTGTTCGCGGCGGCCGCTCTGCAGCACATGCTGCTGTTCCCGCTCTGCGCGTTCGGCATGGCTTTCGCTTTCAGGGACCGCGGCGCCTTCGGCCCGGCGATGATAGTGGCCATCCTGGCCGTGGTTTTTATCACGCTTTTCTCGGCCAACACGCGCATGCGCCTGCCGCTGGTGCCGGCCATGCTGCTGCTGGCCTCGCACGGCGCCCTGCTGCTGCCGGGCCTGCTGGCCAGGATAAAAGCCGGGGAGACCGCCGGCATACGCGGGCCGCTGGCCGCCGGGACCATAGCCTCGCTCCTGCTTTTCGCCAACTTCGCCTACCAGGTG
Organism: Elusimicrobia bacterium GWB2_63_22; assembly: GCA_001799735.1. Taxonomy (GTDB): domain Bacteria; phylum Elusimicrobiota; class Elusimicrobia; order Elusimicrobiales; family UBA9959; genus UBA9959. The sequence continues at coordinate 88,755 of MGUA01000039.1, read as the reverse complement.
CTGACCCGCCTGGGCGACGTGGCCGGGAGGTTCAATTAATGTGCGGCATCTGCGGCGTCTACGATAAGAGGGGCGGGGTGCCCGAGGCCCTGCTCAGGGGCATGTGCGCCCTGATGACCCACCGCGGCCCCGACGGCGAGGGCGTCTATTCGCGCGGCAGCCTCGGCATGGGCATGCGGCGGCTGGCCATCATAGACCTCAAGACCGGCGACCAGCCCGTCTACAACGAGGACCGCTCCGTGGCCGTGATGCTCAACGGCGAGATCTACAACTACGTCGAGCTCAAGCGCGGCCTGGAGGCGCGGGGCCACCGGTTCGCCACCTCCTCCGACACAGAGGTGATAGCGCACCTTTTCGAGGAGCACGGCGAGGGCGCCTTCGGCCTGCTCAACGGCTTCTTCGCCATCGCCCTGCACGATTCGCGCAAGGACGAGTTCTACCTGGTCCGCGACCGCTGGGGCATAAAGCCGGTCTACTACACGCAGGCGGGCGGGTTCGCCTTCGCCTCGGAGATCAAGGTGCTGCAGGCCCTGGGCCGCCGCTTTACGCTGGATACGGCCGCCCTGTGGGATTACTTCAGCTACGGCTATTTCCCGGCGGAAGACACCATGCTCAAGGAGGTGAAGCTGCTCAAGCCCGCCTCCCTCCTGAAACTTTCCTCCGGCGGCAGGCTGGAGCGGCGCCAGTACTGGGCCATGAAGAAGGACCCCGCCTACGGGCGGCTGGGCCTGGCCGAGGCGTCGGAGCTTTTCTCGGCCAAGGTGGAGCACGCGGTCAAGATCTCGCTCCGAAGCGACGTGCCTGTGGGCATCTTCCTCAGCGGCGGCCTGGACTCCAACATCCTGCTCTACGAGGCCCGCAAACACCTCACCGGCAAGATCCTTTCCTACACGGTCGGCTTCGACAGCGGCCATTTCGACGAGGGCGCGCTGGTGCGGCGCCTGGCCGGCGATTACGACCTGGACGCGACCTTCCTGACCATGACCCCGGCCTGGGTGAAGGACAATTTCAAGAAGGCGGCGGCCTACCACCACTCGCTGGCGGTGACGCCGGCCTTTATGGCGCTGCAGCTGCTCAGCGCCGAAGCCGCCAAGCGCCTCAAGGTGGTCATCACCGGCGTGGCCGGCGACGAGCTGATGCTCGGCTACCCCACCTATCAGGCCGACAAATTATGGCGGCTGTTCAGCCCGCTGCCGGGCGGGGTAAAGCGCGGCCTGGCCGGGCTCGCCGGCGCGCTGCCCAACTTCCCGGGCCGCATCGCCCTGGACTACAAGCTTAAAAAGTTCGCGCAGGGCGTGGCCTACGGCCGGGAGAAGGCGCATTATTCCTGGCGCACCATCTTCACCGAGGAGGAGAAGGAGCGCCTGTTCACCCCCGCCCTGGCCGACGCCTCGCGGCACGACAGCTTTGCGGCCTACGAGGCCGCCTTCGCGGAGACGGAGAAGGAGTGGTCCTTCCTGTCGCGCGCCTCGGCGGCCGACATCAAGGTGTGGATGTGCAACATGGGCCATGACCAGTGCGACACCTTCACCATGTCCAACTCCCTGGAGATGCGCCCGCCGCTGCTGGAGAACGGCCTGGCCGAATTCCTTTTCTCACTGCCGGATAACCTGAAGCTGCGCGGCCTCACCTCCAAGCGGCTGTTCAGGAGCCACTACCGCGGCAAACTGCCGGACTATATCCTCGACCAGGGCAAGATGGGCTTCCACCTGCCCATGGCCCCCTGGTTCAAGGGCGAGCTGAAGGATTTCGCGGCCGGCTACCTGTTCGGGGGCGCCGCCAGGGATTATTTCGACCCCCGGGCCCTGCAGGCGGTCTTCGACGGGCACATGAACGGCTCCGACGATAATGCTTTTAAGTTATTTAGTATAATTTGCTTCTTGGAATGGGTTGAACAGCACAAAGGCATGCTATGAAACTGGTCATCCAGATCCCCTGCTATAACGAGGCGGAGCACCTGGCGCAAGCGCTGGACGCCCTGCCGAAAAAGCTAGACGGCGTGGACAGCATAGAGGCGCTGGTCATAGACGACGGCAGCTCCGACGCCACCGCCGAGACCGCGCGCCGCCACCCGGCGGTGAAGAAAGTGGTCAGCCTTCCCTCCCACCAGGGCCTGGCCGCGGCCTTCAGGGCCGGCATAGACGCCGCCCTGGGCATGGGCGCCGACATGATAGTCAACACCGACGCCGACAACCAGTACCCCGCCGCCCGCATCGCAGACCTGGTGCGCCCCATCATAGAGCGCAGGGCCGAGTTCGTTATCGGCTGCCGCGACATAGAGGCCATAGAACATTTCTCCTGGACCAAGAAGCTCGCCCAGCGGGCCGGCAGCCGGGTGGTCTCGGCCATCTGCCGCCAGGACGTGCCCGACGTAACCTCGGGCTTCCGCGCCTTCAGCCGGGAATCGGCGCTGTGGCTGGACGTGATAGTGAGCGAGTACACCTACACCCTCGAGACCCTCATCCGCCTGGCCAGCCAGCGGGTGCGCATAGCCGTCATCGAGGTGAAGGCCAACCCGCCGGTGCGCCCCTCGCGCCTGATGAAGAGCAGCGTGGAGTACGTGCTGCGCTCCGCGCGCGACATCCTGACGCTCTACTACGTCTATTCGCCCCTGCGCCTCTTCCTCTTCTTCGCCGTGCTCTTCGGCCTGCCGGGCCTGGCGCTGGTGCTGCGCTTCCTGTATTATTACGTCACCCTGTCCGTCATGCAGAACGTGCCCACCGGGTACATCCAGTCGCTCACGCTGGGCACGGCCCTGCTGATCATCGGCGTCTTCACGCTGCTCATGGGCGTGCTGGCCAACCTGACGCATACCAACCGCAAGATCCTGGAGAGGGTGCTCTTCCAGCAGAAGCATGAAAAATAAGCAGCTGCTGACGGCCTTCCTGCTGCTGGCGGCCCAGCAGCTTTTTTTCCTGCTGGCCTTCTCCCCGTTCACCGAGCCGGATTCGGCCGGCTACGTCTCCGTGGCCCTGCAGTACCTGGGCTCCGGCGGCCTGGGCGCCGAGTCCCGCCTGCCCGGCTACCCGGCCTTCCTTTCCTTCTTCTACCTGCTGTTCGGCCATACCGACCTGCCGGTAATAATCGCCCAGCACGTACTGGGCCTGGTCTTATGGTTCGCCCTAGTGCGCACGCTGGAGACGGACAGACAGAAGCTTATCTTCTCCGGGCTCTACTTCTGCGACCTGCTCTTCAACAGCTACCAGCACGCCATCCTGTCGGACTTCTTCTTCTCCCTGCTGCTCTGCCTGTCCGCCTGGGCCGCCTGGCTTTACGGCCGGGACGGGCAGCGGCGCTGGATACTCCTCTGCGGCCTGTTCATCGCCGCCGGCACGCTCACCAAGCCGGCCCTGCGGCTTTATCCTTTCTTCGCCCTGCCTTTCTTCCTGCTGGACCGGCGGCCGTTAAAGAGCCGCCTGGCCGCCGCCGGGTTGTTCCTGGCCGCGCCGCTGCTGGCCATGAACCTGTGGAGCCTGCGCAACTACCTGGACAAGGGCTACTACGCCCTGCTGCCGCTGGAGAGCTACCATTACGTAGGCCGCGTGGTGAACCACCTGGAATTCCCGGCGGGCAGCGCGGCGAAGCCCTACTTCCTGGCCAACCTGCCGGCGGGCCGGGCGGCCCGCGACCAGAAGGCCCCCGTAGTGCACGCCGCCGTGGCGGCCATGAAGGCCGCCGGCGTGCCCGCCGAGGCGATGGACGCGGATTTCAGGAGCATCTTCCGGCTCAGCATCCTGCGCCGCCCCTTCTCCTATATGAAGGAGAGCGCGGTGGAGCTGTTCTATTTCTTCTTCTCGGCGCATAACCTCTACGCCAAGTTCGGCCTGGCGGACCGCCTGCCGGTCTCGGCGGAAAGCGGCCTGCGCTCGGGCCAGGCCGGGGCGGTCCTGCTGAAAGTGGCGGTCAGCATGCACCCGTTCTACTGGCTCGTCTTCGCGCTGCTGGCCTGGTTCACCGCCGTCAACGCGCGCCTGCTGCTTTCCGGCGGGAATTTCTTCCTGGCCTACGCCTATTCCCTTATCCTCTATATCTCCCTGGTGAGTTCCATGGCCAACGAAGGCCTGGCCCGCTACCGGCTGGCCATACAGCCGCTGATGCTGGTCATAGCGGCGCTGGCGCTGGCGCGCCTGTTCCCCGGCCGCGCCGACGGGGGCGGCCGGTGAAGATAATCTACTGGGGCACCTACGACAGCGCCTACCCGCGCAACCTGACCGTGATAGCCGGCCTGCGCGAGAACGGCGCCGAGGTGACGGAATGCCACGAGCCCCTGTGGAGCGGCACGTCGGACAAACTCTCACGGGCGCGCTCCGGCTGGTTCGCCCCCGGCCTGCTGCTGCGCTGGCTGGCCGCCTATGTAAAGCTTTCCCTCCGCTTCCTGTTCTCGCCGAAGCCTGACTATATGTTCGTAGGCTACTCCGGCCATTTCGACATGTTCCCGGCGGCGCTGCTGGCCCGCCTGCGCGGGGTGCCGGTGGTATTCGACGCCTTCCTGTCCCTCTACGAGGCCTTCGTGCTGGACCGCCCGGCCATAAAGCCCGGTTCGCTAAAGGCCCGGCTGCTCTTCCTGGTGGACAAATATTCCTGCCGCCTGGCCGACCTGGCGCTGCTGGACACCGACGCCCACATAGAGTATTTCTGCTCCGCCTTCGGCCTGCCCAGGGAGAAATTCCTCCGCAGTTTCGTGGGGACCACGCGGCTGCCGCCCCCGGCGCCGGCCCCCGCGTCCGAAACCTTCACCGTCCTCTATTCCGGCCGCTACATCCCGCTGCACGGGGTGGAATACATACTGCGCGCCGCCGCGCTGCTCAAGGACAGGGAAGACATTATCTTCCGTTTCGACGGGGCCGGTGAAGGCCTCCCCGCCGCCCGGGCGCTGGCCGCGCAGCTGGGGTTGAAGAGGGCTGAATTCGTAAATTCCTCCACCCAGGAGGAGATCTCGGCGGCCATAGCCGCCGCTCACGTCTGCCTGGGGGTCTTCGGCTCCACGGACAAGGCGGCCAGGGTGATCCCTAATAAAGTTTTCGAGGCGCTGGCGCTGGCCAGGCCGCTGATAACCGGCGGGTCGCCGGCCGCCGCGGAGCTGCTGACAGACGGCGCCGACTGCCTGCTGGTCCCCATGGCCTCTCCCGAAGGGATAGCCGGAGCGGTGGCCCGCCTTAAGGACGACCCGGCGCTGCGGGCCCGCCTGGGCGGAGCCGGCAGGGAACTTTTTGAACGCAGGGCCTCCTCCCGCGTGCTGGGCGCCGGGATACTGGAGGCCTTACGGAATATTTAAGAGGAACACTATGCTGAAGACTCACACCCTCATCATCGGCGGCGGTCTGGCCGGGCTCTCGGCCGGCACGGCACTGGAAGGCAGGAAGCCTTACCTGATAGCCGAGCGCGAGAGCCGCCCCGGCGGGCTGGCCGCCACGGTAAAAAAAGGCCGCTTCTCCTTCGACTACTCCGGCCACCTGCTGCACCTGCGCTGGCCTAAGACCTCAAAGCTGATCCTCGACGCCCTGAAGGGCAACTGCGCCCGCATAAAGCGCGACGCCAGGATCTACGCGCACAAGAGCTGGACCCCTTACCCTTTCCAGGCTAACCTCTCCGGCATGCCTCCCCGGGTAAAGTCGGAATGCGTCAGCGGCTTCCTTAAGGCCTACAAAGCGGGCGGCGGCCCCGGCGACGGTTCCGAGGTCTTCAGCCGCTGGACCCGGCGGGTCTTCGGCGGCGGCATCTCGGAGCATTTCATGCTGCCCTACAACGCCAAGCTCTGGCGCTACCCCCTGGAACGCCTCACCACCGAATGGTGCGCGCCTTTTGTACCGATGCCTAAACCGGCGGAGGTGATAGAAGGCGCCTACGGCAAAAAGTCTGAGGGCCTGGGCTACAATACGGTCTTCCATTACCCGAAGTCCGGCGGCATAGGCGCGCTGGCCACGGCTTTCTCCGCGGGGCTGGGCGGGCTGCGGCTCGGCCTGGAGGTGGAGAGCGTAAACCTGAAGAAGGGCGTGGCTATGGTGCGCCATTTCGGCCCGGTCAATTTCAGCAGGCTCATAAACACCTCCCCGCTCCACAGCTTTATCGCCATGGCCGAGGACGCCCCGGCCGCCGTGAAGCGCGCCGCGGCCGCCCTGCGCCATAACACGGTCTATGTGCTGAACCTCGGCGTGAAAGGGGTAAAGAACGACATGCACTGGGGCTATTTCCCCGGAGCGGAGTTCCCCTTCTACCGGGCTGGCCTCGCCTCTAATTTCTCGAGGAGGGCCGCGCCCCGCGGCCACGCTTCTTTCTATATAGAACTGGCCACGGCGGGCGAGCCGCTGGACCTGGCCTCCGCCGAGGAGGAGATCCTGCGGGGCCTGAAGGCCTGCGGGCTCCTGAAGAGCGCCGGCCAGGTAGTAGAAAAGCTCTGGCTGAAGATCCCCTGCGCCTACGTCGTCTACAACCGCGAGCGCGCCCGCGCCCTGCCGGTAATTTTCGACTGGCTCAAGTCCCGCTCCGCGCTGTCCATAGGGCGCTACGGCGCCTGGAAATACTCCTTCATGGAAGAGAGCGTCAAGGAAGGCCTGGAGGCCGCCTCCTCGGTCCTCCGCTGAGGCGCCGGACCGCCGCGCCGCATGCCCAAGACGTCCCCCCGTTTTATCCGCTTCCGCCTGCTGGGCGGCAGGGAACTCGCCGCCCTGGCGGGCCTCGTCGGCCTTATCTTCCTGGCGAGCGCGCTCTACGTGCTGTGGCTGCCGGACGTTTCAGAATTCAAGAAAAAGAATCCCGCAGAAACTTCCTTCATGCGGCTCAAAGAGCGGCAGGCCGCGAAGCTCGGCAGGAAACTGCCGCGCAGGCTGGTCTGGACGCCGTGGAGCGGGATCTCGGAGAACCTCAAGCACGCCGTGCTGGTGGCGGAGGACGACGGCTTCTACCGCCACAAGGGCGTGGACTGGGAGAGCACGAAAAAAGCCATCGAAACCGACTGGAAGACGCGGCGCTTCGCCAAGGGCGGCAGCACCATAACGCAGCAGGTGGCCAGGAACCTCTATCTCTCCCCCTCCAAGAACCCGCTGCGAAAGATAAAAGAGATACTTATAGCCCGGCGGTTGGAGCGTGAGCTGGGCAAGCGGCGTATCTTCGAGCTCTACCTGAATATCGCCGAGTGGGGCAAGGGCATCTGGGGCGCCGAAGCTGCGGCCCAGGCCTATTTCGGCCATAGCGCGGCCGAAGCTGACCCCGGAGGAGGCCGCGGCCCTGGCCGCGGCCCTGCCGAGCCCGCGCCGCTACAACCCGACCGGCGGGACCCGCTTTATGGAGCGCCGCAAGAGCCAGATAGTAGCCCGCATGCGCGCCTCCGGCTACCTGCCCGACGAGGCCGACGACGCGGCCCTTGAAGATTCTTTTGAAGTGATCTCTTCCACCGAAATAACCGTCAGCGCCCCGGACGAGGCGGCCGTAAGCACCGCCCCCGCCTCCGGGGAACCACCGTTGGAATAATTCTGAGGATTTAGACTTGGCGCCGGTCTGGCCGGGGCTTACCCCCCGCGCCCTGGCTTGCCGCAGGGAAACCGTTGCGCGGTTTCCCCCCCGCTGGGAATTAAGCGGGGCCCCCCTTTCCCCAAAGGGCGCGGGGGGTAAGCCCCGGCCAGCCCTCCGGACAAAACCAAACAGTTCAGTCTATCACGCCGGCTTTGAGCAGGGCTTCTTTCAGGCCGGCGCGGCGGGCCTCGGAGAGAGGCAGCAGCGGCAGGCGCGGCTCGGGCTGGCACAGGCCCAGCAGCGAAGCCGCGTATTTGACGGGGATAGGGTTGGTCTCCACGAAGAGCGCCTTCACCAGCGGGAAAAGGTCGTGGTGTATGGCGGCCGCGCCCACCACGTCTCCCGCCAGGAAGAGCTCGCACATGCGCGCCACCTTCGCCGGCGCCACGTTGGACGCCACCGAAATAACGCCCTTGGCTCCCACCGACATCATGGGCAGCGTCAGCGAGTCGTCGCCGCTCATCACGGCGAAACCGTCGTCGGCGCCGTTGAGGATCTCGCTCACCTGGTCCAGGCTGCCGGAGGCCTCTTTGATCCCCACTATGTGGGAGAACTTCCTGCGCAGGCCCAGCGCGGTGGCCGGCAGCATGTTGACGCCGGTGCGGCCCGGGATATTGTAAAGGATGATGGGCAGCCTGGTGGCCTTGGCCAGCTCGGAGAAATGAGCGGTCATGCCCTCCTGCGTGGGCTTGTTGTAGTAGGGCACTATCGCCAGCAGCCCGTCCACGCCGAGCGCCGAGACCTTCTTGACCATCTCGGCGGACCTGGCCGTGGAATTGGTGCCGACGCCGGGCACTACGGGCACCCGGCCTTTTACCGCTCCCACCACCGTCTTTATGACCAGCTCGTATTCTTCCGGAGAAAGCGTGGCCGCCTCGCCCGTAGAGCCGCAGGGCACCAGGCCGCTTACGCCGCCTGCCAGCTGGGCACGCACGATTTTTTTAAGCGCGTCCAGGTCCACTTTCCCGTTCCGGAACGGGGTTACGATAGCGGTGAAACAACCTTTTAGTTTAAGCATCAGATCTCCCCTTTGAAAACTATTTTTGCGGGGCCCTGTATGCGGATGTCCGAAGCCCCCGCGCCCGAAACCGTCAGCCAGACCTTGAACCTGCCGCCGCTGCGAGCCGCCAGCCGCACGGGCGGCTTAACCTTGCCCGACAGCGCCAGCGCCACCGCCGCCGCCGTTATCCCGGTGCCGCAGGCCAGGGTTTCCCCCTCCACGCCGCGCTCGTAGGTGCGTATCCGCGCCAGGCCGCCGCGCAGGCTCACGAAATTCACATTGGCGCCGGCGGGACCAAAAGCCCTGTTATAGCGCAGCGCGCGGCCCAGCCCCTCCACGTCTACTTTCTCCGCGTCTCCCACCGGCACCACCGCGTGGGGCACGCCGGTATTTAAAAAATGCACTGCTTTCACTCCGGAGGGGTAGCGGCCCTTAAAGTTCAGCGCGGCGGACGCCACGTCGGGCATCCGCATCCTGACGCTGTCCCTGCCGGCTATCTCCGCCGGGAGGACCCCGGCCAGGGTAGCGAGGCTGAACTTCCGGCTCTTTACCAGGCCGGAGCGCCAGGCCCACCAGGCCGCGCAGCGCGAACCGTTGCCGCAGAAGGCCTCGGAGCCGTCGGAGTTAAAATAGCGCACATCCACGCCCCCGCCGCGGCCCTTGTTCACGTAGAGCAGGCCGTCGGCGCCTATCGCCAGCCGCCGGCCGCAGAGCCGCACCGCCAGCTTTTTAAGGGCGCCTGTCCCCAGGCCGCCCCCGGTCAGCAGCACAAAGTCGTTGCCGGCCCCGGACATTTTCCAGAATTTCATTTTTTGCACGCGTCCTCCGCCCTCTCCCGGGCTTCGCCCAGCAGGGCGGCGCCTATCCTGCAGGCGAAAGGGCCCGCGCCGCGGCCGGCTTCGAGATACGGGCCGGCCTCGCCCCTGCGGTTCAGCGAATAAAGCGCCATACCCTTGATCATCGAGGCCAGCGGGTCGGCCCCCGCGGCCAGCTCGGACTCTGCGGCCTCCATGGCCCGCTTCGGCAGGCCGCCCATCAGCAGGTAGAGCGCGCGTTCCAGGCGCAGCCCGCGGGCGGGCTCCAGCAGCAGCGCGGACTCCAGCAGCGCTACGGCGTTATAATATTTCCCCTGGCCGGCCAGGGCCCTGGCCTCCAGCAGCAGCCAGACGGGCGAGCGCGGCGCGGCCTGCGCTCCTTTGCCGGCGATGTAAACGGTCTCCGCCCAATCCCCCTTCCTGAGCATGCAGCGGGCGTATTCCTCCAGCGCGTCCGCGTCGCCGAAGTCCTGCAGGATCACCGCCCTGGAATAATAGCCTTTCGCCCGGCCCAGGAACCCCTGCGCGGCGTAAGCCCGGGCCAGGCCGAGGGTGGCCTCGATATCGTCGCTCTTCGCCTTCAGCACATCCAGGAACAGCGGCGCGGCCAGGTGCGGGAAGCCGGACTGGTTGTAGATCAGGGCCAGCCTGTAGGAGAACAGGACGTTCTCCGGGTAGAGGCCCAGCGCCAGCTTGTAAAGGCTGACGGCCTTGTTCAGGGACCCGGTGGCCTCGTAGCAGCGGCCCATGTAGCCGTAGGCCGCCTCGCGCATATTGGCCGGCGGTTTCTCGGCGAAGAAAGTTTCGGACATGTCGAGCGCGGCCTGGCAATCCCCTCCCGCGTAGGCCGAACGCATCTGCGCCAACAGTTCGCCCGCGCGTTCGTCGGAGGAATTGCCGAACCAGAAAGCCCGCGCCGGGACTCCCAGGCAGAGCAGCAGGGCGAGGACGGGAGCGGCCCTCATAATTTTTCCACCAGCCGGGGCGCGGAGTAGATCAGCAGGGCTTCCCTGGCCGCGTCGGTGCGCCGGTAAGCCTCGGTCAGGCCGCTTTCCCCCGCCTCCACGCAGCGGTCGAAGTCGGCCACGGTAATGTCCCCGACCTGGGTGCGCACCAAAAAATCGGCGCTCTTCTCTGATTCCCGGGACAGGAGGCTGCCGCGGATGTCTATGACCTGCAGCAGCGTCATCAGCACCGTCTCCGGGTTCTTGTCCAAGGTATTCTCCATCACGCTGGCGAGCACCCAGTCCGCGCCCAGGCCGCGGGCGGCGTCCACCGGCACGTTGTCCACCACGCCGCCGTCCACCAGGTAGCGCTGGCGGTACTGCACCGGCGCGAAGATGCCGGGGATATTGACGCTGGCCCGCACGGCTATATCCAGGGGGCCGTCGGTGAACAGCACTTTCTCCCCGGTGCGTATGTCCATGGCGGTGCAGGCCATCGGTTTTTTTAATTTTTCAAAAGTAAGCCCGCCGAGGCGGTCCTCGATGAAGCGCGTGATATAGGTAGGGGAGATCAGTTTATCCGCGAAGAGCAGCGGCAACATGCGGATGCTTTTAAAATCCCTTACGAACTTGTGCTTGTCGGCGTCCCTGCCGAAAGCCCAGAGCTGCTCCACCGGCTGGCCGGAGGCGTAGATAGCGCCTATCACCGCCCCCATGGAGGTGCCGGCCACGTAGTCTACCGGGAAGCCGGCATACTCCAGCGCCTCCAGCACTCCGGTATGGGCAAAGCCCCGGGCCCCGCCGCCTGAAAGGGCCAGGCCTACGGAAGGCCGCGCCGGCGGCCGGGAAGTGGCCAGCCGCGTCCACATGACGTCGCGCAGCAGCGCATCGTCGCCGCCCGCGGGCTCCTGCGAGCGGGCGCAGGCCGGCGCCAGCAGTACCGCGGAGATGATAAGGGAGAAAAAACGCATGATCAAATGGTCGGCCGGTGTTAATTAGCGAAGTCCCTGCCCTGCGCCCATTCCAGCCTGATGCGGGCGAGGAGCTGGCTGTACACGGCCTGCAGGTATTTCCCCTCCAGGGAACAGAGCGCTGACATGGCGCGCAGCGCGGGCATGGAAGGCCGGGCGGCGCGGGCCGCCTTCTCGTAGGCCGCGCGCGCTTTTTCAAATTCGGAGCGCAGTTTCTCCGCTTCCTCCTGCCAGAAAGCGGCCTCCTTGTGGGCGGAAATGATCTCGAAGCGGATCTGGTCCTGCAGCTCGGCGCGCTTCAACTCGCCCTGCCGGCGCTGGGCCTTGCGCTGCTGCACCTGCGTCCAGATATCGTAGGACAGCGGGAAATGGATGGAGACCGAGGCCAGCCAGTTGGAGGAGCGGTCGTTCTCTTCGGCCAGGGAGGAGAATTTGTACGAGTTGACGTCGTAGCTGGCCCCGAGGTAGATGGTAGGGTAGCGCCGCACCATGGCCATGTTGACGGCGATGTCGTCCATCTGCGCCTTGTAGATCTCGCTCTTGAGTTCCGAGCGGGCCTCCATCGCGGTGACCAGGCTGGTGCCCGCCGCGGTCTCCACCGGGAGCACGGCAAACTCGCCCTCTATATCCCCCTGCCAGCCGGGCTCCTTGTTGAGCACCCGGCGCAGGTCCGTGAACGCCGCCGCGGAGCCGCGCTCGGCCTGCCGGGCCTGGTCGGCGAGGGCGGCCAGCAGCATGTCGGCCTCCAGCGCCTCGAAGGCGTCTTTCTGCACCGCTCCGGCCAGGTCGTTCCCCCTTGCCGCCCAGCCGGCCGCCGCGGCGCTGAGCCGGCGCTGATACAGCAGGGTATAGAAAACTTTCTTCGCCGCCAGCGCCGCGTCGGCCCTGACGGTATCGAAATTGACTTTCGCCTGGTTATGGGCGGTCTTGGCCAGTTTGAGAGTGTTGGTGTTCTTGCCGCCGGTATAGAGCGGCTGGAGCGCCTCGGCGCGCATGGAGTAGAACTCGTTGCCGGCCGAGGGGTCGATGTACCTGTTGCCCAGCTCGCTGCCGAGCACCGCGGGGTATTCCAGGTTGACCCGGTTGAGGCTGCCCGAGAGGGCGAACTGCGGCATGGCCATGAAGCGCGCCTCGTGGACGCGCTGCCGCGCTATGATGATATCCTGCTCCGCGGCCAGCGCCGCGGGGCTGTTCCTGACGGCCAGCGCCACGGCGTCCCGGAGCGTCAGGACGGCCTTGCCGTTCTGAGCCAGGACCGCGCCCGGCAGCAAGGCCAGGGCCAGCGCGGCCGCGAATATCCTCATATCTTGAACTTGGGCATTATCTCCGCTACGCGTTTGGCGAGGGCTTCCGCCTGGTCTTTCATGCCCGTCTCGGCGGCCGCCGCGCGGAACTTCTCGTACTCCCGCACCACCTCGTTTACCGCGCCGGTCATGTTGTTGAACTGGTCCTGCATATCGGTCAGCTGGTCGCCCTGCCGCAGGTAGACGCGGTGCGTCAGGTCGCCCTCCGCCACGGTGGCGCAGCTTTTCTCAAACTTGAAGATGGGGCCGGCCATGCGGTGGGAGATCACGGCGGAAACGATGAGCACCATGATCATGTACATCGCTATCTTAAGGCCGAACAGCGGCAGCATGCCGGACATCTCGTCGAGCAGCGGCTGCATCATGGGGTGCTTGTTCACCACGTCGGCGATGGTCCAGAGGATGTCCAGCGCGCTTATCATAAAACCCAGCAGCACGCAGATGAACAGCAGCGCCATGTAGCGGTACTGCAGGTGCTTTTTAATGAGTATCGTTTTGCGCTGGAACTGCGCGGGCGCCTTGGCTTGAGTGTTTTCGGTCATATAACCCCTTATAGCGCGGGGGCGGGCCGGGGAGGGCTCTCCCCGGCCGCGGCCCCGCTTTCCGTCAGAACAGGATCTCCATCAGGTCGAACCATTCCTTGCCGACCGTCTTCAGCTCGCCGGTGGCCTGCTCGAGCGGCACGCCGACGTACCGGTTATTGACGAGCGCGGCCATGGTGCCGAACTGGCCGGTATGCACCAGCTCCGCGGCCTTGAGGCCCACCTGCGTGGCGAGCATCCGGTCGAACAGCGTCGGGGCGCCGCCGCGCTGCATGTGGCCGATCACGGCGTGGCGCGTCTCTATGCCGGTCTGCTTCTCGATAAACCCGGCGATGCGTTCGCCCATGCCGCGGTCCTTGAGGATCGCGTGGCCGAACTGGTCCACCTCGCGCTTGGAGGCGCCTTCGCCCACTTCGGGCAGCTCGGCGGCCTCGCTGGTCACCACCAGGGCGTACTTCTTGCGGCCGTAGGCGGCTTTGATCTTGAGCAGCATGTCGGCGGTGTCTATCTTGCGCTCCGGGATGCAGACGTAGTCGGCGGCGGCGGCGATGCCGGTGTAGAGCGCCACCCACCCGGCGTGGCGGCCCATCACTTCCATCACCATCACGCGGTGGTGGCTGTTGCCGGTGTCGAGCAGCGACTGCGCGGCGTCCACCGCGCGCGTCACGGAGGTGTCGAAGCCGAAAGTGTAGTCGGTGACGTTGAGGTCGTTGTCCATGGTCTTGGGCACGCCCACCACGTTAAGCTTGTGGTCCCGGTACAGCTTGGTCGCCACGCCCAGCGTGTCGTCGCCGCCCATCGCCACCAGGGCGTGCAGGCCGAGCCGCTTGAAGGTCGCGAGGCATTTCTCCACGCCGCCCTCGTTCTTGTAAGGGTTGGTGCGGGAGGTGCCCAGCATCGTGCCGCCCTTCATGATGATGTATTCGGTGATCTCGCGCGAAAGCGGGGTGGTGGTGCCTTCGGTCAGGCCCCGCCAGCCGTCGGTGAGGCCGACGCATTCGTAGCCGTACTTCTCGGCCGCGTAAACGCAGCCGCGGATGGCCGGGTTAAGCCCCGGGCAGTCGCCGCCGCCTGTCAAAATTCCTATCTTTTTTTTCATGTCTCCTCCTCAGGTAGTCTGTTCTCTAGAAGCTGGTATTATAGCGGAGCTGCACGATCCGCTCCGTCTTGCGCTCCACGCCGGGGGCGAAATCGTCGTTGCCGCCTATTTCGCGCGCGGCCACGTCTATCTGGAAGTAAGGGGTGACGTAGGTCCTGATGCCGGCGTTGAAGCGGGAAGGGTCGTCGGAGTGGAACATATTGTCCATCTCCAGCATGAAGGCCACCTTGTCCTCCAGCGTGTAGTTCAGCGCGAGAAAGCTGAACAGGTAGTTATTGTCGAAGTCCGGCACGTTGAAGCCGCCGTGCAGCGCCAGGCCCGGCACCCCGATCTCCTTGGAGCCGACCAGGTACATGCCCTTGCCCTTCTCCATGTATTTCTTGTCGGTCGGGTTGTAATAGTAGCCCTGGCCGTCGTAACCCAGCGCGATGGCCGGGATGTAGTAGCCGCCGTCGAAGAAGCGGAACTTCACCTGGATTTCGGGGCGGCGCATCTTGACGCCGGAATCGGAACCTATCAGCTTGTCCACCGTCATCGCCGCGCCCAGGTTGAGGCGCTCCAGCACGCCGAAGTTCAGCGAGCCCAGCACGCCGCCGCCGGAGTAGGCGCGGGTCTTGAACATGAAACCGTAGTAGTCCAGGATGCCGGCCGTGGGCACGTCTATCATCTCCACGTCGGGCAGCACCACGGCTTCGCCGGAGGACTTGTCCTTGCCGGCCAGGGCGGGAGCGGCCGCCAGGAGCAGCAGGGCCAGAACAGCGTTGATCTTTTTCATCTTTACCTTCCTTCTTGTCTTGTCTTTACTGCAAAATTCAGGAACCGAGCGCGGCCTTGACCTTGGCCTCGAGCTCCTCGAGCGAGAACGGCTTCTGCACCGCCTCGGTGGCGCCGCTGAGCATGGCGATGCCCTTCTCGCTGGACACGTCGCGCGAGGTCATGATTATGATCTTGGGGCAATCGGCGCCGTAGCGCGAGGAGATCTCGCTGGCGACGTGGTAGCCGTCTATATAGGGCATCATGACGTCGAGCAGCACCAGGTCGAACCGCTCGGCCTCCGCGGCCTGCAGGGCGTCCTTGCCGTTGACCTTGGCGGTCACGTCGTAGCCGGCCCGCCGGAAGTAGGTCTCCAGCAGGTCTATCAGGTCCGGGTCGTCGTCGGCTATCAGAATCCGCTTTCCACTTTCCATGTCTTGTCCCCCAGGAGCCGTTCTATCTCGTGCAGCAGCGCGTCGTTCAGGGTCACACGCTCCGTGGTCTCTATCATATAGGTGCCGCGCGCCTTGGCGTTCACCTGGAAATATACGGGGCACATGCCGTGGCTTTTGCCAAGCGCGCTCTTCAGCTCGTGCAGCTGCTTCTCGTCGAAAAGTATGCCTTCCGGCAGGTTCAGGATCAGGCCGCGCGCCCACTTGTTCATCGCGTCGAACAGGCCGTAGGCCTCCTCCGCGATGAGCTCGAAGTTCTCGGCGCCGAAATCGGACTTCTGCACCTTGCCGGCCACCACCACCACTTTGTTGGGGCCGAGCTGGGAGCCGAACATCTTGTATTTCTTGGGGAACAGGCAGACGCCTATGTTGCCGGTCAGGTCCTCCACCTCGAACTTGGCCATGGCCTCGCCGGTCTTCTTGGTCTGCATGTTCTTGAACTGCGCCACTATGCCGGCCACGCGCACCATGGCACCCTCGGCGAAACCGCCGGCCAGGACCTTTTCGGCCTGGGCGTTGGCCACCATGGAAAGGTGGCGGCGGTAGCTGTTGAGCGGGTGGCCCGAGAAATAGAAACCCAGCACTTCGTGCTCGTTCTTAAGCAGGATATGCTCGTTCATCGCCGGAGAGGCCTTCTTCTCCTCCCCGAAGAGCATGGTCTGGTTGCAGTCGTGCCCCTTGCCGCCGCAGAAAGCCTCCACGGCCTCCATCGCCTTGGCGCGGGAGAACTCCGGCTTCTCGGCCGGGTAGAAACAGTCGAAGCAGCCGCCCTTGGCCATGGACTCTATGACCCGCTTGTTGAGCTGCTTGGAGTCGGCGCGCAGGGTGAATTCCTCGAAAGAGCGGAACGCGCCGTTGCGGGCCCTTTCGGTCACCATCGCCTCCACCACGCCTTCGCCTACGTTCTTCACCGCGGTGAGCGCGAAGCGGATGGCCGGCTTGCCGTTATGGTCCTCTATGGAAAATTTCTTGTACGAGCGGTTGACGCTGGGCCCGGCGATGGCGATCTCCATGTCCTGGGCCTCGCCGATATAGGTGACCAGCTTGTTCTCCTTGTCCTCGGAGTTCACGGCGCTCTTGCCGATTTCGCTGGTCAGCAGCGCGGCCATGAACTCCACCGGGTAGTTGGCCTTGAGCCACGCGGTCTGGTAGGCCACCAGGGCGTAGGCGACGGAATGCGATTTATTGAAGCCGTAGCCGGCGAACTGCGCCATCTGGTCGAAGATCTTGGTGGAGAGTTTGTTGGAAACGTCGTGGTACTGCTTGGACTGAGCCACGAATTTCTCGCGCAGCTTCTCCATGACGTCGAGCTTCTTCTTGCCCATGGCCTTGCGGAAGTCGTCGGCCTCACTGGGCGTGAACTTGGCCATGCTCTTGGCGATCTCCATGACCTGCTCCTGGTACACCATGGTGCCGTAGGTGTCCTTCAGGATAGGCTCGAGCAGCGGGTGGTCGTAAACGATCTTTTTGCGGCCGTGCTTGCGCTCCACGAAGGTCTCGAGCATGCCGCTCTCGATGGGACCGGGGCGGTAGAGCGCCACAAGGGCCGAGATATCGCTGAAGACGGTGGGCTTGAGGCCCTTCACCAGCTTCTTCATGCCCTCGCTTTCCAGCTGGAACACGCCGGTGGTCTTGCCTTCGCACAGCAGGTCGAAGGTCTTCTTATCGTCCATCATTATGGAGTAGATGTCGAACTCTTTCTTGCCGGGCAGCGCCCGGATGAACTCGGAGGCGGTCTCTATGATGGTGAGCGTGCGCAGGCCGAGGAAGTCCACCTTGAGCATGCCCAGCGAGCCCAGCATGTTGCCGTCGTACTGCGTGGTGATGACGTCCTTGTTGTTGCGGTTGGCCAGCGGCACGTAATCGGTGATGTCGTCCTTGGAAATCACCACGCCGGCGGCGTGCACGCCGGTCTGGCGGCGCAGGCCCTCCACCTTGAGGGCGATGTCGAACATCTTCTTGATCTTCGGGTCGCGGGCGTATTCCTTGAGCTCCCCCACTTCATTGAGGGACTTGAACAGCGTGGCCTTGGGGTCGGCCGGGATCAGCTTGGAGATGGCGTTGACGTCGGGCAGCGGGATGCCCATCACGCGGCCCACGTCCTTAATGGCGCTCTTGGCCTTGATGGTGCCGTAGGTGATGATGTTGGCCACGCGGCTGGCGCCGTACTTTTCGCGCACGTACTGCACCACCTTCTCGCGGCCGTCGTCGGAGAAGTCGATGTCGAGGTCGGGCATGCTCTTGCGGCCCGGGTTGAGGAAGCGCTCGAACAGGAGGCCATTGGGCAGCGGGTCCACCCGGGTGATGTCGAGCGTGTAGGCCACCAGTGCGCCGGCGCCGGAGCCGCGGCCGGGGCCCACGGGCACGCCTATGGAACGGCCGTGGTTGATGAAATCCATGACTATCAGGAAGTAGCTGGAGAAGCCCATCTTCTTGATGGTGTCCAGCTCGAACTCCAGGCGCTTGCGGTAATCCTCGCCGGCGCCGGGCACTTTCTTCTTCAGGCCTTCCTCGCAGAGGTCCCTGAGGTAGTAGAAGTCCCCGTCGCCCTCGGGGTGCTCGCCCCGGTACTTCTGCGGGATGTCAAAAGCGGGCAGGTGCAGCTTGCTGGTGTCTATCTTCACGCTGCACTGGTCGGCTATGACGAGGGTGTTCTTGATGGCTTCCGGGGTATGGGAAAAGAGTTTTATCATCTCGGCCGGGCTCTTGTAGTAGAGCTCGTGCTGGGTCATGCGCATGCGGTCCGGGTCGTCCATCAGGGAGCCGGTGGAGATGCAGATGTGGGCGTCGTGCGCCTCCCAATCCTCTTTCTTCTGGTAGTGGCAGTCGTTGGTGGCCACGAGCGGCAGGCCGGTGCGCTTGGCCACCTCCAGGAGCCCGGCCATGGCGGCCTGCTCCTCGGGGATCGTGTGGTCCATCAGCTCGAGGTAGAAATTGCCTTTGCCGAGGATGTCGCTGTACTCCATGGCTATTTTCACGGCCTCGTCGATCTTGCCCTCGGCGCAGTTGCGCGCTATATGGGACTTGAGGCAGCCGGACAGGCAGACCAGGCCGTCGGCGTGTTTGGCGAGGAGCTCGGCGTCTATGCGGGGGTCGTGGTAGAAGCCCTCCAGGAAGGAATTGGAGACCATCTTCATCAGGTTGCGGTAGCCGGCGTCGTTCCTGGCTAGCACGGTCATGTGGCCGTTGTCGCGGCGGCCGGTGCTCTTGTCGCGGTCCTTGCGCGAGCCGCGGGTGATGTAGCATTCGCAGCCGAGGATGGGCTTGAGGCCGACGGCGTTGGCCATGAAGTAGAAGTCCATGGCGCCGTACATGTTGCCGTGGTCGGTGATGGCCAGCGCGTTGCCTTTGACGGCGGCGAGGCCCTTGAGGAATTCGGAGGGGCCGCCGTGGCCGTCGGAAATGCGCAGCATCCCGTCGAGCAGCGAGTACTCGGAGTGGTTATGAAGATGTATGAATTCAGGAGCCATTAAAATAGAAAACCCCGCGGCCAACCGCCCGCAGTCTCTAATTATATAAATAATAGAGCCCTTAAAGGAATTCCCCCCTTGGGACGCTGCTCTTCAGCGCCGACTGCCAGTTCGGGGTCCGGACGTTGCAGGCCTGCCACGGGCATAGGGACCGTCAAGAACGTGGTCTCGCACACCGTGCTCGCCACTCCCCGTCTCGGCCCTCGCGCTTATGCAAGCTCGGGCCTCCGACAGGGTCTTGCCGGCCCCTATGCCCGCGTCAGGCCTTAAAGGCCCGGCGAGGGTATGCCTTCGGAGGGGCCTCACGAGGGCGAGGCTTGCGTAAGCGCCGAGCCCGAGTGAAAGAGCGAGGCCACGGTGTGGCCGAGCGTACCCGAAGAAGGCATACCCTTGGCGGGCCGGGAGCCCCGCGTACCCGGAGAAGGCATGCCCTCATCGGGCCTGCTGCTGACTGGGCAGAACTTATGAGTTTTACGGCGCTTTGCGTGGAAATTATATAATTACGGGATGGCTAAGAAGGCGGTACTGGACCTGAAGGAAGTTTCCCACAAGCGGCGGCTGGTGTTTTCCGGAACCGTCAAGTTCCGGGCGGACACGGTGACGCTGCCGAACGGCCGGCGGGCCACGCGGGAATTCATGGACCACCCGGGCGCCGTGGCCGTGCTGCCGGTGCTGCCCGGCAACAGGATAATTTTCGTGCGCCAGCACCGCTACCCCGTCGGGGAGGACACCCTGGAGATCCCCGCGGGCAAACTGCATTCCGGCGCCGACGATCTGCTCCGGCGGGTAAAGGCCGAGCTCAGGGAAGAGACCGGCTACACCGCCAGAAAGATAAAGCCGCTGCTGTCCTACTGGCCCACCCCGGCGTTCGCCAACGAGGTGCTGCACCTCTACACCGCCGAGGGCCTGACCCCGGGAATCGCCCAGCCCGACGAGGACGAGTTCCTGCGCGTGGAGATCCTGCCTTTCGAGAAGGCCCTGAGGATGGTAAAGACGGGCCTCATAAAGGATTCCAAAACCATAATAGCTTTGCAGGCGTGGAAGATAAAATTACTGGAGAAAAAATGAAATTCGACACTACCGACAACCTGTGCGTCAACACCATCCGGACCCTTTCCATAGACATGGTCGGGCAGGCCGACTCCGGCCACCCCGGCCTGCCGCTCGGCGCGGCGCCGCTGGCCTACGCCATCTGGGCCGGCAACATGAAATTTTTCCCCTCCGACCCCGACTGGTTCGACCGCGACCGCTTCGTGCTGTCGGCGGGCCACGGCTCTTCGATGCTTTACTCGATGCTGCACCTCTACGGTTACGGCCTTAAAATGGAAGATCTTAAAGCCTTCCGCCAGCTCGACAGCCTGACCCCGGGCCACCCGGAATACGGCCACACCAAGGGCGTGGAAATGACCACCGGCCCGCTGGGCCAGGGCCTGGCCAGCGCCGTAGGCATGGCGCTCGCCGAGCGGCTGACCGCGGAGAAGCTCAACACCCCCGAATTCACCCTGGTGGACCACCACACCTACGTGCTCTGCGGCGACGGCGACCTGATGGAGGGCGTCTCCTACGAGGCGGCCTCGCTGGCCGGCACCATGAAGCTGGGCAAGCTGATCTGCCTTTACGATTCCAACGGCATCACTATAGAGGGCTCCACCGCCCTGGCCTTCACCGAGGACGTCAAGAAGCGCTTCCTGGCGCAGGACTGGCAGGTGGTAGAGGTGGAGAACGGCAACGATCTCGACGAGCTGGACTCCGCCATACGCAAGGCCAAGCGCGAAACCGAAAAGCCGTCCATCATCATCGCCAAGACCCATATCGGCTGGGGCAGCCCCAAGCAGGACAAGAATTCGGTGCACGGCGAGCCGCTCAAGCCCGAAGAGATCCTGGCCACCAAGAAAGCCCTGGGCTGGCCCTCGACCGAGCCCTTCTTCGTGCCCGAAGAGGCCAGGGCCCGCTTCGCCGAGCAGGCGGCCGCCGGGGAAAGGGACCGCAAGCGCTGGCTGAAGCTCTGGAAGAATTACAGCCAGTCCCTGCCGGAAAAAGCGGAGCTGGCCAAGGCCATGCTGGGCCGCGAGATCCCCGAAGACCTGTTCAAGCCGGCCGACACTTTCTTCGACAAGCCCGTAGCCACGCGCGAAGCGTCCGGCAAGGTGATCAACCTGATGGCGGAGCGGCTGCCGGGCCTGGCCGGCGGCTCGGCCGACCTCGGCCCTTCGACGAAAACCGACTTCACCAAGGAACCCACCCGCACGCTGCATTTCGGCATCCGCGAGCACGCCATGGGTTCCATCCTCAACGGCCTGGCCCTGCACGGCGGCATCATACCGTTCGGCGCGACCTTCCTGGTCTTCTCGGACTATATGCGCCCGGCCATCCGCCTGGCCGCGGTGATGAATATCCCGTCGATCTTCGTCTTCACGCACGACAGCATCGGCGTGGGCGAGGACGGCCCCACCCACCAGCCGGTAGAGCACCTGATGAGCCTGCGCCTGATCCCTGGCCTGGTGGTGCTGCGCCCCGGCGACGCCTGGGAGACGCTGTACGCCTGGGAGGCCGCGGTGCGGCTGAAGAGGCCCGTCTGCCTGGCGCTCTCCCGGCAGAAGCTGCCGCTCTACACGCAGTACCGCGAGAAGATAGCCGAAGGCGTTAAGCGCGGTGCCTACCTGCTGCGCGGCCCGTCCACGGTGCCGTCGATCGAGCTGGTGGCCTCCGGTTCCGAGGTCTCACTGGCCTTCGAGGCCGCGGCCCTGCTGGAAAAACAGGGCATTGCCGCCAGGATAATCTCCGCGCCGTCGCTGGAACTTTTCCGCGAGCAGGACCAGGCCTACCGGGACTCCGTCATGATCCCCGGCCTGCCGAAGCTCTGCCTGGAGGCGGGCAGGACCATAGGCTGGGCGGATTTCGCCGGGCCGGACAGCCACGCCGTCGGCATAGACACTTTCGGTAAATCGGCGCCGGCAAGCAAGGCTTACGCGGCGCTGGGGCTTACGGCTGAGAAGGTGGCAGAGGCCGCCAGGAAGATGGTTAAGTAGTTTTTTCGGCAGTCAGTCAGCGCCACGGGGTCCTGCCGGGGTTTTGCCGACGGGCAAGAACGGCAGGACCGCGCTTATAAGCGCGCACCTATGGCGCAAGGGGGTTCATATGCATTCAATAGCTATAGCCGGCTTGGGCAGGATGGGCGGCAACATGGCCCGCCGCCTCGTGGCCCGGGGCGTCAAAACTCACGTCTGGAACCGGGAGCCGGAAAGGCTCGCCCCCCTCGGGGCGGCCGGGGCAGTCACGGCCAAAACCCTTACCGAGCTGGTCGCCGCCATGCCGGCCCCGCGGGCCGTCTGGATGATGATCCCCGCCGGCGAGGCGACGGAGACCCTGTTCCTTG
Source organism: Elusimicrobia bacterium GWB2_63_22 (assembly GCA_001799735.1). Classification (GTDB taxonomy): domain Bacteria; phylum Elusimicrobiota; class Elusimicrobia; order Elusimicrobiales; family UBA9959; genus UBA9959. The sequence goes on along the minus strand of MGUA01000039.1, from coordinate 66,520 downwards.
GCCTGCTCTCCCTGCTGCAGAAGGGCGACCTCATAATCGACGGCGCCAACGGCCATTGGCGGGACGCCGTGCGGCGCGCTGAAAAAGCCTCGGCGGCCGGAGTGAATTTTCTGGACGCCGGCGTCTCCGGCGGGATCTGGGGTCTGGAGAAGGGCTACTGCGTGATGGCCGGCGGCGAGAAGCCCGCCTTCGCCGGAGCGGAACCTTTTATAAAAGCGCTCTGCCAGGACGGCGGCTATATGCACTGCGGCGGCCCCGGCGCCGGGCATTTCACCAAGATGGTGCATAACGGCATAGAGTACGCGATGATGGAGGCCTACGGCGAGGGTTTCGAACTCATAAAGGCCTCTCCGTTCGGGAACATGGACCTGGCGGGGCTGGCCGGCACCTGGAACCGGGGCAGCGTGATCCGCTCCTGGCTGCTGGAACTGGCGCAGAACGCCTTTGACAAGGACCCGCGGCTGGAGAAGGTCTCCGGCGTAGTGGCCGATTCCGGCGAAGGCCGCTGGACTGTGGAGGAGGCCGCGCGCCTGGGCGTGCCGGCCCCGGCCATCGCGGCCGCGCTGTTCAAGCGCTTCACCTCTCAGGATAAGGATAATTTCGGCGACCGCCTCTCCGCGGCGCTGCGCAACGAATTCGGCGGCCACGGCGTAAAAGCGCGATGACGGCCCCCGTCGGCTTCTGCAGCGAGACCCGCCCCGACAGCTGCGGCGTAGTGCTGTTCGGCGCCACCGGCGACTTGGCCGCCCGCCGGATAATCCCGGCGCTGGCCGGCCTGTGCGGCAAGGGGCTGGCCCCGCGGAATTTTTACGCGCTGTTCGTCGGGCGCACCCCTCTGGACCGGCCGGCCTTCGAGGCCCGCCTGGCCGCCGCGGCCGCCGGCGCCGGGGGCCGCTGCGCCAGGGCCCTGCTCGCCCGGGCCCGGTATCTGCGGGCGGACTACGATAGCCCGGCCTTCTACCGCGAACTCTCGGCCGCGCTCGACGCGCTGGATGCCGAGCACGGAGTGGAAAAGAAGCGGCTGTTCTACCTCGCCACCCCCCCTTCCGCTTTCGAACCGATAGCGCTCAGGCTCAAGGACGCCGGCCTGCTCTCCGAACCCGGCGGCGGCGCGCACTGGTCCAGGATAATAATAGAGAAACCTTACGGCTCCAGCCTGGAGAGCGCCTGCGCGCTGGACTCCGGCCTGAAAAAGGCGGTGCCCGAGTCGCAGATCTACCGTATAGACCATTTCACCGGCAAGGAAACGGTGCAGAATATCCTGGCCCTCAGGGCCGCCAACCCGCTGTTCGAGGAGACTTGGAACGCCCGCTTCCTCGACCACGTGCAGATCACCGTCTTCGAGGAACTGGGCGTGGAAGGGCGCGCCTCTTTCTTCGAGCGCATGGGCCTGGCGCGGGACATGATGAGCCACATCCTGCAGCTGGCGGCCGTGACCGCGATGGACCTGCCGGAGGGCTTTCGCGACAGCCAGTTCAAAGAACAGAAACGGCGCTTCTTCGCCAGCGTGCCCAAGCCCGGCCCGGGCGAGGCCGCCGGCTTTGTGCGGGGCCAGTACGCCGGCTACGCTGGAGAGCCTGGCGTGGCGCAGGGTTCCACGACGGAGACCTTCCTGGCCTTCCGGCTGCTGGTGGAGAACGACCGCTGGCGCGGCGTCCCGTTCTATATAAGGGCCGGCAAAAAAGCGGGGCGCAAACGTACTCGCATAGACCTGGCCTACAAAAAGCCTTCCAGCGGCGCCTTCAGCGGCACGGACGCCGGCTATTCCAATGTCTTCACCCTTAATATCCAGCCCAGGGAAGATCTTTCCTTGTCGATGGTCACAAAACATCCCGGCCCCAAACAGTGCTTCACGCCCAGGGCTATGAACCTGGCCTACCGCGAGCACGCCGAAGAGGCCGGCGCGCCCGACGACTACGAGCGCCTGCTGCTTGAGGCGATGGCCGGGGACCAGACCCTTTTCCTGGGCGACTTCGAAATGAAATTCCTCTGGGACTACCTTTCCCCCGTCCTGAAGGCCTGGGAAGCGCCCGGCGCCCCCCTGCACCTCTATCCCGACGGCAGCGCCGGCCCGGCGGCCGCGGACGCCCTGCTGGAGCGGGACGGGAGGCGCTGGTTTTGAAACGCCGCCTCGTCAGGAAATTCCGCTCTCCGGAAGCCATGGCGGCCTTCGCCGCCGCGCTGTTCGCCAGGGCCCTGCGCGGCAAGCAGGCTCCCCCGCTGCTTGCGGCGCTGCCCGGCGGCAGCACCCCGCTGCACTTCTTTCGCCGGCTGGCGGCCATGCGGCTCCCGTGGGAGAAGGCCGTCTTCTTCATGTCGGACGAAAGGCTGGTCCCGGCGTCCTCGAAGCACAGCAATTTCGGCTCGGCCCGGCGCAGCCTTTTTTCTAAAATAAAAATATCCCGCGCCAACCTGCGCCCGCTGCGCCCGGGGCCGGGCGCGGCCGCCGCCTACGAAAATGAACTTAAGGCCGCCGCGGGCCCAGGGGGCCGGCTGGACCTGGTCTTCCTCGGCCTCGGCGCCGACGGCCATACGGCCTCTCTGTTTCCCGGCTCCCCTGCGCTGGCCAGCCGCGGGCTGGTCGCGGCCGCCGCGGCGCCGGCCGGCGCGGCCCCGGCCCGCCGCGTAACGCTGACGCTGAAAGCCCTCAACCGGGCGGCGACCGTGGTGCTGCTGGCCGCCGGCCCGGCCAAGAAGGCGGCCTTCCTGAAGGCGGCGGCCGGCGACAAAAATATCCCCGCGGGCCGGCTGAGGCCGCGCGGGGATCTGTACCTGCTCTTCTCCGAAAAATCCTAAAACTTCTTGCTCAGCGTGAGGCTCGGCGTGAAGTTAGTGGCAGAGGCCATCTCCGGGCCGATGCCGAGGAACTCTATGGCGTGGTGGACGCGCAGGTCTATGCCGACCTTGAACCCTTCCGCCAGGTAGTAGGAGAAGCCTAAGCCACCGTTGGCGCCCAGCTTGCCGCTGAGGCCGCCCTCGTAAGTCACGCCGGCGTCGGTATACTCCGGGCTGACGCGGTGATAGAGGCCCACGCCTATCTGCGCGTAATATTCCCAGCTGTCGTAGAAGCGGTATTCCTTAAGATAGGGCGCAATAAAAAGCATGCCGGGGTCGTATTTAGTGACCACCTTATGCTCGTGCCCGGTATTGTAGCCGACCTCTAAGCCCCAGCGGAACTCGGTACCGGTATTGTATTCGACGCCCGCCCCGAAGAAAGGGGAACTACGGTAATCCTTCGCCCAGTTGCCGCCCACCGGCTTGGCGTAGCCGGCCATTATGGAATAATCGAGTCTGGAGGCGTCGAAGGCCGAAGCCGTGCCGGCCAGGCCCAGTAAAAGAACCGATAATGCTATAGCGCGCATGTTTCCCCCTGCCTTTAGGTTTTATCCAGATACAGTTTACCGACTAAACAAAGCCCAGTCAAATGGCCCTGGCCCGCCGCAGGCCCCACAGCGAGACCAGCGTGAACAGCGCCGGCGGCGCGAAGCCCGCCAGCGCCGGGTGCAGCAGCTCGGCGTTGCCGGCGGCCTGCGCCATTATGATCACCGCCCAGAAGAAGAAGCCGAAACCCAGGGCCAGGCCGAAACTAAAAAATTTATTATTGCGCCGCACCAGCAGCACCATCGCGGCCCCTATCAGCGCCATAGCGGGGTTGGCCAGCGGCGCGGCCAGCTTGACCCACAGCAGGGTGCGCTCCTCGGTGGCCGGCGCGCCGACGGCCCGCATGCGCCGCAGGCGGCGCAGCAGGTCCGCGGAGGAAAGCCCGTCCGGCACCAGCTTCTCCAGCACCAGGTTCTCCGGCCGCACCGAAATGGCGGACTGATAGGACACGAAGCGTTTTATGGACGGGCCGGAGCCGGCGCCGTATTTTATCATCACCCCGTCGTGGAAGGCCCAGCGCTTTACCGAGGGCTGCCAGGAGGCGGAGGCCGCGTTGATCTCCAGGGACAGCTCCCCCTTGTTGTAGATGCTCATTATCACCCGTTCCATGACGCGCCTGCGACCGTCAAAAACGTGCGCCGTAACAAAGACCTCGTCGCCGGCTGAGAAGGTCACGTCCTTTTTGACCAGGTGTTTCCAATCCTGCTTGGCGCGCAGCTTGCCCTCCATCAGGTACTCGGCCCTCATGAACAGGTCAGGGGCCGCCGTCTCCTGCAGCAGCAGCTGGCCCGCGCCGGCCACCACCGAGCACAAGAGCAGCGGCTTGATCATGTCGAAAGGCCGCCAGCCCCCGGCGAGGCCGGCCTTCCATTCGCCCCTGGAGATCATGCCCCCCAGCGTGAACAGCACGGCCAGCAGGGTGGCGATGGGCGCCATCTTTACGGCGAAATACGGCGCCTGGAAGGCGATATACCGCGCGAAGGCACCAGCGCCGGAGCCGCTGCGCATGAAGAAATTAAGCTTGTCGAACAGGCTGCCGAACAGCAACAGCAGGCAGAAGACCGCGAGGCCGAAGCCGAAAGGGGCCCAGAAACCGCGCGCGATATACCGGTGGAAGACTTTATTCATTTCGCGTAAAGCCGCCGCTTCCACAGCCAGGCCCCCGCGCCGCCAGTCAGCAGCACCGGCGCGAAGATGGCCCAGGGGAACAGCGCCTGGTATTTTTTGCAGAGCACCATGCCCGAGATGGTAAGGCCGTAGTAGAAGAAGATCATCAGCAGGCTGATGGCGAAGCCGGCGGAACGGCCCCGCTTGTCCAGCGCCACGCCCAGCGGGGCCCCCACCAGGAAGAACGCCAGCGGCGCCAGCGCCAGCGCGAAGCGGGAGGCCGCCTCGATGCGGTATTTTACGGCCATTTCAGCGTCCAGGGTTTTGTCCTTCAGCAGGGCCAGCAGCCCGGACGTGGTGAGCTCGCGGTGGTTAAGCTTGCGCGCCTTGCCCTCCTCGGGAAAGAAAGGCAGCAGGGTCTTGTACGACGAGAAACTCCCGTAAAGTATCTTCTCCGCGTCCTTGTAATCGGTCTGGCTGAACTGGCCGTTGCCCAGCGTTATCTCCAGGCCGCGGTCCGAGGCCATGCGGTAGCTCCCGCCGGAGGCGTTTATCCGCGTCACGAAGGCCGGCTCGTTGCCCTTGTTTATCATGCGCACCAGCTTCACGCCGCGCATCGCCCCGGTAAGGTTGTTGACGTCCGCAGCGTAGAGGACCCAGTCCGAGAGCTTCTGGAAGGTGCGCGGCTTGAGCTCTATCTTGGTCACCCTGTTTATCATCGACAGCGTGTAGTCCGTGGAGCGCTTGAGCGAGGCGGGCCCCAGCCAGTTGTTGACCGCCAGCAGCAGCGCGGAAGAGAGCAGCGCCGCCCAGAAAACTCCGGTGAAGATCCCGTAGAAAGAAAAACCGCCGGCCCGCAGGGCGATGATCTCCCCGTCCTGCGACATCTGCCCGAGGGAGAGCAGCATGGCCAGCAGGAAGGCCAGCGGCAGGGAGGTGCCTATGATATTGGGCAGCAGGAACAGCACGCTCTTGGCGAAGAAGTAGAGGGAAAAGCCGGCCAGCGCCCCTTTGTTGACGATCTGCACGAAATTCAGCATTACCAGCAGCGCCATGAAGACAAACAGCGCCAGCCCGAAAAAACGGGCGAAAACGCGCAGGATGTAAAGCCGCACTATAGGCATCGGCATTTATTTATTCTATTATATATCGACGGCCGGTGGAACTACCGCGGCCCAGCCCGGAACGGCGGAAAGCCCGCTTAAAGCCGGGCAGTTTCCGTTTGCCCGGATTTTCTTGGACACAGAGTGAAATTTAAGGCCCTACTGTTAAAACTCGCGATAGTCCTGTCCTGCGCCGCTCCGGCGCACGCCGGGGATTTCGCCGTTCCCTCCTTCTCCTCCGGGCGCTTCCTCCTGCTGGACCGGCAGGACTCGGAAAAAATACTCTCGGAACAGGCCGTTTCCACCGCTCCAGAAGCCGGCGGCCTGGACTCCGTCGCGGGCGACCTGCCCTTCTCCTATACCCAGGATTCCTGGAACTCCGCGCGCGAGGCCGTGGAGACCGGCCGCTTCCGCGGCGAAGAGCTGGCCCCGCTGCCCGCGGTGGAAGTCTCCACCGACACCCCGCTCTCCCCCGAGCCGCAGGTAGAGTTCCGGGAGTCCGGCACCAGCCTCTCCGTCACCGGCCGCAAGGTCATCGCCGTCAACTACAGCGGCAAGCGCTATATAGCCGACCAGACCAACTCCACCCGCGCGCGCAGCCTGAGCCTGTTCGAGATCACCCAGCAGATGCAGGTGCGCATGCAGGGCAAGGTGGGTGCTAAGATCTCCGTCAACGTGGACTACGACGACACCAAGCAGGACAAGCAGGACATCTCGGTGGTCTACCAGGGCGACCCCAACGAGGTGGTGCAGAACGTCTCGTTCGGCGACATCGACCTCTCGCTGCCCGCCACGGAATTCGTCTCCTACAACAAGCAGCTGTTCGGCATCAGGGCCGACCTGAGGACCAAGAGCTTCAAGTTCACCTTCGTCGGGTCGCGGACCAAGGGCGACAGCAAGACCAAGCAGTTTACCGGCAACACGCAGTTCCAGAAGGCCGACATCAACGACATCAGCTACCTGCGCCGGAAGTACTACGACCTCACTTTCGGCAACACCGCGCGCCTGCCGATCAAGGCAAACTCCGAAAAGGTCTACATCGACCGCCAGAACTCCGCCGCCGTGGACAACGTCACCGTTTTCGCCATGACCGGCAGCGACCTGGGCGTGCAGACCTCCTCCTATACGGGCCGGTTCCAGCTGATGAGCCGCGGCGTGGACTACGTGATGGACTACGCCAACGGCATCCTGACCTTCAGCTCCACCCTGGATTCCGACGACGTGGTCCTCATGGACTTCCAGAACGCCAACAATTCGCTGCTGTCGGCCAACACCTCCACCTCCACGCTCGACACCGGCGGCGACGGCCTGTTCAAGATCGTCAAGTCCAAGGATGACGTCCGCATCTCCACCCCGGCCGAGACCGGCTACCGGCGCGAGCTCAAGACCTACTATTCCATCGGCCAGACCAATATCGTGCGCGACAACGGCACCGGCAACTTCTCGCTGAAGGTGCAGGACCTCAGCCACAACGACGTAGGCTCTTCTCTGAACCCGCAGCAGATGTACGCCGATGACAGGATAATCGTGGACTTCGAGCAGGGCATTTTCCACCTGAAGCAGCCGTTCGGCGCCGACGGCGACCCGGACACACCGGACCCGCAGGTCTACGCCGCCACCCCCGCCTCCAAGCGGCTGTTCCACGTGGAGTACAACTACCGCTTTAAGACCTTCACCCTGGACGCCAGCATAGTGCTCAACTCAGAGGTCGTGACGGTGGACAACGGCAGATACACGCGCAACGTGGACTACTTCATAGACTACGAGTCCGGCTTCATCACCTTCTACTATCCGGAGAAGATAGGGCAGGACTCCAAGATCGACATCACCTACGAGGTCTCGCAGTACGGCGGCACCGGCAACCAGTCGCTGGTGGGCGGCCGCGCCTCCTACGACTTCGGCAGCCACTTCTCGCTGGGCACCACGCTGCTCTACCAGGGCGGCATCAAGAGCAACAGCGTGCCCAACGTGAGCGACCTGGTCAACAGCATGCTGGTCTACGAGGGCGACGCCCAGTTAAAGGGCATGAACCTGCTGGGCATACGGACCTCCCTGGGCGGCGAAGTGGCCCAGTCCAAGACCAACCCCAACCTTAACGATTTCGCGCTGATAGACAACATGGAAGGCGTAAAGCAGGACGACTCCGCCCCGCTGGACAAGAACTACTGGGTCATCGCCGCCAACCCTCCCGGCCTCAATCGGCCTCCGGCCGACCCGCGCGCCGTGGGCTGGGCCAACGAGAACGTGAAGGCCAGGGAGATAAACGCGGCCTCCTCTTCGGAGGGCAGCCAGCAGGTGCTGACCGTCAGCTACGATTTCAGCATCTCCACCGAGGTCTCCATCGCCTACCCGCTGTCCCTCACCGGCCTGGACTTCTCCCAGAAAAAGACGCTCGAAATGATCGTCTACGGCCAGGGCTCCGGCGGCCCGCAGCTCAACATCCATTACGGCCAGATAGACGAGGACGCCGACGGCCGCGGCGGCCAGAACTTCACCTGCTCCAGCGGGCTCACCCTCTACGGCTACCCCAAGAGCGAAGACCTTAACTGCGACAGCCAGGTATCGACCAGCGAGGACATAGGCTGGCTCTACGCCCCGGAGGGCCTGGAGCAGCGGCGCTACGGCGCCTCCAACGGCCGCCTGGACTCGCAGGACCTCAACCGCAACGGCCGCCTGGACGGGCAGGATTTCACCGGCGGAGACTTCGGTTATGAGAACGGCAGCACCTTTGTCGACACCACCGACCTCAATGCGGCCAAGAACGTCATCAACTTCTCCGGCTGGCATACGCTGAGCACGCAGATGCCCATCACCTCAACGAACAGTTTCAATTGGAACGCGGTAAAACAGGTACGTGTCTCTCTGAAAAAACCAGTGGGGCTCACTTGCAGCAGTTCTTCCGTCCCCGGCTGTTCCGGAGTGGTTAAGTTCGCGCGCATCTCGGCCGTGGGCAACACCTGGGCCGTCTTCGAGAGCACCAGCGGCGGCGGCGTGCAGGTTTCGGCCATCAACAACATCGACAACACGGACTACAACCCGATCTACAACGCCGGCGGCGACGCGGCGCGGGTCTTCGACGACCTGTACGGCTCGGTCTCCGAGCAGAAGCAGAAGTCCAACTCCGCCACCCTGAGCGAACAAACCCTTAGGATCAGCTACTCCTCCGTTACCGCGGCCTCGTCGGGCTACGTCTACCGCAACTATTCGCAGGCGCTCGACATCTCGCAGCACGAGACCCTGCGGTTCCTGATCAACAACGCCGGCGTCGCGGACGCCAACGCCAAGTTCTTCCTGCGGGCCGGCGGCGACGCCAGCTACTTCAAGGTTTCCGTCCCGCTGGACTTCACCGGCTGGCGCCTGATAGAGCTGCGCCAGGAGGACCTCACCAAGGACTCCATCCCGGACATGTGGGTCAGCAACTCAATCTATAACATAACCGTCTCCTCGGCCGGCACGGCCTCGCTGCAGCAGGTTTCGCAGCTGCGGGTGGGCGTGGAGTCGGCCGACGCCACCCAGCGCTCAGGCACCGTCTACTTTAACGAGCTGCACGTGAAGGACCCGATAGTCCGCACCGGCAACGCGCGCAAGGTGGAAGGCACCGTAGAGCTACCCGGCTGGTTCTCCGCCGGCGGCAAGCACCGCTACGTCGACCGGAGCTTCCAGACCCCGGTGACGGCAGTAGCCAACCAGGACAACGAACTCTCTAGCGCGTACATGAACCTTACGCGCATCTCCTTCTTCCCCGTCAACGTCACGGCGGCGCGCCAGATAACCGTCACGCCCAACGCCGCGGCCACAGGCGCCAACAACCTGGTGACCGTGCTCCAGGAAGGCAAGGTAAAGAAATTCGACGGCACGGCCTCCGGCAGCCTGAACGTCGGCGTCCTGCCCAAGATAGGCCTGAACTACACCAAGGGCATCACCGATTACACGCTGCTGAGCCGCAAGGACGACAGGGACACCTACGCCGCCAACATGTCCTACTCGCTGCCGGGCTCGCTGCCCATCCTGCCGCGCACGGTGAACGCCAGCTATTCGCTCTCCCGCAGCCTGGTCAACTACGACGCCGCGCGCCTCTCCAACCTTTCCGGGCTCTATGACACCGACGAGCGCACGGACCTCTACAGCGGCAAGCTGAGCTTCGTGCCGTGGCGGGGCTCGACGTTCAACCCGGGCTATTCGCTGCAGACGGTCCGGGAGAAGAAGTCGCCGCTGGCCAACCCGGCCGCGCTGGAAACCTATCCCAAATCCATGCAGCAGACGGTGGATTTTAATTCCAACCTGCTGTTCGCGCGCTGGCTGAACCCGTCGGTCAACTACTCCGTCACCACCATTGAGAACAACAACCTGACGGCCACCACGGTGACGGTGGCGCAGTCCTCGCAGGTCTTCACGGCCGGCGAGATAAAGACCGTGACCCGCAGCGCGCAGGGCGGCGTGAGCATGACCGTCAGCTTCAACGACCTGGTGCCCAAGAGCCGCCTGCTGCGCTCCCTGGTGCTCTCCTCCAACTACCAGATCCAGGACGGCGACTCCTGGTACTACGTGGAGAAGGAGTACAACACCCGCTCCAAGTTGTGGCTCAGGGACCCGCTCGCGCCGGCAAACCCGTTCGCCCAGAGGAACTCCCTGACCCTGCGCGACACGGTCAGTTCCACCCAGCGCTGGCAGCCGTTCGAGGGCTACGGCCTCAAGGGCGCCGCCGCCGCGCTCAACACCCTCTCCGTGACGAATAACTTCAGCAACTCGGTACAGCGCTCGGAAGTGACCGGCACCGTCTCCAAGAGCATCAACCGCACTTTCCCCGACATGATCCTGTCCCTGTCCCAGCTGGAACTGCTGACCCGCACCCGCCGCTGGGCGCAGAACGCCACCATGAACCTGAAGTATTCCAAGAACCGCAACGAGGCTGTGAGCATCTCCGTGGAGCAGGCGGACTCGTACGGCATGGACCTGCGCTTCAAGCTCCTGAACTTCGTGGACACGGCCGCCAGCTACAACCTTAAAACGTCGGAGTTCAAGGAGCAGGTCTCCGGCCAGATCACCAGGCAGTCGCGCCACGACGACCTGACGCTGCAGGGCTCTTTCGACTACCGGAAGGTCCGCTTCACGCCGAAAGCCGATTACGTCTCGGACGTGTCCAAGGGCGCGCTCGGCGTGACCACCTCCGACACTAAAACTATCACGCCCAGCCTGCTGATAAAGTCCGACTTCCAGCTGCCCAAGGGCCTGAAGCTGCCCTTCATGAAGCAGGTGCTCCTGTTCACCAACCGCATCGTCTGGACCACCACGCTCAGCTACGCCATAAAGTCCTCGCCGATAACCATCGCGGACAATAACCGGCTCTTCTCGCTGAATTCCAGCGCCGACTACGAGGCGGCCAAGAACCTGCGCCTCACGTTCAACGCCGGCCTGCAGCGCCTGTGGCATAAGTTCCTCAAGGAAGAGGAATACATCTCCTACCAGGCCGGCAGCACGCTCACTTTCCAGTTCTAGCGCGGTTTTGCAGCCGGCGCGCCGGGGCGCGCCAAATGTTCCGGGGGGACCATGAAACACCTTCTCTTAAAGGCGGGCCGCTGGGCGCTCAACGCCCTGCTGCCGCGCACCTGCGCCCATTGCGCGCTGGACCTGCGCTACGACGCGCCGGCCCCGCTCTGCCCGGCCTGTCTTGGAGCGCTGGAGCCGCTGCCCGAGCTGCACTGCGGCCGCTGCGGCCTGCCCCTGCGCGACGGGGGCGCGTCCTGCCGCGACTGCCGGGGCGGGGAGGCGCTATTGACGGCCCGCTCGGCCTACGTCTTCAACCCGCAGCTGCGCTCGCTGGTGCACGCTTTCAAATACCGCGGGCGCGACGACCTGGCGGGCTTCCTGGCCGGCGAGATGGCGGGAGCGCTGGGCCGCTTTCCGGAACTCGGGGAGTACCGGTTTACGGCGGCGGTGCCGCTGCACCCGGCGCGCGCCAGGGAGCGCGGCTACAACCAGGCGGAGCTGCTGGCCGGCAGGCTGTCGGCGGCGGCCAACCTCTTCCATCTGCCGGGCGCGGCCGTGCGCGTAAAAGACACGCCCAGCCAGACCAACCTTTCCAGGGAGGAGCGCAAAGCCAACATGGCCGGCGCTTTCCGCATCTCCAACCCTGAACTCGTAAAAGGCCGCTCCATCCTCCTGGTCGACGACGTAGCCACCACCCTCGCCACCCTCACCTCCCTCGCCCAAGCCTTCACCCAAGCCGGCGCCAAATCTGTCGCCGCCTACACACTAGCCAGAGAACCGTAGTCCGCGGGATTGCCAAGGGGGCAGGTCCGAACAGGGGTTGGTCCCGCGCTCCTGGACTGCAGGGAACCGTTGCGCGGTTCCCCCCCGAAGCGGGGCCCCCCTTCCCCAAAGTCGCTCGGGACCAACCCCTGCCCGGACCTGACGCAGGATAGGGGTGCGTGTGGCCGCCGCGGCCACTTTCTTGACCACGTTTTTGCGTTCCTGTGCCCTGTGGCTGGTCCATAGCGGGATAAACAAAAAAGCCGGCGTGTTCGCCGGCTTTTTCGTCTGTTCTTGTAGTTTTAGAATTCTACGTCGAAGATGTAGGCGGAGTAGGGGGGCATCTGCTGGAGGCGCAGGCCGCCGGTGAGTTCCGAAGCTTTAAAGGAGAAGAAGCGGTCCGAGAGTTCCTCGAAGATGGCGGTAGTGTCGCCTTCGCTCTTGATGGAGACGTTCACGATGCCGCAGGAGGGGTCCCCGGAGTAATTGACCACCACCACCTTGAGCGTGCGGCGCTGGGCCCACGACCAGGCGAGGATATTGCCGTTGCTCTTGTTCTCCGGATCGCACTGCTTTACGTCCAGCAGCGCCCACTCGCCGCCGTGGAAGGCGGGATGGTCGGTGATCTTAAGGAGCTTGGCGTAAAATTTCTTGATCTCCAGGTCCGGGACGCGCTCATACAGTTCCGTGAGCTGCAGCGGGACGCGCACCTTGACGCCGTCGAGCTGGTTGTCGTTGTAGAAGCGCAGACCCTTTATGGTAGAGACCACCACCCCGGCGGCCAGGGCCTTCTGGCGGCCGAAGGCCTCCAGCGAGGGCTGCTCGTCGTGGTTGTCTATGAACCGGGCCGAGTGTTTCTGGTAAAGCTTTTCGGCGCGCAGGTGGCCGCGCACTTCCTGCGCCCCCTGGAAGCGCAGGCGGTCGTAGGTGCCCTTGTCGTAGGTATAATCGAAGCCGATCTGCTGCACGCGCCACTCCAGGCCCCAGTAGACCTCGGCCAGGAAGGTGAATTGCGGGTGCTTTTCCTTCACGGCGCGTATCGCGTCTTCCCAGAACTCGTCGGCCGGGCGCTTGTAGCCGTTCTTGTTCAGCAGCCAGCCCCAGGTCCCTTCGTGGATCTCGTTCAAGGTCAGCATCACCATGTCGCAGCGCACGCCGTCGGCCATGTCCGCGATGCGCAGCAGCACGTCGAGCATGCGCTCCCTGGTGGAGGGATTGAAATAGTTCAGCTGGGCGCTGTCGGTCCAGGCGGGGAAATTGGGGTCGCGGCCGTAGGCGATGTAGCGCTTCTTTTCCCCGTCGGGCAGCTCAAAGAACCAATCCGGGTGCGCCTTGAAATCTTCTTCGCTGCCGTTAATGAAGCAGTCCGGGCATTCCTTGATGTACGGGTTGTCCTTGGCGGTATGGTTGGAGACCAGGTCCACCATCAGCTTCATGCCCATCGAGTTCAGCTTCTCTTTGAGGGCTTTAAGTTCCCATTCAAAGCCGAGCGCGGCATTGAGGCGGTACCAGTGCACCGAATAAGGAGAGGAACCCACGGCCTCGGGCCCGAAACCGGGCGGCAGCCGCTTAAGGTCTTCCAATAGGGCGCGGTCCTCGCGGGCTATGCGCTCGGACTCGGGGCTGGCCTCCCACACGCCTACCAGCCAGACTATGTCTATGCCGAGGTGGCGCATCTCCAGCCACTCGTCGTCCGGCACGGAAGAAAGCGTCATCTCCGGCAGGGAATACTTCGCCCTCAGCTGCTTGAGCCAGAGTCTGGTATTGATTTCTATCAAATGCGGGTTCGAGCGAAGCACAGGTCCCCTTACTATCTTAAACTGCCTTAATGTGGATATTTCCCCACGGCTATTATAGCAAAACGGCTACTTCAGGTCCAAAAAGCGGTATTCCCCGGGCGCCAGGCTGCCGCTAAAGCCTGCCTGCGGCAGGTCGGCCCGCGTGGAAGTCCAGGTAACGTTGCCTATCACGGCGCGGCGCAGGCCGGGCTTGTCCTTGGATTTGAGAATATAACCGGCCCAGCCCTGGCCGGGGGCCGGCCACAGCGGCTCTATATCGTAATCACCCAACTCGCTCCGGGTCCTTTCCGCCAGGGCGAATACGTCCTGGTAAACCTTCTTCACCCAGGGATCCCCCCCGTCCCAGTTTATCTCGCAGGGGGCGCTGAACGGCAGCGGCTTGTGCTCGGTGGGGATATAAGCGTCGTAGCCGATCTCGGCGCCGGAATAGACCATGACCGAACCGGGATAAAGCATAGTAAGGGCGAGGGCGGCGGGCAGCCGCTTGCCGTAGACCCGCTCCGGGGCGGGCTCATCGTGGTTCCCGGCGAACATCACCGAGCCGGCGCCGCCGGCCTGCCAGGCCAGGAAGGCGTTGCGGTTGATGGAGCTCTGCATCGCGGAGGCGTCGCCGGACTCGCTGGCGTTGTACCAGCCGGTCTGCCCCTCCGGGCGGGCGTCCTCGTGCTTGCTGTAGATGGTATCGAAGCCGCAGGCGCCGAGGTCCTCCTGGTAGGCGTAGGCCTCGGCCATGAAGGCGGCCGACGGCTTGGCGGCTTTCACCGTAGAGATCAGCTGCCGGTAGAACTCGTCGGACGGCATGCTTTTCTGCCAGGTGCGGGAGAAAACGTTGTTGAGCGCCAGGTAGGCCATGTCCACGCGGAAGCCGTCCACGTCGAACTTGGTGACCCAGCCCTTCACGATGGCGGTCATCCTGTCGCGCAGGGCCCTGTTGGAATAATTGACCTGCGCGGTGTCTATCCAGCTCGACACGCCGCCGCCGTACTCGAAACCGCCGTGGTGCACGCAGTAGCGGGACCCGCTCCAGCTTACGTCGAAGTAATCCGGGGCGCAGGCCCCGGCGTAGCGGTAGCTGACGAAATAATCAGGGTTCTCGGCCAGCAGTCTGGAATCCAGGGAGGTATGGTTAACCACGAAATCCACTATCACCCTCAGCCCCGCGCCGTGCGCCAGCCGCACGAACTTTTTAAAATCCTCCTCGGTGCCGAGATCGGGGTTAACGGTGGCATGGTCGCTGATAGAATACGGCGAGCCGCCGCCGGTGCCGGTCTGGCCGCGCACGCCGATAGGCAGTATGCCCATCGGCCACACGGCGTCGAAGCCCATCTTCTTTATCCTGTCAAAGTCCGAAGCCCTGAATTCCCTGAAGAAGTTCCCGCCGCGGCTGCCCGCAAGATTATATGCCCTGGGGAAAAGTTCGTAGATGCGGGCCTTCTTGGCCCAGGCCGCGGCATCGTAGCGCTCCATATTGGAGTGCAGCCCCGCCACGTAGTTCTCGAGGATCAGGTTCAGGCGGGCGTTCTTTTCGGGCCCGGTCATAGCGGATGCCCGCAGGTCGGAGAGGGCCCGGCGCAGGTCCGAGGTCCAGGACACGGGCTTTAGAAGGGAATCGAGGTAGCTGAAATAGTCGTCGAGCTGGCCGGCGAAAGGCGTCTCGCCGTATTTCCCCTCCAGTTCTTTTTTGGTCCAGAGAAAGCCTTCAAGACCCACGCTCTGCGCCTGCGCGGACCAGCCTTCCTTCGAATTTTTAAACAGGAAAGGCCGCATCTGCGGGGTCGAGCCGCTCCAGGCCCCGGAGGACAGCACTTCCTTCATCTGGCGCAGGAAATCGGCGGAGGCGTCTTTGGGAGAGCCGGCGGCAAGGTCGCCGGCCGGGGCGGCGGGCAGGCTGCCGTCAAAAAGCGCTCCGGCGCTCTCGCGCTCGGCCTCAAGGCCGGCGGCGAAAAGCCCCGCCGGCAGCAGCAGCAGCGACAGTATGGATCTGGTTAAAAGACGATTAAATCCCATTGTATCCAGTTTACAGCCCGGAACGCTTCCGGGCAAGGGCCGAAGGGCCCAGCGGGCCGGCGCCGGAAGGCCGCGCGGCCGGGCAGAAGGCGGCCTCAGGCCGCCGGAGGCGCGTCGGCGTCAGTGCCGGACTTGAGCCAGCGCAGGGCCAGCGCGTAGGAGATGGCGCCGAAGATCATGATGAGCAGGACGCCGGAAACCACCACGCGCCAGGCCCAGGAGGCGCCCTTGCGCACCGGGATGTCGGCCGAATCCATTACCTCGTAGAGCCACCACTTGGACCCCACCACGTTGCAGACCGAGACCAGGTACACCCGGCCGCGGAAATGCACCTCGCTGGCCAGGTTGGTGGCCTCGCGGCCGGCGGCCACGGCGAGCAGTTTGATCACCTCCGGCGGCGCTTTAAGCCCGGGCTTTACGATGGACATGCTCATGGAGTCGGCTATGATCTGCCCGCCCACGTCCACAAGCCCTAAATTGCCCTGGGAATTGCGGCCCATCAGCCGCACCACCTCGCCCACATAGGCAAGGCTGAGCCTGCCTGAAAGGAAATATTCCGGCTTGCCGCCCTTGATCACCGGCTCGGCGATTATCAGCGCCGGCGGGGTGTCCTCCCCGAACTCTACCGCCCCGGCCGGGGCCAGGGTCTGCCGGGCCTCGGCTAATTCCCCGCTCTTGGCATACTCCAGGCGGGCGCGCACGCTTTTTTCGGCGGAGAAGCGCGCCAGCTCGGAACCAGAGGCGCCGAGCAGGGCCAGTTCCGAATAGATGAAAGGATTCTCTTTAACGCGGCGGCCGAGCTCCGACTTCAGGGCGGCCGCCCCGGTCTTGCCGGCCGTAAGCCTGGTCAGGCTGTAGTTGAGATTAAGCACGTCGGAGATGATGCCGGCCCCCGTGCCGGTGCGCAGCTCCAGGTAGCGCAGCATGTCGTTCTTCTGCAGCTCGGCGGCCCCGTAGATGAAGTGGCGGCTCAGGATCAGGAAAGGCACCAGGAACATCGCCGTCACCGCCGCTATGAACTTGTATTTGTTTTTCACTTCCATAATGAGTCCCTTTATCGGTCTTTGGTTTTCCGGCCGGAGGCGCCGGCCTTCTCTACCGCCCACGCGTCTACCCTGCCTTCGGCCCAGTTAAGGGTCTCCTGCAGGCCCAGCCCGGCCAGCGCGCACAGCCCCCACAAAGCGGCCAGGTAATAGCGCAGCTCTATGCCGCCGGTGACCGAGACCTGGTTTATAGCCGCCAGCGGCAGCACTGGCAGCAGGGCCGCCCCGGCGAATACCAGCAGCGGGTCCTTCTTCAGCGCGAAAGCCGCGTAGACGCCGAGGAATACGAAGATCATGACGAGCTTGTAGTAGAAAACCCTCGGCAGTTCGTAAGCGAAAGCGCGGCCCAGGCCGCTGAAGACGCCGCTGAAAGCGCCGGCGGGCCCGTTCCTGAACAGGAAGGCAGCCGGCCCCAGCGGCCCCTGCGGCCTGTCGGGGCCCGGGGCGTAGCCGAAGCGGTCCAGGTTGGCCCAGCGGCGCAGGCTGAGCTCCTGCGCGTAGAAAAAATTGCCGTAATGCGCCTTCTGCCAGGCGACATAGGGCAGCGCCAGCGCGAGGGCCAGGCCCAGCGCCAGGCCGATCCGGGGCAGCGGGAACGCCCGCTTTTCCGCCGCCCAGCCCAGGGCCGCGATGAGCAGCAGCGCCCAGGCCGAATCGAGGCGGCTCAGGCAGGCCAGCCCGGCCATCAGCCCGGCCAGCAGGGCGCTCCGCCGCGAGAGCGGCCGCTCGCCGGAATAATACCAGAACAGCAGGAGGAAGACTAGCGCGTAGAGGTGGGAACTGCCCTGCATGGCGTGGTAGCCCAGGTACGGGTTGGCACCCACAAAGAACGCGGCCATAACGGCGCAGATCGGCCCGAAGCGGGCGCGCAGAACGAAAAAGGTGACCAGGAACAGCGCGGCGTAGACGGCCAGGCCTTCGGCCCGCAGCGCCGCGTCGGGGTCGGCGCCGGCGGCCAGGGCAAGCTTCAGCGCGAACACGGGCAACGGCTCGGCCATGGAAGAATTGTAAAAGAAAGTAGCCTTCTCCGCCATCAGCGCGCGGGAGGCGGCCTCCCTGAGGGGCTCGTGCCGGTACACCTTCCAGCAGGTCGTCAGGTTAAAGAGCAGCGCGGACAGCGCCAGGATAAAAAGCAGGTTCCGGAAAAGGCCGGGCAGGTCCGTCCTGGAAAGTATCTTTGCGAAGTCAGGCATTTGTTGGGAAACCCTTCAATTAATTGTAGTATATAAAAATATGCGTGAAATAACCCTTGAATTCAAGAAGATAGTAGGCGAGGGCAAAGCCCTGGGCCGGAGCGAAGGCAAAGTCGTGTTCTGCTACGGCGTACTGCCGGACGAGACCGCCCGCGTCAGGATCACTTTCGAGAAGAAGAACTTCGCGGAGGCGGAACTGCTGGAGATCATAACCCCGTCGCCCAAGCGCGTGGCGCCGAAAGAGGACCATTACCTCAGCTGCTCCCCTTGGCAGGTCATGGAGTACGGCTTCCAGTGCGAGACCAAGAAGGAGCTGATAGAGGACCTGCTCTACCAGACCACCAAGGAAACCATCCGCCTGGATAAATTTTACGGCGCGCAGAAGACCTTCGGCTACCGCACCAAGATCGAGTACAGCTTTACCGGCGAGCCGGGGGCCCTCTCTTTCGCCTTCCACAAGCGCGGCAACTACCGGGAGAAGTACCTGTTGCCCGACGGCTGCGCTCTGATCAGCCCCGAGACCAACGCCGCGGCCAAGAAAGTGCTGGAGATCATCAACGGCCTCAAGCTCTCCACCGCGGACCTCAAGACCCTGATCGTCCGCGAGGCCAAGAAGCCCGGCTCGCGCGTGGCCGCGCTGTTCATGAAGCGGCAGGACATAGAACTGCCGGAGATGCTGGTGGAAGGGCTCAACGGCTTCCTGGCCATCTACTCCAACCCCATCAGCTCGGTCAGCCAGGTGGACGGGATCATAAAGGCCTGGGGCGACGACTTCGTCACCGAGGAACTGCTCGGAGGCAAATTCTCCTACGGCTTCGACTGCTTCTTCCAGAACAACACGGAGCTGTTCGAGGAGGCGCTGAAGGAAATTCGCGCGGCCTCCTTTAAATGCGGCAAGCTGGTGGACCTGTACTCCGGCGTGGGCGTGATAGGCCTGACCCTGCGCGACCTGGCCGACAAGGTCTACGCGGTGGAATCCTCGGAGAGCTCGGTTAAATACGCCGCGGTCAACGCCCAGGCCAACGGCGCCGACAACTTCCAGATAGCGTGCTCGCTGTCCGAGAAGGCCGGCGAGGGCATCTTCGACGGCACCGACATCCTGGTGCTGGACCCCCCCCGCGCCGGGCTGCACACCAAGGTGATAAAGCGCATCATGCAGATCCTCCCGAAGCGCATCATCTACCTGTCCTGCAACCCCATCACGCAGGGCCGCGACGCCGCCTACTTCATGGAGAAGTACAAGATCATCCGGTCGGCCGGCTTCGACTTCTACCCCAACACCCCCCACTCAGAGACCCTCCTGGTCTTCGAGCGGCCGTAAACAGTCCCGCAAAAAAAGAACGCCCCGGCTGCCCGGGGCGCTCTTTTTTTATCCGGCTCGCGGTTAAGGGCTGCAGACCAGGCACAGAGACTTGGTGTTATGCTCCCCGAGTTTTGTGCCGTCCGGGCAAGTGGTCCCGAGGCTGACCCTCAGGTCACACCAAACCGCGCCGCTATTCATGCGGATAGCGCTGCCATCAGTAACATTCATCTCCAACTGCAAAGGCGCCGTTACCGCTGCGGACGGCTCTACCGCGATTCCGGTCTTGCCCTGCAGGTAGTTCTTGGACGCGCTCCCGGCAGAGTACAGGTTGTAGCTCTTCACGGTACCAAAACCGGACTGGTCGTTTATATACACGCCGTAATTGTTGGTGATATTGTTCAGCGTGCCGACCGTAGGCGAGTCCACATATACTCCGAACAGATTGGTGATGGTGGCATCGGGGTCTGCGACATAACTCATGGTATATACGCCGTAGGCGTTGATTATGTTGCTGGCGGCTGCAGTGTTCCCCATATTCACGGAAAAATATCCGCCAAAGGCCTCGTTCAGGGTGCCCGGGTTAGTCTTGGTGACTCCGCCCATAACTCCGGCCGCGTAGCGGAGCCCGGCATTATTGCGAGCCTCGGCCAGACCGTATACGCCGCGCAGCATCCCACTATTGAAACCGTGGTTGTCTGGGATAGTGCCCGTAAACAGACCGCCGCTGGTGATCATACCCAGGTTATCAACCGGCGGCGTCATCTCGGAACGCACGTAGATGCCTGTGTTATCTATGTTTAGGTCGGGATTGGTGTAGCTCTTATACACCGAAACCGCCGAGAAAGTACTGGCGGCGGCTATGCCATTGCCGAAGGCCGAATGCCCCGCTACATATAGATGCGTGCTTATTGTGAGCTGCGGCTGCGTGGTGTTTAGAACAGCGGCCTGCACGTTGGTTATGCTTGCGTTGGTGGCCGCTAAAGAAAGAACCCCGTACACGTTGTTGTTAGCCATGTTCAGGTCCTCCGTGGCGGGGTTGGCCATGCCGGTCACGCTGCCGCCGGTCACGCCGGTCAGGGCGGAGCCGTCGCCGTAGAACTTAGTGGCGGAGGCGATGCCGACTATAAAGATATTGCTGCTCACCTGCACGCCTATGCCGCCGTGGAAAGAGTCGGGAGTGGAAGAGATGTCCACGTTGGCGGTCAGCGCCAGCCTGGGCGCGTTGGTAATGGCGAAATTATTCATGTCCAGGTCCTGCCCGGCCGTGTGCGTGCCGAGGCCGTCAGGCGGCAGGCCGCGCAGGCCGGAAGCTTCGGCGTAGAGCACTCCGCCGGCGCTCATCGAAGAGACTATGGTCCCGTCCGGAGCCCGCCAGATCTGCGTATCCTCGTCGGTCCCGCCCGCCTGCACCTCCAGGCGGATATTAGCGGCCGCCGCCCGGCCTACGCCCAGGTTGCCAAGATTCGTGACAGCCGCCCCGCCAGCGTTATTTCCGCCCGCCAGCGTGGCCGCCAGGGTAAGGCCGCGCAGACCCGAAACCTCCGCGTACAGCACGCCCGCGTCGGTCATGGAGGACACTATAGTGCCGCCGCTGTTGCGCCAGAACTGGGCGTTAACGCCCGAGGACTGCACGTCCAGCTGGGCCGCGGCGGCGCCGAGGCCTATGGCCACGCTGCCGAGATCGGTGATGCCTATACCGCCGGCGTTGTTGCCGTCAGCCAGGGTAGACGCCAGGGTAAGGCCGCGCAGCCCCGAAGCTTCAGCGTAGAGCACGCCGGCGTCGGTCATGGAGGACACTATAGTGCCGCCGCTGTCGCGCCAGAATTGGGCGTTAGCTCCCGAGGCCTGCACGTCCAGCCTGGCTCCGGCGGACGGCAAACCTATGCCGACATTATCCGAAGCGTTGATGGAAATACCGGTTGCGGAGATGGCGGAGTTAGCTATCAGGTTGGCCCCGGTCTTGAGATTCTGGGTCATCGTATGGTTGCCCAGATTATCCAGGCCGGCGGCACTGCCGCAGAGCCCGCCCCCGGACACATGCAGCGCTCCGGTATCATCGGCGTAAACGCATTGGTCCCCGGAGCCGGACAGACTGGAGCTCATTATGCCGCCGTTCACGTGCAGCCTGGACTGGGGCAGCAGGGTATTGATGCCTATATTGCCGTTCATGACCAGTAAATTAGTGCTGACTACGAGCCCGAGCCCGCCCGCTGTGATGGAACTGACGGAGACGGTGGAAACTCCGACTATGTCGAAGCCGGCCATGTCCAGCGTCTTCGTGGCGACATGCGTGCCAAGGTTATCAGACGCGGTTATACCGGTCAAGGACGAGCCGTCGCCGTAATAACGGGTAGCGGAAGAGATACCGGCAACAAAAACGTTGCTGCTCACATAGACGCCGCCGCGGATAGCCGTAGTCTCCGGGGTAGAGGAGATCTCTACACCGACCGCCAGGGTAAGCCGCGGAGCGCCGACGCCCAGCGCTCCGGCCACGGTCATGCTGGAGTAAGCGGTTATAGCTCCGGAAGAAGTGACATCTCCGGCCCCGGCAATGCCAAAGCCCGACATCAGCAGGGTCGTGGTCGCCACGTGGTCGCCAAGGCCGTCCGAACCGACTATGCCGGTCAGCGCCGAACCGTCGCCGTAGTACCGGGTGGCGGAAGAAAAGCCGAGCACGAACACATTGCTGCTTACCACTACACCTACTCCGCCGTGGAAGGCAGGGGCGGAAGAAGAGATCTCCACGTTGGACGCCAGGCTCAGCTTCGGCGCCGACGCTCCGGCCTCTGCGGAGACGGTAAGGGGGCCGGTGAAAATATTGGCCGCATTAAGCAGCGGCACGTTGGCCGAAAGCCGGCCGTCCGCGAGAGAGCCCGCCGAAATATTGGAGGCGCTGAGGGCAGTAAGCCCCGCTCCGGAACCGTAGTAGACCGCCCCGGCCGGCAGGTAGACGTGGCTGGAGACGTACACGCCGCCGTACTGCGCCGCCGCGGCGGAAGAAACGCCCACCGAAGGGTTGAGCTGCAGCCTGGCCGCGGCCGCGCCGGTGGACCCGGCCACCGCGAACAGGCCGGTGAAGGTGTTGTCCCCTGAGAAGGACTGGTCGGCACCAAGCAGCGGCACATTGGCCGAAAGCCGTCCGTCGGCCAGCGCCCCCGCCGAGATATTGGAGGCGTTGAGAGCCGTGAGCCCTGCGCCGGAACCGTAATAGACGGCGCCGGCAGGCAGATAAACATGGCTGGAGACGTAGACTCCGCCGTACTGCGCCGCCGCGGAGGAAGAGAGCCAGACCCCGGGGGCGAGCGAAAGGCCGGCCGCAGCCAAACCGCCGCTGCCGGAAACAGTGACGCTGGAATAGGAAGTGAACTGCCCGCCCGCGGTTATCCCGCCGGCATTGATGATATCGAAGCCGCCCATGCGCAGCGTGGCGGTGGCCAGATGGCTGCCCAGGCTGTCGGCGCCGGCGGGCAGGCCGCGCAGGCCGGAGGCGTCGGCGTAGAGCACGCCGGCGGCGCTCATGGAGGAAACCACCGCGCCGCCGCTGTTGCGCCAGAACTGCACGTTGGGGTCCAGGTTCGCCGCCTGCACGTCCAGGCGGGTGCCGGCCGGGCTCAGGCCGATGGCCACGCTGCCCAGGTTCACCATCCCCAGGGTCAGCGCGTCGCTGCCCGCGCCCAGCGTTTCGCCGAGCGTGTCTACCAGGTTGCCGGTGCCGCTGCCGGTCTGGTCCGAGGCGCACACCAGGTTGCCGCCGGAGTCTACCGTCAGTTTGGCGGTGCCGGAACAATAAAAATTAGAAAACCTAAAGCCGCTGCTGGCGGTATTGGCGTCGGCGTCATTAACGTCCAGGCCCGGGGCGTAGAGGATCCCCGAGGCGGAGACCGAGGCTTTTATGACCCCGGAGGCGTTGCGCCAGATCTGGGTAACGCCGGAGGGCGAGGCGGCCTGCACGTCCAGGCGCGCCTGCGGCGAGGCGACGCCTACGCCCGCGCCGCCGGAACCGGAGAGGAAGGCGTTCTG
Organism: Elusimicrobia bacterium GWB2_63_22; assembly: GCA_001799735.1. Taxonomy (GTDB): domain Bacteria; phylum Elusimicrobiota; class Elusimicrobia; order Elusimicrobiales; family UBA9959; genus UBA9959. The sequence continues at coordinate 43,315 of MGUA01000039.1, read as the reverse complement.
CCCGGAAACGGACCAGCCGGCCGCCGTGTACTGGGCGGTGCCGTCCTGGAAAACCAGGCCCTTGCTGCCGGCGGAGGTGGAGATGCGGATGTCGCCCTCGTAGGCCGTAAAAGTGCCCGTGGAGCTTTCCGCGGTACGGGCGTGCTGCGCGTAGGCGGAGGCGTAGAGCGGCTCGCGCGGGAGGGGGCTGCCGTCGACCACCATCTGCACGTACGGGGTGATATCCTTCCAGGGGATGGCGGCGAACTGCGCCTCGTTGGGGATGCCGAGCGCATAGCGGAACAGGCCGGCCGAAACCGGCACGTTGGTGGAGCCGGAGGTCCAGTACTGCGTAAGGCCGTCGGCGCTGGTGATGCGGAACTCCATGGCCACGGTGCCGGTGACCAGGGCGCCGTTATTGCGCAGCGTGCCCTGGTAACTGAGCGTGCCGGGCACGGCGGCATGGGTCCGGGCGCAAAGCCCGGAGAAAATTAAAAGCGCGGCCAGGGCCGCTCCGTATCTTTTGGTCACAAACTCACCTCGTCTGTTCGTTCAGCCCGGCCGCGCCGGATTCTTCTTCGGCGCGGGCGCGGTAAAAAAGAGCTTCTTCATTCGCGCTGTCGAAGGACAGCACCTTGGCCAAAAGTTCCAGCGCCCCGGCGTAGCGCTTCTTGGCGTACAGCTCCAGGCCCCCGGCAAGGTTGGCGTGCTGGACGCCGAGCTCGGCCTCCACTCTGCGCAGCCGGGCGGCGATATCCAGCACCTTCTGAGTCGTGCTGGTATCGAGGTAGCGCACATTGTCGTCACTCACCGAGGCCCTGGTGAACATGAGGGCCGCTATATCCCGCTCGTTCGTCTGGGTGCGCCCCTGCACCAGGTAGGGGAATTCCCTTTTTATCGTATCGTAAAAGATACCCTTGATCTTCAGCCCGGCCGCCTTAACCTGTTCGCGGTTATCGGAATAGACCGGGGTTTCATTGAGCAGCCGCTCGTAGGCCGCCACGGCTTCCCCCGCCGTATCCGCCGACCCGGCCAGCGCGCAGACCGCGGAAAGCTCGCGCTCCCAGGCGAGGGTGCGCCCGGCTTTCAGGGCGCGCAGTTCAAGGAGCATTTTCCTGTCCCGCTCCGCGCCGGCCAGCAGGGCTTTCTTTTCCAGGGCCGCCGCGGCCTTCTGCCTGGCGGCGGCCTCGGTGGCGGCCTCGCGCAGCCGCGCCCGGGCCGCGGGGTCGGCGGGGGCGGCCAGTACGCCGTCTATCAGCGCGCCCAGCCCCGGTTGAACGGGGTCGGCCGCCGCGGCCGGCGCTGCCAGCAGCAGCGCCGCCAGGGCGGCGCGCATCACTTGGAAACCTCCACCAGCCCCCGCACCCTGCGCATAAGTTCCAGGGCCGCGGGATCGCCGGGGTCCAGGCCCAGGGCGTCGTTAAGCTCCAGCACGGCTTCGTAATAGCGGCTGTCCCGCATCAGGCGGCGCGCCTGCTCCACCTTCCAGCGGGCCTTTTCCTGCGCCGGGCTCAGGTGCGGCGTCATCTCCGCCGGCTTGCCGAACTTGTAGGCCAGGCTGAACCTGTGGGCGGCGCCGAACTTACCGTAGCTGGAGACCGCGTAATCGAATTGCAGCGTCTTTACCGCTACGCCGCCGCCGAAGCGGAGGCCGCTGCCGAGGTCCTCTCCCGAAACGTAGCCGGCACGCAGAGCGACCAGGCGGCGCAGCTGGTATTCGGCGCCGGCGGAGAACACGGAAGCCGTGCCGGACGGTTTCTTGAGGTCCGCGGCGAAGGTGAGCGGGTCGCCGGCGGCGAGGGTTATGAAAGAAACCCCGGCGCGCACTACGGACGGGGCGGGATCGCTGCCGGAATCGAATTTAAAACCGCTCCCCAGGGATTGGGCGGACAGCCCGGCGCCCGCGGTGCCCCAGGGCAGGTCCCTGACCCAGAGCAGGCCGGCGTCAAAAAGGACGGCCGAAGCGGAGACGGTCTCCAATTTCTCCCTGGCGTACTTCAGCGCCGCCCCGCCGAAAAGGCCCTGGCGGCGGTCCCGCCACGGGCCGCTGAGGCGCACCGCGTAATGCGCGGCGCCGGCAAAACTCCCGGCCTCCACCTTGCCGGCGTAAGCCCCGGAATTGTCATAGCCGTTGATAGCCGGCATGCTGAGCATCTCCATGGAGACGGCCGCCACGCCCCTGCGCCCGCCGAGAGGCCGGGCGAAAGCCGCCTGCTGGGCCGTGACGCCCTCGAGCCAGGAATTATAGGCGAAGGCCGCCTCGCTGTAGCCGGTGCGCGCCAGCGCCGCCTGGTTAAGCGAGGCGGCGCCGAGCAGGTCGCCGTAAAGGCCGGCCCCGGTCTCGCCCATCGCCACCGCCCGGGGGCTGTGGAGGATGCGCAGGAATTCACCGCCGGTCTCGCCGGCCCCGGCCAGCGCAGGGCGCGCCGCGCAGCAGAGGGCGGCTGAAAAAAGAAGGAGGGCCTTTATGTTCTTCATGGCGTTGCGCTACTTTATAACCACCAGCTTGCCCGTCTTGCGGCCGCTTCCGGCCGTCGCTTCCCAGATATAAACGCCGCTGGCGACGATCTTCCCGTCGGAATTCTTGACGTCCCACTTTTCCGTCACAGCGTCTACCGGCAGTTCCCGCACCAGCTGGCCGCCGAGCGTGTAGATCTTTATCTTCCCGTAGCCGGGCAGGCTGGTGAACGTGACGCCCTGCGCCCAGGTACCGTAACGCGCGGCGTTGCCGGCGTTGGGCCTGAAAGGCACCGGGTAGGCGTAAACGGGGTTCAGGTCCGCGTCGGGAATGGCCAGCAGGCCGTAACTGGAAAAATGGGAGACCGGCAGCGAGACCGTGCGGGCCGAAGTATCGAGCGCGGCGCCGGTCTGTTTTACCCAGAGGTTGCGCTCCTCGTCCATCAGCCAGATGGCCAGGTTGCCCGGCTTCACCCAGGCCCCGTAGCCGTCCAGGATCCCGTCGCTGTTGGCGTCGCCCGGGTACGGCAGCGTGACCACGCAGGCGTCGCTGGGCTGCAGCGGGTTGCCGGAGGCGTCGTAAGGCTCGACGCTGACCATATTGAGGAACTCCGGAGAGCCGGGCTGGGCCGGCAGCTTGGCGTTGGCCAGCACGATAGCTGGCCTTTCGGAATTGGTGGACAGGGCCAGGAAGAAGTCCTCGGAATAGGCAGTGGCGGGGATCACCACGCGCACCCGGCTGTCGAACACCGAGGTGGCGGTATTAGCGACCTGGTGATCCATAGTGACGGAGAAATAGACCGTGGTGGCGGCGGCCAGCGCCTCGCCGTTGATGTCCACTACCGAAGAGGAATAATACACCGCGAAGACGCTGCCCTTGGGCCAGGCGCGCATCGGGTCCGGAACTATGATCAATCTCTGCCCGGAGTAGCTGGTGGCCACCGGCCAGTTCTCGTTCTTGTCCGCGCCTGTGTTATCGCGGACCTCGGTAACAATTATCCCCGGAGTGGAACTGGACGCTGAGATATCGGTGGAGAAAAGGAGTTTGACGCTGTCGTCCGGCGGCGCGCCCCAGAGCGCGCCCGCCAGCATCACGCCCTGGCCCGCCTCCAGGCCGAAATAGCCCTGGTTCTCCAGGCTGGACGGAATAAGCGACAGGTAGCCGGACCTGGCCGAATAGGGGCCGGTGACCATGTTGTAGGGGCTGGCGCAGGTTTCGCCCACGGTATAGGCCACGGTATAGGCGCCGGTAGAGGCGTAAACCACGGCCAGGGGCGCGTCGGAAGAACGGAGTTTTTCCCAGGCGCAGAGGGCCGGGCCGGGGATTACGGCCGCGGCCAGGAACGCTGCGGCTAAAAGCAGTGTGGCGTGTTTTCTCATTGAGTAAGGGCGGGAGTATCCCCGCCCTGATAAATATCAATTGATAGTATATAGTAAGCCGGGCGGCTTTTCAAGGGCTAACTGGCAACAGGGCCGGGGCTATTTAGGCAGCTGCGAGTATTCCCGGCTGCCGGTGAATTTGCCGGCCCCGGTAAGGCCCTCTACGTAGGCGTTATAGCGCGTCTGCACCGGTTTTTTGGGACCCAGCCCCGCGGGGTTGAGCGCGTTCTGCACGAACCCGGCGTTAACCGGGAAGGCGGAGATCAGGTACGCCTGTTTGACTGCGGAATCGTAGACCGAGTAAATGAGCAGGTGCGTATTCCCACCGAAGCTCCCGGAGAAAGGCACAAAATCGGTACGCAGGGCGACCCGGCGCCCGCCGGTCAGCATCACGGTCTCGGTAAGGCGCATGCGCGCCGCGCCGCTGGACACGAAAGCTTTGGTTTCGGAAGAACACCAGGGAGAGGCCCGCCCCAGCAGGGCCATGGCCGCGGCGTCGTCGCGCAGCGCTATGCCGCCCGCCAGGCAGGTGACGTTGGCCAGCAGCGTGCCGCTGGAAGGAGCGGGGCCGGCGGCGCCCCGCGGCAGGCCCAGGCCGTCCTCGATGTCGGGCCGCACCCAGCGGGCCCGCTTGAAGCCGAACTTGGTGGGCAGCAGGCTGAACAGGTAACCGTAGGTATGCTCCAGGCCCGCGTGCATTATCTTCCCGGCCGGCATAGGCGCGCCCAGACGCGCGGCTATGAAGGAGAGCACGGCGGGGTTAACTATCTCTCCGTTGGCCAGCTCGTCGTAATTTATGCTTTTGCCCCAGAGGGCGAGGAGCGCGCGGTTCTGGCTGTCGGCGTCAAGCTGCTTGAGCACTCCGGGAGCGTGGGCGGAAAGGATCGGGTCCAGCTTTTGCCCTTTACCGGCGGCGTCGTTCATCAGCCTGGCCGCGCCGGCCCACGGGCAATCTTCGGCTTTCTCGCCCGAGGCGGTCTGCGGGCATTCAAAAGCGGCGGCAAGGCACGGCAGCAGCAGCAGGGCGGACAGGAGGATATTTTTTTTCATCAGGCTCTCGGGTAAAAGTCGTAACGGCTCACGGTGTAATACCTGGTGCCGCAGGGATAGCCCTGGTAAGGCCCGCAGGCGTCGTCCGGCGGCGTGGTCTCGGTGGCGGTGCTGGTATTGACGGAATTGGCTATATCCTGCAGGGTTTCGGGCTTGGCCGACTGCGGCGCCGGTTCTGTTTTCTGGGCCTTGAAGCAGGCGGTCAGGCCGGCCATGGCCACGGCCAGCATACCGAGCAGACCGAACCTGGCTATGCGGTTAACCTCAGCCCTGTTAAGCCCCGTTTTAGCGCCCAATTCGTAAAGTTTATTCATAAAATAGTACCCTCCGTCCCTTAATTAAGATTCTATATTTTTTGCGCGCCAAAACAAAACCGGCGCGCGCTTTCGCGCACGCCGGCCTTGATCCGTCAAAAGGCTGTTACTTGCCTTTGTTTTCGGCGGCGGGGGCGGCAGCCGGGGTGGCGGCAGGCGCGGCCTCGGAGGCGGTGCCGGCGACCTGCTCGGCAGCGGCGGGAGCGGCGGTCTCCTGCTTCTTGCAGGCCACGGCGAGCATCAGCGCCACGAGGGGAAGTGCGAACAGTACTGACTTTTTCATTTGTTGTTTCTCCTATGAAGTTCCGCCGTCTTAAGCGCCGGCGGTTATAATTTACGAAAGCCTGTATAAAAAAAAGACGGACCCTTTGGCCCGTCCCCTTATAGTATAGGCTATAACATTTATCCCCCCGAGGGCAAATTCCCGCGGGAGCGCAGGACATTAGCTCTGGAAAACCACTCCTCCGCGGCCAGGCGGCTGAATACCGGCGGCGCCCCCCCTTCCGGGTCAGGCCCGGCAGGCAGCGGCGCGCCGGCGGAGGCGGCAGCCAGAGCGGCCCGGCCGAAGGCGAGCGCGGCGTCATAAGCCCCGCCGAAGTCTCGCCCCGGCCCCGCCTCCGCGAGCAGAACGGCGGCCATGCGCGCCTGCAGGCCCCAGCCGGCCAGGCGCTCGCAGGCGGCGGCGAAAGGTGATTCTTTGGATTCGTTCTCTCCCGCCAGCGTGAAATACTCGAAAGCTATCCGGGCGCTGCAGAGCGCCTGCTCCAGCACCTTTTCAGGGCTGCCGTGCGCCGCCAGTATAGCGGCGATCATGGCTTCCTGGCCGGCGGAATGCACCTCGGAAGCGAAACACGGCAGCCCGGCGTCCAGCAGGCGGCGGCGCAGGGCCGCATTAAGCGCTCCCCCCTCCCCTTCTTTTTTTACCGCCGAGAACCTGAGCGCCGGCCGGCCCGGCTGGTAATCGAACGCCTCCTCCTGCGCGGCGGAGAAGCCGGCCCCGGCCAGCAGCTCGGCCAGCAGCTCCCCGGGAAAGCAATAGCGGTGGCCCATGCCGTCCGTTTCAGAACCGTAAACCCAGCCGAGCGCCGCTTCCCGCGCGCCCCTGTCTCCGCCGAGGAAAGTCCTGAAGGTCTTCTCTATGTCCGGCGTCTCCAGCAGCAGCCGGCCGCCGGGGGCCAGCACCCGCCAGCACTCCGATAAAAAATACTTGGTCTTAAAAAAACCCAGGTGCTCCGCCAGCTGCAGGGCCCGGGCCTGCTCCGCGCAGGCCGCGCCGAAAGGCAGGTCCCAGGCCTGGGCCAGCACGTCGGGCCGGCAGGCCGGGTCGGAATCCAGGTTGACCCAGCCCGGCAGGTAAGCGTAGCCGCAGCCCAGGTTAAGCTTCATCTTTTTTCTTTCTTTTGCCGGAGAAGATGCGCCCGAGCGTATGGTAGCCGCTCCTGTCGGCGAGGGACTGCAGCCGGTCTTTTATTTTTTTAACGGGGCTGTCCAGCTCGCCGGAGAAAAGCTGTTTTTCCAGGCTGCAGAAGCAGTAAGGATCGTTGTTCAGGGCGCCGGTCTTCATCAGCGACATCTCGCTGCAGCCGCCCTTGCAGACGTCGAGATGCAGGCACCCTTCGCAGTTGGAGCCGGCAGTCTCCCGGCTGAAACCGCGGGTATAGGCGAAAGCTCCGGGCCTGTTCCAGATCTCCCGAAACGGCGTCTTAAGCGCGTTGCCTTCCGAAAACCGCCCGTCGTTCATGGCCAGGCAGCCGAACACTTCCCCGTCGCTCCTCAGGCCCGCGACCGAGAGGCCGGCCTGGCAGCCCTCCCAGCTCTCGTAGAGGGAAACATGGTTGAGCAGCAGGGAATTGTAGCCCAGGTCGTGCGCCCCGATCACCGGCAATTCTTCCGGGGAATACTCCCTGCGGCAGGATTCGATGAAAAGCCCTACCGCGTAGAATTCCTCCGGGTCGAGCAGCAGGTCGCGGGAGAACCGCCCGCCCTCGGCGCCGGCCGTCTGCACCTGCCAGGCTATGCCCCTGCCTTTGAGCAGGTCGCGCAGGGGCGCCAGCTCTTTTAGATTGAGTTTATGCACCGTGGTTATCACGCTGACGGGCAGGCCCTCCCTGAGGCAGCGGGCGATGAAGGCGGAGGTTTTTTCAAAAGCGCCTTTCATGCCGCGTATCCTGTCGTGCAGCGCCGGGTCGGCGGCGTCCAGGCTTACGGCCACGGCCCTGGGAGCAAGGCGTTTAAGGCCGGAGAAGATCTCTTCGCCGTGTATGGTGCCGTTGGTAATGACGGACAGTTCCATCCCCAGCTCGCGCACTTTTTCGGCGATGGCGAAAAAATCCTTGCGCAACAGGGGTTCCCCGCCCATCAGCGCCACGCCCCCGCAGCCTGCCGCCTTCAGGTCTGAACAGACCTTTAGCGCCTCGGCCGGAGAAAGTTCGCGCGCGCGCCGGCCGCCGGCGGTGGAGCCGCAGTGCAGGCACTTGAGGTTGCAGGCCAGGGTGAGTTCCCAGACCACGCAGGCCGGTTTGTACTTTTGTTCCCGCATAATTCGCTGCATGCGGCCCCCCCGGGCCGCGGCGGGGCTAAACTGCCCCGGGGTAGGCGGCCCGCAGGCGCGCCTCGTGGGCGCGCTCCTGGGCCACCAAATTGTGTATCTCCACGCGCTTCCAGGCGTCGGGGAAAGCTTGCTCGAACAGCCCGTAGAATTCGGCGGACTTGATCTCCTGGCGTATGGCGTAGGCGGCCATTTCTTTTTCGGAAGCGCCCTCGCCGGGAGGAGCGCCGAAAAAACCTTCTTTTTTTACTTTTTCCAGGAAGGCGGGCCACTGCGCGGCGTGGACGGCCAGCGGGCGCCAGCTGTCAAGCTGGCCCTGCAGCAGGTCCCGGTGTTTCACCTCTTCGCCGGCCAGTTCCAGGCAGAGTTCTTTTACGGCCGGGTCCGAGACCTTCTCGGCCATCTTCTGATAAAAAGCCAGGCCTTCCTCTTCCAGCAGCACGGCGAGGCGGAACAGGTCGCGCAGGCGGATATTCTCCCCGAAGCGGGTCATGGCGCTGCCGTGACTGGGTTTAGCGCGCAGCCAGGACCGGCGCCCGGCCAGGATAAAATACAGGACCAGCCCGGCGGCGGCCGCGGCGGCGTAAAAATAGAGTTGCTCGTTCATATGCAAGAAATATTATACAAAACGCCGGTTCCTCAGCCCTTTTTTGCCAGCAGCCAGAGGAACTCCAGGTTTCCCTTGGCGCCCCTTATCGGGGAATCCATCAGGCCGCGCTCTTCAACGCCGGGCAGGGCCTGGCCGACAAACATTTTCAGATCCTCCAGCGCCTTAAGCCGCGTCGGCTCGTCTTTAACTATCCCTTTGCGCAGGTCCTTGGCCTGCAGCTCGAACTGCGGTTTCACCAGGGCCGCCACCAGGCCCCCGTCGGCCATGACGGAGAACACCGGCCCCAGGATCAGTTTCAACGAAATGAACGAGACGTCTATAGCGCAGAGCTGGGGCCGCTCGGGGAACAGTTCCGGCTTGAGGAACCGGGCGTTGGTCTGCGGCATGAAGACCACCTGCGGGTGGACCTTCATCCGCTCGTGCAGCTGCCCGTCGCCCACGTCCACCGCGTACACCCTGGCGGCCCCTTCCTGCAGGAAACAGTCGGTAAAGCCGCCGGTGGCCACGCCGATGTCCAGGCAGACCTTGCCGCGCGCGTCCAGCTTGAAAGTGTCTATCGCCCCTTTCAGCTTCAACCCGCCCCGGGAGACGTAGGGGCAGTCGCTCTTGAGCAGCTCTATCACGTCGCCGTCGCGCACCGGCTGCCCGGCCTTGTCGGCGGGCCGGCCGTTGAGGGTCACCTGCCCGGCCATTATGGCCCGGAGGGCCCGCTCGCGGCTCTCAAAAAGGCCCTGCTCCACGCAGGCGACGTCCAGGCGGATTTTCATAGTGGATATGTTACAAAATAAAAAAAGGGCCCTCCCATAAAGGGCCCTTTTTTGCGGCGCCCGGCCTCAGCGGGTGTACTGCGGGACTTCGTCCCAGATCTGGCGCAGGTGTTCCGGGAAATTGCGCCTCACGTCCTTTATCTCTCCGGCGGACACGTGCCGCTCCAGCACCTTTATCACACCCCGGGTTATGCGCAGCGGGTCCATGCCCTTGGGCAGCTGGGCCGCCACCGTATCCATGAACTCGTCGAGGTTCTTTGTTTTGAGCGGCTTGTTCACGGGCGTCCAGCCGCTATAGTACATGCCGGTTATCATTATAGGCAGCTGCGCGGCAAGTTCCGCGCTTTCCTTAACCGGAAGCCGGTCCCGCACCGCGTGCAGCACCGCGCGCAGCGCCCGGTAGGCGTCGTTGGGATTATTGAAGCCCAGCTCCAGCTCTATCTCCTTGAGCCAGTGCCGCGTTTTCGCCAGCGCCTTGTCAAAAAGGTGCGCCTGCGAGGACTCCGTAATGGTATGAGGCCAAAGGGCCGTTATGCGCTCCGCCTCCTGCCAGTCGCCCTGCTGGGTGCCCGGGGAAGTCCCGCGGTTGACGTATACTTCATGGGCTACCTGGCGTGTGGCCTCCTCCAGGTTCCCGCTCCTCAGGTAATTAGTGTAGGCCTCCGCGTAGAAATGCCTCGCGTTGGTAGTCGCTTTCGTGTCTTTGTTCATTTTCCCCCCTGTTCTGTCGGGAGGGGCGGACAAACCGCCGCGCTTTTAAGCGCGTGCGGCGTTGCCTTAGATTGTGTGCTTTCCGTCCCCCGGAAACATCTTACAAAATATCTCCGCCGCGTCAACAGGCGGCTTCCGGAGCAGGCCGGGGAGGCCTTTTACTGGTCGCTGACCTCGTCGTCAAATTTCTCCAGCTTCAGCTTGCCCTCGGCGTCCTTCTTGAGGACTTCGATCTTGCGCTTCACTTCCTCCAGCTTGACGGAGAGTTCCTTGGAGATGGCGACGCCTTCCTCGAACAGGGACAGCGACTCCTCTATCGGGGTGCGCTCGTCCTCCAGCTTGCCCACTATTTCTTCAAGCTTGCCGAGCTTCTCTTCGAAACCGCCGCCCTCAGTTTTTTTCACCATAAAGTCTCCTGTTGCGGTCCCCCGCTTTTCTTGTCCCCGTCTTTTTTCGGCGCCCTGGGTTTATCCGCCGCGGCGCCTCCGCCCCCGACAACTTCGGCCTCGGCCCGCCCCTCGGCGAACTGCAGCGAGAGCCGGTCGCCCGGGGCCAGCCCGGCCGCGGTCTTAACGGCCTTGCCCCCGGCGTCTTTAACTATCGCGTAGCCTTTCCGGAGCGGGAACAGCGGGCTGAGCGCCTTCAGTTTTTCCGACTGCAGCTTAAGATTTTCTCCGGAGCGGCGCAGCCTTTCGTCCGAGAGGGAGAACAGCCCCTCTATCGCTTCGTCCAGGCGGCGCGTGGGCCGCTCGAGCAGCGCCAGCGGGTTGACCAGCATCCGGCTGGTAGCGAGCCGGCGGAACTTACCCTGCAGGTTCTCGTAGTAGATGCGCAGGCTCTGCAGCAGCCGCCGCTCGAGGCCGGCTATCTGGGCGGCCAGCTCCACCTTGCTCTTTACCACCAGTTCCGCCGCAGCCGACGGCGTGGGCGCCCGCAGGTCCGCCACGAAGTCGGCTATCGTAAAATCGGTCTCATGCCCCACGCAGGAAATGACGGGGATCTTGGAGTTCGCTATGGCGCGGGCCACTATCTCCTCGTTGAAGGACCACAGGTCCTCCATGGAGCCGCCGCCGCGCCCCACCAGCATCACGTCGATATCCGGGAAATTCTCGTTAAGGTCGATGATGGCGTTGGCGATCTCTTCCGCCGAACCTGCGCCCTGCACTTTAACGGGGGCCACGATGATATGCATGTTGGCGTAGCGCCGCTTAAGGATGGAAAGGATGTCCCGGATGGCCGCGCCCGTGGGCGAGGTGACCACGGCTATCTTCTGCGGCAGGGCGGGGATCGGGCGCTTGCGGGCCTGGTCGAACAGGCCCTCCGACTGCAGCTTTTTCTTGAGCTGCTCGAAAGCCAGCTGCAGCGGGCCTATGCCGGCGGGCTCGACCGCCTTGGCCATCAGCTGGTACTTGCTCTGTTTGTCGTAGGAGGTGATGTTGCCGCGCACCCGCACCAGCAGGCCGTTGGCGAGCTCGAACTTAAGCCCCTGCGCAAAACCGCGGAACAGCACGCCGGAAATATTGGAATTAGCGTCTTTGAGGTCGAAATAGGTATGGCCCAGCGACGAGACCTTGAGGCCCGAGATCTCCCCCTCCACCCAGAGTTCTCGGAAATTGGTCTCGAGCAGGTACTTGATGCCCTGGCTCAGCTCGCTGACGGTATAGATCTTAGGCCCGGTCATTGCTCCCCGCGCAGCCTTTTAAGGCGCTTGCCGATCTCTATCTCGAAGCCCTGGTCGGTGGGCTCGTAGAACACCCGCGGGTCGGGCATGTATTCCTGCCTGACATAATGGTTCTCAAAGTCGTGCGGGTATTTATAGCCTTTTCCGTGGCCCAGGGCCTCGCCGTCCTTGGAGCCGTCTCGCAGGTGCATGGGCACGGCGCGCTCCACACCGGACTTTACTTCGGCCTGGGCCGCGTTGACGGCCATGTAGGAGGCGTTGGACTTGGGCGAGCAGGCCACGTAGATGGCCGCCTGCGCGAGTATTATGCGCGCCTCGGGCATGCCCAGCACCTCGGACGCCTTGAACGCGCTCAGCGCCGTCACCAGCGCCATCGGGTTGGCGTTGCCCACGTCCTCCGACGCGCAGATCAGGATGCGCCGCGCCACGAACCGGGGGTCCTCGCCGGCCTCGAGCATCTTGGCCAGCCAGTAGACGGCGGCATCCGGGTCCGAGCCGCGCATGGACTTTATGAAAGCGGAGATATGGTCGTAGTGCTCGTCCGAGCTGCGGTCGTAGCGCAGGCTGCGGCGCTGGATGCTCTCGCGGGCCACGGCCTCATCTATCACGCGCGTGCCGCCCTTGCCCGGCTTGGTGGTCACCACGCCCAGCTCCAGCGCGTTTAGCAGGCGGCGCGCGTCGCCGGAGGAGTTCTCTATAAGATATTTTTTGGCGCCCGGGGTGACTTCGGGCTTAAGATTAGCCAGGCCTTCGGGATGCGTGAGCGCCCTGTCGAAGATGGCCGACAGGTGCGCGGGCTTGAGCGGCTTGAACTCCACCACGATGAAGCGGCTGAGCAGCGCCTGGTTGATATAGAAGAACGGGTTCTCCGTGGTCATGCCGACCAGGATGATCTCGCCTTTCTCCACGGAGGGCAGCAGCACGTCCTGCTGCGTGCGGTTGAAATGGTGGATCTCGTCTAATACCAGCAGCACGCGCTGGTTGCGCGCCAGCCCGGCGCCGAGGCCGCGCGAGTACTCTATGATCTTTTTCAGGTCTGCCACGCCGGCCATCACGGCGTTGAGGTCGAAGGTTTTGGCGTTGGCGCGGGAGGCGATGTAGCGGGCCAGGGCGGTCTTGCCGCAGCCGGGCGGGCCGAAGAATACGGCAGATTTAAGATTGTCGGCCTCTATGGCGCGGCGCAGCAGCTTGCCGGGGCCGAGGATCTCCTCCTGGCCGGCGAACTCGTCGAGCTCCTTGGGCGCCAGGCGCGCCGCCAGCGGGGAATAGACCGGCCCCCCCTCGGGTTCGGGGGCGGCGGGCTTTTCGTCGAAAAGTGATTCCGGCATATGTAAGAACCAGGGGCTTAGTCCCCGTCGCCCAGCGTAGTCTCCAGCCGGGACACCATCTCCTCCACCTTCCTGGTGTCGGCCTCCCGGTTGAGATCGGACTTCTGCTTAAGGTTGTAGAGCTGCGCGGCAAAACTGTAGGCGGCTATGATAGCCACCTTGGACGTATCCACGACACCCAGCTCTTCCTCTATCTTCTTCATCTCGTCGGTGATCTGGTTGACTATCGTGCCCAGTTCCAGTTCCGACAGACCGTCCACGGCCGGGAATTTTATCGGGCGGCCGCGCACCTTGGCCTCAAAATCGTTATTGTTCATCTTCTTCCTCGAACAGGCCCGGCTGCAGGTCGTTGGCTTTCTCTATCCTGGCGCAGATGCGCTCCAGCTTGCGCTTCACCCGGGTCCTGAACTCGGCCAGTTCGCGGGCGGCGGCCGTATTGGAGGCGGCCTTGCCGCGGGCGGCGCCCAGCAGCTCCACCTGTTTCCTGAGCACCCCGTTCTCCTCCTTGAGCTTTTCAATGAGCGAGGAGGCGCTGACTACCAGCTCCTCAAGGCGCTTTATGCGGTTGTGCATATGGTAATTATACCGAATCTATAAAATTTATAGGAAATATTATGCGGCCCCCGCGCGCCAATAGGCCTACGCGCCGAGGGGTCCTTGGACCGCGTAATAAGAGGTCCTAGGACCTTTGTGGCGGCCTTCAAAAGAAGGAATACTATATACAGGAAAGCACAGGAGGCATTATGAATAAGATCTTTAAATCCATTTCACTCTTAGCGGCGGCCGCGGTGGTACTGCCGTCGCTCGCGCGCGCCGAATCCAAGAGCATCTACGGCGACGACAACCGCCTGGACTATTTCGAAGCCGCCCCCGCCATGCGCACCCTGGCCGACTCGGTGGTCTCCCTCTGGCCCTCCAAGCAGGTGACTCCGGAAGCCGGCGCCTTCAGCCTCAGGACCATCGGCTTCGGCGAAGCCCTCAACCTCTGCCCCGGCGAAAAATTCCGCGAACAGCCCATCGGGGCTTTCTGCTCCGGCACGCTGGTAGGGGAAGACATTATCATGACCGCCGGCCACTGCATCACGGACGACGCTTCCTGCGCCGACGCCCGGTTCGTTTTCGGCTTCAACATCGATAACGGGGGCGGCAAGGCCCGCACCTCGGTGCAGGCCAAAGACGTCTACACCTGCAAGCGCATCATCAAGCGCGACCTGGACCGGCAGGCGGCCGGGCTGGTCAACACCGGCATCGTCATCATAGGCGCCCTGCTGGGCAAGCAGCCCGGCCCGGACTACGCCCTGATCCAGCTGGACCGCAAGGTGGAGGGCCGCAAGCCGCTGCCCATAAACCGCAACAAGGACCTTAAGGCCGGCGACAGGATCTTCGTGATCGGCCACCCCGTAGGCCTGCCGCTCAAGGTGGCCGGCGACGCGGGCGTGCGCACCACCGAACCCAAGTCCTTCTTCCTGACCGACCTGGACACCTTCGGCGGCAACTCCGGCTCTGCCGTATTCAACGCCTCCACCAACAAGATAGAAGGCATCCTGGTGCGCGGCGGCACGGACTTTGTGGACAGCCCGGCCGGCTGCAAGGTGCAGCTCAAGAGCGGCCAGAACGACGGCAAAGGCGAGGCCGTCACCAAGATCTCGATGCTGCAGAAGTACATCCCCGAACTCGGCTCGTCCAAGTCCGCCTCCCTTGAAATAAGGGACATGCAGGTAGAACAGGCCCCCGCCGCCGACGACGCCCTGGCCCGCAGGATACAGTTCTAAACTCTCCCGCCAGACAACAGAGAGCCCCGCCCTGCGGCGGGGTTCTTTATTTATTTGCAACCGGCGGCACAAAAATATTAATCTTTCCTTAAGGTTAGGGGGTTATATGAAAAAGCTGCTATTTGCGGCCGCGTTCGCGGCCCCGCTGTGTTTTACTGCCTGCAAGAGTTCGGAATTGGTGGCCAGCGCCGCCGAAAACGGCCTGCGTAAGGACCTTAAACCCGTCTGCGAGGTTATCAACTTCAAGGAAGTGGCCACCGAGGAGAAGACGGCGGACGGCGGCAAGGCCGCGCTGGTGCGTTTTGAGGGCGAAGTTAAGTGGCTTACGCTGGAGGAGGCCGTCTCCAGCCGGGGCGCCGCGCGCGACGCGCAGGAATACCTGCTCAAGCTCGAATACGCTTCCTCCAAACTGGGCGGCGTCAGCGCCGGCAGCAGCGTACGGGTGAAGGGAGCCATCCTGCTGGCCAAGACCGACCTCGGCTGGCTGTATAAAGGCCTGTCTTTAGAATAGGCCGTGCGACCCGGGCCCAAAGACCCAGACGCGCACTGAGCCTATTGGCCCTTTCACCGTCAGCCCCGGGGCAGCTACAATATATATGCAGCTTCCGTATTTTTATTGGGGGACCTAATGTTAAAAAGCCTGTCAGCCCTTCTGCTAGTGTTTTCCGCCGCCCCGGCCTTCTCCTTCGACCTGCAGACCCTGGACGCCGCCGCCGTTAAAGAAACTCCCGCCGCCATCGCGGCGCCCGCCGCGCCCAAGGCCGCCAGCGGGCACGTCTGGATGACCGTGCGCAATAACCCCGGCTTCAAGGAAGCCGAGGCCAACGACTGGAGCGCCCGCATAGAAGCGCGCGTGCGCGAGACCTTCAAGGACAGCTACAGCGTCAGCCTGCGCGCCGATATGGATTCTTCCTGGGGTTCAATTCGCAAGACCGGCAGCTATTACAACCTCACCGGTTCGGGCGTCTACCTGAACATGGGCGGCTCCAACGGCTCCTACTTCATCAACGGCACCGTCACCGAGAACGGCAAGACCATCCCGGTCGGCGTCAACGTAAGCCGCCGCTTCGACGACTTCTCCTTCAACGTGTTCGGCTCCGGCCTGAACCTCTACACCGACCGCAACTCGGTGAACGGCAACTACGACACGGACCGCTTCTCAAAGAAGGCCGTGGCCGCCGTTACCTCGCTGCTCCTGGCCGTGCAGGTGGAGAAAGGCCAGCCCAAGCCTGAAGAGAAATCGGTAAGGGCCCAGGAGCGCGTCTGGCTTACCATCCGCCCCGGCTTCGGCTGGAACACGGTGGAGGCCAACGACCCGTTCTCCCGCATAGAAGTTGGCCTGCGCAAGATCTTCGACAGGGAATACGACGCCGAGATAGAGACGGACAACAACCACGTTTTCGGCCGGGTCAGCGGCTTCTTCACCCGCCGCTACGAGCTGCGCGCCGGGCGCACCGACCTGAGGATGGAGGAATGGGCCGGCAGCTGGCGTTTGACCGGCCGCGTGGAGGCGCAGGGCGCGCCCAACGGCGAGCAGGCCGTGAACCTGGAAATGCGCGACCGCTTCGGCGACGGCTCCTTCTATATCTGGGAGAGCGCCATAAACCTCAACATAGACCGCAACGGCGTGAGCGGCACGGTGGACACCTCGGTCTACCCTAAGGAAGTGGTGGGCGCCATCACCGCCCTGGTAATGGCCTATCAGCAGGATAACCTGCCGCAGCAGCCGAAATAAAATTCCGACAGAATGAAAAAGGCCGGGAGAGTTCCCGGCCTTTTTCATTTTAGGCGCTAGCCTATTTGGAACTTTTAATTATTTTCGTCAGCACTTTGGCCAGCTGGTCGGAACAGGAGGTGGGCTTGTCGCCGCAGGTGATGCCCTTAAGCTTCGCGGCGGCCGTCCTGACCGGCATGCCTTCCAGCAGCAGCGCCATCGCCTTCAGGTTCCCCGGGCAGCCACGGTAGAAAGACACATCCTTCAATTTGCCGTCCACCACCTTAAAGCTCACCGCCTTGGAGCAGACGCCTTCCAGTTTGTGTTTCATGCTCAGGCGCGCAGCCGGGCCCCGAAGTTCTTGGTGAGCTTCTCGAGCACGGCGGTCATGCGCGCGCCTACCTCGGCGTCGTTTAGGGTGGCCGCCATGGAGGAGAAGGTAAAGCGTATGGTCAGGCTGCGGAAACCGGCCGGGATATTCTTGCCCTTGTAGACGTCCACCAGCCGCGCGGACGCCAGGTCCTGCACGCCGGAGAAAGCCCTTTCCAGTTCCCCCCACTCGTGCTTCTCTTCCAGCACCAGGGAAAGGTCGCGCCAGTTCTGCGGGAAGGCGGAGACCTGCTTGATCTTGGCGATCTTCTGCCAGAACTCGGTCTTGCCGGCTACGGCCAGGCAGGAGAGCGGTATCTCGAAGTAAAAAAGATTGTTGTCCTTAAGATCGGCTCCGGCGCAGACCGCGGGGGCGAGCCGGCCGAGATGGCCGGCCGAACCGCCGCCGAGCTTCATCTCCAGGCACAGGCCGGGCTGGAAATAGGCCGGCGCCTTCCTGGGCTTCTCGTAGCGGAAGCCGCTGCGGCCCGCGAACAGCCGGTTCATTACGCCCTTGAGGACGTAGAAATCCGCGGGGGCGCTGCCGCCCTGCCAGGAGCCGCCCTCGGGGATGGGGCCGTAGGCGAGGCCGGCGCAGTAAACTTCCTCCGCTTTGCCGGCGTCCTTGCGGGCGTAGGCGGTGCCGGCTTCAAAGAACAGCGCGGTCTCGCGGCCGCGGTTAAGATTGTAGCGCAGGGTCTTGAGCAGCCCGGGCAGCAGCGTGGGCCGCAGATACTGGTAATCGGAAGAAAGCGGATTCTTCACTTCCAGCGCGGCGGCTTCATCCACGCCGCAGGCTTTCAGTTCTTTCGCCGAGACGAAATCGTAGTTATAGGCTTCGCTGAAGCCGAGGGCCGCCAGCGTATTGCGCAGCTCCGTGGTAACGGTCCACAGCGGCGTTACGGTGGAAGGCCGCATGGGCATGTTGGACACGGAGGGGATCACGTCGTAGCCGGAGTAGCGGGCCACTTCTTCCGCCACGTCGTAGACGCTCTCTATATCCAGGCGGTAGGACGGCACGGAGAATTTCCAGGGCCGGGAATCTTTCAGGTCAGGCTGGAAAGCCTTCAGGCAGGAATAGATAACGCCGTCAGCCAGGCCGGTGCCGAGGATGGCGTTCACCTTCGCCGGGTCCACCTCTATCACTGGCGTCTGGTACTTTACCGGATAATTATCCGTGACCTGCTCCACCCGGGCTCCGGGCGCTGCTTCGAGGATCAGGCCGGCCAGGCGGCGGGCGGCCTTTACGGGCAACTCGGAATCCACGCCGCGTTCGAAGCGGTAGGAGGACTCGCTCTTTATGCCGGAGGCCTTGGAGGCCAGGCGTACGTTGGACGGCTTGAACTTGGCGGACTCGATGAGGATGGCGTCGGTCTCGTCGGAAACGGCGGAGTCTGCGCCGCCCATCACGCCGGCCAGCGCCACGGGCTTGGAAGAGTCGGCTATCACCATCATGCCGGGGTCCAGCTTGAGGTCCTGGCCGTCGAGCGTCTTGAGCATCTCGCCCGGCAGGGCCCTGCGGACTATAATTTTGGGGCCGGAAAGCTTGGCGATATCGAAGCAGTGGGTGGGCTGGCCCAGCTCGTACATTACGTAGTTGGAGCCGTCTATAAGCAGGTTGCCCTTGGGATTGGAGCCCATCGCGCGCAGGCGGGCGGCCATCCACTCCGGCGTTCTGGCGCCCTTCACGCCCTTTATGACTATCGCGCCGTAGCGCAGGCACAGGTCCGGCACCTTTACTTCCACCGGCACGGCGCAGCCGGCCGACTCTATGGCGGGCACGGCGGCTTCCTTAAATTTCAAGCCGTAGAAAAGGGCCAGCTCCCTGGCGATAGCGTAATGCGACAGGCAGTAGCCCAGGTTGGGCAGCATCTCGATCTCGAGGACGGAGTCCGCCCTGGGAAAAAGGGTGGCGGCGTCCGCGCCGACTTGCGCGTCGGGAGACAACACGAGGATGCCGGAATTGTCGTAGCCTTCCAGGCCAAGCTCTCCGGCGGAGCAGATCATGCCCTCGGAGTCTACGCCGCGGATCTTGGCTTTCTTAAGCTCGCCCTCGGAGAGCAGCGCGCCCACCTTGGCGAAAGGGATCTTCTGGCCGACGGCGATGTTCTTGGCGCCGCAGACCACGCGCATGGTCGCCTGGCCGTCGTGCACGTCCACCAGCGCCAGCTTGTCGGCGTTGGGGTGCTTGTCTATCTTCATTATCTGGCCCACGCACACGCCGCTAAAAGACGCCCCGGTCTTGTGCAGCCCTTCCACCTTGAGGCCGATGCGGTTAAGCTTGGCCGCCATATCTTCAGGCGTCGGAGGGTTCTCCAAAAAATCGCTGAGCCAGGAATAAAGGATTTTCATTATTTACTGAACCTGTTTTAGTATGCGGAGATCGTTCTCGTAGAGCATGCGCATGTCGCTGATGCCGTAGAGCAGCATCGCAAAGCGCTCTATGCCGCCGCCGAAGGCGAAACCGCTCCACTTGGCGGGATCGTACTTGCAGCCCTTGAGCACATTGGGGTGCACCATGCCGGCGCCCATCAACTCCAGCCAGCCGGTGCCCTTGCAGACGGGGCAGCGTTCGCCGGTCCTGCAGAACACGCAGCTCATGTCCACTTCCGCGCCCGGTTCCACGAACGGGAAGTAAGAGGGGTTAAAGCGGGTCTTCACGCCGGAGCCGAACAGGTCCTTCATGAAGGCGTCCGCGGTCCACTTCAGGTCGGCCATGCTGACGCCCTTGTCGACGTAGAGGCCCTCTATCTGGTGAAAAGCGAAAGAGTGGCTGGCGTCCACCGCCTCGGAGCGGAACACGCGGCCGGTATGGAACACTCGGATAGGCGGTTCAGCCCGCTCCATGGAGCGGATCTGCACCGGGGAGGTGTGCGTGCGCAGCAGCATGAACTTGTCCGACGCGTCCTTGGCGTCCACGTAGAACGTGTCCTGCATGTCGCGCGCGGGATGGTACTGCGGGAAGTTCAGCGCCTCGAAATTATGGTAGTCGTCCTCGACGAGCGGCCCGTCGGACATGGAGAAGCCCAGCTTCAGGAAGCCCTCGGCCAGGCGGTTCATTACATGCGTGAGGGGGTGCAGGCTGCCTTTGGGGAAGGGCCGGCCGGGCAGCGTCAGGTCCAGGCCGGGCGCGGCAACGGAGGCCGCGGCGGGGGCGGAGCCTTTCAGCTCGGCCAGCTTGGCCTCCATTTCCTGCTTGGCGGTATTGCCCAGCGCGCCCAGCGGCTTGCGCTCTTCGAGCGGGATATCCTTCAGGTCCCGCAGCAGCAGCGCCAGCTCGCCCTTGCGGCCCAGGAAGCGCAGTTCAAGCGCCTCGGGGTCGCCGGCGGGTTTCTGGGCTATAGAAACGGAAAAACTGTCCCGTATTGCGGACAGTTTTCCCTTCCAATCCGTGGCGTTCACGGGTTGGCCTTATTTCTCGGTACCGACCACTTTTTTGATCGTACCGATGGCTTTCCTGGAGATCTCGGCCAGCTGCTTGAAGGACTGCGGGTCGCGGATGGCGATCTCGGAGAGCATCTTGCGGTTCAGGAGGATGTTGGACTTGTGAAGCCCGTCCATGAACCGGCTGTAAGACATTCCCTCTTCGCGGGCGGCGGCGTTCAGGCGCACTATCCACAGCTGGCGGATATCGCCCTTCTTGTCGCGGCGGTGGATGTAGGCCGTGGTCAGGGATTTCTTGACCTGCTGCGTGGCCTGGCGGAGGCGGTTGCCCTTATTGCCGTAATAGCCCTTGGAGAGCTTTAAAATCCTTTTCTTTCTTTTGTTGCGAGCTACGCTGTATTTTATTCTCATGACGCCTCATCCGCCCCGGGGACTTTACCGCCGGGCGCGGCTCCTTTATTGTTGTTCTTATTCGTAGGGCAGGTACTTCTTGAGCAGCCGGCCTTCGGCGGAATTCTTTTCCTCCACCTTGGCGGTGCGCAGGTTGCGGCCGCGCTTGGCGGACATGCCGGTCAGCAGGTGGCGCAGGCCGGATTTCCGGTGCAGCCATTTGCCCGAGACGGTTTTCTTAAATCTTTTCTTGGCTCCGCTGTGCGTTTTCATTTTAGGCATAGTGTTTCTCTCTTGGTAGCGCTTATCCTGTTATTATATAAATTTAACCTGCCCCTTGGAAAGGTCAGGCTCCCGGAGCCTGCTCCGGCTTGGGCTGCTGCGAGGGCGCCGCCGGCTTGGCGGGGGGCGCCTGCTTAATGTGCGCGGGGGCCAGCATGATGCTCATGCGGTTGCCCATCATCGACGGGCGGCCTTCCACCACGCCGACGGAGGACAGGTTGTCCTTGATGGCCATCAGGATCTCTTCTCCGAGGTTGCGGTGCTGGTTCTCGCGGCCGCGGAACACCACGGTGACGCGCACCTTGTTATGTTCCTTCAGGAATTCTTCGATGTGGCGGATCTTGGTATGCAGGTCGGCGCTGGCGATGCGCGGGTTCAGGCGGATCTCTTTAAGCACCCCGGCCTTCTGCTTCTTGCGGTTCTCGCGGTCCTGCTTTTCTTTCTCGTAGAGGAACTTGGAAAAATCCATCACCTTGCAGACGGGCGGGTTGGCCCCGGGGGAGATCTCCACCAGGTCCAGGTTGGCGCCCCGGGCCATGTTGACGGCCTCGATGAGCGGCTTTATGCCGAGCATGGTCCCGTGCATGTCTATAAGGCGCACCTGCGGGGACGTGATATTGCGGTTAACTCTTACTCTCTTGTCGTTGTACAAAACTGCCTCCTGTGTCTGACGCGGAAAAAGCCGCCTGCGCGGGTTCTTCACCCGGTCCCATATTTTACCTTTTTTACCTCACCGAAAGGAATAATATGCCTTATAGAACAGCAGGCCCAGGTATTCGTTGAGGGCGCGGCCGGTCTCTGAATTAGTGCCCGGGAGCAGGTCGTTGAAGGCCGGGGCCAGGCCGCCAGGGGCCCGCCGCCCCACCGGCAGCGGCGTAATGTCTTTGAAGCCGGCCTCCTTGAACAGCAGCATGGCCCGCGGCATGTGATAAGCGGAGGTCACTATTATGGGCCTTTTGAATCCCTTCTCCCGGCAGATCTCCAGGGTAAAGGCCGCGTTCTCGAAGGTGTCCCGGGACCTCTCTTCGGTCAGGATGAACTTCGCCGGCACGCCGGCCTCGGCCAGGTAGGCCGCGGCAAGGGACGCCTCGGACACTTCAGAGAAAGGCTTGCCCGCCGAGGCCAGCACCGGAAGGCCGGTGCGGCGGTGCAGCTCGGCCGCGGCGGCCGCCCGCTCCAGGCTGGCCGGCGCCAGCCCCTCGGCCGCTGAAAAATGTTTGCCGGGGCGCGCGCCTCCCCCCAGCAGTATTATCACGTCCCCCTCCGGCTTGGCCGGCACAGCGTACGCGCCCTCGAGCGGCAGGAGCAGCGCATCCGAGAAAACCTTGGTGGAACCCAGCCAGGTCAGCGCCGCCAGCACTCCGCAGGCAATAGCCGCCGGCCGCGTACGCCTCCACAGGTAAACCGCCAGCGCGCCCAGCGCCAGCACCAGGCACCCCGGCGGCAGCACGAACGCCGCAATAATCTTCTTAATAAGGAACATGCAGTCCTAATAATACAAAATAGAGAAATTCCGGGGACACAATACTTAATTCCAATTAAGTATTGTGTCCCCGGAAACCAGAGTTGCCCCCGTCCCCATACTATAGGCTTCAGTGATGCAGATAATGCGCCGTGTAGGTGTCCACCAGGCTGCGGATCATCCTTTGGTACTTGGTGTGGTTGCGGCGCGCCTGTTCTTTGAAGAACCTCACGCTCGAACGGCTTAGCGCCAAGGTCACCTTAATCGTATCCTCAGGCATAGCAAGCGAGCCCGGGGGCGGGAGGAAGTCCTCCACCCTGGTCAGTTTCCCCACAGGCTTGTCACCGCTGACTGTCTTTTTCATAGTACCTCGCCCCTTTCCGCCAGTAGCCGGCGCCTATTATCCTTATAATACAGGCGCGGTAGGTAAACCTTACCGTAAGCACCCGGCCATCCACCTTGCCCATGCAGAAAAACCGTTCTTCGCGGGCGCTATGCTTCTGATCAGTATAAATGAGCCGGGCGGGATCCGCGAACACCCTGGCGGCCGCGGCAAAATTCACCCCATGCTTGCCTATGTTCTCCCGCTCCTTATCCGCGTCCCAGGCAAAACCGGCCGTCCCTTCTTTCATATAGTCTACCCCGCATATGGCTATTTGTCAATACTTTTATATGTATACTACCCAGCCGCATCCCCCATTCCGTATGTATAGCCTAGCAGCCCACCCCGACACCCTCCTGTCGGGCAAAAACAAAACCGCCGGGCATCCCCGGCGGCTTTTCGTTTATCCCCGCAAATAGTTATATAGTCATCAGCGTCCCCTATCGTCCTCCCTAATCCGTATAGTTTTCCTCAGATATAAGTTTGCGCCTTTCGATATCGAAGATATAAACCTTTTTCTGCTTAGGAATCACCTTATCAGGAGAAACTGATTTATCCGTCTCCCAATAACCCGGAAACTTTACTGCCGCATATTTATCATCTAGAGAAAAAATAATCTCAATCATTCCACGGCTATTAGCGACTGCATGTCGCCACAACTCTTTACCCTCCATATCATATAACACGAAATAATTATCAATACTTTCATCAATCCAACCGCCAAGTAACGCGAAGTATTTATCTGTATTTGAAACCGTAAAATAATCACCACAGACCCCATATTCCTTGCCATAATCTTTTACAAGCTTCCCGGCAAAGTCAAAGATCTGAAACCCATACGTCCATCCAAAGCACCCTCTCACAGAAAACAGTCTCGTGGCTGAGAAAACAAGCGTCCCTTCAGGGAATGTTGAGTATGGAACTCGCGCCAATCTTTCTCCTTTTGCGTTATACATTTCCACATTGTTTAATTTAGTATTAATAATCGCAATACTCTTCTTGTTTTGAGATTTGTAAGCTAACTTTGCGGAATCTGTTGAGTAAGCATACCATCTGGATGGAGAAAGGTCGATTCCCATTTTTTTAAGAACATTTTTAACCTCCCCCTTATCCACATTCACATCAGCCTCATTAACCCCAGCCATCTCTTTAGCGTAATAATCCCGAAAATTTTTATAGTCCCTAACCTCAACGCGCTCCTTGCTATCCCCTGAAATGGTATTAGAACTTATCAGCTCAGCAAACACGGCGGAGCCCATAGCCATTAACACTATTGAGAATACAACAAGCTTTTTCATAATCGATCCCCTAACCACTTCACACAATATATCAAAAATACGTACACCAGGGCCGCCAAGGGTATGCCTTCGGAGGGGCCTCAGGAGGCCCGAGCTTGCGTAGCGCGAGGGCCGACTGATGTGAGCGAGGCACGGTGTGCCGAGCGTACCCGGAGAAGGCATACCCTTGGCAGTCCGACCGGAGATTGACTGGATCCCGGCTTTCGCCGGGATGACGGAGGGAAAAAAGAACTCCCCGCTTGGGGCGGGGAGTTCCGGAAATAGGGCGCTGTCCCTATTTATTTCACCACGGGGATGCGCATGGAGTAGAAGGAGCGCCAGACGAAGACCACGCTGATGAGGAAGAAGACAGCGGCCAGGGTGTGGCTCACTTTCGGGTCCAGCGTGATGGCCAGCTCTACGGCCAGCAGGCCGAAGAGGGTGGTGAACTTGATGATGGGGTTCATGGCCACCGACGAGGTGTCCTTGAAGGGGTCGCCCACCGTGTCGCCCACTATGGTGGCGTCGTGCAGCGGGGTGCCCTTCGCGTTGAGCTCGGTCTCCACCAGCTTCTTGGCGTTGTCCCACGCGCCGCCCGCGTCGGCCATGAAGATGGCCTGGTACAGCCCGAAGATGGCTATCGAGATCAGGTAGCCGATGAAGAAGTAGTGGTTCACGCAGGCGAAAGACAGCGTGCTAAAGAATACCACCAGGAAGATATTGAACATACCCTTCTGGGCGTACTGTGTGCAGATCTCCACCACTTTCTTGGAGTCCTCCACGTTGGCCTTCTTCACTGTAGCGTCCAGCTTTATGTTCTTCTTGATGAAGTCTACGGCCTGGTAGGCGCCCGTGGTGACGGCCTGCATGGAAGCGCCGGAGAACCAGTAGATGATGGCGCCGCCGGTGATGAGGCCCAGCAGGAACAGCGGGTTCATGATGGAGAGCCCCTCGTAGATGCCCTCCGGCCCCACGGTGCCGTACTTGGACGACAGCAGCTGGATGATGGCGAAGATCAGCGTCGTCGCGCCCACCACGGCCGTGCCTATAAGCACGGGCTTGGCGGTGGCCTTGAAGGTATTGCCGGCGCCGTCGTTCTCTTCCAGGAACTTCTTGCCGTTCTCAAAGTCCACGTCGAAGCCGAAGTCCTTCTTGATCTCTTCCTTGATGCCGGGAAGGCTCTCGATCATGGACAGTTCGAACACGCTCTGCGCGTTGTCCGTCACCGGACCGTAAGAGTCCACGGCGATGGTCACCGGGCCCATGCCCAGGAAGCCGAAGGCCACCAGGCCGAAGGCGAAGATGGCGGGAGCCACCATCAGCATGCCCAGGCCCAGCGTGCTCACGCCGTAAGCCGCGGCCATCAGGGCTATGATGGCCATGCCCATCCAGTAGGCGCTGAAGTTGCCGGCCACCAGGCCGGACAGGATGTTGAGCGAAGGGCCGCCCTCTTTAGAGGCGGTCACCACCTCGCGCACGTGGGCGGAGTTGGTGGAGGTGAATATCTTAACCAGCTCGGGGATCAGCGCGCCGGCGATGGTGCCGCAGGAGATGATGGTGGAGAGCTTCCACCACAGGGTGCCGTCGCCCAGCTGCGGGATCAGCAGGTAGGAGAGCACGTAAGTCATCGCGATGGAGACGAACGAGGTGAGCCAGACCAGCATGGTGAGCGGGTGCTCGAAGTTGAAGCGCTTGACCTCGCCGTACATGGCCTTGGCTATCAGGCCGTTGACCCAGTAGGAGAAGGCGCTGGTCACGATCATGCCGATGCGCATGACGAAGATCCAGACCAGCAGCTGTATCTGGGTGGTGCTCGACAGGGCGCGGGCCGCGTCCTCGGGCAGGCCGCTCTTCATGAACACTTCCGGCGAAACCGCCAGCAGGATGAAGGTCACCAGCGCTACGCCGGTGACGCCGTAGGTCTCGAAGCCGTCGGCCGTGGGGCCCACGGAGTCGCCGGCATTGTCGCCGGTGCAGTCGGCTATCACTCCGGGGTTGCGGACGTCGTCTTCCTTGATCTTGAACACGATCTTCATCAGGTCGGAGCCGATGTCGGCGATCTTGGTGAAGATGCCGCCGGCGATACGGAGCGCCGCGGCGCCCAGCGACTCGCCGATGGCGAAACCGATGAAGCAGAGGCCGGCGTAGTCGCCCGGCACGAAGAGGAGTATGAAGAGCATCATCACAAGCTCTACGGAGATCAGCAGCATGCCGATGCTCATGCCGGCCTTGAGCGGGATAGCCATCGTCGGGAAGGGCAGGCCCTTCAAGCCCGCGAAGGCGGTGCGGGAGTTAGCGTAGGTGTTGATGCGGATGCCGAACCAGGCCACCGAGTAGGAGCCCAGGATGCCGACTACCGAGAACACCACGATGATGAAGATCTTGAACGCGGTCATGTGCGGGTTGAGGCTGAAGTACCACACCATGATGGCGGCGATGAAAGCCCAGAGGACGGCTATGAACTTGCCCTGCGTGACCAGGTAGGTCTTGCAGGTCTCATAGATCAGCTCGGAGATCTCGAGCATGGACTTATGCACGGGGAGTTTGGAGATCTGCATGGACTGCACCAGGCCGAACAGCACGCCCAGCACGCAGATCACCAGGCCGGCGAGCAGCAGGTTATGGCCGGTCACGCCCATAAACAGCACGCTGGACAGGTCCGGTATCACCAGTTCCGCCTCGCTGGCAAAAACGGGAGCGGAAGCCAACAACAGTGCCGCCGAGGCGGCCAGAGTTTTCAGTTTGCGCATTTTTTTCCCCTCTAATCTGTCAGGTTTAAAAAAACCCCGCCGGTTTTGCCGGCGGGTCTTTTTTGTTTGCTTAAGCTTTCTTCTCCACCACGATGACGGGTATCCCCGCCCCCATGGAGGACGTCACGAAGACCGACTGCATGTAGACGCCCTTGGAGGCCGAAGGCTTCACCTTCAGCACGGCGTCTATGACGGCCTGCACGTTCTCGGCCAGCTTCTCTTCCGGGAAGGAGACCTTGCCGGCGACCGCGTGCACTATGCCCTGCGGGTCGGCCTTGAACTCTATGCGGCCGGCCTTGAGCTCTTTAACGGTCTTGGCCACGTCGAAGGTGACGGTACCGCTCTTGGGGTTGGGCATCAGGCCTTTGGGGCCGAGCGTCTTGCCGAGCTTGGCGGCGTCCTTCATCATGTCGGGGGTGA
>MGUA01000039.1:3319-16280 GCA_001799735.1 Elusimicrobia bacterium GWB2_63_22 | reverse complement strand
CACGTCCGCGCCGGCGGTCTGGGCTTCCTTCTCTTTCTCGCCCTTGGCGATGACGGCGATCTTCTTGGTCTTGCCGGTGCCGTGGGGCAGGGCGACGGTGCTGCGCACCTGCTGGTCGCTCTGCTTCACGTCTACGCCCAGCTTCATGTGCACTTCGATCGTCTCGTCGAATTTGGCGTTGGCGGTCTTCTTGAGCATGGCCACGGCTTCCTTCACGGAGTATTTCTTCGTGAGGTCCAGGCCTTTCTTTACGTTCTCTATTCTTTTACCCATTGTTTTCTCCTCGAGGTTCAAGCGCGGGCCCTTGCGGGTCCCGCTCCCTCAATTTATGCCGTCAGGCGGCAAATCTTAGCCGATGATGTCGACGCCCATGCTGCGGGCGGTGCCCTTTACCATCTGCATGGCCTGCTTAATGTCCTTGGTGTTCAGGTCGGGGAGCTTTATCTTGGCCACTTCTTCCACCTGCTTGAGGGTGAGCTTGCCGACTTTTTCCTTGTTCGGCACGCCGGAGCCCTTGGCCAGACCGGCGGCCTTCTTTATGAGGGCGGCCATCGGGGGCATCTTGGTGATGAAGGTGAAGGTGCGGTCTTCGAACACGGTGATGACCACCGGGATCGGAACGCCCTGCTCGAGCTTGCGGGTCTTTTCATTGAACTGTTTGCAGAAGTCCATGATGTTGACGCCGTGCTGGCCGAGGGCGGGACCCACGGGGGGCGCGGGATTGGCGGCGCCGGCCGGGATCTGAAGTTTTATGAACGTTTTAATCGCTTTAGCTTTAGCCATGATAATAATCTTAAGGAATATTCTTCCTTAAGCTCTCCTTGAGTATCTAGTGTTGTCCTGGATAGCCGCGTAACACGGACATCCCGCAGCTACATGAAGCTTGCAGCCTTGGACTTATACTTTCTCTACCTGCAGAAAATCAAGCTCCACCGGGGTGGGGCGGTCGAACACGGTGACGGTGACGCGCAGCTTTGCTTTCTGCTCGTTCACGTCCTCGACGAGGCCCATGAAGTGCTTGAACGGCCCTTCCACTATGCGCACGTTCTCGCCCTTCTCGAACTGCACCGCGGGCTTGGGCTTTTCCTGGCTGGTGGAATTCATCAGCTCCAGGATCTGCCGCACTTCCTCTTCGCCCATCGGCACGGGCTTGGGGTCCCCGAGGAACCCGCTGACGCCCTGCACGCCGCGGATGGCCCAGTAGGTGTTGTTGTCCAGCTCCATGCTGACGAGCACGTAGCCGGGGAAAAATTTGCGCTTGGAAACTTTCTTCTGGTTGTTCTTGACCTGCATCACGTCCTCGGTGGGGATGAGGACCTGCGCGATGCGGCCGGCGAATTCGTTGGCCTCGATCTTGGCCTGGAGCATTTTAAAAACGCGCTCCTCGAAACCGGTGCGGGTGTGGATGACGTACCAAGATTTATCGGACATTAGCGGCCTCCCAGGATGGCCTTCAGCCCTGCGGTGAGGCCCATGTCGACGAGGCTTACGTAGATGGCCACAAGAATGACGACAAAACTGACGGCCACGGTGGAGCGCATCACGTCTTTCTTGCCCAGCCAGGTGACCTTGGTCAGTTCTTCGTAGACTTCTTTCAGAAAACTCATTGTTTTGTTCATAGTTCTCCGCCGCTGCGGCGATCAGATCTGGCGGGAGCGGAAGGAATCGAACCTTCAGTTGCGGTTTTGGAGACCGCTGGTTTACCGTTAACCGACGCTCCCAACGCTAAATCAGGACTTTACTTCCTTGTGCTGGGTCTGCTTGCCGCAGGCGCGGCAGAACTTCTTGAGTTCTATCTTGAATTCTTTCTTTTTGCCCCGGGCCATGTGGTAATTCTTGTTCTTGCAGACCGTGCAGCCGAGGGTTATGTGTATTCTGTCAGCCATAATTATTGCTCCGTAAAATCGGCAGGCGGCGGCCTATGCTCCGGGCCGCCGCCGCCAGACCGTTTATTCTATTATCTCGCTCACGACACCCGATCCCACGGTGTGGCCGCCTTCGCGGATAGCGAAGCGCAGACCCTTTTCCATGGCGATGGGCGATATCAGCTCGACGGTCATCTCGGCGTGGTCGCCGGGCATGATCATTTCTACGCCGGGCTTCAGCTCAACGCCGCCGGTCACGTCGGTGGTCCGGAAGTAGAACTGAGGTTTGTAGCCCTTGAAGAACGGGGTATGCCGCCCGCCCTCTTCCTTGGTCAGAATGTAGACCTCGCCCTTGAACTTCTTGTGGGGCGTGCAGCTCTTCGGGGCAGCCAGCACCTGGCCGCGCTCGATCTGCGTCTTGTCTATGCCGCGCAGCAGGATACCGACGTTGTCGCCGGCCTGGCCCTGGTCCAGCAGCTTGCGGAACATCTCTATGCCGGTCGCCACGGAAGCCTGGGTGTCTTTCAGACCCACGATCTCAAGGGCGTCGCCCACTTTCACGATGCCGCGCTCAATGCGGCCGGTGGCCACGGTGCCGCGGCCGGTGATCGAGAACACGTCCTCGATGGCCATCAGGAACGGCTTGTCCACTTCGCGCTTCGGCTCCGGGATAGCGGTGTCGAGGGCTTCGAGCAGCTTGGCGATAGCCGGCACGCCCAGCGGACCCTGGTCGCCTTCCATGGCTTTCATGGAGGAACCGCGGATCACGGGGATGGTGGCGCCGGGGAATTCGTACTTGGTCAGCAGGTCGCGGATCTCGACTTCAACGAGGTCCAGCAGCTCGGTGTCGTCGACAAGGTCGCACTTGTTGAGGAACACTACGAGGTGCGGCACGTTGACCTGGCGGGCCAGGAGGACGTGCTCTTTGGTCTGGGGCATCGGGCCGTCGGCGGCCGACACCACCAGGATAGCGCCGTCCATCTGCGCGGCGCCGGTGATCATGTTCTTGACATAGTCAGCGTGGCCGGGGCAGTCGATGTGCGCGTAGTGGCGCTTTTCCGTGGAGTACTCCACGTGGGAAACGGCGATGGTGACGGTCTTGGAATCGTCGCGCACCGTGCCGCCCTTGGTGATTTCCGCGTAGGACCTGAGGTTGGCCAGGCCCTTTTCGGACTGGACCTTTACCAGCGCGGTGGTAAGAGTGGATTTGCCGTGGTCGACGTGACCGATGGTGCCTACGTTGACGTGAGGCTTGCTGCGATCGAACTTTGCTTTTGCCATTTTATGCTCCTTAACTATTTAGCTTGCTCTATGTCCGCCGGCTTTGCCGACCTGCGGACAAATTTTTATTTACTTCTCGGCCGCGGCGGCGGCGGTGCGCGTCTCAATAACCGACTTGGCTATGTTCGGCGGCACTTCCTCGTAGTGGCTGGGCTCCATGGTGAAGGAGGCGCGGCCCTGGGAGATGGAACGTACGGCGGTTGAGTAGCCGAACATCTCGGAAAGCGGCACGGTGCCCTTAACGGCGCGCGCGTTGCCGCGGCTGCCCATCTCGTTGATCTTGGCGCGGCGGCTAGAAAGGTCGCCGATGACGTCGCCCATGTTAACTTCGGGGGTGACGACTTCGATCTTCATGATGGGTTCCATCAGGTACGGGGTGGCCTTGCGGCAGGCGTCCTTAAACGCCATGGCGCCGGCTATCTTGAAGGCGATTTCCGAGGAGTCCACGTCGTGGAAGGAGCCGTCAAACAGCGTCACTTTCACGTCCACCACGGGGAAACCGGCCATTACGCCGGCGTCCAGCGCCTCGCGTACGCCCTTTTCCACGGCGGGGATGAATTCCTTGGGGATGCGGCCCTGCTTGATATTGTCGATGAACTCGAAGCCTTTGTTAAGTTCCTGGGGCTCGACTATAAGCCACACGTGGCCGTACTGGCCGCGGCCGCCGGACTGGCGGATGAACTTGCCTTCCTGCTCCACCTTTTTCTTGATGGACTCGCGGAAAGCCACCTGCGGGCGGCCCACGTTGGCCTGCACGCTGAACTCGCGCTTGAGGCGGTCCACAATGATGTCCAGGTGGAGTTCGCCCATGCCCGAGATGATGGTCTGGCCGGTTTCTTCGTCGGTCTTAATGCGGAATGTCTGGTCCTCTTCGGCGAGGCGGCCCATGGCCAGGCCCATCTTCTGCTCGTCCTCTTTGGACTTGGGCTCGATGGAGATCTGGATGACCGGCTCGGGGAAGGTTATACCTTCGAGAATAACGGGATTCTCGGGGTCGCAGATGGTCTCGCCCACGGTGGCGCTCTTTATGGCCACGGTGGCGGCGATGTCGCCGGCGCCGATCTCTTTTATCTCTTCGCGCTTGTTGGCGTGCATCCGGAGGATACGGCCGATGCGCTCGGTGTTCTTCTTGCGGCCGAAGTACACGGTGTCGCCGGGCTTAAGGGTGCCGGAATACACGCGGAAGAAGGTCAGCTTGCCGACAAACGGGTCGGGCTGGATCTTGAACAGCAGGGCGCAGAAGGGGTCTTTCGGGTCGGGCTTGCGGACAACGTCCTCGCCGGTGAAAGCATGCTTGCACGTAAGCGGCGGGATGTCGAGCGGGCTCGGCAGGAAGTCTATGACGGCGTCCAGCATGGGCTGCACGCCCTTGTTCTTATAGGAAGAGCCGCACAGCACGGGGAAGAACTTGTTGGCCAGGGTACCGCGGCGGATGGCCGCCTTCAGCTCGGGCACGGTGAAGTCGGTGTGGCCGTTAAGGAACTTCTCGGCTATCGCGTCGTCGAAATCGGCGATCTTCTCTATGAGGTGGGTGCGGTACTTGTCGGAGATCTCCTTCATGTCCGCGGGGATCTCTACCTCGTCAAAGTGGGCGCCCAGGTCGTCGCCGATCCAGATCAGGGCCTTCATCTTGATCAGGTCCACGAGGCCTTTAAAGGTCTCGGTGACGCCGATGGGAAGCTGTATGGGGGCGGCATTGGCGCCCAGTTTCTCTACGATGGATTCGGCGGACATGTAGAAGTCGGCGCCGATGCGGTCCATCTTGTTGACATAGGCGACGCGGGGCACGTGGTACTTGTCGGCCTGGCGCCACACGGTCTCGCTCTGGGGCTCCACGCCCTGCACGCCGTCAAATACGGTCACGGCGCCGTCGAGCACGCGCAGGGAGCGCTCAACCTCGGCGGTAAAGTCCACGTGGCCGGGGGTGTCGATGATGTTAACGGTATAGCCTTCCCACTGGGTGGAAATGGCGGCGGCGGTGATGGTTATGCCGCGCTCGCGCTCCTGGGGCATCCAGTCGGTGGTGGTGGTGCCGTCGTGCACCTCGCCGATCTTGTGGGACTTCCCGGTGTAATAAAGGATGCGTTCCGTGGTGGTGGTCTTACCCGCGTCAATGTGGGCGATAATACCGGTGTTGCGGACTTTGCGGAGGTCGAGTTCTGCCATGATTTCCTTCTGCTTTATAATTTTGGGGCCAGGCGGCCGGTTTCCCGGCTGCCTGGCGGAACCTCATAAGAGGATCGGATTACCAGCGGTAGTGGGCGAAGGCCCGGTTGGCTTCCGCCATCCGGTGCGTGTCCTCGCGCTTTTTGAAGGCCGCGCCTTCTTTCTTGTAAGCGAGAAGCAGCTCTTCGGCCAGGTGCTCGGCCATCGGGCGGCCTTTGCGGTCGCGGGCGGCGCCGAGGATCCAGCGCATGGCCAGCGTAGCGGAGCGCGCGGGGCGCACTTCGATCGGCACCTGGTAGTTGGCGCCGCCGACGCGGCGGGCCTTTACTTCCAGGAGAGGGCGCACGTTCTCGATGGCTTTGGTGAACACCATCAGCGCGTCTTCTTTGGTCTTCTCGGCTATGATCTCGAGGGCGCCGTACATAATGCGCTCGCCGACGATCTTCTTGCCCTGGAAGTTGATCCGGTTGATCATCCTGGCAACGAGCACGGAATTATATTTGAACTCCGGCGGAGGGGCGTCACGGCGTTCGCGGGGTTTTAAACCTTTTCTAGGCATAGTAGTTTATCCGATCCTTTTGTTTTATCGACGTTACTTGGAAGCTTCGTGACCTTTGCGGCCGGGCTTCTTCTCGCCCTTCGGGCGCTTGGTGCCGTAGCAGGAGCGGCTCTGCAGCCTGCCTTCCACGCCGGACGCGTCGAGGGCGCCGCGGATAATGTGGTAGCGAACGCCGGGCAGGTCCTTCACGCGGCCTCCGCGCACCATCACTATGGAGTGTTCCTGCAGGTTGTGGCCGACGCCGGGAATGTAGGCGGTGACTTCCTGTTTGGAGGTAAGCTTTACGCGGGCCACCTTGCGGAGGGCCGAGTTGGGCTTCTTGGGCGTGGTTGTGTACACGCGGGTACACACGCCGCGGCGCTGCGGGCACGAGTTAAGCGCCGGCGCCTTGCTGAACTGGCGGCACTTGGTGCGGCCGTGCCTGATAAGCTGGTTAATTGTAGACATATGAACTCCGGTAAGGGTTTCCCCTCCCGGTTACTCCTCCTTGTTCCGCTTTTCCTCTTCGTCGGCTAATTTGCGCGTGGCAAAACCACTGCCCGCCGGCACTAGATGACCTATTATAACATTTTCCTTGAGGCCCTTCAAATTATCCACTTTATTAGTAGTGGCCGCATCGGTAAGGACGCGGGTGGTCTCCTGGAAGCTGGCGGCCGAGATAAACGACTCGGAAGCCAGGGACGCCTTGGAAATACCCAGCAGTACGGGCTCGGCCTGGGCCGGTTCGTGGCCGGTACCGGCCGCGGTCTGGTTCTCCGTCTTGAAGGCGCCCTTATGGACGATCTCGCCCTTAAGCAGCGGGGTTCCGCCGGGTTCGGTCACCTTCACGTTGGAGAGCATCTGGCGTACTATGATCTCTATGTACTTGTCGTTGATGTTAACGCCCTGCAGCCGGTACACTTCCTGGATGGCGTCAACAATGTAGTTCTGCACTTCCTTCACGCCTTTTACGGCCAGCAGGTCGTGCATGTCAACGGCGCCGTCGGTCAGGGCTTCGCCCACGGCCACGCGGTCGCCTTCGTAAACAACCAGGTGTTTGCCGTACGGGATAGAGTAAGCCTCTACCTGGCCGGTCTCCTCGTTCTTCACGGATACTTCTACCAGGCCCTTGGCGGTGGTCCCGAGGGACACCAGGCCTTCGATCTTGGTGATGATGGCGGCGTTCTTGGGCCTGCGCACTTCAAAGAGCTCGGCCACGCGGGGCAGACCGCCCGTGATGTCCTTGGTCTTGGCGGTGTCGCGGTGGATCTTGGCTACAATGTCGCCCTTCTTAACGTCTTCGCCCTGCTCGACGATGATGATGGTGTCGGTAGGCAGGGTATGCGACCCTACCACGGCGCCGCCGTGTTCTACCACAATGCGCGGGTTGCGCTTGGTGCCGCGGTGCTCAATGATCTTGCGCTCAATGATGCCGGTCACCTTGTTGCGTTCTTCGTGCAGCGTGACGCCTTCCTTGATGTCGAGATACTTGGCCTTACCGTCGTGCTCGGTGATGAGCGGCACGGTATGGGGGTCCCACTCGGCTATCAGGTCGCCCGCTTTCAGGCTGGCCTTGTCGCTTATGTGGACGCGCGCGCCGTAGCTGATCTTCAGCTCTTCGGCGGGGAACTTCTTGGCGTCGGCGTACTTCACGTTAATGATGGCGCCGCGGCTGATCACGATGTCGTGGCCGTCGCGGTTCTTAACGGTGCGCAGCTCGCGGAATTCAACTTTGCCGTCCGCCTTGGCTTTGGACTCGTTCTTCTCGAGCACGCGCGACGCCGTACCACCGATGTGGAACGTCCGCAGGGTCAGCTGCGTGCCGGGTTCGCCGATGGACTGCGCGGCGATAATACCCACGGCTTCGCCGGGCTCGACTTCGTAGCCGGTGGCCAGGTTCTGGCCGTAGCACTTGGCGCAGATGCCGGTCTCGGCTTCGCAGGTCAGCACGGAGCGGGTGAACACGGATTCTATCTTGGCCTTGTCGATGGCCTTGGCCATCTCGGGCGTCACCATCTCGCCGGCTTTCACTATAACTTTGTTCTTGCCTTCGGCGTCGGTGTAGCGCACGTCTTCCAGCACCACGCGGCCGGTGATCCTGTCGGCCAGAGGTTCAATTACCTCGTCGCCGCTCACCAGGGCCATAAGTTCCACGCCGTTGATGGTGCCGCAGTCCGGGGTCGTAATGACCACGTTATGCGCCACGTCAACGAGGCGGCGGGTAAGGTAACCGGCGTCGGCGGTTTTAAGAGCCGTGTCGGAAAGACCTTTGCGTCCGCCGTGCGTGGAGATGAAATATTCCAGTACGGTAAGACCCTCGCGGAAGTTGGATAGAATGGGGTTTTCGATAATTTCACCCACGCCGCCGGTCAGCTTCTTCTGGGGCTTGGCCATAAGACCGCGCATACCGGCCAGCTGCTTAACCTGCTGGCGGCTACCGCGGGCGCCGGAGTCGGCCATCATGAAGATGGCGTTGAAGCGCGCTTCCTTGGGGGAGTGCACCTTCTTCTCCTGCTTCTGCATCTCGTCGAACATCATGTCGGCGACCTTGTCGCTGACGTGCGTCCAGATGTCGATGATCTTGTTGTAGCGTTCGTTCTCGGTTATGATGCCGTCTTTGGCCTGGCCTTCAATGTCGCGCACCTGCTTCTGCGCCTTGGTGATCAGGGCGGCCTTGTGCTCCGGCACGCTCATGTCGGCGATGGAGATGCTGAGGCCCGACAGGGTGCAGTAGTGGAAGCCCTGGTTCATCAGGCGGTCCAGCAGGGTGACGGTGGCGTGGTGCCCGATCTCGGGGTTCTTAAAGCACTCGTCGACCAGGTTGGACAGGTCTTTCTTGCTGATGGCCTTGTTGTAGCGCTTCCAGTCCAGTTTGGCGGGCAGGATGTCGAAGAAGATCAGGCGGCCCACGGTGACGAAGTCCTTCCAGTCGGCCGGCTTCTTCCAGGTCTTGGCTTCGGCGTCGAAGTCCACGGACTCGTGCGTGGTGTCGTTCATGCCGCGCACTTTTATCTTGGCGTGCAGGTCCAGCACGCTGTGCTGGTGGGCGGTCAGGGCTTCGTCCTTGTCGTTAAAGAACTTGCCTTCGCCGTCCTCGCCGATCTTTATCTTGGTAATGTAGTTGATGCCGAGCACCATGTCGTGCGACGGGTTGGCGATGGGGCGGCCGCTGGCGGGCGACAGAATGTTGTTGGTCGCCATCATCAGCATGCGCGCTTCCATCTGCGCTTCCTGGCTGATGGGCACGTGCACGGCCATCTGGTCACCGTCGAAGTCGGCGTTGAACGCCGCGCAGGTCAGCGGGTGCAGCTGGATGGCGAGACCCTCAATAAGGACGGGCTCGAAAGCCTGGATACCGAGGCGGTGCAGCGTGGGGGCGCGGTTAAGCATCACGGGATGCTTCTTGGTGACGCGCTCCAGGATGTCCCAGATCTCGTTGTCGGCGTGCTCCATCTTCTTCTTGGCGACCTTCAGAGTGATGTTCTCTTTCTTGATCAGCTCGGCGAGCACGAAGGGTTTGAACAGCTCCAGCGCCATTTCCTTAGGAAGACCGCACTGGTTGAGCTTGAGGTTGGGGCCTACCACGATGACGGAGCGGCCGGAATAGTCCACGCGCTTACCCAGCAGGTTCTGGCGGAAGCGGCCCTGCTTACCTTTAAGGATGTCCGAGATGGACTTGAGCGGGCGGTTGGCGGCTCCCAGGACTACTTTACCGCGGGCGCCGTTCTCTATGAGGGCGTCGACGGCTTCCTGGAGGAGGCGCTTTTCGTTGTAGATCATCACCTGCGGGGCGCGCAGGGCCTCAATGTGCTTCAGGCGGTTGTTGCGGTTGATGATGCGGCGGTACAGGTCGTTCAGGTCGGAGGTGGCAAAGCGGCCGCCTTCGAGCGGTACCAGCGGGCGCAGGTCCGGCGGCAGCACGGGCAGCACGGTCATGATCATCCACTCGGGCCGGTTGTTGCTGGCCTGAAAACCTTCTAAGATCTTAAGGCGCTTTATAGCCTTGCTGCGGTCGGCGTCGTTCTTAATGGCGGCCAGTTCCTTCTCTATGCGCTCGATCTCGACTTTCATGTCGATGCTCTCGAGCAGGCTCTGGATGGCGTTGGCGCCGATGCCTACCTTTATCTTGGAGTACTTCTTGCGGACTTCGTTAAGCTGGCTTTCGGTGAACACCTCGCCGCGCTTGTACTCTATGCGGCCGGTGACGGGGTCCTTGGTGTCTTCCAGCACCACGTAAGCGGCGTAATACACCACCTTCTCCAAGTCGGTGGGGCGCATGTCTAAAATGATGCCGATGCGCGACGGGCTCTTGCGCAGGAACCAGATGTGGGCGACGGGGCAGGCCAGTTCTATGTGGCCCATGCGCTCGCGGCGCACCTTGGCCTCGGTCACTTCCACGCCGCAGCGGTCGCAGACCACGCCCTTGAACTTCACCCAGCGGTACTTGCCACAGGCGCACTCGTAGTCCTTGGAGGGTCCGAAGATCCTTTCGCACAGCAGGCCGTCGCGCTCGGGCTTGAGCGTGCGGTAGTTTATGGTCTCGGGTTTCTTTACTTCGCCGAAGGACCAGTTACGGATCCTGGCGGGGCTCGCGAGGCCTATCTTGATGCCGCTAAAGCTCGCGTAGTTCAGTTCTTTGGCCCGCTTCTTGGTCTTGCCCGCGTTGAATAAGTTCCTGGCTTCCGAGATCATGTCCATGGGAATCTCCTAGAGTATCACCTGAAAACCTTCAGTCCTCTCGTCACACCGGCGAAAGCCGGTGTCCAGATCTTTTTCTGGATCCCGGCTTTCGCCGGGATGACGTTTAGCTTTACTTCTCCGCCTTGACCGTCTTTTTCTTGACGGCGGGTTTTTCGGCCGGTTCCTCGGCGGTCTTCTTGGCCTCGCCGGGCTTGGGCTCGCTGAGGAGGTCCACTTCGAGCGCCAGGGCCTGGAGTTCCTTCACTAGCACCTTGAAGGATTCCGGCACGCCGGGCTGCGGAGGGAAGTCGCCTTTTATGATGGCTTCGTACATCTTGGTGCGGCCGGTAAAGTCGTCGGACTTCACGGTCAGCATCTCCTGCAGGGTGTACGCGGCGCCGTAACCTTCGAGCGCCCACACTTCCATTTCGCCGAAGCGCTGGCCGCCGAACAGGGCCTTACCGCCCAGGGGCTGCCTGGTGATGAGGCTGTAAGGGCCGGTGCTGCGGGCGTGTACCTTGTCCTCGACGAGGTGGATCAGCTTGAGGATGTACAGGTAGCCGATGGTGACCTTTTCGTGGAACTTCTCGCCGGTGCGGCCGTCGTACAGGGTGATGCGGCAATAGTCGTCCGGCAGATATTCTTCCGGCACGCCCTTGGCCTTAAGGTGGTCCTTGGCCAGCTGGATCATCTGGATGACGCCGGGCTTTTCGGAAGTGGGTTTCTCCATGTCCTTAAGCACGTCGTCGATGGTGATCTCGCCGCGTTTCTTGCCCTTCTTGGTCCAGTAGGCCCAGTAATCCTTGTTGTCCTCGGCCGCGCTGTCGAACACGGGGCAGTACATCTGGGTGTCCAGCTGTTTGCCGGCCCAGCCGAGCATGGTCTCGAGGATCTGGCCGATGTTCATGCGGCTGGGCACGCCCAGCGGGGACAGCACTACGTCGACGGGGGTGCCGTCGGGCATATAGGGCATGTCTTCGCGCGGCAGAATGCGGGCGACGACGCCCTTGTTGCCGTGGCGGCCGGAGAGCTTGTCGCCCACCTGCAGGCGGCGCTTAAGGGCGATGTGCACCTTCACCACTTTGTTCACGGTGACGGGCAGTTCGCCGGAGGATTTCAGCATCTCCTTCTCGCGGGCGAACTTTTCCTTAATATGCTTCTCCATCAGCTTGCAGAACTCTTCGGTCTCGGAGCCTTTCTTGGAGGTTTCCTTGCGGAACTCCTTGAGGGCGTCGAGGTTGTAATTCATCTCCGCGTCAATTTCCTTCTTGCGGCGGTCCTCTTCGGGCTTGGACAGCTTCTCGCGGCGCACGAACACGCGGGTGCCGATGATCTTGCCGTACACGCCGGGCGGCACGCGCATGGAGGTGTCGGTCACGTCCTCGGCCTTCTTGCCGAAGATGACCTTCAGCAGGCGCTCTTCGGGGGACAGCTGCTGCTCGCCCTTGGGAGACACTTTGCAGACCAGGATGTCGCCGGGGCGCACCATCGTGGACGGGATAACTACGCCGTCGTTGTCGATGTGCTCCAGGGCGTCGGTGCCGACGTTCGGGATGTCGCGGGTTATTTCTTCCGGACCCAGCTTGGTGTCGCGGGCTTCCACTTCGAATTCTTCGATGAACACCGAGGTCAGCTCGTCGTCCTCGACGATCTTCTCGGAGACCAGGATGGCGTCTTCGTAGTTATAGCCTTCCCAGCTCATGAAGGCCACCAGCAGGTTCTTGCCCAGGGCCAGCTGGCCGTTGTTGGTGGCGGGGCCGTCGGCTATGACGTCGCCCTTCTTTATGTCCATGCCGCTCTCCACTATGGGCACCTGGTTAACGCAGGTGTCCTGGTTGGAGCGGCGGTACTTAATGAGGTGATAAATGTCGGGCTCTTTGGAGTGCTCCGGCTTTATGGCGATCATGTCCGCGGAGGCGTAAATGACCTTGCCCGAGGTGCGGGCGGTCACGCAGGCGCGGCTGTCGCGGGCCACGGCGGGCTCCATACCGGTGCCCACCAGGGGCGCCTCGGTGACGAGCAGCGGCACGGCCTGCCTCATCATGTTGGAACCCATCAGGGCGCGGTTGGCGTCGTCGTGTTCGAGGAACGGCACCAGCGCGGCGGAGATGGACACCACCTGCATGGGGCTGACGTCCATGTACTCCACTTTGTCGGAGTCCATGAAGACATAGTCGTCTTTGAGGCGGCCGTACACCTGGTCGGTGGAGAGCTTGTTGCTCTCGATGGGGGTGTTGGCCTGCCCGACAAAGATGTCGTCTTCGATGTAGGCGGTAACGTAGTCGGCCTGGTCGGTGACCTTCTTATGGTCTACCTTCCGGTAGGGCGTCTCTATGAGGCCGTACTGGTTGACCTTGGCGTAGGCGGCCAGCGAAACGATAAGACCGATGTTCGGGCCTTCGGGCGTTTCGATGGGGCAGACGCGGCCGTA
>MGUA01000039.1:0-3216 GCA_001799735.1 Elusimicrobia bacterium GWB2_63_22 | reverse complement strand
ATGATGGCCACCACGGGGGCGGCGTTCACCAGGGTCCTGGGGGTGACGGTCTTGTCTTCCTTGCTCATGCGGTCGCGCACGTTGCGGGCGATCTGCACCAGGGCCACGCGGATCTGGTTCTCCAGGAGTTCGCCGATGCTGCGGACGCGGCGGTTGCCGAGGTGGTCGATGTCGTCCACCTTGTACTCGAACTTGGCGCCCTGGTAGTCGAAGGACGCGGCGCCGGAGTTGAGGGCCATCAGGTACTTAATGGTGACCAGGATGTCTTCCAGGTTGATGTTGCGGAACTTGTCGTTGGGCACTTTGTAGCGCTTGTCGGACTTAGCCAGCTCCTCGTAGAGCGGGCGCAGCTTGCGCATGGCCTTGTAGCGGCCGACTATGGAGAAGTCGTACCGGCGCAGGCTCTTGAACATGATATTGTCGAGGTATTCCTCGGCCTGTTCCTTGACGATGAAGTCCTGGCCGCGCATCTTCTTGTAGATCTCGTAGCGGGCGTCGGAAGCGGTCTTGGGCTGGTTCTTGGCTTCGAGGGCCAGGATCACGCCGGGGTTGTCTTCCTTGGGGTTGCCCTTTATGAGGTTCACGCTCTTGACCTTGCGGTCCACCATGGCCTTGAAGGCCTTTTCGTCGAGGGGCTGGGCGGCCTTCTCTTCGAGGTTCCAGAGCACCTCGCCGGAGGACTTGTCCACGATGTCCTCGATGGCGTACTTGCCGATGACGTTGGCGGCGTTGTCCTGGTTGACGGGCACTTCCACCGACGGGTAGAAGACCTGCAGGATCTCGGCGTTGGTCTCAAGGCCGGCGGCTTTCACAAAAGTGGTGGCGAGAATTTTCTTCTTGCGGTCCAGGCGGACCCAGAGCACGTTGTCGGTGTCGAATTCGAATTCTACCCAGGCGCCGCGGTACGGGATCACGCGGGCGTAGAAGAGGGGCTTGCCGAGGACGGACTGCTTCTTTTCGTCGTCTTCCTCGAAGATGATGCCGGGCGAGCGGTGCAGCTGGCTGACCACGATGCGCTCGGCGCCGTTAAAGATGAACGAGCCGGTGTCGGTCATGATGGGCAGCTCGCACAGGGTGACGTCCTGGTCGATCATGTGCTTAAGCTTGCCGCTCTCCTGCTTAAGGGAGAGGGAGAGGAAGGCCTTGAGCGGGGTGGAGTAGGAACCGCCGCGGGAGAGGGCTTCTTCGGGCCCGACGTACTTGGGGGTGCCCAGTTCGTACTTCAGGAAGTCCATCACCATGGTGCCGTCGGCGGACTCTATCGGGAACACGTCCACGAAAGAGGCCTGGAGGCCCTGGATCTTGCGGTTTTCGGGTTTTTCGTCCAGCTGGAGGAACCAGTCGAACGACTGCTTCTGCATGTCGAGGAGGTCCGGAACTTTGAGTATCTGGCCTATCTTAGAGAAGTTAAGAAGTTTCATCAGTTCACCTCGTGATTTATCCCGAATAGCAGGCCTATCCCTCCCGCCTCTCGGCAGAAGGGATACGCCTACCCCGCTTATGTTACCGCTTATAAGCTTTATTTAGCACAAAATACCGGGTACGTAACTGGCAGCCGGTTTTACCGGCCTAAACGACAATCCCCGCCCGCTTTAAGCGGACGGGGATCTTACGGCATGTTATTTAAGTTCGACGGCGGCGCCGGCTTCGGTCAGCTTCTTGCTGAGTTCGTCGGCGGTCTTTTTGTCCACGCCCTCTTTAACGTTCTTGGGGGCGCCTTCAACCAGGTCCTTGGACTCTTTCAGGCCCAGGCCGGTGATCTCGCGGACAACCTTGATCACGCTGATCTTTTTGGCGGCGTCTACGACGGCCTTAAGAACAACGGTAAATTCGGTCTTCTCTTCGGCGGCGGCGGCGCCGGGGGCGGCGGCTACGGCCACGCCACCAACGGGAGCGGCTTTCACGCCGAACTTGTCCTCGATACCTTTCACAAGGTCGGCGAGTTCCATGATGGTCATGCTGCCGATCGATTCTAACAGCTGGTCTTTGCTTATGGTTGCCATTTTAGGCTCCTTTTTCCGCCGTGAGGCGGTGTTTTTAGTAGCCTGTCCGCCTAAGCGGGCAGTTTATCCCCTTTTACTGGCGGGACTACCAGGATTTACGACAAATTTATAGACAGCGGAACCGCAGATGGAGGAGTGAAGGATCTAAACACGGACTACTTACTCACCAATCTACTTATATTATAGCAAATTTTTTGTTAATTAGGGCTGCGCAGGGGCATCGGCCGGGGCGGCAGCGGGGGCTTCGGGGGCAGCGGCCGGAGCGGCGCCCTTTTCTTTCTGCTCTTTAAGAGCTTCAAGCACGTAGCGTATCTGGGCGATGTTGGCGTACAGGGCGCCGGCCAGCTGGCTGAGCAGTTCGGTTTTGGAGCCGATCTTGGAGAGCTTCAGGATGTCGTCGGGGCTGAGCCAGTTCTTTTCGTAGAAACCGCCCTTCCAAATGACGCCGGGGTTCGCTTTAGCGAAGGCCATCAGCTCTTTGGCTACACGGGTGATCTCGTTGGGATCTTCCATCGTCACGACGGCGGTCGGGCCTTTGGCCACGGTCGCGTCGGCGGGTTTCAGGGAGGCGTTCTCAAGGGCGTGGGCAACAACGGTGTTGCGCATTACCTTGAACTTGGCCTTGGTCGGGCGCAGGGCGTCGCGAAGGCCGTTAGAATCCTTGAACTTCATTTTATTGAAGGTCGCAAAGAAAGTGTCCTTGGCGGCGAACTCCTTGCCAAGGGTCTCTGCGAGGGATTTTTTATCAGTCTTCGTGATTTTCATTGAGGATAGTCCTGCTTCGATCCTTAGAAAATTCAAGCGCATTTGCGACTCCAGTGATTAATAAGATCGGCATCGACCTACTCTGCCAACGCCGGGTTGGGCGTTAGTACCATCGGCCCTGGAGACCTTAACTGCCGTGTTCGGAATGGGAACGGGTGTAACCTCTCCGGAATAAACACCGATCTTATAAATCACTGGAACCGCGCATAAAGCGAAAAGTATATAACCACACCTTAGTCTTATGTGTCTAATATTTTAGGATTAGAAAATAAGGCCAAGCCTCACGACCGATTAGTACCAGTTAGCTGAACATATTACTATGCTTACACACCTGGCCTATCAACCCAGTAGTCTTCTGGGGGTCTTTAGGGACATTTAAGTCCAGGGATACCTTATCTTGGGACGGGTTTCACGCTTAGATGCTTTCAGCGTTTATCCCTACCGAACT
>MGUA01000038.1 GCA_001799735.1 Elusimicrobia bacterium GWB2_63_22 | reverse complement strand
GTTTGATATTATTAGGAGGCTGAAGTGTCAACAGAATTACGTTTCAGAATATGTTTCAATTATACTAGACGGGACAAACAAAACCCAGCCAAGTGAACGCACCGCATGGAAAAGCCTCATTTTTTTACTGCTATCATCCCGATGCTTTCCCTTCCATCCAAACGGATGTCGGCAGGGTAATCCGGACGCGAGAAATACTCCAGGCGCTCTATGGTGAAACCGGCGGAGGCGAAGACCCGGCTTAATACGCGGTCGTCAAGCAGGTGGAAAAGGCCAGGGAGCGACCCCGCACGCTTCGGGTCGTGAGCGGAGACGTTCTCAACCACGCCGGGCCACTGGCTATCTGCCTTCAGTCTGGCCTCATAGGTGGGGAAGAAGGCGCGGGCCGTGCCGATGAAAGGCGTCTCTGCTACTACGAATACCTTGCCTCCGGGTGCCAGCCATTCCCAAACCTTGGCCGCAGCCCGGTTTATCCGCGGACCATCGAAGAAATGCATAACGCGGCAGATAAGCACCGCGCCAAAACTGCCGGGCTGGAAAGCCATTTCGTCGGGGAAGTTTCCCGGCGCCAGTTCAAGGCGGGCGCGGTGTTCCGCAGTGATCCGCGAGGCAAGTATCTGCAGGTGCCTTTCATCTATGTCGTTAGCTACAACATGGGCCCCTTTCGCGAGGGCGGGAATAGTGGATACGCCGTAGGCGGCGCCGATATCCAGGCAGCGGCCGGGGGCTTTTGGCGCGAACTCTATGAAAGCGCTGGAAAAGATGTCGGGGCGGAGCGTCATGGTCCCCATGCTGTTTAGTGTGCGGAATAAGCCGTTTTCGTCGGGGGCGGGCATCGAAATGGGAACATTCTTTGCTTCGGTCATTTTATGTCTACGGCATCTTTGGGAATTACTTTCACTTCAGTTCCGTATATTTGGTGATGCGGCCTTTGGATTTGGCGACGGGGTATTTCTGGGCGTTCTTCTTTAGTTTGGCGGCCAGGGCGGCGGGGATGTCTATTTTAAGGTCATGGCCCAGCAGCAGCACCCAGTACAGCACATCGGCCAGTTCGTCGGAGATCTCTTCTTTACGGGCTTTTATGTGGGCCTTTACTTCGGCAGGGGTCTTCCACTGAAAGTGTTCCAGCAGTTCGGCGGCTTCCAGGGTGAGGGAGATGGCTACGTCTTTGGGGTTGTGGAACTGGGCCCAGTTGCGGGCGTCGCGGAAATGAAGAATATCCCTTGTTAAGGTTTTGATAGTCGGCATTGTGGTTTCCCTGGTGAATTTTTCCCGCCTAACCTTCTTTTATTCTAACTCTTCAAGTCCGGGCTGGCAATTAAATTGTTGGGCAAAAGTGATAAGATTGATGTGTGGCTTACGACGCAGATCTGGAAAACGGGATACGCAATCTCGAAGAGGTATTGTACCGGTTGGAAGACCGGGTGAAGAACGCTGCCTGGGTGAAAGAGCATGCCCCGGCGGACGCGCCCAGCCGGATAAAAGAAGCCATAACCGAGAGTTTCCCGCAGCCCAAGTTCGTCCCCCCGCCTGCGGCGCCGCCGGTAATGGCGCCGCCTCCGGCGCCTGTTGCGCCGCCTGCTCC
Organism: Elusimicrobia bacterium GWB2_63_22; assembly: GCA_001799735.1. Taxonomy (GTDB): domain Bacteria; phylum Elusimicrobiota; class Elusimicrobia; order Elusimicrobiales; family UBA9959; genus UBA9959. Next base: position 33,619 of record MGUA01000038.1, on the reverse strand, counting down.
CGCACCTGTTGAAATTCCCGTTATAGCGCCGGTTCCCGCGCCTAAAGCCGCCGAGCCGCCGCCCAAAGCGCCGGTACCCGTAGTAAAAGCGCCGGAACCCAAACCGGCACCCGTTTTAGCCCCCGCGCCGGCCGCAAAGCCGGCAAAAAAGCCTTTCGTCCTTAACAAAACCGCCGTTATCATTGTCTGCGCTGGCCTGGCTGTGGCGGGGATCGCGTACCAGTTAATTCTTAACAGCCCCAAGAGCCGCTACGCCCGGGCCGGCCAGCTGGTGCTTAAGGCGCGCAATACAGAAGCCATAAGCGCCTACTCCAGAATAATTGCGCAGCATCCCGGTAGTATAGAAGCCGCTTACAGCCATTACGCCATAGGCGACATAAAGGCCCTGCAGGGCAATCCGCTTGAGGCCATAGAGCAATACGAGCGCTACATGGTGGCGGCGCCGGACAAGGATGAGAAGCTGGCTTCCGCCAGGTTCAAGGTGGCCGAGCTGGAACTTAAAGAGGACCTGCTGGCGGACGCGGAATACCTGTTCCAGAACGCGGCCATTCAGGCTTCGGACTACGCCACCCGGGCGGCGGACCGGGTGGCGCAGATAAGGGCCGTAAAGGCCAGGGTTGCCGAAGCCAATAAACTCATGGCCAGGTCCCCCGCCAAGGCGGTGGAGGCCTATACCGCGGTACTGGCCGAGCACCCCAAATACGCCGCGGCGCTCGCCGGGCTGGAAAAAGCCCGCAAGGCGCTGGCCGCGGCCAACGCCCGCCCCGCGCGCAGGCGCGCACCCGCCGCAAAGCCCCGGCGCCGGTAAAAAAGCTAGTCGCCCCATTCGAATAAAAAAAACAGCATCCTTCAGCACCCCGACAACACGCTGTCGGGGTGGCCTGCTATGCTATTGGCACGGGGACGGCCGGGGGACCTATGGACGACGAGACGCTCAAACTCCTTATAGCGGAAGGCGAGGGGCTTACCGTGGAATTCAAGGAGAAATATTCTCCCAAGATAGACCGTGATATGGTGGCCTTTGCCAACGCGCGCGGCGGCGTAATACTGCTGGGCGTGGCCGACGACGGCCGCCTGCGGGGGGCGGAGCTCTGCAACCAGCTTAAGGCGGAGATCTTGTCGCTGGCGCGCAATTGCGACCCGCACATACCGGTGAGCCGCATCTCCGCGGCCTGCGGCGTGGTGGCCCTGGAAATACCGGAGGGCGCGCAAAAACCCTACAGCTGCTCCTCCGGCTATTTTCGCAGGCTGGACGCGGTCACCCAGAAAATGTCACAGCAGGAAGTGCGGGCCATTTTCCGCGAAACCACGGACCTGCTGTTTGAAAGCCTGCCCTGCCCTGGGGCCGCGGCCGGCGCCATTTCCCCGGCCAAGGTAAAAGCGTTTCTCAACGCAGCGGGGGCCTCCATAATCCCCTCCAGTGCAAACCTTGCAATGGTGCTGTCCAGCCTTGGTGTTTGCCGCGAGGGGCAGATGAACAACGCCGGGATTATGATGTTCGCGGAAAGTCCGGGGACCTTTATCCCCCATTGCGAAGCCGTGTTCTGCGCGTTCAAGGGCCTGGACAAGACGCACATTTACGACCGGCACGACGTGCGCGGGGACCTGCCCTCCCAAGCGGCAGAAGCCATGGAATTCCTTAAAAAGCACCTAAACCTTCGCAGCGAAATATTGGAACTGGACCGCCGCGACATTTACGAACTGCCGCTGGCCGCACTGCGCGAGGCCGTGGTTAACGCTGTTGTGCACCGCGACTATAGTCTGCGCGGCACCAGCCTGTACGTAAGCGTTTTTGACGACCGCGTGGAGATAGAAAATCCGGGCGGCCTGCCTTCCGGGCTGGCTCCGCAAGACTTCGGGCGAGCCTCGGTGCGCAGGAACCTTATATTGGCGGATCTCTTTCACCGCATGGGCAAGGTTGAACGGCTCGGCTCCGGCATAGGCCGCATGCGCGGCCTTATGGAGGAAGCGGGGCTGAAAGCGCCGGTTTTTGAGAGTACGGCGTTCTTCCGGGCGATCTTTTACAGAGGCCTGGCCGGCAACACGGCCGAGAAACAGACGAGGGAGAAAACTAGGGAGAAAACTAGGGAGAAAACTAGGGAGAAAACTAGGGAGAAAATATTAACACTGCTGCGCCTTTTCCCTGATATTACAACGAGAATACTGGCGAAAAAACTGGAACTGACCTCAAAAGGTGTGGAGTGGAACATCCTGGAATTGCGCAAGGCGGGGCGGCTGCGCCGCGTGGGCCCTGACAAGGGCGGCCACTGGGAGGTGCTATAAAAGGCAAGGCCCGGCCGCATTAGCGCGGAACCGGGCCCGGTAATTAACGAGTGCCTCAATTCACAGCTGGTCGAACATGTAGCGGCGGGCGAGGTAGTTGAGGGGGTTGTCGGTGAGGCCCAGTTCGGCGGGGTCGGTGATCCTGGCGGCCTGGGCGATGTCGGCGGCGAAGGCGGCCTCCATCTGGCCGGCGAACTGGCGGTCCAGCACGTGCAGGGTTACTTCGCGCTCGTGGCGGATGCTCTTGGGGTGAAAGTTGTAGGAGCCCACCGTGGCGAACACGCCGTCCACGGTCATGAACTTGCTGTGCAGGGTCTCGCCGGTCTTTGCGTATACTTCGGCGCCGGCCTGGTTCATTTCGGCAAGGCTTTCCAGGATGAAAGAGGTGAGGATGGGCTCGTTGTTGCTCTGGGCGGAGTTGGTGAGGATGGTCACCTTTACGCCGCGCTCTATGGCCTCGGTCAGGGCGGTCTTGAGCGAGGGGATGGTGACAAAGTAGGCGTTCTCAATATTTATGCTGCTGGTGGCGCCGTAGATGGCCTTGAGCAGGCTGAGGTAAATGGCGGGCTCGCGGTCGGCGCGCTGGTATACCAGGGCGGCCTTAACGCCACCGGCGGAGGGAGCGGCCACGGAGGTCTCCATGGGCGTCAGGCCCTGGCTGGCGGCCACGCCGTTCCAGGTTTCGGAGAAGATCTTGTGCGCTTCGGCCACGGCCGGGCCGGCAAACAGCGCGTCGGTGTCGCGCCATTTGTGGGCGTCGGGGTTAAGGTGGGAATACTTGTCGCCTATATTCATGCCGCCGGTAATGGCGGACTCGCCGTCTATCACCAGCACCTTGGCGTGCATGCCGTCGTACTGGCGGGCGGGGTCCCAAAAGCGGCCCACCTGCACGCCGTTGTCGGCCAGCAGCTTAAGCGACTCCATGCCGATGAAATTGGAGATGTTGCCGTCTACCAGCACGCGCACGTCCAGGCCTTCTTTCTTCTTGGCTATCAGCAGGTCGCGGGTGAGCTGGCCGGTAAGGTCGTCGTAGTAGCCCCAGGTGGCCAGGTAAATGCTTTTGGTGGCGCTGCGCATAAGGCGCTCGCGGGCGGCGAAAGAGGCGGGGCCGTTTATAAGCGGCGTCACCGAGTGGCCGGCCTTAAAAGGCACGCCGGTAACGGCTTCCATCTCGGCCAGGTAGCCGGAATTTTCGAACAACGACGGGCCTTTGGCCACGGCCTTGTAGCGGGAGGCCTTCATTATGTCTATGTGGCGGGCGCTCATCTTGTCCCAGTCTTCAAAGCCTTCGGTGCCGCGCACGTAACCGCCGCCTTCCAGCTGGGCGGCTATCATGCGGGGAAATTTCCTTATGTAGTCTTCGCGCTTGGCGGGCGGCAGCGGCGGCAGGAACTTGGCCATCAGCGGGCTGCGCAGCACGTATTCTATGGTGGGCTGCAGTTTGCCGTGCTTGTGGGCGAAGCCCATCAGTTTGAAGATGGGGTATTCCACCAGGTGCATGGCCTTGGGATGCCTGGTGATAAGGTGGATTATCTTGTCGCCTATCTTTTTGGGGTCGGCTATGCCTTTTTCTTCCAGGTCTTCCAGGGCGGGCTCGGGGATGGCGGAGAGGGATGCTGCGGCTTGTTCCGCGCTTAGCGCCTGCATGCCGCTGTTAACGCGGAAGGCGTTTATCTGTGCTACCTGCGCGGCGGCGGGGCCGGCGGCTAAAAGTATGAGGGAGAAAATTATTTTAGTCATCCTGATAATTCTATTAAGGATGGGGGCGGGCCCGATTGAGGCGAAGGGCCCAATAAAAGGGCGGCATTTGCCGCCGGGGCGGCTGGGCCTTAAGGTCTGCGGGCCTGGGCCATTAGCCGGATGTGCAGGCGCGCTTTAACTGTTACTATTTAGACAATGCGGATACTGCACGCTATTTTTATTTTGGCGATAGGGGCTGGTACGGCTTTTGCCGCGCCGGCGCAGGTTATACTTATACGCCACGCGGAAAAGCCCGCCGAGGGCACGGGGCTGAGCGCTCAGGGCTTTAAGCGCGCCGAAACGCTGGTTAATTTTTTTAAGACGGAGGCGGCAGTTACGCGCTACGGCAACCCGGTGGCCATCTACGCCACCGCCCCCAAGCACGAGGATAGTTCGGTGCGCTCTATACAGACGGTTACGCCGCTGGCGCGCGCGCTGAAGATAGATATAGACACCAGGTTTACCCGTGGCCAGACCAACAAGATTGTGCGCGACCTGATGGAGAACCCGGCCTACGAGGGCCGCATGGTGCTGATCTGCTGGCAGCATACGAATTTAGTGGAGATAGCGCAGAATCTGGCGGAATACAACAATTCCCCCCGCGTCACCATACCGCAGCTCTGGCCGGACGAAGTTTACGACCGCGTCTGGATACTGGACCTCAACAAGGGCCAGGTAGTCTCCTTCAAAAACATCCAGCAGAAATAAGGTGAAATAAGGTGACACAGAACTTAATTGCGGCAATTAAGTTCTGTGTCACCTTATTTATTTCAGTTTGGTGAGGACTTCTTCTTTCTGGGCGGCGAAGGCGCGGGCTTCTTCAAGGGTGACTTGTAAGAAGTGGATGGCCTGGTTGGGGGCGAACTGGCCCAGCAGGTCTATGTCGGCGCTGATAACGTTAAAGATGCGCGGGTAGCCGCCGGTGGTCTGGCGGTGGCGCAGCAGGATAATGGGGCCGTCGGGCGTAAGCTGTATGGTGCCGTCGGCCACGGCGCCGGAGATCATGTTGCCCATGCCGCAGGTCAGCCCGGGCTCGCCGGTAAGGCGGATGCCCATCTTGTCCATTTTGAAGGTGGTGCGCCACTGGGTGAGAAAGAAGTCCCCCACGTTCTGCAGGCAGCTGTACTCGGGGCCGGGCAGCACGCGGATGCGGCCGGACGGGTCCGCCCAGCTGTTAACGGCGGAAAAAGGCACGGCCTCGGCCGGCACGGGGCCGCCCTCGCCGCCCCTGAAACAAAAATAAGTATACATGCCGTAGCGCCGGGTGCCAAAGGTAAGCTGGTCGCCGGCCTGCACCTCGCAGACGCGGCTGTGCTCCACGGCTATGGGTTCGCCGGTGCCGCGCTGCAAAAAAGCGTCGTAGCGGGCGCCGGTAAGCACAAAGCGCCCCGGGGTCAGCATTTCTATCTCGGGCGGGCCCACTATCTCAAGTACCGGGCTGTTTTCCGGGTTGCCCAGCATAAGGTTGCCCCGCCGCAGCGAAAAACAGTCCATGGCCCCGCCGGGCGACACGCCTATATGCTGCCGGCCGTACACCGGCAGGCCGGCGGTGCCGCAGTAGCCGGGTTTCACCAAACGGATATTGCCTTTAACGCCGGCGGCGGCGGCGGCTTTTTCCGCGGCGGCCAGGGCGGCGTGCAGTTTCATGGCAAGTTCCAGCGCTATGGCAGAATCCGAATGAATGCAGACGGTGTCGGCCTTGATGTCGCGCCAGTCGGGGTGGGCCGGGTTGCCGCTTACGTTAACGCGGCCGCGCAGCACTATGTCCTCGGCCTGGGCCAGCGCTTCGGCCACGTCTGTTATTACGCCGCCGGTCTTGCGGTCGGCCAGGCGCAGGTGGCCGGTGGTGGCGTCCCAGGCGTAGCGGCGGTCTATAAAGGCCTCGCGCAGCACGGTTATGTTCAGCCGGCGCGCGGAGGCGGCCAGGGCGGAATCGGCGGGGGCCAGCAGGCCGTTTATATTGTTGCGCATCAGCCAGCCGGCCAGCAGGTCGGCCAGGCTGGCGTCGCGGCAGGCGTCGTTATAAAGCGCGCCGTGAAATTTTACCAGCTTAACTTCGGGCAGCAGGGCCAGCTGCGCGTCCAGGGCGGCCAGCAGTTCGGCCTCGGGCAGGGCCAGGCTGGCGCGGCCGAAATTGGGTTTGTCCGGGTAGGACAGGTGCGCGGAGATGGCCACCCCGCGCTCTACAGCCAGGGCCAGGAAGGCCGCCACGGTTTCTTTGTCGCCGGCGTGGCCGTCGCAGGCCAGGTTGGCTATCTGTATGTAGTCCATCAGCGCGCGGTCGCCCGCGTGCAGGTGGCCTTTCTCGCCGATGTCGCAGTTTACCTGGATCATGCCTCGGTCCTTTTAAAGACCACGGTGTCGCCGGGTTCTATGTCGTAGAGAAGTTCGGGCTGGGTCATGCCCAGGATATTCCAACCGCCGGGGGAGTTTTCCGGGTAGATGCCGGTCTGCTCGCCGCCTATGGCCACGGCCCCGGCCGGCACCAGGGTGCGGGGCGCGTCCAGCCGCGGCGTTACCAGGCTGCGGTCCAGGCCCAGCAGGTAAGGAAAATGCGGGCGGAAGCCGATAAGGGCCACCAGGTATTCTGGGGCGGTGTGGCGGCGGATCACTTCTTCCGTGGTTATCTTGGCGTGGTCGGCCACGCGCTGCAGGTCTTCGCCGCGGTAAATTACGGGCAGCACGTGGCGCGCGGAGCGTTCTTTAAGCGCGGCTTCGTCGGCGGGGATGTCCGCCAGGCAATTGTCAATTATGCGCCGCACGGCGTCCCAGTCGCACTGCGGGTGCGCGTGGGCGGCCAGGGCGGTATAGGAGGGCACCAGGTCGTGCACGCCCAGCCGCGCCAGCTCGGGGTTCTTTCTGAGCCGGCGGTAAACGTAGAGCACCTGCAGCGAGGTGAGGCGGTCTATTTTCTCCCCCAGCGTCCAGGCCAGGCAGGCGTCCCCGAGAAAGAAGGTTTCAATATTTTTGACCGGCGGCATTGGGTTAATATTAACAAAAAAGCCCCGGGCTGTGCCGGGGCTTTTAAAAGGCGGCTGGCGCCTTTTTTAGTTGTACTGGTTAAAGGGGTCGGGCGGGGCCACGTAGGAATTGGCCGGCACCACTTCGAACGGGCATTTAAAGCCCGCCGGTGTCCGGTCGCCCAGGGGGCGGCGCAGTTTGTCTACCCGGGCGAGGAACAGGTCGGCCCAGTCGCTGGCGCTATGCTGCGGCTCGCGCAGGGGCGAGCGGGCGGCGTTAAAGATGTCTACCAGCTGTTCGCGCGAAAGCAGCGACAGGCGGCTCAGCATCAGCTGGCGGGCGGCCTCGCCTATCTGGTGCATGTCGCGGCCGGATTTATCTACGTCGCGCAGAGAGCTGGTATGCGTGCGGTTGAGGCGCATAATGCAGGCCTCGGCGTTGTCCCACACTTTTTCTTTGCGCCACTTGTCGTAATGCATGCGCTTGTTGTGGTAGATGCCGCGCCCGCCGAAAGCTATGCCCATGTCCTGCAGGTACACCACGGGTTTCCGACAAACGGTCTGGTCTCCGGCCAGCGCCAGGTCTTTCTTCTCACAGCCTACGGCCTGGTTTTCGGCCTTGTTGTCGGAATTGCCGAAGAACATGGCCAGGCCGGTCAGCGCCTCGGCCTCTACGCGGTTCTGTATCAGGTGGAAATCGTCGAAGCCGATGCCGGAGTTGGCCTCGTATTCAATGCGCTCGCCCAGCTTGTCCTCTATGACGGCAATCTGGCCCTGCTTCCAGGCGCCGGGGTCGCGCTCGCTCTTAAAAGGGTCGGAGGGGCAGTCGGGGCAGTTAACGCGCACCGGGTACATGCGGTCGGCGTACACGCCTATGCCGGTAAAGATCCAGCTGGCGGCGGTTTCGGTCATCAGCTCGCCGTTGTCCTCGCCGTATTTAACCTTGAAGTCCTTGCCGTCGGCGCCGCGGCACTTGAACTTGCGGGTCATGCCGTTGGGCTTGCCGCCTTCGTAGGCTTCTTTCATGGGCACATAATTGCAGGTTACCAGCTGCTCGGGCTGGTACTTCATCTTCTCGTAGGGGCCGGCCTTGAAATTTATGGCGGCAGCGCGCAGTTCGCCCTCGGGGCGGAACATGGCGGCGCGGGTTACGTATTCGTCCCGCTGGGGCTTTGAAACCAGGCCCAGCTTAAGTTTTACCTTCTCGGGCTTTATGGGGGTTACGTCGGCGGCGGCGGCCTGTTTTAATTCGGCGGCGGTAATGCCGAGGCTGTCAAAATCTATCTGGGCCTGGGCGGGGGCGGCGATGGCCGCTATGACCGCGAGGAAGAAAAGTTTTTTCATGTTATCCTTGTTTGGCTGCAAGGATAATTCTATTAAGGATGGGGGTGCCGCCGATTGAGGCGAAGGGCCCACCCGGGGGCAGGCATTAGCCCGCGCCGGTTTGGGCCCTATGGGTTTACTTAAGGCGTTTTATGCGGCCGGGGGGCGGGGCGGTTACGGGGCCGGCGCGGAAGGCGGCCTCCATAATGTCGCGCACGGGCAGCAGGGTGTCTTTTATGTCCTGGCCGCCGGCAAAGGCGTCGCCGCCGTTGCCGCCGAAGGCCAGGTAGTTGTTGGTGGCTACGGTAAATTGGTCCGTGGGTTTTACGGGGCGGCCTTTATACTTGAGGGTTATGTCCGTAATGGCGCCGTCGGCGGCCTGCCGGAATGTAACCTCAAGGCCGGAGACCTGGATAAAGCTCATGAGGGGCTTCAGGTTGTCCCGCATCACCTGCATTATCTGCGCGCCGTTAAGGCGCATGGTGATCATGGTATTGTCGAAGGGCATGGTCTGGTACAGGTCGCGCAGGCGCACGGGGCCCTTACGCAGCTCGGCCCGGATGGCCTTGGTGTTGTGGAAGGCCAGCTGCGTGCCGGCCGCGGCGCGGGTGATGTCGCAGAACCAGTTGCCTATGCCGGAGTCCAGCCCCGTGGGGCTGAAACCCAGGTCGGTGGCGGCGTTGCCCACGGCGCGGCCCATCTCGCGCTCCACATCGGCGTTAAAGCCGGCCACGGTCTTCAGCACGGCCGGGTCCTCCCCGGTGGTCTCGGTCCAGAGCGGGAGGTTGGCCACCTTTATGCCGGTAAGCCGGCCGGTGGCGTCGTCGAAATTTATTTCCGCGCGGGTTACGTAAGAAAGGCCGTAGCCGCTTTCGCCGAACCAGGTACCAGAGACGGGGTCGCGGTAGCCTTTAATGAAGGCGCTGTGGTTGTGGCCGCCCAGCAGCAGGTCTATGCCGGGCACGGCGCGGGCTATCTGCAGGGTGCCGGGGATAGCCGTGGAGAAGGTATAGGTGGAGATGTCCAGGCGCTTAATGCTCAGGGCTTCGTCCAGCGCCCAATGCGCCAGCACAATGACGGCGTCGGGGTTGAGTTTTTTTATTTCCGGCAGCCACTTTGCGGTCTCGGCGGCCTCGTCGCGGAAGTCCAGGTGACGCACGTTGGTGGGGAGCGTGCTGGTGGCGGTATGTTTACCGGCTATGCCAAGCACGGCTATCTTTTTGCCGCCCCGTTCTACCAGGGTGTAGGGCTTAAGGTAGGCCGGGTTGGCTTCAGCGTCCTTAAGGTAAATGTTGGCCGCGAGGACGGGGAAGGTGGCGCTGGAGACAAAGGCCTGCAGCACGCCTACGCCAAAGTCGAAGTCGTGGTTGCCGGGCGCGGCGGCGCTGTAGCCCAGTTGGTTCATCAGCACGGCGCTGGCCAGGCCCTTGGTGAGTATGCCTTCGGGCGTGCCCTGGAACATGTCGCCGGAGTCCAGGATCAGGTAGGGCGTGGTTTCGGTCTTAAGCAGGGCGGCCAGGGCGGCAAAGCCGCCTATGGTGCGGCTGGAATTTTCTTTATCCCACAGGGCGGGCCGGGCGGAGTACCAGCCGTGCACGTCCGAGGTGTGATATACGGCCACGGTGCCCGCGGCGGCCCGGCCGGCCAGCAGTAAAAGAATAAAAAAGACAGTGAAGCGTTTCATAAGCATATTGTAGAAATAATTCCGGGGACACAATACTTAATTGCTCAATTAAGTATTGTGTCCCCGGAATTGGGCAGCGCTTTTAATGTTTGCCGGTGCTGCCGAAGCCGCCTTCGCCGCGGGTGGTGGCGGCGAGCTCGGGGGTTTCCACAAACTCGGCGTGTTTGACGCGGGCGAACACCATCTGCGCCACTTTCTCCCCCTTCTTTATTTCGTAGGGGGTCTTGGTGTCGAGGTTTATAAGGATGACGCCGACTTCGCCGCGGTAGGGGGCGTCCACGGTGCCGGGGGTGTTGAGCACGGAGATGCCGTGCTTGAGGGCGAGGCCGCTCTTGGGGCGCACCTGGCCTTCGTAGCCCTCGGGGATGGCCATCTTAAGGCCGGTGGGCACCAGCACGCGCGCGCCGGGCTGCAGGGTGTGGTCTATAGTGGAGAACAGGTCCACGCCGGCGTCGCCGTGATGGGCGTAGGCGGGCATTTTAACGTAGGGCTGCAGCTTCTGCACCTGGATTTCTACTTTTGACATGGTTTATCCTCTTACCTGGGTATTGGGGAGATGTTTTAAAACTTCTTTGTGGATGTCCTGCAGCAGCTGCAAGGGGGTTTCGGGGAAACTTTCCAGCCGCGCGTCCAGCAGGCCGTCCTTGCGGGGCACGAATTTCTGGACGTAATATTTGTGGGCGTCGGTGCCGGTGGTCTGGGCCACGTAGCGGGCGGCGGCGGCCATCTCCTGCACGGTCAGGAAGGTGATCTCGCCGTTGCCGCGCAGCACGGGGGCCACGGTGGTGCGGAATTCGTAGACGGGGAACCTGGCCACCAGCTTAAGGCTTTCGGTCATGGCGTCGCAGTGGCCCTCAACGCCGGCGGTGGCGGGCCACAGGAACCGCGGGCCTTTTACATCCATGGCCACGTAGTCCACCAGCCCTTCGGCCAGCAGCTGCGCCAGCACTTCAGGATTGCTGCCGTTGGTGTCCAGCTTAACCGCCAGCTTGCGCTCGCGCAGTTTTTTTATGAAGGGGATCAAATTGGGCTGCAGGGTGGGTTCGCCGCCGCAGATCACCACGCCGTTGACCCAGTCTTTCACAGTGTCGAGGTAATTCAGGAAACCTTCGGACCCCAGGTCCTTGGCGTCCTTGAGCAGGGGAGCGGCATGGCAATGCGGGCAGCGGTAATTGCAGCCGGGCGTAAAAGCCACCGCGGCAATTTTGCCGGGGAAGTCCATCAGGTTGAATTCTAAAGCCGCGCCTATTTTCATTGTTTAAATGGAAGCGGCGCCCCGCGCGGGGCGCCGCCGTTCCGGTGACGCTTACTTTACCGCGTAAGCGCCTTCTATCATCTTCACATATTCCGGCTCTTTGCGGTGCACCGGCTTGCCGCGCTTGAACTCCAGCTCATAGCGCACCGCGGTGCCGTTGTTCTTAACGAGCACGGTGGGGATGGGGTCCAGCGGCACGTTCCAGCGCGAGGCCACCAGCCGCGCGTCCTGGTTGGTGAGGTCGTAGAACTCCACCGGGATCTCCATGCCCTTTTCCTTCAGGGACTTGGTCAGCCAGGTCTTGGCTTCCTCGCACATAGAGCAGCCGGCCTTGCCGAATACCATCACCCGCTTGGAGGAGTCGGTCTCGTGCAGCCAGTTGGCGCCCGGCGTAAAGTTGGCGTAATGCTGCGCCACCGCCTCGCGCGCCTTGCTGATCTCCAGCTGCGAGTCGTTCCAGCCGGGGAGGTTGGAGAAGTAACCGACGATCTTGGTGCGCTTGGTCATGTCCTCGCTGCCGCACTTGCCGCACTTGTCCTTGAAGCCGAAGTAGTTGGTGTGGCAGTTGTTGCAGTGGGTGAACTCGGGCGACACGGTAACCTGGGAAGCCCGCGTGTTGCGGTAGGTCTTCTCGATCAGCGCGCCGATGGAGGCCGGCGGGATCTGAGACTCGCCGCAGTACACGTGGATGATGGAGCCCGACTCTATCATGTCGTGGAACTTGCTCTGCAGCTCGATGCGGTCGAGGATACTGACATTGGCTCCGGGGTTGAGGTGGATGGAGTTGGTGTAGTACGGCGCTTTCTTCAGGTCGCCCTTTATGACCTTCTTGGCCTCGGGGTAGCGGGCCATGTCGCCCTTGGCCAGCTTCTGCGTGGCCGATTCCGCCGGGGTTTCCTCGAGGGTGATCTTGAGGCCGTGCTCCGCCTTCAGGCTGGCCACCTTCTGGTACATGTGGTCGATGACCTGCATGCCGGTCTCGTAGGCGTCCTGGCCCTCGTGCAGCTCTTTGCCGGTGAGGTACTGCACCACTTCGTTGAGGCCTATGAGGCCCATGATGTAGGTGGCCTTCTTCAGGTCCACGTAGGGCGTGCCGTCGTCGGAGGGCAGGCCCAGCGAGCGCAGCGGCGAGCCGTCGGTGTCGAGCAGGGTCTGCGTGTAGACGCGCTTCTCGAGGTGGGCCTTCATGGCGATGTCCATGGCCTTGCTGATCTCTTTGAGCGTCCCTTCCAGGGTCTTGCCCTTGAAGGCGGCCTGCGGCAGGTTGATGGTGACGTTCTGGAAGCCGGTGAAGCGGATGCACTCCGGGTGCTTAAGGAGGAACGGGTCGGTGACCTTTTCCTTGAGGCGGCAGCACTGCGCCAGGGTGGCGCCGGCGCCGTCGCGGTCGAACATGAAGTAGGTGGAGCCGTTCTTGGAGGCCAGGCGGCAGCCGTAGTCGTACACCTCGCGCTCGTCGGGGTTCTCAAGCGCTTCCTTGCTCACGTGCAGGTCGCACTTGGGGAAGGCGAACTGAACGCCGTTCTTGTCGCCGTCCTCCCACACCTTCATGAGCTCGATGGCGAATTCCTGCGAGGTCTTTACCATGCGGGGGTCGCCGTAGGTGATGAACTTGCGGCCGTCGGAGGGATGCACCACGTCGCCGTTGCGGGAGTCGCCTTCCACGCCTTTAAAGCGGGGCGCCTCGTCCACCAGCTCCACGTTGCCCTGGGCGTCCTCTATCATGTACTTGCCGCCGGGCCCCATGGCCGGCACGTTGTGCATGTACTGCGGCACGCCGGTGTGAATGTTGAAGTCTATGAACAGCGTCTGGCCGCCGCGGGAAAACGCGTTCTGGCTGGCCGAGAAGATCAGGTTCTGGGCGATCTGGCGCATCTCCTTGCGGGAGAGCCGGGCCAGCTGGCGCACTTCACCGGTCTTCTTGAAGTACGGGACGGCGGTGCCGTCGGCGCAGGTAACGGTGCCGGCTTCGATCATGGCTTCCAGCGTGTCCTTCTTCAGGCGCACGGGCTTGCCTTCCAGCTCGCCTTCCACCAGCACTTCGGGGCAGTTGAGCATGGGGGCGTACAGTATATTAAGGAAGCCGAAGCCCAGGGCGCCGGCGTAGCGGCTCTGCATGGAGGCCAGGAAGGTCTGGATGTGGCCGTTGAGCACCATGGCGGACTTGGCCGGGTGGCTCTTGTTCTGCAGGTTGGACACTATCTTGTCGAGGCCGTACTTCTTGATGTACTCGACGGAGTGGGAGGAGCAGTACACGCGCTGGGGATAGCCCAGGTCGTGCACGTGCACGGCGCCGTTGTTGTGCGCCTCGGCCACTTCTTCAGAGAAGACCTTGCGCAGGTTGTACTGCTTAAGCACGTATTCGGCGATGCCGAGGTTGACGGCTTCGGGGTTGTTGGAGGTGATGTTGCTGTTCTCTTTGCTGTTGCCGATAACCAGGCTCTCCACGGTGGAGATGGGCATGGCCAAGGCGGAGTTCTTGAGCGGGATGCCCATCATGGACAGGTGGCTCTCGGCGATGCGGCGCAGGAACTGGGTGTCGTAAGACTTGGTGCCGTACTTTTCGGAGAGCTCGTAGGCGTTGTTCTCGGTCTCCTTGGCTATCATGGCGGCCAGGTCCGGGGTCAGCGCGTATTCTTTTTCCAGGGCTTCGGCCAGCTTTTTGCGGTCGAAGGGCTCGATGGTCTCGTTGGTGATGCTCTGCACGAGCAGCATCTGGTCGGTAATGTCGGCCTTGCCGGTCTTGCGCTTCACGGTCAGGCCGCTCTTGCGCACGCGGGAGCGGTCCAGGGCGTAAAATTCGAACTTGTCGGCGGTGCGGTCGAATTTCTTCTCGCGCAGCACGGCCACGCACATGGCGTTGCTATCGTCCACGGTGGGGATGTGGTTCTTAAGGGTAAATTCGTTGTTGAGGCGGCGGGCCACCTCGTTGGCTACTTCCACGGCCTTCTCTTCGTCGCGGCCGCCGAGCGTAAGGGCGGCTTTGGAGATGGCGGCCTTGACCTTCTCAAGGTTGAAAGGCGCCACTTTGCCGTCACGCTTCTTTATTACTTTAGGAAAAAATTCGTTCATTTTGTTTCTTGTCCCCTCTTATTTTTTTATCGATTTGATTTCTTTTTCAAAATCGGTGACATCCTCGAAGTCTTTATAGATAGATGCGAACCTTATATAAGCGACCTTGTCGAGCCTCTTGAGTTTGCGGGCCACCAGCTCCCCTATCAGACCGCTGGGGATCTCGCTCTTGTCCTCGCTTCTCAGAGAATTCTCTATTTCCCTGCCTGCCTCCTCCATTTTTTCCATGCTGACTTCCCGCTTCTGGCAGGACTTGGTGATGCCGCTCATCAGCTTCTCCATCAGGAAGCTCTCGCGCCGGCCGTCCTTCTTTATGACCACCAGCGGGTGCGCTTCTATGCGTTCGTAGGTGGTGAACCTTTTTTCGCACTTTTCGCACTCCCGCCGGCGCCTTATTTCAAAGGCTTCGGACGAGTCGCGGCTGTCGGTGACTTTGGTGTCTTCGGCGCCGCAAAATGGACATTTCATCTTTCTGTTCCCTGTTCCTGAGGGGCGAAAAGCCCCCGGGCGTTGTGTCTAGCTATACTATACTAGACACTCGCCAGCCTACCATACGTTGTGCTTTAAACTTCCCTCACCACTATTAGTAGTAGCGAGGATATTTTACACTATGTCCTGTTTTTGGCGCAATCTTTTTCTGTTTTTTCATTGGGAAAAATAATATTTGACACAGATCCGGGATTTATCTGTTTCTTTTATTACGGTTAAATACACTGTTTTTTGGACGCGCGCAGTTGACTTGTCAAACCGGCGTATTAGTTACATGTAACTCTGGATAAATGTGACCAAAAGAGGGTAGATAAAGCCCCAAAACGGGGCTAAGATATAGCCGTAGCCGAGGCCCCGGGGCATCATCTATATATTATCCCCGGAAGGCTCCTGTTACAGGAGGTAGCAGTATGAAAAAGGTAAAACAGGGGTTCACCCTGATAGAGCTGATGATAGTGGTGGCGATCATAGGTATCCTGGCCGCGATAGCGATACCCAAGTTCGCCGACCTCATCAACAAGTCCAAGGAAGGCGCCACCAAAGGCGCGCTTTCCTCGGTCAGGAGCGCCCTGCAGGTGTATTACGGAGACAACGAAGGCTGGTTCCCGGCTGATGGTCTGGCGATACTGGTGCAGAACGCCAAGTACATCAACGAGATCCCCGTGGCGAAGCTGCCCACGACCGGCCATTCCGACAGCCGCGTGGTAGTGACGGTGTCGTCGATGACGGCCGCGGGGGCCTTCGACATCACCACGGCAGCCGGCGGCACGCCGGAGGAGCCGGTAGGGACGGGCGGCGGGGGCTGGGCGTACTTCAACTCCCCCTCGGTGTCGTCCATCTGGGGCTCGTTCATGGCGAACTGCATCCACGAGGACATAAAGAGCCAGGGCAGCGACGCTGTCTTTGGCCCGTGGACTACCTTCTGACGAAGGAAAGGAGAACAAAAAAAGACCCCGCGCTTACGGCGCGGGGTCTTTTTTCCGTCTAAGGGGACGCTGCTGAGTTTTTGAGTTGTTTAGAAGTATGGGTACGATATCTCAACCACGTCAGACTATACCCATTTCACGGCCAAACAACTCAAAAACTCAGCAGCGTCCCCCTCAGGCCAGGTCTATCAGGTTCCAGCGGGCGGCGTAGAGGTCGTGCAGGCGCTTGTGCAGGCCGGCGTTGGAGCGTTTCTCCAGGTTAGGGTCTTCGGCCAGGATGGTTTCGCGGTCAGCCATGGCGAGTTCCAGAATATCTTTATCGCGGGACATGTCGGCCAGCTTGAAGTCCATGTCGCCGTGCTGGCGCACGCCCAGTATTTCGCCGGCGCCGCGGATGTAGATGTCTTTTTCGCTCAGCTCGAAGCCGTTGGCGGTTTGCACCATGGCGCGCAGGCGGTCGGCGGCGTCGCCGTTGCGGCTGTGGGCTACCAGCAGGCAGCGGGAATCGTGCTTACCGCGGCCCACGCGGCCGCGCAGCTGGTGCAGGCTGGCCAGGCCGTAGCGCTCGGCGTTGTTTATGATCATCAGGGTGGCGTTGGCCACGTCTATGCCCACCTCTATCACCTGCGTGGCCACCAAAATGTCCGTGCGGCCGGCGGCAAAGTCTTCCATCACCTGTTTTTTAAGCTCGCCGGGCATGCGGCCGTGCAGCATGTCGACCCGTTTGCCGCGGAAAAGAATTTTGAGCCGCTCGAATTCGGCCTTCACCGACTTCATGTCGGCCTCGGCGGTCTCTTCTATGACGGGATAGACCACATACACCTGCCGGCCTTTTGCCACCTCGTCCTTTGCGGCCATAAAGGCCACGTCCTCGGTGGCCTCGGAGGTCTTAATGGGCTTGCGGCCGGGCGGCATTTCTTTAATGACGGACAGGTCCAGGTCGCCGTAGAGGGCGAGGAACAGGGTGCGCGGTATGGGGGTGGCGGTCATGATAAGCATGTCGGCGCGGTCGCCCTTGGCGCGCAGGGCCGCGCGCTGGCGCACGCCAAAGCGGTGCTGCTCGTCTATCACCACCAGCCGCAGGTTCTTGAACTTAACGCCCTCGCCCATGACGGCGTGGGTGCCGAGCAGGATATCTATTTTGCCCTCGGCCAGGTCGGCCAGGAGCTTTTTCTTCTCGGCGGCTTTAACGCGGCCGGTCAGCAGGGCGGCGCGCACGCCCAGCCCCTTGAGGAAGCGCTCGAAAGTGAGAAAATGCTGCTCGGCCAGGATCTCGGTAGGCGCGGCGAACACGCTCTGGCCGCCGTTCTCGGCCGCCAGCAGCATGGCGGAGATCGCCACCACGGTTTTGCCGGAGCCCACGTCGCCCTCCAGCAGGCGGGCCATGGGTGTGGGGGCCTGCATGTCGGTGAAGATCTCGTTTATGGCGTGGGCCTGGGCATTGGTCAGATTAAAGCCCAGGTTCTGACGGAAAGGGGTGAGCAGGGTCTTCTTGATCTCGTAGGAGAAGCCCTTCTGTACCGAGCGGGTCTGGCGCTTCTTTATGGCCCAGGCCAGGGCCAGCAGCAGCAGCTCCTCGTAGATAAAGCGGCGGCGGGCGGCCACCAGCTCATAATTGTTCTCCGGAAAATGGATGGCCCGGGCGGCCAGCTGGCGCGTAATCAGGCCGCGCCGGGCGGCCAGCTCGGGCGGCAGGAAATCCCACACGGCCTCGTGGCCGGCCTGCACGGCCTCGTACACGGCCTCGCGCATGAAGCGCGCGGTGAGGCCCTCGGTGAGCGGGTACACCGGCACTATGCGGCCCACATGCATCTTCAGCGCGCGGGCGTCGTCGTCGGCGTAGTATTCGTCGGCCCGCAGGCGGCTGACGAACAGCGGGTCCTCCGGGGTGCCGGTGATCCACACCGTGCGGCCTTCCTTAAGGTCCTTGCGCAGCGGGGCGAACACGTCGAACCGGGGGCTGTGGCGTTTGAAGAAGCTGGCCTCGGCCTCGCCTAAAGGCGTCTCCACCACGGTCTTGAAGATGCGCAGGGCGCTGGAGGTGTGCAGGTCCCTGACGCTCTTTATCTTTCCTTTTATTAAAGGGGCGTCCTCCAGGATGGGCAGCGGCTCCCTTTTGCCGGGCAGGCGGCGGTCCTCCCAACTGCGAGGGAAATAGAACAGCAGGTCGTCCATGGTCTCCACGCCCAGGCGCGAGAAGAGTTCCGCTTTTTTGGGGCCGACGCCCTTTAAGAACTGGATGGAAGTCATGGTTTTTGACCGCAAAGCTATTATATTATTTCCCGCGCCCGTCGTAGAAAAGCCCCGCGCATTCTTGAGCGGGTTTTGAGCCGTATTTGAGCGTTTCCTGAACGGATTATCCTATACTTTGAGTATAGAAGTTCGCTCTTTAAAAACTAACGATCTCCAGCGCTGTACGGTGCGCCCCCCTAACCCAACCCCCCAAAGACGCGGGCCTTCGGGCCCGATGCTCTAGTACCTGCAGCGCTGGTCTAATTTAAACCCCGCCGGGCAACAGATAAGTCTCCATGTTAAGGCTTTTGTCAGTCTCCCTCAACCTCCGGCGGGGCCAATTTTGAAGCGGTAAGATTTGAACGATTCTTGAACGGCCTTTGTTATACTTTTTACGTAATAGCAGTCTGCTCTTTACAAAACAGATCCCCAGCGTTGTACGGTGCGCCCCCCTAACCCAAACCCCCAAGACGCGGGCCTTCGGGTCCGTGCTCTATGCACCTGCAGCGCTGGCTTTTTAAAAGCCCCGCCGGGCAACAACAGGTAAGACTCCTTCGTAAGTCCAACTGTACCTCCTCATGAACGTTCCGGCGGGGCGCTTTTTTATCCCCCCGGCCTTTTCCCCCTCCCTTGGCGCGTTTCTTTGAAAATTTTCAACCGAACGCCGCTTTTTTTACTTATAATTGGAAGTAGCCAGCAACCCGGCCAGGCCGGAAGGGAAAGGAGTTAATGATGCGCGCCGTTCTTGCTTTATTCTGCGCCGCTTTTTTTTCAGCGCCCGCGCCGGCCTGCGCCGGCCACCTCTGCACCGCAGCCGGGCTGTTCTTCTCTCCCGACGGCGGCTATTTTGTGTCCGGCTGGGGCGAAACCCCCCAGACCATAAGTTTCGGCACGGTCAAAGACAAAAAATTCCACAAATCCATCTCGCTGCCCCGGGGCCAGTGCCTGTTCGGCCTAAGCCCGGACGGCAAAACGCTGGCCGCCTCGTATGGCACCGGGCAGGAGCTGCTGAAGCTCTCAATGCGCGGGGAGATACTAAGCAACACCGCTGTGCCGCAGGGCGGTCTTACCAGCGTTTCGCCAGGCTTCAGATACGCCGCAACCACGGAACTGCTCGCCAACGGCTCGGATGTTTACAGGATCTACCGCCTCTCCGGAGGGCAGTTCTCCCCGCTCTACGTTTTGGCCGACCAGTCGGAAAAAGGCTGGGCGATCTTCTCTCCCGGCGACAAGTATCTCGCCTATTATTTCGGCAGGCTGAACAAGGAGGGGAGGGTGGCGGGCAGCTTTGTCAACATGCTGGAGCTGAAGACCGGCAAGTCCGCCGTTTCGTTCCAGTTCAAGAAAGACCCCCTCTCCCCAATCTCCGCCCTGGCTTTCTCTCCCGACGGCAAACTGTTCGCGTATGGGTCCGTCAGCGGTGAAACCCGGGTGGTGGCGGTCCCAGGCTGGGCCCCGGTAAAGACGCTGCGGGACCGCGGCCACACGGTCCGTTCCATCTATTTCTCCACGGCCCACATGGCCGTGCTTTACGGGAGCGGCACGGTGAAGGTCTACCGCCTGCCCGGCTTTGAAACAGTTTACGCCAAGGACTACGAGAAGATCCCTCACGCGATAAATTTTACCGCCAACGGGAAAGAGCTGGGGGTGCTTTTCCTGAACGGCCGCGCAAGTTTTGTTCCCCTGGCCGGCGGCAAGCCGTCGCCCAAGAACTAGCGTCTCTTATAGGAATCAGCGTCCCCTTTTATTATAATCAACTTATGAAAGAGCGCGTACTTATTGTGGATGACGACCCGGAGCTGCTGGGCATCCTCAAGCGGTATCTCGAGAACCACGGCCTGGAAACCATCACCGCCGCCAACGGCGCCGAAGCCCTGGCCGCCGCCTCCGGCAAACCCGACCTTATAATAACGGACATAGAGATGCCCCGCATGGACGGCTTCACCCTCTGCCGCCGCATCAAAGAGAACAAGGTGCTCGCCGATATCCCCGTCATCATCATGACCGGCAAGAAGATCTCCGAGGCCGACCACGTGGCCGGCTACGGCTACGGCGCCGACGATTACGTGGTAAAGCCCTTCTCCTACCCGGTGCTGCTGGCCAAGGCCAAGGCCATGATCAAGCGCGCCGCCCGCGGCAAAAAGAAGGAAGCCGTGCTGAAATCCGGCGACCTGCAGCTCAACCTGGAAGGCCGCACCATAAAGATAAAGAACAAGCCGGTAAAGCTGACCTCCAAAGAATTCGACCTGCTGCACACCCTCACCTCCAAGCCCGGCAAGGTACTCAGCCTCAACAGCCTGCTGGAGGCCGTGTGGGGCTACAACACCGCCGACTATAACGACCCGCATACCGTGGAGGTGCACGTCTCCAACCTGCGCCGCAAGATAGGCTCTTTCGGCAAGCGCATCAAGGCCGTGCCCGGCCACGGCTATAAATTCGAATGAACAATTCCGGCGTTACACACCAGGACACCGCCGTACTCGGCAAGACCATGCAGGCGCTGCTGCTGGCGGCTTTCACGCAGGCCAACCTGGCCCCCTTCCTTAAAAAAATACTCGAGATCCTCTCCAGGCCCGGCGGCCTGGGGCGCAAAAGTTCCCTGGCCATCATCCTGGAAGACCGGCAGGGCAAGACCATAGCCGCCTTCAGGAACACCCCGGCGGAGCAGCGCCGCGGGTTGCTGGCCGGACATAAAAAATCCTTCCCGGGCCCGCGCGGGCTTACCCTGCGCGGGGAGATCCGGCCGGCCGGCGCCGGAGCCGGGAGGCTGCTGGCGCACCTGCAGGAGCGCCCCAAGAACCCCCACGCGGCCGCCGGCCTGATAGAGACGGCCGCCAAGATCATTGCCGCCCGCGCCGCCAACGAGAAGCGCGACGCGGAGCTGGCCTTCGAGCGCGACCTGTCCTCCTCGGTCAAGCACATAGAGGAGCTCTACCTTTCCTACCCCGGCATCTCCATCGAAGAGATCTCCCGCGCCGTGCTGGACGAGGCGCGGCGCATGACCGGCAGCGCCTTCGGCTTCGCCGGCTATATAGACCCGCTCACCGGCTATATGCTGGTCCCCTCGCTCACCAGCGAGACCTGGGACAGCTGCCGCATGGCGGAGCGGCCGGTAGTGTTCAAGGACTTCAAAGGCCTCTGGGGCTGGGTGCTCAAGCGCAAGAAGCCGCTGCTCACCAACAAGGCCCCCTCCGACCGCCGCTCGTCCGGGCTGCCGCACGGCCATATCCGGATAGAAAAATTTTTGGGCGTGCCGGCCCTGTCGGGCCGGAAGCTGCTAGGCATGCTGTCCCTGGCCAACCCGGCCGGGGAGTACGGCGCCGAATCGCTGGAAACGGCCCAGAAGCTGGCCCGCGTCTACGCCATGATCCTCCAGCGCAAGGCCGCCGAGGACCGGCAGCGCGAGGAGGACAGCCGGTTCAAGACCATCGTGTCGGCGACCAAGGACACCATCTACACGGCGGACCTGCAGGGCCGCCTCACCTACGTGAGCCCGCGGGTGGACGACTACGGCTATACCGCGGAAGAGCTGACGGGCCGCAGCGTGGGAGAGTTCTCGCACCCCGAAGACAGGGATTTCATCGCCAAGGCCTGGGCCAACGCCGTAAAGACCGGCCGCACGCTGCCCATCCTGCCGTACCGGCTCAAGAAGAAGGACGGCACCTACGCCTACGTGGAACAGAAAAGCGGCGTGGTCTTCCGCAACGGCCAGCCGGTCTACATCACCGGCGTCATCCGCGACGTGACAGAGCAGAAGAAGACCGAGCTGCTGCTCAGAGAAAGCGAGACCACCCTGCGCATGATGTTCGACACGGCCGCGGACGCCATCTTTATCAAGGACATGAACGGCATGTACGTGAAGGCCAACAAGGCCTGCGCCGCCCTGATGGGCACCACGACGGAAGAGATGATAGGGCGCACCGATTCCGACTATTTCCCCCCGCAGACCGCCGCCGAGGTGTTCCGCACCGACAGCGACGTGGTGCGCAGCGGCAAAACAGTCTCCCTGAACAACCACCACCCTTTCCCGGGCGGCAGCCGGCACGTCAACATCATAAAGACCCCGCTGAAGAACGTGAACGGGCAGACCATAGGCCTGCTGGGCATAGCCCGCGACATAACGGACCTCAAGCGGATGGAGGCCGAGCTGGCCCTGGCCAAGGCGGCCGAAGAGGTGAGCAAGGTGGCCCGCCCCATGGCGCACGACTTTAACAACGCGCTGGCCGCCATAAACGGCTACGCCACGCTGATAGACGACGGCCTGGCCGGGGACAATCCCATAAAAGGCGAGATCTCGCAGATCATAAAGGCGGTGGAGCGCGCGGCGGAGCTGATGAGCAAGTTCCAGGCCTTCGCGCGCAACCCGGACATAAAGCGGCAGGAAGAAAAGGATAAAAAATAATATCGTGGCCAAGATCCTGATAATAAACGAAGAAGCCCTGGTGCGCGACTCGCTGAGCGTTTTCCTCGTCAAAGAGGGGCACGAGGTGAGAGCCGCCGCGGACGGCGACGGCGGCGTGCAGGCCTTCAAAGATTTCCAGCCGGACCTGGTGGTCCTGGCCCGCGAGCTGCCGTCGGCGCCGGGGCCGCTGGTGCTGGCCAAGATCCGGGTGCTCTCCAAAACGGTGCCGGTCATCATGCTGGCCCGCCGCGAGGACCCGGCGGACGCCGAGGCCTGCCTGGCCGCCGGCGCCTCCTGCGTCTTCCCGGAAACGGAAGGCCTGGCGGCGGTGCTGGCCGAAGTGGACCGCCTGGCGGGCGCCCCCAAGCCGCCGGCCGCCCGGCGCGGCAAAGGCCTGATCATGGTGGCGGACGACGACAGCTCGATAATTTACGTGCTGAGCCGCTGGCTGGCCGAAGCCGGCTACGGCGTTATCAGCGCCGCGGACGGGGTGGAGACGGAGCGGCTGGCCCGCGAGGCCAGGCCCGACATCATACTGCTCGACATCGCCATGCCCGAGAGGGACGGCCTGACGGTGCTGAAAAATCTGACGGAAACGATGCCGGAGATCGGGATACTGATGATCACCGGCAACGAAGACGAAGAGATGGCGAGGGCCTGCCTGAAGCTGGGGGCTTTCGACTACGCGCAGAAGCCGCTTAACCTGGCGACCCTGGAAGAGGCCATAAAGGCACGCCTGGTGCAGCAGAAGGCGCGCTACAAATAATATTTTTTATTTCCGGAGAGAGCCGGCCTGAGCGTTCAGGTCGGCTGTTTCTTTATTGGAGAGCCGCAGGCCGGCCAGGAACTCCCCCCCGGCGGGGCCCATAAGGGCGGCGGCGGCGGCCAGGCGCCCGCGGCCGGGCGGCAGGGCCAGCAGGGACGGGCCGTAAGCGAAAGCGGGGTGGATGACGGCCAGCGCCCCGAGCTCCCCGAGCAGTGCCAGCGCGGGCAGCGGGTTTTCCTCCGACAATATCTTCACCAGTTCGTTGCGCAGGCGTTCCCGGCTGAGCAGGCCGGGCAGGCCGGCCTTTACGGCGGCCAGCGCCAGTTCCAGCGTGCCCGCCTCCAGCCGCCAGCCGAAGCGGCCGGCAAAGCGCGCCGCGCGGTAGAGGCGGGTGGGATCGTCCTGAAAACTTTTCTCATGCAGCACGCGCACCAGGCCGGCCTTCACGTCCTCCATTCCCTTATGCGGGTCCAGCAGCGCGTACGGCTCCGCGCCGTTAAGGCGCACGGCCATGGCGTTGGCGGCGAAGTCGCGGCGCTTAAGGTCCTCGGCGGCGGAGTCCGCCTCGGCCACAGTGGGCAGGGCGGCCGGCGCGGCGTAAGTTTCTTTGCGGAAGCGGGCGAAATCCAGCCGGCGGCCGGCGCTGTCGAAAAAACGCACGGTAAGGAAGGGCTTGAATTTTTTGTGGCTGCCGCCGTAGGCCTGCTCCAGGCCTGCCACCAGCGGGTCGGCGTCGCCGCCGACGAGGAAGTCTATGTCGGCGCTGGGGCGGCCCAGCGCCCAGTCGCGCGCGCAGCCGCCCACGGCGTACAGCTCCAGCCCGGCGGCGTCCGCCAGGGACGCGGCCTTCTGCAGGAGCGGCAGGTCGTTGAGCGGGCGCAGGAGCATCAGATCTTTACGAAGGGGATGGTGTCGTCTTTACCGGCTTTCAGCACTTCCACCAGCTTCTTCAGCCGGGGCAGCGCGTCGTTCTTGGCGTACAGGCCCTCGGCGGCCTTCAGGGCCGCGGCGCGGCCGAAGAGGCCGGTCGGGATAGGGAGCGTAAAAGGGAGGTCCAGTTCGCGGGCGGCCACCGGGTTCACGGGGACCAGCTTCAGGCCCTCTTCGCGGGCCATGAACTCCATCACGTCGGTCTCTTCCTCGCGGTCCCTGTCTTCGGTCAGCCTGGCGGTCAGCTGGCCCAGGCCGAACAGGTAGAGCGGGTCCGAGGTGAGCCCCTGGCCGGCGAAAAGGGAAGCTTTCACCGGCTCATAGTCCGCGTTCATGCGCGTGATCCATTTCTCTTTCTCGGCCTCGTAGCCCTCGGGCATCACGAAAGCCAGCAGGTCCCGGTGCGGGTCGATGTAGAGGAAAGGCTCCTCGTGCTGCACCATCTCCTCGCACTTGGGGCAGACCAGCAGGTCGAACTCGCCGCTGAGGATAAGCTCTTTTACGTCGTGGTCGCGGTCCCCGCGGACCACGGTCCAGAAGTCGGCGTCGAAGCTCTCGCCGCAGTGGGGACACTCGATCCGGAATACGCCTTTTGTAGCCATTTTACAGCCCGACTTCCCGGTTGAAAGCTTCTATCAGGCGGTCGTACTCCTCCACCATGCCGAAGGTCTCGTCCCAGAAAGCCGGGTCCCACAGCTGGCGCAGCTCGTCGGAAGTGCGGCCCTGCTGCTCTATCCAGGTGAAGTACTTGAGGTTGTGCACGGCCTTGCGGTCGGCGTAGGTGAGCTCTTTCATGCTGGAGGTATTTTCGCCAAGCAGGCGGCGCTCGAAGTCCACCAGCGCGTTCTCGCGGGTGTACTTGCCCATTTCCTTCTCCATCTCCTTGAGGCGGGAGCCGTAGAGGTCCATGGAGTCGGTGAACACGGTGACGATGACGTCGTCCTTGCCCATCTCGTAATACTTGGCGGTCTTGATGGCGGAAAGCAGGTTGGAGATGCCTGAGAAGCCGAGCAGGCTCAGTTTCTCGATGACCTCTTTCTTCACGCCGTACTGGGCCAGGACCTTCTTGCCCTCGGGCTCGTTGAACAGGCGGGCGATGCGCACGCAGGCCTCGTCGTCGATGGCAGTGACCACGTCGGTATTGCGGACGTTGTGCACCCACGGGATGTGCTTGTCGCCGATGCCCTCTATGCGGTGCTCGCCGAAACCGTTGTTGAGGATGGTGGGGCACTGCAGCGCCTCGGAGGCGGTGATCTTCATGCCGGGGAACTTCTTCTTTAGGTAGTCGCCCGCGCCGATGGTGCCGGCCGAGCCGGTGGCGGAGGTGAAGGCCGCGAGGCGGCTCTTGGGGCCTTTTATGGCGTTGAAGGCCTCTTCCAGCGCGCTGCCGGTGACGTGGTAATGCCAGGTGGGGTTGCCCATCTCTTCGAACTGGTTGAAGATGACGCAGTCTTTGCGGGTCTTCTTGATCTCCCAGCACTTGTCGTAAATTTCTTTAACGTTGCTCTCGGTACCGGGGGTGGCGATGACCTCGGAGCCGATCTCCTTGAGCCAGTCGAAGCGCTCTTTGCTCATGCCCTCGGGCAGGATGGCCACGGGGGTGGTGCCGAGCAGCTTGCTGTCGAAGGCGCCGCCGCGGCAGTAGTTGCCGGTGGAGGGCCACACGGCTTTCTGGCTCTGGGCGTCGAACTCGCCGGTGACCATGCGGGGGGCCAGGCAGCCGTAGGCCGCGCCCACTTTATGCGCGCCGGTGGGGAAGTACTTGCCGACGATGCCGATAACGCGGGCGTCTATGCCGGTGATCTCTTTGGGAATCTCGAGCATGTTGACGGGGCCGAAGCCGCCGGTCTTATGGTCGTTCTTCCAGGTGATGCGGAAAAGGTTGATGGGGTTGACGTCCCAGAGCCCGACGGGCTTGAGGGCCTTCTTGATCTTCTCGGGAATAAGGTTGGGGTCCTTCATCTGCTTGAAGGTGGGCATCACGATCCCGCGCTTCTTGCACAGGGCGGCGTTCTTCTTGACGATAGCGGAATTAACCTTAAGCTTGGCCATTAGTAGTTCCTCCAATAGAATCTTCGCGAAAATCTTATTTTAATTATACAAATATCCTAACAAGGGGTATAGATTAGGGTTGCCCGGGGGGCGGCGGGAGCAAGCCCCCGCCGCCCCCCCACGCGCGACACAAAAAAATACCCGCCTTTTGAGGGGCGGGTATTTTTGTCGGGAGAAGGCCTGTTATTTGGTGATAACGGGGGTCTTGTCCTTCTTTACGAAGTTGTCCTTGGAGATGGCGCCCACGCGCTTGAAGCCCCATTTAAGGAAGTACTTCTTGGCGGCGCGGTCGTCGTCGCCGTCGCGGTAGGTGTTGTCCTCGGCGGCCGGCTTCTCGAGGTCCTTCTCGTTGAAGGTCATCGTGTAGCCCTCGGCCACGTCGAACGTGAATTCCTTGGAGCCCTTGTAGCCGTCGAAAACCCACCAGCCCTCGCTATAAAGGTCCACCTTTATCGCTACCTTCTCTCCGGCGTATTCCTTGGCCCACTTGTCGTTGACCTGGAACACGAACTTGCCGTCGGCGTAGGCGAAATTGCCGTAGTTGATGCCGTTCTCGTCGGCCTTCATCGCGACCTTGTACTGGGGGGTCAGGACGAAGAGCGTGTCGTAGTTGCCTTCGCGCTTGGCGGAGTACTTGTAGGCCGCGGCGTTGACGTACAGGTCCATCCAGGGACCCTGCAGGCAGACTTCGAAGTTCTCGCGCTCCCAGGGGAGCAGCTTGCGGACCTCAACCTTGATCTGGCCGTACTGGCTCCAGGTCATGCCGGGGCGCTCGTAGCAGTTCTGCACGGGCACCATGTGGCAGCTCTGGCTGGGCACCTGCGTGCCGTTAGGGCCGGGCACCATGACGGTGTGGCACTGCTGCACGTACTGAGTGTGGCAGACGGTCTCGTACTCGGTGCTGCGCAGATACACCTTCTCGCTGGTGATGGCCTCGCCGCTGGGGCCGAACGAGAAGCGGGCGCAGTCGCGGGAGTAGTGGCCTATCTTGGCGGCGGGAGCCGCCGGGATGGCCAGGTCCGCGCTGACGGCCTGGGAAATAACGTCTTTTACTTCGAAGCCCCGGTTAAAGTCCACCTGGGCGTTGGCCGCGGCTATGAAGCCCGTAAAAACGAGCGCCGCGAATATTGCTTTCTTCATTGACTATTCCTCCGTATATTCCCCCCCATGAGTTACTTAAAGGGATATACCTTTATTTTACCAAATTATACCGCCCGGTAAGATATTTGTTCCGGGCCTAGCCGACCTTCACTTCGCTGCCCACCCAGACGAAGCCCGAGGGCAGCACGATGCACTGGCAGTGGGAGCTCAGGATAGAGCTGTTCTCCGGCATGATGCTCACGATGCCGTTGCTCCAGGACACGTAGCGGATATGCTCCGCGTCTATCCACTCGTACACCCGCGGCCCCACCCGCGGCATGATGGTCCACACCACCGCCTTGTCCCAGGGGATCTCGTTAGCGTCCGAAGAAAACTTCAGCTCCGGTATCTTAGCAGCCAATGAATCCATAAGTAGCTCCTTGTTAAAACTATTCAGACCGCGGACTGTACCCCGAATTCTGTCCGGCCCCTTGCGGGGCTTGGAGGACCATTTATCTATTGCGGCCCACTCTGCGCTGCCCCCCGGAGGGGGCGGACGGGCTATCCATCGCGCAACTTTGGCCTTGCTCCAGGCGGGGGCTTGCCCTGCCGCGCCGGTCGCCCGGCGCGCGGTGCGCTCTTACCGCACCTTTTCACCCTTACCCTTGCGGGCGGTATGTTCTCTGTGGCGCTGTCCGTCGACGGGGGATGTTGCCCCCGCCTCCCGGCCTATGCTCCGCTCATATAATGCTGCGAAGTTTGAACCGGCACCCTGCCCTGTGAAGTTCGGAAGTTCCTCCCCTCCCTTGCGGGAAGAGCGGCCCTCCATCCGCGGTCTGAAATTTATCAAGGGGTCAGGTCTTGAATCTTGACATTTTTTGTCAAGATTCAAGACCTGACCCCAGCCCGTTCTCTTTTGCCAGCGCCTTGTCCAGCGCCGGCGGCGCGTTGCGCGCGTCGTCCAGGATCCGGTTGACCAGCCGGTCCGCCTCTTTATTCTTTTCCCGGCGCACATGCGCCAGCGTTACCTTTTTAAACCCGGCGGCGGCCCGCTTTATGCCGGCCATCAGGCTTGCCAGCGCGGCGTCCTTTACCCGGTACTCCCCGGCGTACTGCTTGACCAGCAGTTCGGAGTCGGAAAAGATCTCCAGCTCCTCCGCGCCCAGCCGGCCGGCCGCGGCCAGCGCCAGGCGCAGGCCGTTGTATTCCGCGAAATTATTGGTGCAGCGCCCCAGGTAGCGCCCTTCCTCGCGCAGCACGGCCCCGTCGGCGCCCAGAAAAACGGCCGCGCAGGCGCCGTGGCCCGGGTTGCCGCGCGAGCCGCCGTCTATGAAGATCTTCAGCCGCTTTTCCTTTTTCATGCGCCGAAAAGGGTTTTCTCCAGGTAGATCAGCCGGCGGCAGTCGGGGCAGAAGGTCAGGGTGTCGGCCTTCTTGACGTCCACCATCTTCTGCGGGGGCAGGCCCATATGGCAGCCGCCGCAGGAGAACTTGCCGGAAACCGGCTCCTCGTGCACGGCGGCCAGGGCCAGGCCGGAGCGGCTGGAGCGGATGGCTTCGTAGCGCTCCAGCAGGTCCGGGGCGATGGCGGCGGCGGCCGTCGCCCTGTTGGCGCGGGCCTCGGCCAGCTCGGCGGCCAGCGCCGCGGCCGAAGCCTCCAGCGAGGCGGTCTCCCCCTTCATGATGGTCTCTATGCTTTTAACCTCGGCCTGCACGGTCCGGTCGGCCACGGAGGCCTTGTCTATCATTTCCAGCAGTTCCAGCACGCCGGTCTCCAGCTCGTCCTTGGCGGCCTTGTCGTGCTCTATCTCGGCGAGCAGGGCCTTGAAGGCGTTATTGTCCTTCACCAGGTTCAGCTCCCGCTGGTGCTTGCGGATGCCTTCCTCGGCCTCGGCTATGCGCAGCTCGGAGTCTTTCTTTTTGGACTGCAGCGCCAGCAGGGCTTCCCGCGCGGCGCTCATGGAGGCCTTCTTGGCCTCGAAGGCGGCGTTCAGCTCGGCTATTTTTTTCGGCACCGCCGCGGCGCGCGCGGCCATGGCGTCTATGGCGGTGTCCCGCTTCTGCAGCAGGGCCAGCGCCCTGGCGTCCGACGTGTGAATTGTTTCCATCTTTTACCCCGGCCCCGTTATATAGCTGTCTTGACGTTCTTCAGTATCGCCATGGCGGCCTTGCTGCGGTTGAGCGTGTAGAGGTGCAGCCCCGGCGCGCCTCCGGCCAGCAGCGCCCGCGCCTGGCGCGACGCGTACTCCACGCTGAACTTGAACATGCCGTCCTTGTCCCCGTCCCAGCGCTCTATCCCGCGGCGCAGCTCGTCGGGGACGCCCACCTGCATCATCTTGGTGAAATTCTGCATCTGCTTGTAGCCGGTGATGGGCATCAGCCCGGGCAGCACCGGCACCCGCACGCCGGCGGCGGCGGCCTTGTCCAGGAATTTAAAGTAGCAGGCGTTGTCGAAGAAAAGCTGGGTGATCAGGTACTCCGCCCCCGCGTCCACTTTTTCCTTCAGGCGGACGATGTCGGCCTCCAGGCTGGGCGCCTCCGGGTGTTTTTCCGGGTAGCAGGCGCCGCCTATGGAGAAGCCGCCGTCCCGCTTCAGGTCGGCTACCAGCTGGGCGGCGTAGCTGTACTCGCTGCGGCGCGCGCCGGCTTCCACGTTGTGCGGGTCCCCGCGCAGGGCCAGCACGTTGTTGATGTCCATCTTCTTGAGGCCCGAGCAGATCTCGGCTATTTCCGTCCTGGTATGCGCCAGGCAGGTGAGGTGCGCCACTATCTCCAGGCCGAACTGGGCCTTAAGCACGCCGCACAGCGCCACGGTGCGGTAGGGCGTGACGCCGCTGGAGGAATTAGTGACCGACACGAAGTCCGGCGACAGGGCCTTCAGCTCGAGGGCCGTGTTGAACAACTTGGCCGTATCCTCCGCCGTCTTGGGCGGATAGAACTCGAAGGAGTAGACCTTGGTCCCGGACTTGAGGCGGTCTGAAAGCTTCATTATCTGGGGAACCCCGCGCGGCTGACGGGCCAGTAGGTGAACCAGGCCTTGCCCTTGATATTGCTTTCCGGCACGGCGCCCCAGTAGCGCGAGTCGCAGGAGCGGTCGCGGTTGTCGCCCATCACCAGGTACTGCCCGGGCGGCACGACCACGGGCCCGAAATTATCCCGGATGTATTCCGAGAACATCTTGGCCAGCAGGCGGTTCTCCCAGAAGATCTGGTAGTCGGCCGGGGCCACCTTCTCGGCGGCCGGCGGGTAGCGGCTCGGGTCCAGGTGCTGCGCGTAGGCCTCGTTCTCCGGCCTGCGGCCGTTGACCAGCAGGTCGCCGTTGCGCACCTCCACCGTGTCGCCGGGCATGCCGACCACGCGCTTGATGAAATCCTTGCCGTACTGGCTGCCGCCGCACTGGAACTCGCGGGGGTCGGTGGACGGGAACTGGAACACTATGATGTCGCCGCGCTGCACCTTGCGGAACCGCAGAAACTTCTTGCTGGTATAGGGCACGCGGAAGCCGTAGATGAACTTATTGACGAACAGGTGGTCGCCGATCAGGAAAGTGCGCTCCATGGAGCCGGACGGGATCTTGAAGGCCTGGATGAACAGGTACATCACCACGCTGGCCAGCAGCACGGCGGAGAAGACGGTCTCGGACCACTCCATGTCGCCCTTCATGGCCTGGTTCAGGCCGTCCTTGACGGGGGTTTTGCCGGGCTTGTTCTTCCAGAGGGCGTAGCCCGCGCCGGCGAAGGCCGCCAGCACGCCGTAGCCCAGCTGGCGCCAGCTGAAGAGCATGGAGGTCACCACGTCGCCGCGGCTGTTGTCCAGGCTGACGGAGGCCAGCACGGCCAGCACGAAGGCTATGAGCGCCGCGAAGACGGCGTGCCAGGCCCGGGTGAAGGCGGTGTCGGTCTTGAACCTGCCCTTCTCCTTGAAATGATGGGACAGGAACAGGTGCACGCCCATCAAGATGCCGATCCAGAAAAGTTTCTCTTCCATTGTTCAAGGTTCCTTATTTATCCTGGCTGATCTTCAAGAGCGACATGAAGGCTTCCTGCGGGATCTCCACGGAGCCCATCAGCTTCATCTTGCGCTTGCCTTCCTTCTGCGCTTCCAGGAGCTTGCGCTTGCGGGTGATGTCGCCGCCGTAGCACTTGGCCAGCACGTCCTTGCGCTGCGCGCCTATGGTCTCGCGCGCGATGATCTTGCCGTTCACCTGCGCCTGCACGGCGATCTCGAACATGTGCTTCGGGATCAGGTCCTTGAGCTTCTCGCAGATGTTGCGCGAGTTGGCCAGCGACCGGGAGCGGTGCGTGATAAACGACAGCGCGTCCACCGATTCCGCGTGCAGCAGGATCTCTATCTTCACCATGTCCGAGGACTTGTACTGGTACGGCTCGTAGTCGAAAGAGGCGTACCCGCGGGACACCGACTTGAGCTTGTCGTAGAAGTCGATGATGATCTCGGAGAGCGGCAGGTAGTACTCCACGATGACGCGGGTCGTCGAGATGTACTCTATCTTTATATGCTCGCCGCGCTTCTCCTTGAGCAGGTTCATGATCCCCTCCATATACGGCAGGGGGGCGATAATGGTTGCGTGCACGTACGGCTCCATGATGTCTATCACGTCGCCGTAATGCGGGAAGTCGGCCGGGTTGGTAACCTCCACGTATTTCCCCTTCAGGCCCTGCTTGTCCTTGGCCTGCACCTTGTAGATGACGTTGGGGTTGGTGGCGATGAGCGGGATGTCGAACTCGCGCTCGATGCGCTCGCGGATGATGTCGAGGTGCAGCAGGCCCATGAAGCCCAGGCGGAAGCCGAAGCCCAGGGCCTTGGAGGTCTCGCCCTGGAAGTTGAACGAGGAGTCGGAGAGGTTGAGCTTCTCGATGGCGGTCTTGAGGGCGGTGTAATCCGTGGTGTTGACCGGGTAGAAACCCGCGAACACCACCGGGTTGACGTCCTTGTAGCCCGGCAGCGGGGCGTCTATCGGCACGCCCTTTTCGAAGATGGTGTCGCCCATCCTGATCTCGTGGATGTCCCTGATGCCGGCCACCAGGTAGCCCACCTCGCCGGTCTTGATGGAGCCGGATTTGAGCAGCTTGGGGTTGAGGTAGCCCACCTCTTCCACTTTATAACTGGCGCCGCTGGAATTGAAGGTGATGTACTTGCCGGGTTTCAGCTCGCCGTCCACGATGCGGGTGTAGATGATGACGCCCTTGTAGATGTCGTAGAAAGAGTCGAAGACCAGCGCCTTGAGCGGCTTGTCGGGGGATCCTGCCGGGGGCGGGATCTCCTTGATGACGCGCTCGAGCACCTCGCGGGCGCCGCGGCCGTCCTTGGCGCTGATGCGCGAGGAGTCCACCGGGTTCTTGAGCACCTCCCAGATCTGCTCCTCGGTGGCGTCGGGGTTGGCGTGCTCGAGGTCTATCTTGTTGATGACGGGGATGATGGTGAGGCCGAGCGACTGCGCCAGGTGGGCGTGCGCCAGCGTCTGCGCCTCCACGCCCTGCGACGCGTCCACCAGCAGGATGGCGCCCTCGCAGGCGGCCATGGCGCGGGACACCTCGTAGGAGAAGTCCACGTGGCCGGGCGTGTCGATGAGGTTGAGGATGTAATCCTGGCCGTCCTCGGATTTATAGAGCATGCGCACGGCCTTGGCCTTGATGGTGATGCCGCGCTCGCGCTCCAGCTCCATGCCGTCGAGGAACTGCTCGTGCATCTGCCGGTCGGGGACCGTGTTGGTGATGTTGATAAACCGGTCCGCCAGCGTGGATTTGCCGTGGTCGATATGCGCGATGATGGAAAAGTTGCGTATGTTCATTGTTGTTAGTGCTTTTTCACTTTACTTCTTCCTCCACCAGGCGGCGGATCTCGTCGGCGGTGGGCATGCTGAGCGCCCGCTGGGCGATGCCGGTGAACTTCTCGAAGTTCATGGTCCGGACCGAATGCTTGGAGCGCAGGTACATCTTGGCCGGCACGGACAGGATGTCCACGCCCAGCCCGACCAGCAGCGGGATGGCGTACGGGTCGGAGGCCATTTCGCCGCAGACCGAGACGGGCTTGCCCTTCTTGTGGGCGGTCTGCACCACCAGGTTGATGAGGCGCAGCACCGCGGGGTGGAACGGCTCGTAGAGCTCGGAGACGTACTGGTTAATGCGGTCCACCGCCAGGGTGTACTGCACCAGGTCGTTGGTGCCGATGGAGACGAAATCTATCTCGCCCAGCAGGGAGTCCAGGATGATGGCGGCCGCGGGGATCTCTATCATCACGCCGAACTCGGGGTCCTTCTTGACCGGGAAGCCCTCCTCGGCCAGCTCGGTCTTGACGTCGGAGGCGATCTTTTTGACCGTCAGCAGCTCGTCTACCGAGGAGAGCATGGGGATCATGATCTTGATGTTGCCCTCGGTGTTGGCCTTGTAGATGGCGCGCAGCTGCGTC
>MGUA01000037.1 GCA_001799735.1 Elusimicrobia bacterium GWB2_63_22 | reverse complement strand
GCCTGCTGCCCGGCGGCGGCGTGGCCCTGATCCGCGCCTCCAAGGTGCTCGACAAGGTGAAGACCGACCACGAGGACGAGAAGACCGGCGTCAACATTGTGCGCCGCGCCATCTACGCCCCGCTCCGGATCATCGCCGAGAACGCCGGCGCCGACGGCTCCATAGTGGTGGACAAGATCATGAACTCCGCCACGGACATCGGCTTCGACGCCGACACCCTGCAGTACGTGGACATGCTGAAGGCCGGCATCGTGGACCCGTGCAAAGTTACCCGCACGGCCCTCGAGAACGCCGCCTCCATCGCGAGCACCCTGCTCAACACGGACTGCCTGGTGGCCGACATGCCCGAGAAGAAGTCTCCCGCCATGTCCGGCGGTATGCCCGGCGGCATGCCCCCCGGCGCCGACATGTACTAAGTCGAGCGCTTAACAATAAAGACCCCCGGTCCAAAAGGCCGGGGGTTTTTATTTAGGCAAAAATATTTCATATGATTTACCCAACCTAAGGATTAAGGGAACCGAGCGGAGGTGATATGTCATACTTTATATTTATTCTATGCCAGCTAATTACCATTGTTATCTCCCTTATAACTCTCACTCCCTATGCGGCAGCCCAAAACACGCCTATTCTCGAACAAACCACTATCAAAGTAAAAGATTACAAGACATTCACCAGATACAATGCCCAGTTAACCCCGATACACCTTTTACGCGATACAATATCTTTAGGTAAAGACAAGATCGTATTTCCTAGTAAAGCCGAATATCAATTCAAGAAGCTAGAAGATGGGCGAATCATTGAAATAGGATTTATCTCGTCAAATGGCACACTAGCCGCAGTATTTAACTGGGAAACCAGCTCTTTTGATATATTCAGCAAGACTGGGACAAAAATCAGTAGCACGACCCTAGCAAACCTGCCATTTAGAGAAGGAGGAACCTTTACTTTTTCAGACACTAGAATTTTCATTATTCCAGAATCCCTTTATGGTTGCGAAGGCTTTGAAATACGAACATCAACCGGTGGCTTCATAAGGGATTTAAATATCTGTGACATGGAAGGATATACCGTCTCATACGATCAAAAACTATTTCTAGTAGCGTCAATGGATGTTGGGCCGAATTGTTTTTTTAGGGTCTATAATGCGGATGGGAATGAACTTTGGAAACACAAAATCCACCATGCCAGCAATGTTAAAATTGAACTTTCTTTTGACAACCGCTATGCGGCAGTCAAACTCCCAGAATACTGGCTATATAAAAATGAGGCAGCCCCTTACCAATCCACAAGAAAAGAAAACAAACTCTACATATTCGACATTGCAAGACAAAAACTAATCTCAGAAGAGGACTACCCCCAATAAGGCGGGGTATGGAAGACATAAAACGCTGATGACTTTGTGACTTTTTGATATTTAGGGTAAAAAGTTGATATAGTTTATTAGCCGCCGGGGCGATGATATACGTTAAGCGTATATGCCCCGGTAGCCTTTTTTTACGGTTGGATGCGGGAGCCGGACTGATTAGCGTAATTGCGCAGCATCATGCCGGTGGCGGGGAACATCTTGAACTTCTTATAGAACTGCTGTAACTCTTTGTCACAGAGTAGGTCCACCATATAGGCTTTGCCCAGCCGGCGCAGCATGCGCTTGACCAGCTGCCCGCCTATGCCGCGGCCCTGGTACTCCGGCAGCACTTCCAGGAAAGGGATGTATGCCGCAAGGACCCCGTCGGTAATGGCAGTAATAAACCCGACGACCCTACCCCCGTTTACAGCCAGAACCGCCAAGTCACTGCCTTTCAGTAGTTTAAGATGAGCCGCCGGCTTTGGAGGATTCGGCCACCCGACAAAGAACCCGCCCAATCGCCCCGCGGTCACGCCTTTCAGATCGTCCTGGTATTTGATCATAGGAATTTACGATATCTTCTTCCTGCCTAAAGTATATATATTTTTCCGGCTTTCCTGAGCCAGAGGAGAGGGGACGCTGATGACTTTATGACTATTTAGAGAGCGCGACGCGAACCGCCGGGGAGGCCCGGTGGTTTTGTTTTGAGGGGAACTACGAACCGATCAATGTACGACGTGGTGCAGGATGGTGGTGATGTAGGTCTGGTAGGGGACGCCTGACTTTTTGGCTTTCTCCTTGATTAACTCCAGGTCGTTGCTATTTATGCGCAGACTGATGACGGCGTCCTTGCGGTAAGCCGAGATCTGCGCCGCGATCCACTTGGCCCGCGCAGGCGAGACCGGAACATATTCACCGCGCAAGAGTGCGGCCTCGATGCGCTTTTCGGACTTGGTAAGCTTGAACCTTTTCATAACGACTCTCCTCTAAGCAGCCGTTTCGTATATTTCCGGCTCGGGAACGCCGTTTTGAGGAACATTTCACCGCCGTCATCCACAAACGGAATAACCCACACGTAATCATTCAACAAGACCAGCAGCATTCCCTGGT
This sequence comes from Elusimicrobia bacterium GWB2_63_22, assembly GCA_001799735.1. GTDB lineage: Bacteria > Elusimicrobiota > Elusimicrobia > Elusimicrobiales > UBA9959 > UBA9959. The sequence continues at coordinate 84,820 of MGUA01000037.1, read as the reverse complement.
TATGACGTACCGGATGCTCACATTCAACCAGCACCTCAGCCGCCATCAATTCCTCGAACGAAACACCCCTTCCCCGTTTGAGCCGCTTATTCTTCTCCGGGTCCCAGCGCGTCATGAACCCTCCTCATATTGTAATACATTTGTATATACAGTCAAGGGGCCATCTGCCCCGCCCTTACCGATATCCTAACAGACGCTCCCGACACCGTACTGTCGGGCGGGGTGTTTTTGGGGGGTATTTCGGAATACAACAAATTGTTGTATCCTAAATGAGCCCGAAAGGGGAACGGGCCCGGGACTTTATATATTAGACCTATGGACACGCACGGATTTTTATACCAACTGACTGAATGGATAGAGAGCCTGCCGGACAGGCCGTTCATGCTGCTGCTCTTTATTATGGGCGGGGCCATGCTTTTTATGCCGCTGGGCTGGCTCCTGAGGAAGCTGGCGCAGTTGGCGGCCGGCAAGACGGCGAGCCTGATGGGCGGCGCCGGCGAGGAGGAGATGCAGAAGCTGGGCGCCATGATATACGGCGGGGCCGGCAATGACGGCAGGATAGACGGGATCCCGGCGCGCTTCACCACCGGCCCGGTAACGCATGAGGGGACCACCATAGGCTATGAGGCCGAGTTCATTTACGAGGTAGTCAACCACCTGGGCATAAAACTGGTAGTGCACCGGACAGGGCCCCTGCACCGGCCGCTGGAGTTCCTGCCGCCGGAAGCGCCCGAAGTGCCGGAAAGCCTGAAGGCCGCCGGCTACACGCTGCGCTGCGACCCGCCCGAGCTGGCCGCGGAGGCGGCCCGCAAAGCCGCCGCGCTGGGGCCTTTCGCCGCGGGCGGAGACCTGACCGAAATCACCCTCAAGGACAGCGAGCTGAAGGCACGCCTGTATTCGGATTCTGACTGGGAGGAAGGCAAACTGAGCGCCCTGCTAAAGGCCGGCGCCGCGGCCGCGAGGAATTTCAACTGACCCCATGCTTAAGCAGCGGCTCATCTATTTCGCGGCGGCCTCCGGCATAGGGCTGGCGGTGCTGCTGGCCCTGGACCAGATAGTTAAGGCCCACAAGAAGAACCAACTGCCGCATATAGCCAACAACGCCGGGCTCCTGGCGGGCGGCATACTGGCCATCCTTTTCTCCGGCCTGCTCATCTACGCCTTCACCGGCACGCTGGTGCCGCTGGCCATCTTCGCCGCTATGGTAAGCGTGGCGGTGGGCTCGGCCTATGCCTGGCGGCTCAAATGCGAGAGGGAAACCAACGCGCTCTGGGAAACCATGCTCGCCGAGGAGGAGCTGCAGGCCGGGGAAACGGCGGAGCGGGACCCCGCCAACGCCGCGGCCTGGGCGCACTTGGCCAGGCTGAAGGAAAAACGGGGGGACCTGCGCCGCGCGCTGGAGCTATTCAGCATAGCCTGCAAACTCGAACCCACCCAGCTCAACCTCGACAGGCTCGCCTCCCTGCGGGAGAAAGTCGAAGCCCTGCCCCCGGCGCAGACAAAAGATCTGCTTTGACCTGAAGGCCGGGTTTTATATATGGTGTGGGGATGGGAGCAGGCTACGGCAGCGGTTACACACAGGCCCCGCAGGGAGCGGCCAGGACCTCAGGCGGCAATAACGCCTGGCTGTTCTATCTTGCCGCGTTCGCCATGATCATACTGGGCTACGGCCAGTTAAAAGATTCCCTGCACGCGCGCAAGGCCCAGAGCAGCTGGACCGCCACCTCGGGCGTGGTCTCCGGGCACGAAGTGCGCCGCGTAGGCAGCAAAAGCCCCCGCACCTACAACACCTACATCACCTACGCCTACGAGATAGGCGGCTCCTGGAACAGCGCCGGCCCCATTGAAGTGAACAGGAACACCTTCTACATAAGCGAAGATTCCGCCCGCGGCGACCTGGCCGACGATTTCCCGGAGGGCGGCAGCATAACCGTCTATTACGACCCCTATAACCCGTCGGACTCCAGCCTGGGCACCGGCGCCGCGCCCGGCCTGGCCGCCCCCATAATCTTCTTCCTGCTCGCCGGCATAGCCGCCGTCATCGGCCGCGAACAGTAGGGCGAACAGTAGGGGACGCTGATTCCTAAATTCCTAATTGCTACTGTGAGCGCCGGGGAAACCCGGAGCTTTATACCCATTTCATCAATAGGCGGCAAAAATTAGGACTTTAGGAATCAGCGTCCCCTTAAGCGGTTTCGGTGGCTTGGATGGGGATGGGGGAGACTTCAGGGGCCGGTTGGCCGTCCTGGGCGGGGGTGAGGCGGCGGCCCAGGGAGAGGAACCCCAGGCAGGAAATTACGGCGATACCGGAGACGATGAACCACGGGCCCTGCTGGAACACCGGGCTCACCAGGCCGATAGCGTTGGAACCTATAAAGATGCCGGTGGCGCTGCCCACGTGCTGGAACAAACCCTGCACGCCGAGGTAGCGCCCTTTTTCATGCTTGGGCGCCATGTTGGCGCCCAGCGCCTGCATGCCAGGGGACACCGCCAGCTCGCCCAGCGTAATCACCACAATAGCCCCGGCGGCGAAATAGTAGGAAGGCGCGTAGCCCAGCCCCAGGTAGCCGGCGGCGTAGAGCAGCGCGCCCAGCCCCAGCCCCGCCGTTATCCTGCGCCCGTCAAGCAGGCGCGTCATCAGGTACTGAAAAAACACCACCAGCGTGCCGTTCAGCGTGAACAGCAGGCCGATCTGCCGCTCGGAAAAACCCAGGTAGGTCTTGGAGTAGAGCGAAGTAGATACCACCAGCTGGCTCATCACCGCGCACATCGTAAAGGTGAACACGCAGAAGCGCAGGAACTGCCCGTTCTTAAGGGTGGCGGCCGCCGCCGACGGGCTGAAACTCTCCATGCCGCCGCGCGCCGCGCCGGGCTTGTCTTTTACCACCACGGCGACGATCACGGAGCAGACGGCGTACACCGCCGCGCTCACAAAGAACAGCATGGCGTAGGACCCCTCCGCCAGCAGGCCGCCGATGGCCGGGCCTATGGCCCAGCCGGCGTTGGAGCCGGTGCGCAGCAGGCCGTAGGCCTTCATGCGCTGCGCGGGGGGAGTATAGTCCGCCACCCAGGACCTGGCCGCCGGCTGAAAGAAAGACCCCAGCAGCATGCCCAGCGGATGGAAAACAAAAATGGCCCACAGGCCGGCGCCGGAATAGATCACCCAGGCTATCACGCCTATCAGCAGCGCCCGCAGCCCCAGGGAGAAGGCCATCACCTTCCTGCGCCCCACAATATCCGATATCTCGCCGCCCAGCACCTGAGCCGCCGCGGAGACCAGCATGGACAGGGAAAGAAAGAGGCCCACCCAGGCCATGGGCACGCCGCGCTGCCCGCTCAGGTACAGGGCGAGAAAGGGGAAAGAGACCGAGTAGCCGGCCGTCATGAGCGCTTCAGCGGAGATGAGAAGCCAGAAGGAAGGAGGCAGCGTCATACCTATATAATAGCACGGCCGGGAGGGGCCTTAAAAGCGGCCCAACGGCCCCTCCCGGACAGCCCCCGGCCCGTTTTCCCTATGGGAAACCGCCATTTTTTGCTAGAATATAGGTATCCCAACCATGCCAACTGCTGAAATCACACGCAAGGGCGCGCTTCTTTCAAATTTTCAGATCATAAACAGCCGTATTGCCGCGGCCTGCGCCAGGATTTCCAGGAACCCGGCCGAGGTGCGCGTCCTCGCCGTCACCAAGTACGCCGCGGACGAAGACGTGAGACTGCTCATAGAAGCCGGCGCCCTTAAAACGGCCGGCGAGAACAAGGTACAGGACGCCAAGGCCAAGTGGACCACCGGCGCCCTGGCGCCGCTGCGCTCCAGGGTACAGCTCCATTTCATCGGCCACCTGCAGACCAACAAGGCCAAGGCCGCCGTAGAGACCTTCGACTGGATAGATTCCGTAGACACCGTAAAGATAGCCGCCGAGCTGGACCGCCACGCCGCCGCGGCGGGCAAGATACTGCCCGTCATGCTGCAGCTCAAGCTCAACACTTCGCCCACCCAGTCCGGCGTAAGCCCCGAAGGGGCGGGCGAGCTGCTGGCCGCCGTGCGGAGCTTCAAGAACCTGCAGCCCCGCGGCTACATGGGCATCGCCCCGGCCGACGCCTCGCCGGAAGAACTGCGCGGGGCCTTCGCGCTGGCTAAAAAGATCTTCGACAGGGATTTCCCGGGGCCGGACAGCGTGCTGTCCCTGGGCATGAGCGGCGATTACGAGCTGGCCGTGGAAGCCGGCTCCAGCCTGCCGCGGATAGGCAGTTCTCTTTTCGCTTAGTGCGGGAAAGCCCCCATGCAACGGGGGGAACGTTAGCGCGCAGCCCACAGGACGCGCAACCGGGTGGAGGTAGGGAACATGATAGTAAAAGTCAGAGTTATACCCAACTGTGAAGACAACGAAGTGGTTTCACGCATAGGCAGCGTGCTGCGCGTGAAGATCTGCGCCGCCGCCGCCGATCTGAAGATAAACCTGCTGCTCAGGGATTATCTGTCGGAGTTCTTCGAGGTCCCGTCCCGCATGGTGAACATCATCCGCGGCGCCAAGGGCCGCGAAAAAACCGTGGAAATAACCGGCAAGACCGAAGAAGAGCTGAAGAACCTGCTGGACTCGATACCATAAAGTCCGAGAGCCAGGGACCGGGAGCCGCGGAAATGACCGCGGCTCCTGTCTTCCCGGCCCGCCCACACAGATCCAAACCATGATACCGCCCCGCCTCATATTCCGCAAAGGCCTCATGAAGGTACTGGACCAGCGCCTGCTGCCCGACAGGATAGTCTACCTGCCGGTGCGCGACGCCGCCGGCACCGCCAAGGCCACCCGCGATATGGCGCTGCGCGGGGCGCCGCTCATAGGCTGCGCCGCGGCGTTCGGCTTCGCGCTGGAACTGCGCCGCCTGCGCCCCGGCTCCGGCCCTGAACTTGCGCGAACCGCCGCAAAGACGGCGGACCTGCTTAAAGCCGCCCGCCCTACGGCGGTGGCGCTGTTCTACGCGGCCGACCGCATGCTGGGCAAGGCCCTGGCCTTCGCCAGCGCGCACCCGGCGGCCTTCTCCTCCGCCGATAGAAACAAACTTTTTGAAATGCTGGACCGCGAGGCCCGCCTGGTAACTTCGGAAGACGAAGCCGCCTGCGAGGCCATGGGCCGCTTCGGCGCCAGACTGCTCCCTAAGGGTTGCGTGATCATGACCCACTGCAACGCCGGGGCCTTGGCCACCATGGGCATCGGCACCGCCGTAGGCGTAATCACCGCGGGCCACAAAGCCGGCAAAGTGGCTCGCGCCTACTCCTGCGAAACGCGCCCCTACCTGCAGGGCGCCCGCCTGACCATCTGGGAACTGATGCGCGAGAGCGTGCCGTCGGAGCTTATCACCGACAACATGGCCGCCCACATCATAAAGACCTGCGGCGTGAACGCCATAGTGGTGGGCGCCGACCGCATAGCCTCCAACGGCGACACGGCCAACAAGATCGGCACCTACGCCCTGGCCGTGCTGGCCAAATACCACAAGATCCCTTTCTACGTGGCGGCGCCCGTCCCCACGATAGACTTGAAGGCGCGCGACGGCGACGCGATAATAATCGAAGAGCGCTCAACCGAAGAAGTCACCTTCATCAAAGGCAACCGCATTGCCCCGAGGGGGGTAAGGGTGCGGCACCCCGCCTTCGACGTCACTCCCGCGCCGCTCATCACCGGCCTCATCACCGAAAAGGGCGTCATCAGCCCCGTCACCCGCGCCAACATAGCCAAAACCCTCTCCCGCTAGAAACCCGCAGGGGCCCGGATTATTTTAATCTGTAACCTCTTTGTAACACCCCTTTGTTAAGATTTAATCATGACAGAACCGATTTTGCGGTATTACGCTTACATGAAAAAGGCCATACGCGGGCCTTTCACGCCCAGGGAAGCGGCCTCGCAGGCCGGCTTCAACCGTTCCACCCTGGTCTGCCCCGAGCGGTCCCTCGGCCAGTGGCGCGAAGCGGCCATAGAGCCCGCCTTCCAGCTGCTGCTCGAGGTCGCGCCCGGGGCGCCCGTCAAGCCCCGCCCGCCCATGACCGTGCAGGCCGCCGAAGAGACCGCCTCCCGCTCGCTCCTCGAGAAAGCCATCACCAAGAACGCCTCCCTCGAGCGCGAAGTCAAGGAGCTGCGCAAATCCTACAACGCCGAAAAACACAATTTTGAGGAAGCCCTGAAAAAGAAAGAGGGGGACATCCGGGCCCTCACCGAGAAGCTCAAGCGCTCCATCGAGAACGCCCAGAACATCCGCCCCGAGCATCCCTCGTGGGAAAGCCTCTACAAGACCCTCAAGAAACGCGCGGAAGAAAAGCTCTCCGAAGCCACCCAGGCCCTTTCCGAAAAGACCTCCGAGATAATACACCTCAAGGAACTGGCGCACCAGGCCGCGGAGAACGGCCGCGCCGCCCTGCAGAAGGCCGAGCTCGCCCACGCGGAAAGCGTGGACGCGCTGGAAAACCAGATCCGGGAACTCAAGAGCCAGCTGGAAGAGAAGGACATGGTCACCCGCTCCTACAGCGACAACATAGCTTCGCTGGTGGGCAAGAACGAGGAGTTCCAGAGCATCATGTTCGACGAGCGCCGCGACGCCGAGGAATCCAGCCGCAAGTTCTGCGAGGAGATAGGCACCCTGCGCGCCGAACTAAAATGGCGCGACCAGGAACTCGCCAAGATCCGCGAGGAACTTTTCGACGCGGTCAACCGCCTAAGGGAATTCGAAGCCAGCGACGAGCTGAAGTCCCGCGAGCAGGAAGAGCTCTACGGGGTGGTCAGCTCCAAGCTCAAGCTGCTCAGCGGCTATTTCGAGAACCTGGAAGCCCGCGTAAAATTCGCCTTCAAAAAAGCCTGAAAACAGCAGGCCCCGCCGGCCGGCTCCGCCCCCCGGGCCGGCCTGCCGTCATGCCCCATTCCTCCCGCGTGAATTGCTATAATTTCCCTATATAAAGAGCAGGAGAAACAGCGATGAACATCACTTTCAAACAGCTTATAATCGCCGGCGGCCCCGTACTTTTTGTCCTGGCGGCCCTGTCGATCTACTCCATAGCCCTCATCTGGGAACGCTGGACCGTCTACCAGAAGACCTTCAAGGGCATGGACGACCTGATCCACAAGATCTACGCCCTGCTCAGGGCCGGCGAGATGAAGCAGATCACCGAGCTCTGCGCCAAGGCCAGGACCCCCGCCGGGGACATAGTGCAGAAAGTCATGGCGCATTACGGCACCCCGCTCGAGAAGCGCGAGCTGGCCGAGAAGGCCGTGGAATGGCACGTTTCACGGCTCAGCAAGAGCCTGACGGCCATCGCCACCATCGGCAGCATCGCCCCTTTCATCGGCCTGTTCGGCACGGTGATAGGCGTCATCCGCGCCTTCAAGGACCTTTCCATGTACGCCGGGGCCGGGCCTTCGGTGGTCGCCATGGGCATCGCCGAAGCGCTGGTCAACACCGCGGCAGGCCTGTTCGTGGCCGTGCCGGCCATAGTGGCCTATAACTATTTCGTCCATAAAGCCAACGACTTCTCCAGCGAGATGAACTGGGTCGCCGAGCAAGTCATAGACAAGTCCGCCTCCCGGGAATTCAGCGGAGTGGTTTAAATGCGCGTACACACCAAAAAAAGCGGCATTTTCGCGGAGATCAACATGATCCCGCTGATCGACGTTTCGCTCATCCTGCTCATCATCTTCATGGTGATCACGCCCTTCCTGGTGCAGTCCCAGATCCAGGTGAACCTGCCCAAAGCGGCCACCGGCACCAAGGGCGCCGACGAGGAAGTCCTCAAGGTGCAGATAGCCGCCAACGGCGAGATTGCCGTGGACGGCAAGAAAGTCAAGTTCCAGCGGCTGGAGAAAGAGCTGATCCTGCGCTTCGCGAAGTCCTACAAGAAAACCGTCCTCGTAGAGGCCGACAAGTCGGTAGCCGTGGAGAAAGTAGTGACGGTGCTGGACATCGCCAAGAAACTTGGCGCCGGCAAGATAGGCATAGCGGTCAAACCCGAGAACTGACCGGGACACCCCAGATGCGTTCCTACCTGATATATTCTTCCTCCGCGCACTTCCTGCTTCTGGCGGCGCTTTTTTTCTTTTCCCGCAACGTCCTGCAGCCGAGGACCCCCCAGGCTTACTACATAGATTTCATAGGCCCCTCCAAGATCGTCACCATGCAGAAAGCCGCCGCGGCCGAAGGCGCCCCCAAGGCGGCGCCGGCCCCCCGGACAAAAAACGCGCCCGCGGCCGCGCCCAAGCCCGCCGACGAGGACGATTTTTCCCAGGGCGCCCTGCCCAAGCCCAGCGTGCTGTCAGGCAGCGCCAAGCTTTTCGACGAGGAGAAAACCGCCGCCGACAACGGCGCGGCCGGCGAGAACGGCACGCCGCTGATAACCGACTCCGCCAATTTCCCGTACCCGTGGTATATCAGCCAGGTCCGCGAAGCGCTCTGGAACGCCTGGACCGGCAAGATGCCTTCCGGCGGCGCCCTGCGCTGCACCGTGCGCTTCACCATCACCCGCTCCGGCGCGGTAAAAGGCATAGCGGTGGAGAAATCCGCCGGCAACAGGCTGTTCGATTACGCGGCCGAAACCTCGGTGGAGAGCGCGGCGCCTTTTCCCCGGCTGCCGGACGATTTTTACGAGGACAAGCTCACCGTCCACGTAGAGTTCAAGGCGATGGATTAGAACTATGGCCATACTGATAGCGGCCGCCCTGCTGGTCAACCTCGCCGTCTTCGTCTCCTACCCGATGAGCGGCACCATGGGATTTACCTTCCTGTATATCTCGGCCGTGGTCTGGACGGCCTTCGCCATCCTGCTGGGCAACTCGGTAGCCCGTTTCAGCGCCTGGCCCAAGGTCGTCATCTCGCTTATCTTCGCCCTGGTCTGCGCCTTCTCCGGGCTCTCCTTCCTGCCGCAGGCCGACAAGGTCCCGGCCCTGAGCAAGTTTTCCGACGGAAAATACCCGGACAGGCGGGCCGTCTACCTGGGCCTGCTGCGGCTGGGCATTAACCTCCCGTCGCTGCGGCCGCCGCAGTCGCCGGAAGCGGAGGAAATATGATATTGATCCTGAAAATAATCGCCGTGGGGCTGGTGCATGTGGCGTTCTACGCCGCCTACCCGGAAACGGGCTCCTTCGGCACGTACTACCTCTGGATCTCTCTTCTGCTGTGGACGGTCTTCATCCTGTTCATCAACACCAGCACCAAGCTGCTCAGGCTGGTCAGCGGCCTCGCGGGCCTGGCCGTCAACCTGGCCGCCTTCGCCCTCATGGCCCTGGCCATCGCCGCCACCATGCCGCAGTACGACAAGACCAGCGTGCTGGAGAAGATACAGAAAGGCCGCTACCCGGACCGCGACACCATAAATGCCGGCATGCTCCGCTTCGGCGTCAACCTCAACAAGGAAGTGGCCGGCAGCATAAAAGGCATAGACGCGCAGTTGGGCAAAGCCGTAAAGAAGCTTAAAGAAGATTAAGATGAAAACCATAGCCGTCACCGGGGGAACAGGGTTCGTGGGCAAGGCGCTGGCGCGCGCGCTGCTGGCCAAAGGCTACGGGGTAAGGATCCTCTCGCGGCGGCCCCCGGCGGACCCGCTGCCCGGGGCGGCCTACGCCGTGGCGGATTTTGCCGACCCGGAAAGCCTCAGGCGGGCGCTCGCCGGCGCGGACGCGGCCGTGCATCTGGCCGCCGCGCTTTTCTGCCGCTCCAGGGAAGCTTTCCTTAAGGCCAACGCCGGCGGCACCGCCAACCTGGTGGCCGCGGCCAACGCCGAGCCCGCGCTTAAAAAAATAGTTTATATCTCCAGCCTCGCGGCGGGCGGCCCCGCCGGCCGGGTCCCCAGGACGGAGGCGGACCCGGACGCCCCCGTTTCGGGCTACGGCCTGAGCAAGCTGGAGGGGGAGCGGGCGGCAAAGAATTTCTCCGGCGGCGCCCATGTGATCCTGCGCCCGCCCATCGTCTACGGCAAAAAAGACTTCGGCTTCTCCAAGATCGCGGAGTGGGTGCGCAGGGGGGTCATGGTCAACGCGGGCTCGGCCGGCGGCAGGTTCAGCTTCGTCTACCTCGACGACCTGGTGCTGGCTATCATCGCCGCCCTGGAAAGCGAAAAGTTCGACGGCGGCACCTTCTACGTCTGCGAAGGCCGCGATTACGCCTGGCGGGAATTCATCGCCCTGCTGGCGGCGGGCATGGGCGTCAAGATGCCCCTGATGGTCTCGCTGCCACCCTGGGCCGTCTACGCCGTAGGCTGGTTTTACGAAACGGTGACGGCCGTCACCGGGGCCGAACCCGCCATGAACCGGGACAAGGCCAGGGAAGCCTCGGCGCCCAACTGGACGGCTTCGCCCGGTCTCTGGGAAAAAACGGCCGGGGCCGGGGCCTGGACCCCCCTCGAGGAAGGCATAAAAAAGACATTCAGTTGACCTGATTTTTTATATAATAAGTCTGCCGGTTTTGGGTTACCGGCGCGTCAGTACAACGATGGAGAGGTGGCCGAGTGGTTGAAGGCACCGGTTTGCTAAACCGGCATACGGGGTAAACCCGTATCAAGGGTTCGAATCCCTTCCTCTCCGATTTTTTACTTCGTAAAAAATCTTTGTGTCCGGGGAATTTTCATAGGGGGGGCAGATGCACGACCCTCGGTTTTCACAAGAAATACTGGATTTAAAGAAGCGCCTGGCCGGCATCTTCGCCGCGGCGACGGTCTGCATTTTGGCCGGCGGCCTGGCCTACCACCACCATTACCAGAAAGCCATACAGAAAGACGCGGCGGACCTCCTGTCGTCCATCCTCCAGGCAAAAACAGAACAGTTGATCTTCTGGCGCAACGACAGGCTCAACGATACCAGCTCCCTGCTGGACACCCCGGTACTTTCCATTTTCCTGAACCGCCTGGCGGCGGCCCCGGACGACAAAGAACTGCGCGCCTCCATGCTGGCGCGGCTGGACCGCTATCTCAAGCATAACCGCTACCGCTCGGCCCTTCTGGCCCGGCCTGACGGGCGGATAATAGTCGCCACGGCAAAGGCGGAAAAGCGGCTGGCCCCGCAGACCCTCGACCTTATTAAGAAAGCCGCCGGCTCGGGCCGCACGGAACTTGGTGATTTTTACCTGGACCAGTCAGGCAAGCCGCGCCTGGACATAGCCGCTAAAGCCGCCGAAGGCAACGGGAATAAACTTTTCTTAGTGCTCGAGATCTCCCCGGAAGATTACCTTTACCCGCTCATACAAAAATGGCCCACCGTCACGGGGTCCGGAGAGATCACGCTGAGCCGGCGGGAGGGGGACTACGCAGTTTCTCTGGCCGGCATGCGCCACGCCAAAGAGCCGCCCCTGAAATTCCGCCGCCAGCTGTCGGAGAAGCACCTCCCGGCCGTCCGGGCGCTGCTAGGGGAAGCCGGGGTCTTCCTCTGCAGGGATTATCGCGGGGAAAAAGTGCTGGCCGCGCTCGGCATAGTGCCTGAAACCGGCTGGGCGATAGTTGTAAAGCTGGACTGGGCCGAGATCATGGCGAAAGCCGGCAACATCTCCGCCCTGGTTCTCCTCCTTACCGTCTCGCTGCTGCTGGGCGCCGGCGGCTGGGCCTACCTGCTCTTCAGGGTACAGGCGGGCAAGTATTCCCGGGCCATAGAAGTCGCCACCACCGGGCTGCGCGAAAGCGAACAGATCTTCGATAATTTCATGAAGCATAGCCCGATCTATGTCTTCTTCAAGGACCAGGAGATACGCGCCCTGCGGCTGAGCCAGAACTATGAAACCATGCTCGGCCGGCCGCTCAAAGACCTGCTCGGCAGGACCATGGACGACCTCTTCCCGTCCGAACTGGCCAGGAGCATGATCGCCGACGATAAACGCATCATCAAGGAAGGCAAGCAGGTTGTAGTGCAGGAAAACTTTAACGGCCATACCTACCGGACCTTCAAGTTCCCCATACAGCTGGAAGGCAGGCCGCGCTACCTGGCCGGGTATACTATCGACATTACCGAACAGCGGCAGGCGGCGGAGAAGCTGGAGGCGGCCGCCAGGGAGTGGGAGGCCACCTTCAGCGCCATAGACGACGTGATCTGGACGCTGGACGCCGAGCACCGCATCATCCGCGCCAATAAGGCCACCGGCAAAGTTTTTCCCCACGACGCCGCCATGGTGCAGGGCCGCCATTGCTGGGAAATAGTGCACGGCACCGCCGCGCCCATCCCGGAATGCCCGGTGCTGAAGGCGAAGAAGTCCATGCGCCGGGAAACCCTGGAGTATAACCTGAGGGATAAGACCTTCGAAGTGGTAGTGGACCCGATCCCCGGCCCCGACGGAGAATACGCGGGGGCCGTACATATTTTACGCGACATTACGGAGCGCAAAAAGAACGAGGAGACGCTGCGCGCCAGCGAAGAGCGCTACGAGCAACTCTTCGAGGGCATGGAGGAAGGCTTCGCCACACATGAGATAATCTGCGACGCCCAGGGACGGCCTTCGGACTACAAATTCCTCGACGTGAACCCCGCCTTCGAGCGGCTTACCGGCATGAAGCGGGCCGACCTGCTGGGCCGGCGGGTGCTGGAAGTGCTGCCGCAGACGGAAAAAGTCTGGATCGAGACTTACGGCAGGGTAGCCCTCACCGGCGAGCCGGTCCACTTCGAGAACTATTCCGCTGGGCTCGGGAAATGGTACGAGGTCAGCGCCTTCAGGCCCCGCGAAGGGCAGTTCGCCGTCAGTTTTTACGACATAACGGCGCGCAAACTGGCCCAGCTGGAACTCGAGAAAGCCAGCGAGGAACTCAGGAGGACACAGAAGGACCTCATAAAGAACCTCCGCCTCTACACGGTGCTGGCCGAGATAAACCAGGCCGCGGCCCAGATAAAGGACCGGCAGAAGCTGTTCGAGCGCCTCTGCGCGGTAGCCGTTCAGGCGGGCGGGGTCAGGATGGCCTGGATCGGCTATCCCGACAAGGATACCGGCAGGGTGCTTCCGCTCTGCTCCGCCGGCGAGACGGGGGAATTCCTGGACTCGCTCAGGGTGCCTATCAACGACGCCCCCGGCTTCAAGAGCCCGACCGGGGAAGCCGCCCGCACCGGCAGGATCGCCGTGTGCCGCGACGTGGCGGCGGACCCTTACATGGCGCCCTGGCGGGATAAATCCGTGAAGATGGGCTACCGCTCCTGCGCGGCCGTCCCCCTGGTGGAGTCCGATAAGGTTTCGGCGATACTGAACCTCTACTCGGCCGACCTGGATTTCTTCTCGCAGGAGGAGGTCAGCCTGCTCTCCGAGATAAAGGCCGACATCTCGCTGGCCCTGGACGCTATCTCCGGCGAGGCCGGCCGCAACGCGGCCCAGGCCGCGCTGGAACGCACGGCCAGCCACCTCACCCAGGTGATGGAAGCCATGCCTGTCATCCTGTTCACCCTGCGCTATGTTAACGGCAGGTTCATCACGCAGTGGGTGAGCGGCAACTCCAAAAACGTCACAGGCCACGACCAGGAAGAAATGCTGGCCCCCGGCTGGTTCGAGAACGCCGTGCACCCCCAGGACAAGGATCGGGTCCTGGAAGAAAAGAAACAAATCTTTAAAAAGCTCAGCATGGTCCAGGATTTCAGGGTCAAGAAGAAGGACGGCTCGGGCTATGTCTGGGTACACAGCCAGCTCAGGACCGCACCCGGAACCACGGACCAGGTAACGGGCTCCTGGGTGGACATCACGCAGATGAAGGAATCCGAGATCCGGCTGCGGGAACTGCTAAACGGGTGCGAAACAAAAGGCCCGGAAGAGAAACCGTAACCGCGCCTGCGCCGCGGGAACCCCCCGTAAATTGCTAAAATTAGTCCGGTACTATGGCCAAAACGCTCAAAGCCGGACGACAGTCCATACAAAAAGCCGCGGCCGTCATAAAGCGCGGCGGCGTCGTGGCTTTTCCGACGGAGACGGTCTACGGCCTGGGGGCCGACGGGCTTAACCCGGAGGCCTGCGCGCGCATTTTCGAGATCAAGGGTCGGCCCCGTTTCGACCCGCTGATCCTGCACGAATGTTCCCCGGCCAGGGCGCGGCGCCTTTTTTCCAGGATCCCGGCGGCCGCGGAAAAACTCATGGCTAAATTCTGGCCCGGCCCGCTCACCCTGGTGCTGCCCAAGGCGCGCGCCGTTCCCGACATTGTAACGGCCGGCCTCAAGACCGTCGCGGTAAGGGTCCCGGCCAACCGCCACGCGCTGGCCCTCATAAAGGCCGCGGGCCGCCCGGTGGCGGCGCCCAGCGCCAACCGCTTCGGCCGCCTTAGCCCCACCACGGCGGCCCATGTCAGAAAACAGCTCGGCGCCGGCCCGGACCTCATCCTGGACGGAGGCCGCACCGCCATCGGCGTGGAGTCCACCATCATCACCTTCTCCGGGGGGCGCCCCGTCCTGCTGCGCCCCGGCGGCCTGCCCCTGGAGGAGATAGAGCGCGCGGCCGGAGTTCCCGCCGGGCGCGCCGCGCGGGCCAAAGCGCCCCTGGCCCCGGGCTGCCTCAAAAAGCATTACGCGCCGCGGGTCAGGCTGGAGATAGTAGAACCCGGCGCTCCCGTCAGGCCCTCCGCGCGGGCGGCCTACCTCGCCTTCAGCCGGCGGCCGAGGGGAGCCTGGGCCGCCGTAAAAGTCCTCTCCCGGTCCGGCGACCTGCGCGAAGCGGCGGCCAACCTTTTCAGGGCGCTGCACCTGCTGGAGAATTCCGGGGCAGGGCTGATCTACGCGGAGAGGGTGCCGCCGCACGGCCTGGGGCGGGCGATAATGGACCGCCTGAAGCGCGCCTCCGCCCGCTGATTTTTTATATGAAAAAGAAAGAAGCAGCCATCGAGATCGTAAAGCGGTTCATCCAGACGGACCCCGTGCGGGCGGCACAGGCGCTTGAAACGCTGCCGCCCCGCGACGCCGCCGGGCTGCTCAGGGACCTGCCGCCGTCGGTAGCCGCCCAGGCCATGGAAAACCTGCCGCCGCCGGAGAGCGCGGCCCTGCTGGGGGAGCTCACCCCCGCCGAGGCGGCCGGAGTGCTGCACCGCACCGGCAAATACCACGCCGCGGACATCTTCCGCCGCCTGGACCCCGATTTCTCCAAGGCGGTCATCCCGCTGCTCAACGAGGAGTTTTCCAAGGATATGGCGGAGATCCTGGCCTACCCGCGCGAAAGCGCCGGGCGGATAATGCACACGGACTTCCTCGCGTTCCGCTCCGACGCCAGGGTGCGCGACGTGATACTGCGACTGCGGCAGATGGCCAAGAAACAGCTGCCGGCGGCCACCTATTGCTACGTGGTGGACGGCGGCAACGCGCTGCAGGGCGTGCTCAACATGCGCGACCTGCTGCTGGCCGCCCCCGAAACCCCGGTCTCGGAGATAATGATAAAGGACGTGGTGAAGGTCTCCCCGTTCACGGACCGCGAGGAGCTGGTGGCCATGGTGTCGCGCAAGCACTACCTGGCGGTGCCGGTTACCGACGAGAACGGCCGCCTGATCGGCATCGTCAATACCAAGAACATCATCGCCTCCACCGAGGAGGAGGCCTCCGAGGACATACAGCTGCTGTTCGGCGCCAGCGCCGAGGAGCGGGCTTTTTCCACTCCCTGGTTCAAGATCACGCGGCGCCTGCCCTGGCTGACGGTCAACCTGGCCACGGCCTTCCTGGCCGGCTCGGTGGTGGCGCTGTTCGAAGATTTCATCGCCCGCGTCGCCGTGCTGGCGGTCTTCCTGCCCATCATCGCCGGGCAGGGCGGCAACGCCGGCACCCAGACGCTCGCCATAGTCCTGCGCGGCATGCTGATGCGCGAGATCGCGCCGCATAACGCCTGGCGCCTGGTCAAGACCGAGATTTTGGTCGGCTTTGTGAACGGCGGAGTCACCGGCATTATAACCGCCGGAGCGGCCTGGTGGTGGAAGGGCAACGCCTGGCTCGGCCTGGTGGTCGGCGTGGCGATGGTGGTGAACATGGTGGCGGCCGGCATGTCCGGGGCCATGATCCCGCTGGCCATGAAGCGCCTGGGCTACGACCCGGCCCACTCGTCGGGCATCTTCCTCACCACCGTCACCGACGTGGTGGGCTTCTTCGCTTTCCTCAGCACCGCCTGGCTGCTGCAGGGTAAACTCCTCTAAAAAGAAAACCGCCGGGGGCTTGAACCTCCGGCGGCCGCAAGTCTCCCGGGGCGGGGCCTTTAAGTTAAGCGCCCGCGCGCGGCCAGGAGTTCCTGGTAATAAGCCAGGGTACGGCGGCCCATTATGGCCGTGGTAAAGTTCTCCCGTACCAGCGCCACCGAAGCGGCGGAAAATTTCTCGCGCAGGGCGGGGGCCCGCAGCACGGTCTCCAGGCGGTCCGCCAGCGCGGCCGCGTCGCCCGGCGGGAACAGCAGCCCGGTCACGCCGTCGTGCACTATCTCTGAATTTCCCGAAATATCGCTGGCCACGGCCGGCACGCCCATGCAGAGCGACTCCCGGATGCTGCCGCTGAGCGCCTCGCCCTTTATGGCGGCGTTCACGCTGACCGAGGCCGCGGTGAGCAGCCGTTCCACGTCGTCGCGCAGGCCCAGGAAACGGACCCTGTCCTCCGGCAGGCCGGCGGCGGCGTACAGCGCCTTCAGCTCTGCGGAATCGGTGCCGCGCCCCGCGAATACCAGCGCGAAGTCCAGGCCCCGCGCCCGCAGCCGCGCGGCGGCGGCCACCAGCACGCGCTGGCCCTTATGCTCGCTGAAATTACCCACCAGCATCACTACCGGCAGGCCGGGCGGGAGGGCGAGCTCTTGCAGCACGGCCTCTTCGGGAGGGCGGGGGGAGAAGCGCGCCGGGTCCGTGCCGCTGTAGATGGTGCGCACGCGCTCCGGCGCCAGGCCGTAGGCTATAAGCTGCGCGCGCACCGAGCCCGCCACCGCGATGCAGCCGTCGATGAGGGCGCTGGTATATTTCAATTTGGCAAAAAACCCGGTGACGATAGGGTGAGAGACCCTGCGGGTGAAAACAAAGAGCGGCTTATGCCGGGAAAAGAACTTGGCCAGCAGGCCCATGGCGTGGGCCTTGGGATGGTGGGCCTGCATCACGTCGGGGCGGACCGTTTCCAGCAGCCTGGCCAGCGCAAGGGCGGCCTTCAGGTCGTAGTCGCGCCGCGGCC
The DNA here is from genome assembly GCA_001799735.1 of Elusimicrobia bacterium GWB2_63_22. Classification (GTDB taxonomy): domain Bacteria; phylum Elusimicrobiota; class Elusimicrobia; order Elusimicrobiales; family UBA9959; genus UBA9959. The sequence continues at coordinate 67,727 of MGUA01000037.1, read as the reverse complement.
GGAAATGCACCACTTCAAAGCCGTCAGCCGCGGCCTTGCGGCCCAGGTCCCCGTCGGCGGGGCAGGCCAGCAGGTTCTCGTGCCCGAGCGAGCGCAGCTCGCGCGCCAGGTAGAGCGCCTGCGCGGCGCCGCCGGACCAGCCGAAGCTTTCAGTGACGTGGAGTATCTTCATTTAAAAAAGGCTGGCCTTGCGCACTACGCCGCCTATAACGCTCCCCCAGGGCACGGCCCTGGCCGCCAGCGCCGCGGAGAACGCGGCCAGGTCGTAAGGCACGCGGACGATCTCGGCGCTCACCCGGCCGTTGACGCTTATGACAGCGTAAGAAGCTGCGGGGTTGCCGTCCAGCGGGCTGCCGACGCTGCCGGGATTGACCGCCAGGCCGCCGGCCGCGGTTTTTACGTAGGGAGAGTGGATATGGCCGCAGAGCACGTTGGGAGCACCGGCCCCGGCGCTGAAAGGGACCTCGTCGCTCTCCTCGGAGGCGTGGAAACAGCGGAATTCGGCCCCGCCTAATTTAAACCCGAGGGAGGCGGGTGCCGCGCCCAGCCAGGCCCTGGCCTCTCCGTCCAGCGCGGCGGCGGTCCAGGCGGTATGGTCGGCGCCTTCCGCGCAGTGAAAATATTTCTCAAGCTCGGGCCGGGGAGTGCCGGAGGCGATATAGCGGTCGTGGTTGCCGCGCACCCGGAAGGCGGGGGAGAGCGCCCGCAGGGCGGCCAGGGTCTCGGCCGGGAACGGCCCCATATTGACGGCGTCCCCGAGGAAACAGACAGGGGCCGAGGCCAGGCCCCGGGCGGCAATGTCGGCGGTCACCGCCTCCAGCGCCGGGAGGTTGGCGTGCACGTCAGAGATCAAGATAAGCTTTTCAGTACCCATAAGGTCCTATACGCGGCTAGGTCCAATAACACCGCCGGCCTGGGCCTTTCCGCGCATTACAAGGCCCCCTATTTCTGTTAGATTATAGTATATAGCCCGCAGACGGAGAACGCCTTGATGAAAAAAACACTTTTAGTCCTTACCGCCTTTCTCGCCGCGCTTCCGGCCGGCGCCCAGCAATTCCAGGACATAGATGTAGCCAGCCTCAAAGCGGCCTCCGCCGCCTCCGCCGCCCCCGCGCCGCAGAGGGGTAATTACTACCTGGACGTAAACTCCTACGATCCCCTGCTCGAACGCCCCTCCCGCCAGGGCCAGAAGCTGCACATCATAGGCGGCAAGATAGAGATCCCCGGCATCGACGGCACGCTGGATTTCGCCAGGCAGTACCGCCAGGCCAATTACCAGCGCCACGACCTGCAGAGCGACGTGGCCCTGGCCGTCTACACCAAGAACCTCCCCAAGGTCCTTTTCCAGGTGCTCTTCGGCATAGCCGAGGACAACGGCAACCCGGCCGGCGGCACCTACAGCGACATCAACCCCGTGGTGCAGGACCAGGCCATCCCCCTGCCCACCGAGGCCGAGATCCTGGCCCTCGACATTCCCGAGGATGAAAAAGAGCGCATCCTGGTGCAGCTGCGCAATTCGAAGATGCACATAGAAGGCCGCATCAACCCTTTCCGCAAGACGGAAATGCTCAACATGTACAAGCAGATCCTCCTCGAGGAGCAGGCCGCCGGCCTGGAGCCCAGGTACGGCCTGCCGCACGAATGGAGCCCCGAGTTCATGCAGTACTGCCGCCAGAACGGCGAGATGATAGGCGCCTTCACCAAGCTGCTCACCGCGCTGGCCTCGGGCGTCACCTCCCGCCACTTCAAGACCGGCACCGAAGTGGAACTTATTAACTTCATCCTTTCAAAAGAGGACGGCTCGGTCACCATGGACCAGCTGTTCCGCCACAGCTACCGGCTGGCCAACGGCGAGGTCTACCTGGCCATCCTGGCCATAGAGAACATCCTGGGCGACAACTGGCGCCACCCCGAGCGCGACAAGCTGGCCGTCACGCGCAAGCTGGCCAACATCAGCAATTTCTACCAGGGCAAGGGCGACAAGTACGGCGCGTGGTACCACTTCCACGGCATCATGCTCTACGGCTACGTGCGCGGCGGCTTCCGCGCGGCCTTTGTGGCGGCCACGGAGACCGCCGGGTCCCACGTGCTCAACAGCGCCCACGACGCCGGCGACGAGCAACAGGAGGACTACGTCAACTCCATGGGCGGCAAGCTGGGCGCCAAGGTGGCCAAGATAGTAAAGGAAAGGCTCTACCAGGGCTTCGCCCCGGACAAGAATTACTGCGACCCGAACGTGTACCTGGACCTCAGCGAGGATTTCCGCGACCGCATAGAGTACGTGGAGAGCAAGGACTTCAAGGCCGACCTGGACGAAGAGCGCATCTGGCTCAAGCCGCTGTACCGCGACTATTTCGACTGCCACGTCGAAGTAATCTACAACGACTACTCGGGCAAGCTCAACTCCAAGTACATCGTCAAGAGGGACCATGTCGACTTCAAGAAGGGCAAAAGCAAGCCGATCCTCCTCAACCCGATGCACGAACTGGTGACGGCCCGCGCCTTCATCTCGGGCTGCCTGGCCGCCGAAACTCCGGTGGGCACCAAAGCCTTCGGCGAGGCACAGCTGCCCGCCCGCGGCATCTGGGTGGACGCGCAGTGAACTCCATCAAAGACGGCTGGCAACTGATCAAGTATTCCACTCGCCTTTTCCTGCGCTACCCGGTGATGGTAATGCCGCTCATCTTCACCTGGCTGTTGTACGCGCCCACGATACTCTACTTCAAGTACTCCTTTAACTGGGACCCGCTCACCCTGCAGCAGACCCTGCTGGTGGTCCTGGGCATAACCTTCTTTTTCGCCCTGCTGCTGGCCTTCTCGGCCTCCATGCTGCTGGAGCTGATCCAGCAGGCCGAGTCCGGACGGGAGCTGTCCCTCGTCGACGCTTTCGCCGAGTCGCTGGGGTCCAACCTGATAAAAATGCTGCCGATAGTAGTGGTGTGGACCATTATCTGGTTCATCCTGACGGTCATCACGGCGCTGCTGACCCGCAAGAAACGCGGTTCCTCTTCCTCCAGCCGCGAGGACGGCCTGAGCGCCGAGAACGCCGCGCGCACGCTGGCCGGGGACGGCCGTTTTTCTCTTTCGGCCGCCTTCTTCCGGGCCCTCAACAAGGGCGTGCGCATGGCCGTGTTCCTGATCCTGCCGGCCATCGCCTGGCAGGACATGGGCCCGTGGGGGGCGTTCCGGCGCGGCATGCGCATCCTGCGCATGAACATCGGCACCTTCATGACCGGCTTCGCGCTGTCCGAGATCGCCGCCATGATAGTCTTCATCCCGCCGGCCATAATCCTCTACATCTCCAGCGAGGGCAAGGTGAAGTTCCCGGAGTGGGTCTGGTTCACCACGCTCGCCTACATGGCCCTGGCCTGGAGCTACAGCATCTACCTTGAGCAGATGTTCACGGCCATGCTCTACCTCTGGCACCTCAACTGGGAGAAGGCCATAGGCGCGGCGCAGGCCGCCGGCAAGCCCATCCCCAGGCTGGGCGACGTGCGCCAGCCCTGCCTGCTCGACGGCATAAACGACCTGGCGCAACCGCAGGACGGCACGCGGCAGCAAACCTAAAGGAGCCTCTCATGCAGAACTTTACCTTCGTCAACCCTACCCGGATACTCTTCGGCAAGGACGTTATAGGCAAGCTGGCCGCGGAAGCCGCCAAAGCCGGCAAAAAAGCCCTGCTGGTCTACGGCGGGGGGAGCATAAAGAAGAACGGCGTCTACAACGCGCTCACCGCGGCCCTGGCCGCCAACGGCGTAGCCGTGACCGAACACGCCGGGGTGAAACCTAACCCGGTGCTCTCCCATACCAGGGAGGGGATAAAGAAGGCGCTGGCGGAGGGCTGCGACCTTATAGTGGCGGCCGGCGGCGGCTCCGTCATAGACGAAGCCAAGGCCATAGCGGCCGGAACAAAGTATAACGGCGACGTCTGGGACTTCTTCTCCGGCAAGCCCGCCCCGCGGGAGGCCCTGCCGCTGTTCACGGTGCTGACGCTCCCGGCCACCGGCTCGGAGATGAACTCCGGCTGCGTGATCACCAACGAGGCTACGCGCCAGAAATACTCCACCCAGTCCCCGGTGCTTTTCCCCAAAGTCTCGGCGCTGGACCCGGAGACCACGCTGACGCTGCCCCGCCCGCAGATAGCCTACGGCGCGGTGGACGCGCTGGCGCATATCATAGAGGGTTATTTCACCACCAAGGACCGGGACGTAGAGATCACCGACGAGGTAGTGCACGCCCTGGCCCGGGCCATCGTCGCCTCCACCGAGCGGATTTTAAAAGACCCCGCCGACTATAACGCGCGCGCCTCCATGATGTGGTCGGCCACGCTGGCCCTCAACGGCCTGGCCACCTGCGGCTACGGCGGGACCAACTTCATCAACCACGCCATCGAACACGCGCTGAGCGCCATCTACGACATCGCCCACGGCGCCGGGCTGGCCATAGTGATGCCCGCCTGGTTCAAGCACCACCTCGCCACCGAGGGCCCCGCCCGGCTTGAAAAGTTCGGCCACGCCGTCTTCGGCACCTCCTCCGCCGAGGAGACCATAGCGGCCTTCGAGGCCTTCTTCCGCAGGGCAGGCGCCCCGGTGCGCCTGGCCGAGGCCGCCATCCCCGCCGACGCCATCCCGGAAATAGCCGCCAACGCCATGGGCCTCATCCGCATGTGGGGCATGAAGCACGAGCAGCCCGAAATAGAAAAGATCCTCCGCAACGCCGTCTGACCTGAAGCGCGACAAATAGAAAGGCCCCGTTAAGGGGCCTTTCCATTTTTCCTTCGCAGAGAACTTAACCCAGGATATACTCCAGGTACTTCGAATACATCTTCACCGCGCGGTCCGCCGAGCGGAACACCGGCAGGCCCAGGGTTTGCGCGTAGGCGCAGTACGGCTCGTAGCGGGTGCCGGACCCCACGCAGAACAGCAGCGGCTTACCCGCCTCCCGAGCCGCCGCAGCAGCGCCCTTCAGGAAAGATTTCTCGAAGTCGTCCGGATACTGGCCGCCTTTAGGCAGCGTGTTCATCATCGCCGTCAGCGGGATCATGGAAACTATAGCCCCGGAGAACTCCTCAGCTCCCAGCGCCGACCGCACCACCCCGCCTATAGCGTCGTCGGAAGCCATCGGCGTGATATCCAGCGGGTTCTTGGCGTCCACGATGGAGTCCAGCCGGAACTCCTTGAGCGTCTTGTCCATCGCCGCCGCCGTCTCCGGGCGCATTTCCGCCGTCAGGCGGCCGGCCACGCCGTCGGCCATGCCCGCCGCCTCGAAGCCGGCGTTGCTCATGAAGAACGTGTTGCCGTGCTTTACCGGCCGGTCCGCGAAAGAGCAGGCCAGCACCGCCAGGTCGTTAAAATCGTCGAAGGTCTCGGCCACCAGGGCGCCGGCGCTCTCCATGATGAGCCGCGTCACCAGGTAGTCCCCGGCGATAGAAGCCGTATGGCCCATCACGGCCTTCTGCCCTACCACCGTGCGGCCCGCCTTGTAGAGCACCACCAGCTTGCCCCTGGCGCGGGCCTTCTCTATCACCCTGGCCAGCGCGGTCCCGTCGCCGGGCTTGAAGCCTTCCATGTAGACCAGGATCACCTTCAGGTCATCCTCGTCGGCCAGCCGCTCCACGTAGTCCGGCACCGTCACGTCCTGCTGGTTGCCCACCGTAATGCAGTACGCGGGCTTGAGCCACGGCATCTTGCTGATCGTCGAGATCACAAAAGCCCCGCTCTGGCTCACAAAGGCCGTCTTGGCCATGTTGGGGTTAACGCCCAGCGGGTGCTCCATCTTGTACTCGGGGATGAAGAAAGTGTTGAGCTTCACGTCGTTGAGCACGATGCCCATGGAATTGCCGCCGGAGAGCGCGAAATCCGGGTTCTTGTCCTTGGCGCTGGCTATGGCGTCCACCACCGTGCCGGCCATGCCCTCGGAGCCGGCCTTCTCGCCCATGCCGCCGGAGATCAGCACCACGCCGTTGACCTTGCCGGACTCGCCGGCCTCGGCCAGCACGCGCGGCACCTCCGGCGAGGGGACCGCCACCACGTACATGTCCACCTTCTCCGGCAGCTGCGCCGGGGAGGCGAAACATTTAACGCCGTCTATCTCCGCCGGGCCTTCCTTTATGATGTAGGTCCGCTCTTTAGGGAAACCGGCTTTAGTTATGTTGTTGAGGATGATGCGCGCCATGTTCATCTTCTTCTCGCTGACGCCCACCACGGCGGCGCTCCGGGTGTGGATCAGCCCGTCCACGCCCTGCAGCGACGGCTTGCGGCGGGGCGCGGCCTTCCTGGCCTTCCTGAAGCGCAGCACGCCGTCCAGCGGAGTCAGTTTACCCTTCGCGGCCGCCAGCGGGTTCACCTCGAATTCCTCTATGGCCCAGTCCGACTGGCCGCCGTCGCAAAAATGGCGCATCAGGTGGGCGAAGCCCTCCAGCCATTTAACCATCTCCCCGTCCTCCGCCACGCGGCGGCCGCCGCGCACGCTGCCGGAGGCGTAGGCCCAGATCCAGCTTTTTTCCAGGAACGCCGCCCAGGTCTTCTCGTTGAAGGCCAGTTCCACCGGCATCACGGAGGGGGAAGTGCCGGGCTTTAAAGATTTGGTGAGGGCTTCGGCGTTGGTGCCGCCGGGCCCGAGGGTGACCACGGGGCCGAAGGCCGCGTCGGCCCTGGCGCCCAGCAGCAGCTCTTCGCCCAGGGCGAAAGCAGAATGCGGCAGGAATTCCACCAGCATGAAAGCTTCGGCCTCGGGGAACTTGGCGGCCATGGCCCGCAGGGCTTCTTCCAGCGCGGCGGGGGTTTTCTCCAGCACCTTCACGCCGCCGGCTTCGGTCTTGTGCAGGGTCTTGGCGGAAACCAGCTTCAGCACTGCCCTGTCCCCGGCGAGGGCGGCGCAGGCCGCCGCGGCGGCGGCGGTCGCGTCCAGGCCGGCGGCCGGGTAAACCAGGTGCCGGGGCGCGCCGAGCCCGGCCAGTTCCATCACGCGGTAAACTTCCGGCTCGCTCAGGCTCGAGCGCTCCTGCGCCCCGGCGGCGGCCAGCAGTTTTTCTATCTCTTCGTAGTTTTTCATAGGATAATCCAGGTCAGCAGATCTTTTTTACCACGGTCTTCTGGGCCAGGGCCAGGGCCTGCGCCCTGCGCACCAGCCCGGCGCCCAGCGTAAGGCAGTCGGAGGCCGCGGCCCCCGCCGCCAGCTTCAGCGTGCGCTCGAAATCGAAACCTTTCAGGAAGCCGAAAAGGAAGCCGGCCATGAAGGAATCTCCCGCGCCGGTAGGGCTCTTAAGGCCGGAAAGCCGCGGCGGCTTTACGCTCCACAGCCCGAACGGGGAAGCCGCGTAGGAATGCGACGGCCCGTCCGTCACGATAAGCGTCTTGAGCCCGGCGCGGGAATGGCGCTTGAAATAGGCGGCCAGCACGGCGGGGGTAAAAGGCCGGCCGGCAAGCTCCTCGAATTCAGCGCGGTTTATCTTCACGCCGTCGGCGCCGGCCGCCACCGCCTCGGCCAGCACCGGCCCGCTGGTGTCGAACATGGTAAAACAGCCGCGGGCGGCGGCCAGTTTTACCAGAGAAGTGTAAAAGCCTTTCTTCAGGCCGGAGGAGACGCGGCCGCAGACGGCCGCAAAGCGGTACTCGCCCGCCTGCCTGGCGAACCTGCTCAGGAACCGCTCCTGGCTGGAGGCCGGGACGATAGGCCCTTCCTCGTTGAAGTCGGTGGAGACGCCGGCCCCGTCCACGACGCTGCAGCAGACCCGCGACTCCCCGGCGTTATGCCGCTCGAGGAAAGTTTCAAAACCCTCCCGCTCCAGCGCCTCCTCTATCCAGCGGCCGTTATGGCCGCTGACAAAGCCCGCGACGGGGGCCTTCAGGCCCAGCACGCGCAGGGCGCGCGCCACGTTTACGCCCTTGCCGCCGGGCAGCGTAAGGGTGTCGTCCAGGCGGTAGATCCTGCCCTTTTCGAGGACAGCAACGAGCACGGTCTTGTCTACGGCTAAATTGAGATTGATGATGAGGGCGTTCATGGTGTCGGGGGCGCTCCGGGCGCCGCAGTTCTAATTTAGCATTTTAGGTAAAAGTTTTGAACCCGCATTTTGCGCACTTTAGTATAATTTATCTATATGATACGCGCCTTAAAGATCGCGGGAGGTCTGCTGTTCTCCGCACTGCTCTTCCTGGTGGCCGCGGGGGTAGGCCTGAAGCTGTATTTCACGCCCGCCCGCATCAAGGCCGTCACCGCGGACTACGCCTCCAAGAACCTGCGGCGGGAAGTTTCTTTCGACTCGGCCTCCCTGAATTTTTCCGGCCTCTCCATCACCAAGCTCAGGGTTTCGGAGTACCCCGATTTCAAGCGGGGGGAATTTTTCAGCGCCGAATCCTTCTCGGTGCGCCCTTCGCTGCGGGCCCTGCTGCAGAAACGGGTGCAGATAAACTCCGTCTCCGCGGAAGGCCTGCGCATGCGCGTAACGGAAGTGCGCAAGGACACCTACAATTTCTCGGACCTGATCGCTGCCGGGCCCGCGCCCAGGCCGGCCCAGGCCGCGGGCAAGCGGCCGCCCGCCCCGCCGCTGGCCATCTCCAGCCTTAAGGTGAAGAATTCCAGGTTTACCTACGCCAACGCGGCGGGGGACATGACCATAACCCTGCGCGACATTAACCTCTCGGCCTCCGGCATTTCCCCGGAAGGGCTGTTCCCGCTGGAAGCCGCCTGCGCCATAGACGTGGCCTCCCCTTATTTCACAGGCACGGTGCCGGCTCGCCTTAAGGGCCGCGTGTCGATGGGCGGCTGGGACCCGGCCAAAGGCCGCGCTGAAATTGAGAGCGGCTCTTTTTCCCTCGGCGGCGTAAAGGCGGAAGTCAAAGGCTCGCTGAAGGGGCTGATGGAGCCGGACGCGAAACTCTCCATCTCCGTAAAGCCGTTCTCCACCGCCGACCTCAAAACGGTCTTCAAGGGCCTGCCGGCCAAGGTGCTGCTGCCCGAGATAGACGCGGACGCGGATTTCAAGCTTACGTTCACCGGCGTAAATCTCCGGTCGGTCAAGTTCGCCGCCGGCCCGGTTAAAGGTTCGCTGCGCGGCCAGGCCGCCTGGGAGCCCGCCGTAAACTACGCCCTCCTCGCCGAGCTAAAGGCGCAGAGCCCGGAGATGGACAGCACCGTGCTGGCCAGAAAGGTAAAACAATTGCCTATCCCCCGCGGCTTCAAGCTGCCGCTGACGGAGCTCGCCGCCACCGCCCTGCTGAAACCGGGCCTCGCCGACATACGTTCTTTCTCGCTGGAGACGGACGGCCTTTCAGCCTCGGGCCGGGCGCGGGTAGACTACGCCGGCGGCTCCGTTAAGGCCTCCGGCCGCGCCAGGGCCGACATTAAGAACCTCGCCCGGCTGGCCACCGCGGCCCCCGACCTGGCCGCCAGTTACGCCCCGTCGGGAGGAGCGCTGGCCGAACTGGATTTTTCCTACGCCGAAACTCTGGCGCTTAAAGGCAAGGCGTCGCTCAACGGCCTGGGCGCGGCTTACGCCGGCAAAAAACTTTCCGGCCTTACCGGGACGGTGGAGTTCACTAAAGATTCGGCCTCCTCTAAAGCGCTGGAGGGTCGGCTGGACGGCGAAGACCTGAAAGCCTCCTTCACGGCCCGCGACCTGATGACCCACCCGAAAGCCTCGTTCACGCTGAAGCTGGCCCGGCTGGTCCTGAAGGACCTGCCCGCCGCGGCCGCCGGCGCCGGGACCGCCGGGGGGAAAACCGCCGCCGCGCCGCAGTTCTACCTGGACGTGGCGGGCAAGGCCGAGATCGGCGCGGTGGAGCATCCCAATTTCCGCTGCGGCCGGGTTACGGCCAGCCTGGACCTGGTGAACATTTCCGAAGACCTCAAGTCCCTCGACGGCGAGGCCACGTTCACGGCGGGGCCCGGCAAGTTCTCCCAGCTGTACGCCCTGGCCGGCAAGTACAAGGCCGCCAAGGTGGCGCTCTACCCGCTGCTGGTCCTGCAGAAAAGCTCCGGGCTCGCAAAGGCGCTGCGCCTGCCCGACTTCAACAATATCGAGTTCCAGTCCATAGAGGGGGACTACTTCTTCCTGAAAGGCCTGATGAAGATAAACAAGTCCGTTATGCTCTCCGGCGTCGCCGACGTGGCCTCCTCCGGCACGATCAACCTGCCGGGAGAGAAGTTGGACATGAAGATCAACACCACCCTGAAGCAGGGCAGCGGCATCCGCATGAGCGCCCCGCTGGGCATGTACGTGAAGGGCACCTTCGCCGAGCCCTCCGTGAAAGCCGACATGAAATCCATCGCGGAGCAGCCGGCCGTGAAGAAAGCCGTCAACAAGCTGGCTCCGGCCGCCGACAAACTGCTTAAGGGCCTCTTCAAGAAATGAGAACCAGACTGCTGCTGCTCCTGCCCGCCTGCCTGCTCGCCGCCGCCTGCGCGGGCAGCCGCAAGGATATCCGCCTTACCACGGAGCCCTCCCTGGAGCGCGCCTTCGACATCATTCAGGGCACGCGGCAGGGCAAGCAGCTGATGAAGTTCCTTTACAAGAACCCGGTGCGTTTCGAGTATTCCAACAGCACGGGCCTCTGCCACAAGTTCTCGCTCAACACCGGCAAGGTCCTGCTGCCGGAGGAATACAAGAGCTCCGACCTGCTGCTGGCCCTGGCCCTGGCGCGGGCCGCGCACATCTACCGCGTCTACAAGGAGACCGGGCTGGAGGAGATAATTTCCGAGGAGGAGGAGCTGGGCGCCATCTTCCAGGCCCGGCTGGCCCTGGAGATAAACCTGGTGGACGCCGACTTCGGGCGGGAGCGGCACGCCGAGGCCATGAAGACCGCCTTCTGTTCCTATGTGCTGGAAAATTCCAGGTACGCCATGCGGCAGGCCCGCAAAGAGGCGCTCACGCCGGACGCGGACTGCCAGCGCCCGCTGGAGACGCTGGAGAACCAGCGCGTCTGGCTGGAGAAGGCGCGCAAGGCGATCAACGAGGAAAATTTCCACCAGCTTATCTACGAGCGGGACATGGCGCGGGTGCGCAAGGGCGCCATGCCCATGAGCGAAGCCATGCGCAACGACGCCCGCCTCCGCGCCCTGCCCACTTATGAGGTCTACCGCTACCAGCGCACCTTCTACGACAGGCAGAGCGACATCTTCAGGCGCTTCGAGAAATTATACGCCCGGGAGATCGCCGCGGACGCGGCCTGGCGGGCGGCGCACCAGGCGGACCTGGACCGCGCGCGCGAGGAATTTTCGGCCTGCGGCCTGCCTTACTAAGGGGGAAGGCGGACCGCATTTTTGATAGTATTTCACTTATGAACACACAATACGACGTCTGTTTCGTCACCGTCGGGGACAGGAAGACCGCCGAGACCATCACCAGCGGCCTGCTGGAGGGGAAACTGGCGGCCTGCGTGTCGGCCGTGCCCGGCGTGGAATCCTCGTACTGGTGGAAGGACCGCATAGAAAAGTCCTCGGAGATCATGCTCGTCATCAAGACCCGCCGGGCGCTGCGCGAGGACATCACGCAGTTCGTCAAGCAGCATCACCCGTACAGCGTGCCCGAGACCATCTTCTTCGAGATCGACGGCGCCGACGGGGCTTACCTGGACTGGCTGGGCGCCAACACGCTTTTTACGACCAACATCTCCAAAGACAAGGCGCCGGGGGTAAAAAAGGAAATATGAAAAACGTTCTGCACGTCATAGTGGTGGTAGTGGTGGGCTCGCTGCTGGGCATGTTCATCAGCAAGCTGCTCAACATGTGGTTCCCGGCCGGGCAGGTGAACGCCCTCATCAACACGGCCATCAACACCGGCCTCAACCCGACCACCGTGGACCTGAACCTGGTGGAATTCACCGGCGGGCTGGTCTTCAAGTTCAACATCTCCAGCATCATCGGTATCTTCCTTTCCGCCGTGGTCTACAAGCAGCTCGTAAAATGAAGACCCTGATACTGGCCTCCAAATCCCCGCGGCGCAAGGAACTGCTCGCGCAGGCCGGCATAAAATACCGGACCATCCCCAGCCATATCGAGGAGACTACCTCCTACAAGCGGCCGGACCTGATAGTGCGCGAGCTGGCCTACAAGAAAGCCCTGAGCGTGGCCCTGAAGCATCCCGGCTCGCCGGTGCTCGGCTCGGACACCCTGGTCTACTGCAAGGGTTCGGTGCTGGGCAAGCCGGCCGGGCACAAGGACGCCCTGCGCCTGCTGCGCCGGCAGAACGGCGCCTGGCAGGCCGTGCACACCGGCGTGGCGCTGGTCTGGCTGGACAAGGGGCTCTTCCTGGCCGGCAACGACGTCACCCGCTGCAAGGCCCGGAAACTCACTGAAACCGAATTAAAGGGTCTTGCATCTAAACATCATGACAAGGCCGGCGCCTACGCGGTGCAGGACAAGGACGACATGTTCATAGAGAAGATAGAGGGCCGCTTCGACACCGTGGTCGGCCTCTCGATGAACCTGGTCCGCAAATTCATAAAGAAAGCAGAGGCGAACTGATATGCCCGTACACAAGATAAAAAAAACCTTCCACCTGGCCTACGGCCACCGCCTGCTCAACTATAACGGCAAATGCGAAAACCTGCACGGCCACAACGGCGTGGTGGAGGTAACGCTTAAAGCCGCCGAGCTTAACGGAGAGAGGATGGTGATGGATTTCACCCTGCTCGGCAAGACCATAAAGACCTGGCTGGACGACAGCCTGGACCATAAAGTGATCCTGTGCAAGGCCGACCCGCTGGCCGGCGTGCTGGCCAAAGAAGGCCAGGCCTGCTACCTGACCGACGAGAACCCGACGGCCGAGGTGCTGGCCAGGCTGGTCTTCGACCAGGCGGCCGCCCTGGGCCTGCCCGTAGACGAGGCCGCCTTCTGGGAAACCCCGACCTCCATGGCCCTGTACCGCCGGGATTAAAAGGAACATACAATGACAGAACAAGACTCCCATTTCGAGATAGCCATCATCGGCTCCGGCCCGGCCGGCTTCACCGCGGCCATCTACGCCACGCGCGGCGGGGCATCCACCGCCCTCTTCGGCGGCATGGCCCCCGGCGGCCAGCTGCTGCAGACCATGGAGATAGAGAACTATCCCGGCTTCGTGGACCCCGTCGTAGGAGCCGACCTGATGAGCAATATGCTGCGTCAGGTCACCCGGCTTGGCGCCAAAGTCTTCCAGGACTCTATCACCGGGCTGGACCTGTCCGCCCGGCCGTTCCGGCTTAAGGCCGGCAGCGGGAAAGACTACACGGCCGACGCGGTGATCCTGGCCACCGGCGCCCAGGCCCGCTGGCTGGGGACGCCTTCGGAGGAAAAATACAAAGGCAAGGGCGTGTCCGGCTGCGCCACCTGCGACGGTTTCTTTTACCGCGGCAAGGAAGTCTGCGTTATCGGCGGGGGCGACACCGCCGCCGAGGACACCCTGTTCCTCACCAAGTTCGCCGCCAAGGTCTACCTGGTGCACCGCCGGGACCAGCTGCGCGCCAGTTTCCGCCTGCAGGAAAAGCTCAAGGCCAACCCGAAAGTGGAGATCATCTACGACCATATCCCCGAGGAGTTCACCGGCGAGGCCAAGCTGTCCGCGGTAAACCTTAAGAACGTCAAGACCGGGGCGATCCGCCGGCTGGACGTGACCGGGGCCTTTATCGCCATAGGCCACACCCCGGCCACCGGCCTGGTAAAGGACAAGCTGAAGCTGGACGAGGGCGGCTACGTGGTGACCGACGAGAAAACCGCCACCTCGGTCCCCGGTGTTTACGCCGCCGGCGACGTGATGGATACCCGCTACAAACAGGCCGTGGTAGCCGCCGGCACCGGCTGCAAGGCGGCGCTGGAAGCCCTGGCCTTTATAGAGGCAGGGGACGCTCATTCCTAATTCCTAATTATTTTCGAACGCGGTAAAAACAAGGCAGGCCGTTTTCCCTATGGGAATGCGGCCTGCCTGTTATCGCGCCTGTAATTAGGAATTAGGAATGAGCGTCCCCTACACGTGCGGGAGGATGCCGGTCCGGCGCAGGTCCCGGCTGGTGCGGCGGATATTTTTAACGAAGAGGCGCCAGCCTTTAAGCAGGTTATGGCGCTCCTCCTCGCCGATAAGCGGGGTGAAGACGCGGCTGGAAACCTTGGCCTGCCAGCTGGGGGCCAGCCCCTGCCCGCGCGCCGCGGCCAGGGCGGCGCCCATGGCGGTAGCCTCGGACTCCTCGAGGGGCACTATGCGGGCGCCGGTGATGTCGGCCTGGAACTGCAGCAGCCAGTCTATCCTGGACAGCCCGCCGGAAACCTTCAGCTCCTCTATCTTGAAGCCCTTCTTCTTTACCAGGTCGAAAGCGTCGCCCACCATGTAGGCGATGCCCTCGGTGACGCCGCGCACCACGTCGTATTTGTCCGAGTGCGGGGAGAAGCCGGCGAAAGTGGTGAAGGCGGTAAAATCCCAGTAGGGCGCGCCCAGGCCGCCGATGGCCGGCAGGCAGAGCAGGCGGTTTTTGGACTTGCGGCACATGCCGTCCACTTCCCCGATATCCTCGAACATGCCGAATTTCTGTTTAAGCCATTCCAGCGCCGTGCCGGCGGAGTTAACCGTGCTTTCGGTGAAGTAGCAGATCTTCTTCTTGCCCCGGCCCTCCTGCCAGCCGAAGGAATTGAGCAGGCCGCGGATCTTGAGCGGCTTGCGGCCGGTGTTGACCAGGAGGAAGGCGCCGGTGCCGTAGTTGAGCGCGGCGGAGTTGGGGGCCTCGAGGCCGAGGCCGAGCATGGCGGCCTGCTGGTCGCCCAGCATGGCGGTCACCGGGATGCGGCGCCCGGCCGCCTCTACGTGGCCCAGGCGGCCCATGCTGGGCCTGATTTCAGGCAGCAGCGCCGCGTCCACGCCGAAAAGGGACAGCAGCCGGGGCTCCCACCGGAGCCGCCGCAGGTTAAAGAGCAGCGTGCGCTGGGCCTGGGAAGGATCCGTAACGAAAGCTTTGCCGCCGGAGAGCCGCCAGATGACGTAGGTAGCCACCGGCGCTATCAGCAGGCGCCCTTCCGCCGCGGCCGCTTTAACTTCCGGGTAATTCTCCAGGCACCAGGCGATCTTGGAGGCGCTGTAGTAGGGCGTCTTGTAAAGGCCGGTCAGGTCGTGGATGCGGGTATTGGAAAGAGGGATCTTGCCCAGCAGGTCCAGGGCGCGGCCGTCCTGCCAGCTCAGGGCGGGGGCCAGCGGGGCGCCGGTGGCCTTGTCCCAGAGCACGATGGTGGAGCGCTGGGCCGCTATGCCGAGCGCGGTCACTTCGGCGTCCGCCGGGAGCTTCTCCAGCACGTCGGAGAGGCTGTCGGCCTGGCTGGCGTAGAGCTTTTCGGCGTCGTACTCGGCGCGGCCCGGGGAGGGATAGGCCGGCTCCACTTTGCGCTGGGCCTTATAGCGGACGCTGCCGTCGAGGTCGAAGGCGAGCGCGCGGGAGCTGGAGCTGCCCTGGTCGAGTACGATTATGAATTTTTCCGGCATAACGGGGTCAGATCAGGCCTTCTTTCTTGACCACTTTGATGTCCAGGCCGGTCTTTTTAACGGCCTGCTCGAGGAGCTTTTTGCGGGCCTCCTCCTGTAGCCCGGCGCTCTCCAGCACATTGGTTATGCCGGTCAGGGTCAGCGTGAGCGCGTCCTTGTACAGGTCGAACTGGTTGAGGATCTTTATAACCGCGTCGCGGTCCTTGAACTCCCATTTGGACTGCTTCTTCACCCGGGCGGTATACTGGGAGCCGGCATACTCCGCGCCGTCCTTGGCCGCGCGGGCGATGCTGTCGGCCACCTGGTCCAGCTGCGCCTGCAGCTCGTCCATGCGCTCCTTAAGCCGGCCGTAGCGGTCCACCAGCACTTCTATATTCTCCCCGGGGACCGCGGCGGGCTGCGCCGCGTTATGGGGATGCCCGCCGAAGAAAGCGGGGCAGAGGGATTTGTAGTCGCACCAGGAGCAGGCCCGCTCGGCGGGCGTGGGGTCGAACTTGAGGCCGCGGATGCTGTCGGCCACGCCCAGCACGCGCTCCCAGAAGCCGCCTATCTCCTTGTCTCCGGCGCGCTCGAAGTGGTATTCCTTGTTGGTCGGCACGTGGTAGTAGAGCAGCTCGCGGATCTTCACGGCGGCCACGCGGGTACCGTAGGTCTCGGCGATCTTCTCCCGCAGGCGCGGGTCCATCTCGGTAATCTTCTGGTACATGTAGAGCTGGGCGGGCTCTCGCTTGACGTCCTTGCCGGTCTTGTAGTCTATGATCGTTATCTCGCCGCCGCCCAGGTGCTCTATGCGGTCGGAGATGGTGCGCACCAGCAGGCCGTCCACCTCCACGTCGGTGGCGTACTCCACCAGGAACGGCGGGGCGAAGCGCGCGCGGTTATGCTCGTAGTAGGCCTTCAGCATCAGCAGGCCTTTCTGGTAATCGTCGTCGGAGCGCTGCTGGGTGCGGTAGCCTTTCTCCAGGTAGGACTTAAGGTTCCACTCCCGGCGGAAGTCTTCGCAGACCTCCTCGATGGTGGGGAAGGGGGGATTGCGGACGGAATAGAGGAACTCCAGCGCCGCGTGGATGGCCGATCCGAAGGCGAAGTAGAACTTGGGCTCTTCCTTGATCTTGTCGATGTACTTGAACTTGTACTTGAGGGGGCATTCCTCGTACAGCGACATCTTGGAATAAGAGAAGGCCAGCAGGCCGCTCTTGACGGCGGGGGCGGGCGGGGGCGTTATCTCCCCGAAAAGGCCCGCGGCGGGAGCCGGTTCTTTACTTTTTTTCTTCATACTTTAAAAGCTCGGTCACCCTGTTCTCCGCGAAGCCGGTGCCGCCAACGGAGGTAAGCACCTTGCCGGTCCAGGGGGCGTAATATTCGTAGATCCACGACGGCATGCCCGCCACTCGGCGGCGGATCTTGACGCAGTCCGTAAACTCCCCGGCCTTCACCTTTACCTTCAGGCCGGTCTGCTCGACCAGGAACTCCAGGCGGCCCTCCGGGGCGGAGGAGGGCCAGGCCTTGCCGGCCTCCAGCGGGTAGCGGAGTATTTTTGTGACGGCGCCGGCATTGGCCTCTATAAAATCCATCTCCGCGAAGCGGTAGGTTTTCTTCTGGCTGCTCACCAGAGACGTACCGGCGTAAAAAGCGTTCTTTATGACCGCGCCCCTGGAGGTATGGTCGGTCACTATCACTTCCTGCCTGGCGTTGCGGCCCAGCGTCTGGGAGTCGCCGTAGGTCCACTTTAGGCCCGGCCCGGCGGGGAAGTAGTCGGGGCAGACGAAGATGCGGCGGAACACGTCCTCCGGCATTTTATGAGAGGGATACTCCCGGGCCAGGCGCTCCAAGAGCGGCCTGGACTCCTGGCAGACGCCCAGCTTTAGCGCATAGAGGCCGGCCGCGGCCTGCAGCGCCTTGGGCGCCTCGGGCGCCGTGGGGTTGGCCAGGGCGAAAGCCTTGTACTTTTCGGCGGCAGGCGCAAAGCGGCCCTGGCGCTCCAGCTCGACGGCGTCGCCGTAGCGCGCCGAACAACCGGCCGCCAGCGACAGCAGCGATATAAGTATTAGCTCCGCCCCTCTGGTACGCATCGTAACCCTATTATATAATAATCGCGCCGCCTCCGTCGGAACCCCCTTAAAAGTTATAATTACAGGATGACAAAACCGGACCTCAGGGATTTTACCAGGCAGGAGCTGGCCAGGGCGCTGGTCGCGCTGGGCGAGAAAGGCTCGCGCATAGACCGGGTCTTCGGCCTGCTGCACAAGAAGGGCGCCGCCGGCTACGGCGAGCTGCCCGGCATAGACGAGGCGCTGAAGCAGAAACTGGCCGAAAGATACGATTTTATCCCCGCGCCCAAGGTGGAGAAGAGCGTTTCCGCCGACGGGACGATAAAGCTGGCCTTCACCTTCGCCGACGGCGCCAGGGCCGAAAGCGTGATAACGTTCACCAAGGAGGCCGCCGCAGCCTGCGTCTCCTCGCAGGCCGGCTGTGCCTGCGGCTGCGTGTTCTGCGCCGCCGGCGCCGCGGGCCTCAAGCGCGACCTTAAACCGTCGGAGATCCTGGCGCAGTTCGCCGCCTGCCGCCGCGAGGCCGGCCGGCCGCTGGACAGCCTTAAGTTCGCCGGTTCGGGTGAGCCGTTCATGAACTGGGCCGACGTAAAAAGAAGCATCCTGATCCTTTCAGACAACAAGGGCTATAATTTTCCGCAATTCAGGATAACGGTCTCCACGGTAGGGGTGGTGCCTGTGATCAGGGAGCTCGCCGACTCGCACCTGGCCATAAAGCTGGCGGTGTCGCTGATAACCGCCGACGAGGAACAGCGGGGAGCGCTGACGCCCGTGGCCAAGAAGTATTCCCTGCGGCAGATCATCGGGGCCGCGCGCTACTACGGCGACAGGACCAAGCGGTCGGTGCTCTTCGACTATATAGTTTTCGACGGGGTCAACGACACGCCGCAGGACGCGGCTAAACTGCTGGCATTGATAAAGGACCTCAACTGCAAGGTGGACCTGACGCTGTACAGCCCGGTCCCCTCGGGAAAACCGTTTACTCCGGGCAGCTTTGAGAAGGCCAAGGCCTTCCAGGCGGCAATGGCGGAGGGAGGCGTGCGCGCCCACCTGCGCCGGGAAAAGGGCGCGGACATAGCCGCCGGGTACGGCCAGCTGGGAGCGCAGGGCTGACCGTTCCCGCGGGTTATTGTTGTAAAATATACAAATTGTCCCCATAGCTCAACGGATAGAGCTCCTGCCTTCTAAGCAGGCGATCCAGGTTCGATTCCTGGTGGGGACACTCCAGATTTCAGCCGGGGAAGAACTCCCCGGCTTTTTTATTTGGTCAGCATTTCTTTGGGGTGGGTGACGGTGCGGCCTTTCAGGAAAGCCTTTATATCCCCGGCGAGGTAGAGGCTGCCCGCGGCCAGCACCACGGCGCCGGCGGGCGCCAGCCGCAGGGCGGCAGCCAGTGCCCTGCCAGGCGCCGCTACAACTTCGGCGCGCCCGGCGAAAGACGCGGGCAGCAGGCCTTTTAATTTTACGGGGTCCGCGGCGCGGTAGGAAGAGGCCCGCGTGAAGATGACACCCTCGGCGACAGCCGCGAACTTGCCCACTAAAAGGCCCAGCGCCTTATCCTCCATGAGGGACAGCACCAGGTACAGCCGGCGGCCGAGCAGGGCCGGCTCCGCCAGCAGGGCGGCCACGCCCTCGGCGTTATGCGCCCCGTCGAGGATAAAACCGCGCCCTTTGTATTTAAGGGCTTCAAGGCGGCCGGGGGGGACGGCGCCCGGCAGCGCGGCCGCGGCCTTGTTAAGATTGAACTCTCCCCCGGCCAGCCCGGCGGCCATGGCGGCGAGACTCAGCGCGAAAGCGCCGTTCTCGGCCTGAAAGCTTCCTCCACGCCTGGCCAGCGGGCCGAGATAGGCGGTATAGCGCGACGGCCTGGCGAGCCCGGCGTTAACGGCGGCCGCCCGGGCTGCGATCACAGCCAGCGCCGCCGGCGGGATCCGCAGGCCCGCCAGCGCGCAGCTCCCTTCCTTTATGATGCCGGCCTTATGCGCGGCGATATCTTTTAGCCCGGGGCCCAGCAGCGCCGCGTGCTCCAGGCTCACCGACGTGATGCCGGCCACCGCGCCATCGGCGGCGTTGGTAGCGTCCAGGCGTCCGCCCAGCCCGGCCTCTATCACCGAGAAGCGCGCCTTCTTCTGAGAAAAATACAGAAAAGCCATAGCGGTGAGCAGTTCAAAATAAGAAAGCTCCCCGGCGGCGACAGACTCCACTTTCAGCAGGCAAGAGAGAAAATCTTTGCGGCTTATCTCCGCGCCGCCCAGCTTTATGCGTTCGCGCGGCCCGGTGAGATGCGGGCTGGTGTAGAGCCCGGTACGGTGGCCGCAGGCCGTCAGGGCCGCAGCCGTCAGGCAGGCGGAGCTGGTTTTGCCGGTAGACCCCGTTATGTGTACCACCAGGCCCATGTGTTTTTCAGGCCTGCCCAGCCCGGCGAGGGCGGCCTTTATTTTGTCCAGCGAGTAATGGGCCGAAGCCGACGGCGGGGGGAGGGCGGCCAGCCAGGCCTGGGCCTCGTCGTAAGTGGCGGGCAGGCGGCGCGCGCCCCCGAGGTCTTTAAGGGCCGCCAGCATCTCGGCCGCGCTTACCCCGGTGACCGGGTGCCGCAGGCCGGGCGCTATTTCGGCCAGCGGGGCCAGCACAAACTCGCGCTCGGCCAGGCGGGGGTGTGGCACCTGCAGCCCGGGGCCGTTTATCACGTGCCCGCCGTAAAAAAGGATGTCGATGTCCGCCGTGCGCGGCCCGTTCTTTACCAGGCGGCTGCGCTTGAGCGCCTTCTCCGCGCGCCCTATAAGCGCCAGCAGGCCTTCGGGGGAAAGCCGGGTCTCGCAGACAACGGCCTGGTTGAAGAAAGCGGGCTGGGCGAGATAGTAGAGGGGGGCGGTCTCGTAAACTGAAGACTTCCTGACGACCCGGCAGCCGCTTCGCCCGAGCAGCGCCAACGCGCGCTGCAGGTTGGCCAACCTGTCGCCGAGGTTGGAACCGAGGGAAAGGTAAACTTTCATCTACCGGCGGCCCTTATGGCGTCGGCCACCAGCATGGCCCGGCGGCAGTCTGTCACGTCGTGCACCCGTATTATATCGGCGCCGGCGGCGGCCCCGGCCACGCAGGCCGCTATGGTGCCGGCAAGCCTTTCATGCGGCTCGCCGCCGGCCAGGGTACCGATGAACTTTTTGCGGGATACGCCGAGGAACACCGGGTAGCCCAAGGCGCGGAGCTCGCCCAGCCGCGCTATCAGCGCCAGGTTATGCTCCAGCGTCTTGCCAAAGCCGATGCCGGGGTCAAGCATTATGTCCTTAACGCCGGCTTTCGCCAGCGCCGCCGCCCTGGCCGCCAGGAAAGCTTTAACCTCGCCCACCACTTCCTTATATATAGGCGCGGCCTGCATGGTGCGCGGCTGGCCCTGCATATGCATGGCAATGGCGCCGGCACCGGTAGCGGCAACTGCCGCCAGCATGGCAGGATCGGTAAAACCGGTTATATCGTTAATTATGTCCGCCCCGGCCTTTACGGCCATTATGGCCAGCTCCGGCTTGCAGGTATCCACCGAAACCGGCAACTTAACCCGGCCCGCCAGGGCCTCCAGCACCGGTATAACCCGCCTTCCTTCTTCTTCAAGGGAGACAGGGGCGCTGCCGGGGCGGGAGGATTCGCCGCCAATATCCAGCATATCTGCCCCCTGGGCCTCCAGTTCAAGAGCGTGGGCCACCGCGGCCTGGGTTGAATCCCACTTGCCGCCGTCCGAAAAAGAATCAGGAGTAACGTTGACGATACCGCAAATCAGAGTGCGGCCGGGCGTGAATTGCAATCTCTTCATGTGGAGATTCTAGCAATTTAAATTACCGTCTGCGGACAAATTTGCTGGAAGGGACACATCCCTTCATAGGGAGGGGGAGAAAAAAGTGTATGTTTTACAAGCATTTATGCAGAGGGGGGAAAATTACCCCTTGACAAACTATGCTATCCTATGCTATACTATATTTGTCGCAAGCAAGGAGGAGATATGAACACTCAACGGTACATGCTGCAGAAAGAGTTCAAAGTCTGGATGTGTGCAACCCTCGGCCTGATCAAAGACGGTAAAATGGGCGCCACCATAGCCCGCGCCGACCGCATAAAATTAGCATTAGCCTACACCGGGAAAGGAAGGTAACCAATGAAACCACGCTACCAGATAGTCATCTCTCTGTCGGAAGACGACAACGTAAAACTCCAGCAGCTTAGGGAAGACGGCTACCAGATAGTGGACATCTTCCGCCTCGGCCTAACCGAGGCGGAGGATGCCGTTAAACACCTGGGGAAAAGGAAGGAAAAGCCGGATAAGGACAAAACGGAGCAGGATAAGCTGTTTTAACCTCAATCTCCGCCTCCTGCCGCCGTTTTTCCCAGCCCCGCAGTAAGTCCACCATACAATCTTCCGGCTGCCCATGCCCTTTTAGGGGCATAGGTCCTTTGGCCTATGGCGATATAGGAAAGATTGCCCTTTCAAAAACCAGCCCCAATCCGTATAATATGGATATGAAAAACACAAAAGCCGTTTTCCTCATAATCCTGGGAAGCTTCATACTGGCGACGGGGTTCGCCTACGCGGGTGAAGCCCTTGACCAGCTTAAAGCTGCGGCCGGCAACGACACCGCCGCCGTGCAGGCAATGCAGGCCGCCGGCGTCAGCAACACATCCGCCCTGACCACCGGCAAGACGAAGGGCATAGACCTTAAAGCCGCCATCCCGGCCGCCTCGGCCCCTGCAGCCGCCGCCGCCACCCCCGAGAAAAAAGAGCCCACCATGGGCGAAAAAGTGAAGAAATTCGTCGGAGACAATTTTAGCCAGATCTTCTCGGCTATAATAATAGGCTTGCTCGCCTTCCTGATGATCGGCACGGGCGGCGCGGCTCTGGCAGTAGGAGCCGCGGCTTTCGGCTTCTTCTACCTGCTGAAGACCCTTTAACCAGGTTTACTCTTCGGAGAAATTATCCACCGTGTAGATGTACAACGCGGTGGATTTTTCTTTCCAGGCGCCGGCCGAGAGGCCGGCTTTTTCTTGGCAGAGCGAAGTGAGGAACTCTTCCCGGCTGTCGAAATGCTCCCAGACCTGCGGCAGGTAGGTGCCGGAGCGCCGCCCGGCGCTGACATAGACGCCGTGCACCCCTTTCTTTACCGCCTCAGGCCCGGCTACCCGCTCCAGCGGCGACAGCACGGAAATCTCTATAGTGATCTTGGCCAGCTCGGCCGCCGTGACCGGCGCAAAACGCGGGTCCTCGAAGGCCGCCGCCCCGGCGTAGGCCGCCACCATGTCGGCCAGCGTGCCGCGCGGTTCCAGGCTGCCTATGCAGCCCCGCAGCCGGCCGCCGATATTCAGCGTAACAAAGACCGCCGCCGGCTGGTTGAATTCAGGCCTGGCGTTAAGAGCCTGCTCCGGCGTCTTTCCGGCTTTAAGGCAGGCGGCTATGCTGCTGCGCGCCAGGGCCAGCAGTTCTTTCTTCATGGGAGCGCCCAGCGCCAGCGCGCCAGCGGGCTTGGGGGAAACCTCGGTAAAGAAGCCGGCCCCGTAGCCAACCACGGCGCTGTCGTCTCCGGAAACCTTGCCGGAATGCGTGTACACGGCCAGCTCGAAATCGTTGGCCCCCAGCTCCAGCGCGGCGGCGGCGCCCGCCGTCATGGCGGCCTGGCCGCAGGCTGTAGTATCCATCTGCGCGGAGGACTTGGCGAGCAGCAGGCTGTTGGCCAGGCCGAAGTACTCCGGGCTGGAGTTGCGCATGGCCTGGCGCAGCGCCAGCAGCACGGAGCGGTCAGAAAGCTCCGCTATCTTGCCGGGCGGGTAATGGCTGAGGTCGGAGGAAACGCAGAACAGCGCACGGCGGCCTTTCATGGCGCGGCCTATGGCGCGGCCGGCCTCCTGCAGCAGTCCCTCGTCGGAAGAGTTGAACAGGATGGGAACTATCTTAACCTTGTCTCCTTTGAGCGCCTGCAGAAAAGGCAACTGCACCTCCACGGCGTGCTCGCCGGCGTGGGCGCGGGGGGAGGTCTCAAAAAGTTTTTTCTCCTTAAGCAGCTCGGCACAGAAGGGGGTGTCTATCTCCACCAGGCCGAGCGGGGTCTCGAACGAACCTTCCGCCGGCAGCGCGCCTTTATCCAGCGCCATGGTGTGGCCGGTGGCCAGTATCACCAGGGTGTCGATATCCGCGTTCTTAAGACAGGCGAAGGCGGCCCCGGCCGCCGCTCCGGAGTAAGTGTAGCCGGCATGGGGAGCCAGGAAACCGGTCAGCCTGCCGGCGGGGGCCGCCCCGCTCTTGAGAAAAGCGGCGACTTCAGCCTTGAGCTTAGCGGCGTCTCCCTCGTAAAATTTACCGGCCACGGCAGGTTTTCTGATCATATAGACTCTCCCGCCCAAATTATACATTTGTTTTCCAACCCCAAAAAAACTAAAATATGCCTACACGGTGGTTGTAGCTCAGCTGGTTAGAGCGCGCGTCTGTGGCACGCGAGGTCGCGGGTTCAAATCCCGTCAGCCACCCCAAATTTCAAAAAACGCTTTTTCGCCCCTCGCCGCGGCTGCCGCGGCGTTGAACTTTTGCAGTTTTTCCCACGGAGTCTCGGTCCCATGCCCCGCCGCCTCTGCCTGTTTCTTTTTCAGCAGCCGCAAGGAAGCCTTCGTCACAATTTCCACAATCCGGTCGCGCCGCTCGGCTGACGTCATCTCGACATACATCTTCTTCCAGTAAGGCATATCCACCTCGATAATGGAGAGGTGATACATTCCTTGGCAGTGCAGAGTCAAGGCAATTGTTAAATTTGAAAATGCCACCGAGGAAAAGTTTGTGGAATTTAACAGGGGCCGCACATACTTTTCGAGAAACGTATTCACTCTACCGGAGGTTTTCAATACGATTTCAATATTCCAAGGTGACACAGATAAAGCGGGGACCCCAAATTTAACGCCTAGAATTAGCTGCCCTACTTAGTAAATAAGCGGGCAGCTTTTTTTCACTATTTCACAACTGGTCTGAATTACACATTTTTGGGATAGGAAAAGGGCTTCCGGCGGGCCATTTTATATAATATTTCATTGTCGCGTTCCCGGAGGAAAAATGATTAAAAGAGTTATAGGGGTTCTCTTGATATTGCCCTTTACCGCGGCCTGCGGCGCGCCGGCCCTTTACCGTGCCGCGGGTCAGAATGACACCGTCCGCATGGCGGAACTGCTGAAGCAGGGCGCCGATCCTAACGAGCGGGTGAGCAGCGCATCTTACAATCACGAGACGCCCCTTCAGATCGCGGCCTACTTCGGCGCGGTCGATGCCGCCAGGCTTCTGATAGAGCACGGCGCCGATATTAACGCCAGCACCAGACTCCGCGCCACCCCGCTGCATCTCGCGGCCGGAATGGGCCGGACGAGCATGGTGCAATTCCTGCTTGAAAAGGGCGCGAACCCCGATCCCGGTCCATCACACTGGATCGAACTGCAAGGCAAGAGCGAGGAG
Source organism: Elusimicrobia bacterium GWB2_63_22 (assembly GCA_001799735.1). Taxonomy (GTDB): domain Bacteria; phylum Elusimicrobiota; class Elusimicrobia; order Elusimicrobiales; family UBA9959; genus UBA9959. Next base: position 42,772 of record MGUA01000037.1, on the reverse strand, counting down.
GGAACTCCGCTCGCGCTGGCCGAGAAGAACGGCCACTCCGTAGCGGCCGATCTCATAAAGGACGCTATAAAAGCCAAGCTGGGCATAACCGCCGGCGCCGCGGCCGTCTCCGAACAATACGCCCCGCTGGTCTCCGCGCTGCTGAAGGATTATGCCGGAGAGGGTAAGACCATAGCCGTGGCCGGGTTTTCCTATTCCGACGGCCGCGGCTCCACCGACGGCAATATAGTGGCCGGGCGCTTCACCAACGAGCTGATACGCCTGAAAAAACTTAAAGTAGTGGAGCGCGACCAGATAGAGCGGGTGCTCTCGGAGCTCAAGCTGCAGAACGCCGGAGCCATAGACCCCGAATCCGCCAAGCGCATCGGCAGCATGCTGGGAGCCGACCTGCTGGTGATAGGCGCAATGGTGCAGCTGCCCGGCGCCGTGCTGGAGCTCAATGTGCGGCTGGCCGAGGTGGAATCGGGCCAAGCCGTAGGCGCCGCATCGGGCCGCGTCCCTCGCGATTGGGTGAACTGACCCGGGTCCCGCCGCCTGGCGCCTCTGGTGTTTGGGCGGCCCTCCGGGCAGATTCTCCCCGGCTTCCGCCCTGTTTTACCACTCTTATGAATCACGAAAATATTAATATCCATTAAGGCTGGTAAACAATATAAGTGAAAACCTTCCTAAAGATGAGGGGAGCGATAGTGTATAATATCAGTACAGTAATATTTCCGAACACAGGAGGCTTGCTATGGTGGAGATTGTAATGAACAGCGGTTGCCGGGCCTCCTTTCCTTTTTAACTCAGATCAACTGTTAGGACTCCGGCACTTGTCGGCACGGGCATAAGCTCGTGCGGCCGCGCGCTTTACGCGCGCCTGTCGGCCAACCACCTATACACCAAGGAAATAATATGAAAAAGAAAACTCCCACAATGGACATTCCACGGATCTTCAACATCTCTGAAAGCGCTCACCGCATCCACAACCCGTTCACGCCCGAAAAGCTCGCCACGCTCGGCGCGGCTCTGCGTCTGGGATCGGGGACCCGGGTACTCGACCTCGGCAGCGGTTCCGGTGAGATGCTATGCACCTGGGCCCGCGATCACGGCATCACGGGCACCGGTGTCGACATGAGCCAGTTATTCACCGGGCAGGCGAAACTCCGCGCTAAAGAGCTCGGTGTGGCCGATAAGTTAAAGTTCATCCATGGCGATGCCGCGGGCTACGTCTCTGACGAGAAGGTTGGTGTGGCGGCCTGTCTCGGCGCCACCTGGATCGCCGGTGGAGTCGCCGGTACTACCGAACTTCTGGCGCGGAGCCTGCGCACTGGTGGAATTATCCTCATCGGCGAGCCCTACTGGAGGCAGTTACCTTCTACGGAAGATGTTGCCAAGGGATGTCTTGCCCACTCCACCTCCGACTTCCTCCCGCTTCCGGAACTTCTCGCGTCTTTCGGCCGCCTCGGCTGCGACGTGGTAGAAATGGTCCTGGCTGACCAGGACGGCTGGGACAGGTACGAGGCGGCTAAATGGCTCACCCTGCGCCGCTGGCTCGAGGCCAATCCCGACGACGAGCTGGCGAAAGATGTCCGGCTCAAACTGACCTCGGAACCCGGGCGCTACGCCGCTTACACGCGCGAATACTTAGGCTGGGGCGTGTTCGCACTGATGAGGCGGTAAATCGTAAGACCGGGCCAGGGCGGGTGCGGCGGCCACCCGCGGCAAGACGCTACCGCCCTGGCCTTTCCTTGTTTTCTTCGCGGTTTTCGCCTTTCCCGGTGGCTACAAATAAATAACAGAAAAGACCGCCGCGGCGGCCGCAGCAGCGGACGCCGGGGCGGTGTTTTATAATTACGGTGCCACCGGAGTCAGTTAAGATAGATAACAGCAACAGGCCCGTGCCGCGAGTGGCAGCAGCCACTGGCGAGCGCGGACAAAGCCTGTATAGATATGAGCTCGATTCGGTTGCAGTGCGCGCGGGGAATAATTTCTGCGGAGTACGGACGCCGAAGGCGGACCGGGGTACCGGCCGGCCGCGCACAGGAGGTGTTAATAAGTGCGGGACTCCTTGGGAGCAAGAGCCTAAACTCACGCCTGGCAGGACGAAACTGGAGGGCTGCCGATGGCGGACATGATGGTGGGGGCTTTTTACCCGCGCGACCTCCGAAATTTTGAGCTGAGACACGCTGAGAACCTGGCGCTGGCGGCGCTGCATGAAAGATTTGAGGCGGGCAGATGGGCGGAGTTCAAAGCGCTGCGGAGCTGACCGGATTTGATCCGTACAATGTGCGCTCTTCGGGAGAGCACCTCTACCACCCTTACTTTATAGCCGTAAGCCGGGGGGGGAAAGCCCACTGAATTTATAATGGGCCCGCATATCACAAGGATGCGGTCCCGCACCCGCCAGATCGCCGAAGCCTGGCGCACCGCTCCCGAAAAAATCCCCGGTTAGGTCGCAGCCCCCTCCCGACGCTAGAGACTCACAGCATCACTAAAACCACAATTTAGTAGCCCGGTCGCCCGTAAGTCGACAGGGTAAAAGGGCTGAGCATTAATACGCCGGCACGCTGGGCATTGCGCCTCAGGCCGGCGCGCCCGCTAACCGCTAGACTATATCAACGGCTTAACCGGCTGTGAGAGTGAAAGGAGAAATTAAATGAAAAAGTTCAACCTGATAGTCCTGGCGGCGGTATTAACGCTTATAGCGACCGGCGCCTATGCCCGCGAGGCCTCTTTTGAAGAACTGCTGGGGGGAGATTCCGGCAGCATCGTGCGCGGCCTGAACGCTGCCGACTTGGCAGCCAGCCAGAAAATAAGCTTCCCGGTGCCGGCCGGTATGGAAAGCTGCAAGTATGCTTCGGTACAGGGCGACACTTGTTCCTTTATATGCAAGAGCGGCGCTACCGTAACCCGGCCCCGCCTTAATTCCTCAGTAGCCCAGAACGGCGGCTGCGCTTTATTTGTGATGGTGCCGGTTCAGAACAAAGCGGCGTCCGCAGCGCGCGTCTACGCCGAAGGGCACCTTTATGCCTACAACAGGGCCACTAAGAAATACGACACCGATATGATGCTGCGCTGTTCGGTCACGCTGGAGAATTTCAAGAGCTACCTGGACACCGGGCACGGCTCGCCGCGGGAAGTGGTGTCGGCCGACTACCGGCTGAACGGGTTCCCCGAGCTGGGCAAATACGCCACCGGCAACGCCGTTGCCAGCGCCCCGGACCAGTATTCCAACTACGTGAACCTGCAGGGTTACTACCAGACCGGGCTGACCAAGGGGGTGGACGTCAATATCTTCATCGACAACGTGCCTTCCGCGCAGGCGCTGCTCACTAAACCTTTCCAGCCCAACGAGGTTTACGTGACCATGGAAAAATCGGCTACTACCTATTTCGGCGGCGACGGCACGAAATGGGGCTACTGGTGCAACTTCCGCCGTTAAAAGTTGAAGCCGCCCCTGAACGGGCATTAAAAACCGCCGGCCCTCCGGCGGTTTTTCTTTTAGCGGCGGGGGGAGAAAGCGCGGCCGGCCGATGGCGATTTTTGCTTTAATAGTGGCTTACTCATGAAGCCGCTCGCCCGCCGGTTAACACCCCTGGTCTTCGCGCTGACGCTGTTCTGCAGCGCGGGGCTTATCTTTGTGCTGCAGCCGCTGTTCACGCGCCTCACCACCCCGCTGCTGGGCGGGTCGCCGGCGGTGTGGAACGCTTCCATGGCGTTCTTCCAGGCGGCCCTGCTTATAGGGTACCTTTACGCCCACCTGCTGGCGCGCCTGAAAGACCTGCGCCTGCAGGCCGCGCTGCACGCCGGCGTGCTGGCGCTGGCCGCGCTGGCGCTGCCTCTGCGCGTCAGCGGCGCCTTCGGGCCGCCTAATTACGAACACCCCGCCGCCTGGCTGCTGGCGGTGCTGGCCGTCTCTGTGGGCGCGCCGTTCGCGGCGGCCTCGGCCACGGCCCCGCTGCTGCAGGCCTGGTATTCGCGCTCGGGCCTGGCCGACGCACATGACCCCTATTATCTTTACGCGGCCAGCAACCTGGGCAGCCTGGCCGGCCTGCTGGCCTACCCGGCGCTGATAGAGCCGCTGCTGGGCAACAGAGCCCAAAGCGCGGCCTGGCAGCTGGGCTACTGGGGCGTATCCGCCCTTATACTGCTGGCGGCCGCCACCGTGCTGCTGGCCAGGCCGCCGGCCGGCCCCGCCGAAGAACGGGCCGTTTCCCCGGCGCCGGGCGCGGCCAGGCGGCTGTATTGGCTGGGCGCGGCGGCGGTGCCGTCGGCGCTGGTGCTGGGCGTAACGCTGCAGATCTCCACCAACGCCGGGTCCACGCCGCTGTTCTGGGTGGTGCCGCTGGCGCTGTACCTGGTCACGTTCATCATAGCTTTCTCGCGCCGCGCCGAAAGGGCGGCCCCGGCCGCCGCCGCGGCGTACCCGTTCGCGCTTATCCTGCTGCTCGGTTCCTACCTGCTGTCGGGCCAATGGGTGCCGGTGGCTTTCGGCAATCTTTTCGGTTTCTTCATAAGCGCCCTCTTATGCCACCTGGCGCTCGCCCGCTCGCGGCCCGCCGCGGACCGGCTGACGGAGTTTTATTTTTTCGTATCGCTCGGCGGGGTGCTGGGCGGCTCGGCCGCGGCCCTGCTGGCGCCGCTGGTCTTTAACAACGTCTACGAGTACCCTCTCGCCCTGGCGGCGGCGGCGCTGTTCCTGCCGCGCGTAGAGGGGAGCCTGCCGCGCCTGGCCGCCGTCTCGGCCGGGGCCGCGGCCCTGCTGGGGCTGGCGATGGTGCTGCTCCGGGTGATCGATCCTGCCTGGGCCATGCGGCTGGTGGGGCAAGGCCAGCACACGCTCATGCTCATCGGGTTCTGGGCCTGCCTGGCGGCTATCTTCCTCAACCGGGCCAGGCCCCGGCGCCTGGCGGGGTTGGTGCTGGTCGCTTTCCTGGTGCTCTTCCTCAAAGAGGACCGGGCGGGGCGCTACATCACGCAGGAACGCAGCTTCTTCGGCATACTGCGCACTAGGGAGATCTACGATCCCGCCGACCATAAGACGCCTATCTTCCGCATCCTCACCCACTGCAATGTGGTGCATGGCGCGCAGCTTACCCGGCCCGGCCTCACCCGGCAGCCGCTCACCTATTACAATCCGCGCACGGCGCTGGGCGAGGCGGTACTCGCCGGCCTCAGCACGGGCGAGCCGGGCCGGGTGGCCCTTATCGGGCTGGGCGCCGGCGCCACCGCGTGCCTGCTGCGGCCGACGGACCAGCTGACCATCTTTGAGATAGACCCGGCGGTAGCCCGCCTGGCCGCGCGGCCCGGCGGAGATTTTACCTACGTGCAGGAATGCCAGCCCCGGGCGCGCACGGTGCTGGGCGACGCGCGGTTCAAGATAGCCGACGAGCCGGACGGGGCCTTTGACGTGATAGTGGTGGACGCTTTCTCGTCGGACTCCATCCCCGCGCATCTCCTTACCCGCGAGGCCGTGGCGCTGTACTTGCGCAAGACCAGTGACCGCGGCATAGTGATACTGCACCTGTCCAACGCCAGCCTGGCGCTCATCTCCGAAGCGGCGCGGGTGGCCCGCGACCTTAAGGCGCCGGCCCTTTTCCGCGTCAGCCAGCCTTTTAACCACCCGTACGCTTCCTACTTCGGCGCGCTGGGCGCCGGCGCCATGATAGTAGCCAAGTCGCCGCAGGCCCTTTCCCGACTGCCCCTGGCGGCTATGCCGGACTGGTCCTACATAGAAGCTCCGCCAGGGCGCGCCTGGTCCGACGATTACATCAACATCCCCCGCGCCCTGTGGCGCAACCTTATCGGCGAGGAGTACAGCCTTGAACCGCTCTGACCCCGTATTTTATACTTATAAACGCGCCTTAAAATTGGTTTAATAGAGCAGGGGTAACTATGCAAAACCAACTTTCTTCTTCCTCGGATAAGCTCATCCTGATCGTGGACGACGACAAGGGCGTGAGAGAGCTGCTGCAGATCGTAGTGGAGAAAGAGGGCTTTAAAGTTGCAATGGCCGAGGACGGGGCGGAAGCCCTGGAGAAGGCCAGGGCCCTTGCCCCGCACCTGATCCTCCTGGACCTGATGCTGCCCAAGTCCGGCGGCTTCGAGGTGGTGCACGAACTGCAGGGGGAAGAGACCGGCAATATCCCGATCGTCATAATGACGGGGCGCTTTATGGATCAGTCCACGGCGGAGATGATAAAGCGCGAATCAAACGTGAAGGAATACCTGGAAAAACCGCTAAAGACCGCGGCGCTGGCGGCCCTGCTGCACCGGCTGCTCAATACCCGGACGCCTGTGAGGAAAATCGGCCCCTGAACTTTTGAACTGCGGACTACAACTATGGAAATACTCATAACCAACGACGACGGCATCTACGCCGAGGGCATTTACGCGCTGGCCACCGCCATGCGCAAGGTCGGCAACGTGACGGTGGTGGCGCCGGACACCCAGCGCAGCGCCGTAGGGCACGCTATCACCATTACCGACCCGCTGCGCGTGACCGAGGCCAAGCGCAACGGCAAGTTCTTCGGCTACGCCGCCAGCGGCACGCCGGCCGACTGCGTAAAGCTGGGCATCAAGGCGATCATGAAAAAGCGCCCCGACCTGGTGGTCTCGGGCATAAACCTGGGCGGCAACCAGGGCTACAACATCCTCTATTCCGGCACCGTCTCGGGCGCCACCGAGGGCGCGCTGCTGGGCATTCCGTCCATGGCCGTTTCGCTGGACACCTTTGTAAAACCCGACTTCGCGCCGTCCGCAGCCTTCGCCGTAAAACTGGCCGGCCTGATGAAGAAGCGCGCGGTGCCGCAGGGCACGCTGCTAAACGTCAACCTGCCCAACCTACCCGCCGGCAAGCTTAAAGGCGTGCGGGTGACCAGCCAGAGCCTTACGTGCTTTAACGACTGGTTCGACAAGCGCACCGACCCGCACGGCAACACCTACTACTGGATGACCGGCGACTATGAGCCGAAAGACCAGGACCTGGCCAGCGACCTCAACGCGCTGAATGCCGGCTATATCTCGATCACGCCCATCCAGTTCAACCTGACCAACTACAAGTTCCTGCCCGAACTTGAGAACTGGAAACTTTAACATGCTTCTTAAAACCGCACTCGCCCTTGTACTGGCCGTCCCGGCCGCCGGCGCCGCGCAGGAGACTGCCGTAGCCACGGCGCCCGTACAGGCTTCCACCGCGGCGGTGCAGCTGTCCACGGCGCCCGTACCGGCGCCGCTGCCGGAGTGGCGCCTGTCGCCGCTGCGCCGCCTGTCTGTCGACCTGGACCGCCTGGCGCGGTTCGGCTGGAGCCTGCCGCCAGAGCGGCTGGACGCCCTGGCCGCCGAAGCGGCAGCCCTGAGCGCCAGGGTGCGCGAAGCCCTGGGCAGGGATGTACTGGCCGCGGTTGAGCGCGAGGAAGCGCCGCGGCTCTCCGAAGCCGCGAAAAAGACGCTGGCCCGCTTCCGCGCCGAGCTGCAGGTGTACTACGCCACCAACGGCGGCAAGTACCCGGCTTCCCCGGCCAGGCTGGCCCCGGACCAGATCCACTCCGTGCCCGCGCTGGAGCTGCCGGGGCATGAGGCCTCCGCCGTCATTACCCTGATAGATTCCAGGAAGTTCGACAATGACGCCTCCAAGGCGGTGACGGATTCCGGCGGCTGGCTGTACTTTACCGCGCCGGAGTCGGCCAACTACGGGCTTCTGCTGATAGACTGCAGCCACCGGGAACCCGGCGGCGAAGAGTTCTACAAATACTGAGAGGGACCATGATAAAGGAAGAAATTGTAAACGCCGCGATAGAGAAGCTGCTGAAGAAATACCCGTCGGAAGCGGAGCGCATAAACGCCTGCGTGCGGCAGACGGCCCGCCTGTGGGATACCCGCAAGGACGGCACCGCGTCGGACTTCAAGCGCTTCTGTTACGCCAATTTCCTGATGGAGCCAGAGCTGGAGAAGCTGCTGCGCTCTTTTGAGGCCAAGATAGAGCAGATCAACGGCCACTTTACGGCCCTGCTGCTTAAACTGCGCCGCGAGATAGACGAGGACACCGGCCCGCTGGGCCCGGCGGACAGGATGTTCGCCTCCTACGCGCCCGGCTCGCACATGATAGAGGACCTGTTCCTCACCAAGCTCGCCTTCATGGCGCTGCTTAATTTCCCGGCCAAGACGCTGGAGACCTGCCTGGAGCACGGCCCCGCCTGGACCCGCGACGAATGGGCCCGCACCCGCCTGGCCGGGCGCTTCGCGCACCGGGTGCCTTCCGCCATAAACGGCGAGCTGGTAAAGGCCTATTCCGAAGCCGAGGGCTACATCAACACCTACAACATCTTCATGTCCCGGATCACCGCGCCCAACGGCGACCATCTCTTCCCCGGCGGCCCGCGCCTGATCTCCCACTGGGGCCTGCGCGACTTCCTCAAAGGCCTCTACTCGGACAAGGACGGCCTGGACAGGCAGCGCGTGATACAGAAGATCATGGAGCGCATCATAACGCAGGAGATCCCGGCCAAGTTCATCAACTCGGAAAAGCATGACTGGGACCCGGAGACCAACACCCTCGACGGCGCCAAGGCCCCCAACGAGCCCGACACCCGCTACGAGCGCCTGCTGGATATTTTCCAGGCGCACCTCAAAGAGGACCCGTATTTCCCGCTGGAGCCCACGCACATGGACCGCAAGTTCAAGCTGGGCCGCGAGATCCCCGAAGAGCAGGTAGAGGCCATGTTCACCGGCCTGCTCGACGCCAAGGAAGGCCTGCAGGCCGCCGAGCTGATCTCCGCGCGGCTGGGCCGGCCGCTGGAGCCTTTCGACATCTGGTACGACGGGTTCAAGGCCCGCTCCGGCATCTCCCGCGCGGCGCTCGACAAGGCCACCGCGGCCAAGTACCCCAGCGCCGACGCCTTTCAGAAAGGCATTCCCGAGATCCTGGTAAAGCTGGGCTTTGCCAGCGAGACCGCCGAATTTGTGGCGGCCAGGGTAGAGGTCAACGCCGCGCGCGGCGCCGGCCACGCCTGGGGCCCCGCCATGCGCACCGAGAAAGCGCACCTGCGCACCCGTGTGCCCGCCGGCGGCATGGACTACCAGGGCTTCAACGTCGCCATGCACGAGCTGGGCCACTGCACCGAGCAGGTGTTCTCGCTCTACAAGGTGGACCACACCCTGCTCGAAGGCGTGCCGAACACGGCTTTCACCGAGGGCTTCGCCTTTGTGTTCCAGGACAGGGACATGGACATCCTCGGGCTCTCCACGCCCGGCGGCAGCGCCGAGCACCTTAAGACCATGGACGTCTTCTGGGCCACCCGCGAGATCGCCGGCGTAGCCCTGGTGGACATGAACGTCTGGCGCTGGCTCTACAAGAACAAGGACGCCGAGCCCGCCGACCTGCGCCAGGCCGTGGCCGAGATAGCCAAGGGCGTGTGGGACCGCCATTTCGCGCCGGTGTTCGGCGCCAAGGGCAGCCCGCTGCTGGGCATCTACTCGCATATGATCAACCACGGCCTGTACCTGCCCGACTACCCGCTCGGGCATATCATCGCCTTCCAGATCGAGGAATACTTCCGGGACCACACCCTGGCCACCGAGATGGAGCGCATGTGCGTGCAGGGCTCCATCACCCCGCGCGAGTGGATGCGCCGCGCCGTCGGGGCGGATATCTCCGCCGAGCCGATGGTCAAGGCCGCCGGCCGCGCGCTCAAGGCGCTGAAGGGCCAGGAGACCAAGGTAAAATGACTCCGGAGAAAATGAAGAAGGCCTATCTCGCCGCGGCTGTGGCCGCGGGGGGGATAACAGGGGCCATCGTTTTCTATACGGTCATAGCCGAGGCGGTCAGGGCCATGGGGCATACGCCGCCGCTGGCGCCGCCCGCGGCCTACGCCGTTAAATATGCGCTCTACATAATCGGCCTCTCGGCGCTGGCCGTGCTCAAGTTTTCCGCCGGGAAGTTCGCGGAAAAGAAGGCGACCCCGGAGGAAACGGTGAAGGCGCTGACCGTGCAGGCCATGGTAAAGGCCGGCGTCTGCGAGCTGCCGGCCGTCTGTGGCCTCATCATGTTCCTGCTCACCGGCTACCGCCTGGACTTCTACCTGCTGGTCATCTTCTCCCTCGGTCTCGAGATCTACCATTTCCCCCGGCTGGCGCTCTGGGAAGAGCGCCTGCGCGGCGACTTTGGCCAATTATGAACCAATCCGAATACAAACTCATCGCGGTGGTGGGCGTCTCCGACGACGCCTCCAAGTACGGGCATAAGATCTTCCGCGACCTGCTGAAGGCCGGCTATCCCGTGAAGGGCGTCAACCCGAAAGGCGGCTTTGTGCTGGGGAACAACATCTACAAAAGCCTGTCCGAAATAGAAGCGCGCCCCGACCTGGTGATCACCGTGGTGCACCCGGGCGTCACCGAGGGAGTGGTGGAGGAGTGCAACGCGCTCGGCATAAAGACCGTCTGGATGCAGCCCGGCTCCGAATCCGAGGCCGCCCTGGCAAAAGCCAGGACTTACGGCATAAAAACCATCAGCGCCTGCTTCATGGTGCAAAAGGGCGTCTGGTGATCAACAAACTTCTCGGCCCCAAGTACGACGCCTACCTGGGCTTTATACGGCGGGCGATGATAAAGGACCAGATAGAGGCCCGCGGCGTAAAAGACCCGCGGGTGCTGGCCGCCATGGACAAGGTGTGCCGCCACTGCTTTGTTACCGAGGACATGGTGAGCCGCGCCTACGAGGATTACCCGCTGCCGCTGGCCGCCGGCCAGACCATTTCGCAGCCTTACATAGTGGCGCTGATGAGCGAGCTGCTGGACCTGAAGGGGAGCGAGCGCGTGCTGGAGATAGGCACCGGCTCCGGCTACCAGACCGCCGTGCTGGCCGAACTGGCCGCCGAAGTGTATACCACGGAGCTGCTGCCTGAGCTGGCTTGCGCCGCGCAGGAGAAACTCGGAAAGCTCGGCTACGCCAATATTAAATTCCAGACCGGCGACGGCGCTGCGGGCTGGCCCGGGAGCGCGCCCTACGACGCTATCCTTGTCACCTGCGCTCCTCCCGAAGTGCCGCCCGCCCTGCTGGAGCAACTTAAACCCGGCGGCCGCCTGGTCATACCGGTGGGCCCGGAGCCGCAGGACCTGCTGCGGATAACCAATAAGCCCTCGGGGCCCGAGCGCCGGACCATCTGCCAGGTGCGGTTCGTCCCGATGCTGGGCCGGCCGGCCTGAGCGTGAAAATAAAACTAATGGATTCCATCGCCTTCAAGATAGGCTGGCGCCTGCTGCTCTACCCGGCGCTGGCCTACATTACGCTGTCCTTCATTTTTTTCTGGCTCTACGCGCATCCCAAGCGCTATGTCGGCTCCTACCACCCCAAGGACTTCGGCTTCCAGCCCGAGGAGATAAAACTCCAGACCACCGACGGCGTGCAGCTGGACGCCTGGTTCCTGCCGCATAAGACCAGCAGGAAGGCGGTGATCGTCTGCCACGGCTACCCGATGGACAAGAGCGACGTGCTGGGGCTTACGGTCTTTCTGGCCAAGCGCTTTAACGTGCTGTATTTCGATTTCAGGGCCACCGGCCGCAGCGGCGGGTTCTTCTCCACCGGCGGCGCGCGCGAAGTGCGCGACATTGATGCGGCCGCGGCCTATCTTAAGAGCCGCGGCTTCGCCCGGACCGGCGCCTACGGCTTCTCCATGGGGGCGGCCACGGTGCTGCTCTCGGAGAACCCCGCCATTGCCGCCCGCGCGCTGGACGCGCCTTACGCCGAGCTGGGGGGAGAGCTGGATTATATTTTCAGGCCCTGGGGCATCTGGCGCCGCCCGCTGCTGGCGCTGATGAAGACCTGGAGCCTGCTATTCATGGGCGTTAATATCAACTCTATCAACCCGGCCGCCAGCGCCGCCCGGCTGACCACGCCTATACTGCTGGTGCACGGCGACGCCGACACCCAGGTGCCGCCCGCCAACTCCGAACGGATAAAGGCCGCCGCCCCGGCCGCCGAGCTGTGGCTGGTAAAAGGCGCCGGCCACGGCGAGAACTGGTACCGCGCCGGCAGCGCCTACGAGCGCCGCCTCACGGATTTCTTTGAAAAGAACCTGAAGTAACCCAGGTTACATGTAACCGGGAGACTATCGCAAAGCGGCGGAAGATATATTAGAATATCGGGGTTGTGATCCAATGGGAGGGCAAATGAAGAAACTAATTATAATACTGTCCTGCATCGCGGTTCCTGCCGCGCTGTCGGCTGAACAGTGGCAGGTTTTAGGCACCAGGCCTATGGGTATGGGCGGCGCCTTTGTGGCCGTGGCCCAGGGCCCGATAGCCCAGTACTGGAACCCGGCCGGCCTGGTTAAGAGCAGCGCCAACGTCTCCGGCATGGAGCTCCCGGTGGGCGTCAGCGTGGAGATGACCGGCGGGATAATGAAAAACGCCAGCGAAATCGGCGATATGGCCAGCCAGCTCACGGCAGTACAGAACGCCCAGAGCACCGGCGGCTCCATTACTCCCCAGCAGGCAGGCGACTTCGTAAAGACCATGTCGTTGCTGGCGGAGATGAACGACACGGGCAAGGGCGCCATGGTGGAAGCCAACGCCGGCGTGAACTTCAAGTTCTCCAAGGTCGCCCTCTCGGTTAACAACTTCACAGCCGTGGGCGCAAACCCGTACATCGACGTCAATAACCTCAACCTCGGCAACGGCGGAACCAGCTCCAGCAGCATAGACTTCACCGGTACGGCCACTACCGCTCCCGGAGACCCCACCTATGCGGCGGCCGCCAGCACGCTGAAGACCGCGCTTGATACGCTCAGCGCTTCCAATAACCTCCCGCAGCTGCTCTGCGGCGCGGGTGGCTGCGGCGCATCCATCGCGAACAACACCGACCTCGCCAACGCGCTGGCAAACTATGCTTTTACCAACAGCATAGCCGCCAGCCAGCTGACCGACGCGGCGAGTACCATAACACAGTACGCCGATAGCGCCGCGCCCGTGGTGGCCGGGGCGCTGACCGGCGGCAGCTACGCCGACAACACCTCCAACCTGACGTTGGCCGCGGGCTCGTTCACCGAGATAGCCGCCGGTTACGCCTGGAACCTGGACAAGTGGATGCACGGCCTCTCGCTGGGAGCCAACCTCAAGATGATCAACGGCCGGCTGGCCTCCAACACCTTCCAGTTCATGCAGAACTCCGAGACAGGCGACGCCTTTAAAGATATGATGGAGAATAGCAAGTCCAGCTGGGCGCCCGCGGCCGACCTGGGCCTGCTGTGGGACGTTAAGCAGACCTACGCCAAGGCCCCGCTCAGCCCCAAGATCGGCCTGGTGATGCGCAACATCAACAGCCCGTCGTTCGACACGCCCGCGGGCGGCGACTACGACCTGGACCGCCAGGTGCGCCTGGGCTTCGCGCTCAACCCGGCCAAGTTCTGGACCCTGGCCCTGGACATGGACCTCACCAAGAACAAGACCCCGGTGAATGGCTTCGACTCGCGCCAGCTGGCGATGGGCACGGAGATCAACATCTTCAACCGCAAGGCCTTCAATATCCCGCTGCGCGCGGGCATTATGAAGAACCTCGCCGAGAAGGACTCCAAGATGGCCTACACCCTGGGCACCGGCCTGAACATGCTGTTCATGCACTTCGACGTGTCGGGCGTGGTCTCCAGCGAGCGCACCACCCTCGACGACAGCGAGATACCAGCCAAGGTGGGCGTGGCCGCCAGCTTCGGCCTGCTGTTCTAAAAGCCTTAAACGCAGTAAAAAAGATCCCCGCTACGGCGGGGATCTTTTTTGGATTTGCTAGAATTGTACTTATGGCCGCAATAAAGACCGACAACCTGGTAAAACGCTACGCCGAAGTTACGGCGGTGGCCGGCGTTTCGCTGGAGATACCGGAGGGGGAGGTCTTCGGCCTGCTGGGGCCCAACGGCGCCGGCAAGACCACGCTCATCAGCATGCTCTCCACGCTGGTGCACCCGACTTCGGGCACGGCGCTGGTGGCCGGCCGCGACATTAACAAGGAGCCGCTGGCGGTGCGCCGCAATATCGGCATAGTTTTCCAGGAACCCAGCGTAGACGACCTGCTGACCGCCCGCGAGAACCTGTACCTGCACTCCATGCTCTACGGCATGCCGCGCCGCGAGATCGGCCCCAAGATAGACCAGATGCTGGCGCTGGTAAAGCTTTCCGACCGGGCCGAAAGTCTGGTAAAGACTTTTTCCGGCGGCATGCGGCGGCGTCTGGAGATAGCCCGCGGCCTCATCCACAGCCCGAAGATCCTTTTCCTCGACGAGCCCACCCTCGGCCTGGACCCGGCCAGCCGCAAGGCGGTGTGGACCCATATCCGCGAGCTTAAAGAAGCCCACAACACCACCATCATCCTCACCACTCACTACATGGAAGAGGCCGACAGCCTGGCCGACCGCATAGCCATCATCAACCGCGGCAAGATCATAGAGCTGGACACGCCGGAGGCCTTGAAGCGCAAGGTGGGCCAGGACCTGGTCTTCATCAAGGGAGAGCTGGACGAGGCCGCCGTCAGGGCGTTGCCCTTTGTAAAAAGCGTGGAGAAGGAAAATTCCCGATTTAAGATCAGCATCGAGGACTCGGGCGCCAACCTGCAGGCCCTGCTCAACGCCGGCGGCAAGATAGACGAGGTGGAAGTGCGCCGCGTAACGCTGGACGACGTCTTCCTTAAGTTCGCGGGGCAGCAGATCACGGACGACGCCGACGAGAAGGCCGAAGGCATCTTCGAGCGCATCGCCGTCAACCATAGCACGAGGCGCTGATATGATAAACTTCAACGCCGTCTATGCCCTGCTGCTGCGCGAAGCCAAGATCTTCTTGCGGGAGAAAGAGCGCATCATCTCCATCCTCATCTCGCCGCTGCTGTTCCTGTTCGTGATGGGCAAGGGCATGGCCGAGGGCCAGAGCCCCGTGCCGGGCTTTACCTACCAGCAGTACATCTTCCCGGGCATCATGGCCATGGTGATCCTGTTCACGTCCATCACCTACGGGCTCTATATTATCTGGGACAAGCGGCTGGATTTCCTGAAAGAGGTGCTGGCCGCGCCCATCTCGCGCGCCACGCTGTTCTTTGGCAAGTCGCTGGGCGGCATGCTGGGCGCGCTCATAGAGACGCTGCTGCTGTTGGTGATAGGCGCGTTCTTTATACTGCCGCAGAATCCGCTGCAGGTGCTGCTGTGCCTGCTGGCGGCTTTCCCTATCTCCTACATGATCACCAACATGGGCCTTACCATCGGCGCCAGGATGAAGTCCATGGAAGGCTTCGGCCTGGTCATGAGTTTTCTCACCTGGCCCCTCTTCTTCTTCAGCGGCGCCCTCTTCGACCTGGCCGGCGCCGCGCCCTACATAAAAGTCATCAGCCTCTTCGACCCCGTCACCTACTGCGTGGACCTGTTCCGCATCATCATGCTCGGCAAGGGTTACTTCACCCTATGGACCGACCTCGGCGCCATAGCCCTCTTCTGCCTCATCACCACCGCCCTCGGCGTCGCCGCCTTCGGCAAACTCCAGCAGGAAAAATAGGGACAGCGCCCTATTTCCGCTGCCCCATTCGCTAAGCTGTGCGGGGGTGGAAATAGGGCGCTGTCCCTATTTTATTTCGAACACCTTGGTCTTCACCTTGGCGCGCAGGGCGGCCAGCTTCTCTTCCGGCAGCACCAGGCCGGTATACCAGAGCAAGAGCGGGAAAGCGGCCAGGGCGGCCAGGCGCAGCAGCAACCCGGGCACGCCTTCCGGCGAGAAGAACAAGAAAGGTACGGCGCAGACCCCCGCCGCGGCCAGGGCGCCGGCCAGACGACCGAACTCGTAAGGCACGGGGAAGAAACTGCGCCCGCGCAGGTAGATCATGACGGCCATGACCAGGTAGGAGATAAAGACGGCCCAGGCGGCCCCGAACATGCCGAAAGGCGGGATCAGCGCGAAGTTGGCGGCTATGCTGACCGCGGCGCCGGCCAGAGTTACGCTAAGAATTACGCCCGTCTTCTTGGCGATGATCACCGGCGCGAGGAAATTTACATAGACGCCGTTTAGCAGGTAGGCGCCCAGCACCAGCGGCACTATGCCCAGGCCGCTCCAGTAGTCGGGGTGGATCAGGTTCACGCCGGCCACCCGCAGCCGGGCGAGGTCGCCTATAAAGAAGGACAGCGCCAGCCACACCCACAGCCCGCCGAAGACAAAATAAGTAAGCACGCGCGCGAAGATCCGCGGCGCGTCGGGGCGGTGGGAACGCTCTATAAAGAAGGGCCGCCAGGCCTGGTCGAACATGCTGACGAGGAGCATCATAAAGATGCCCAGGCGGTAGTTGGCCTGGTACACGCCCACCGAGGCCGTGTCGGCCAGGTGCAGCATGATAGGGCGGTCCAGCACCTGCACCGCCATGGAGCCCAGCCCGGCCGGCAGCAGCGGCAGGGCGAAAGCCAGCAGATTGCGCAGGACGGGCAGATCCACACGGGGGGCGAAGGCCAGCAGTTCCGGGGCCAGCAGCAGGGCCGCCGCCGCCGAGGAGATCAGGTTGGCCAGGAAAACGCTCTCCAGCCCCAGGCCCAGGTATTTCAGGAACAGCACGTTGAGCGCCACGTTGACGACGATAGAGGCGGTGCGTATGCCGGCGAAGCGCAGCGGGCGGTGGCGCATCCGCAGGTCGGCGAAGGGGATGATGGTGATGGTGTCGAGCAGCAGGATGGCCGCGCCGTACCAGACCAGGCGACCGTACTCCGCGCCGATGCCGGAAGCCGCGGCCCAGAAGCCGGAGAAGCCGCAGAGCAGCACGCTCAGCAGCAGCGTGGTAACGCCCAGGCAGGCGAAAGCCGAAGGGAAGGCCTTCTCCCGGTCGGCGTAATGGCGCATGTAGGCCTGGTCCATGCCGTAATGGTAGACGATGTTGAGGAAAGCGATATAGGAGAAGACGGCGGCCACGATGCCGTACTCGGCCGGCAGCAGGTAATGGGTGTAGAACGGCAGCAGGATGAAATTGAGCAGGCGGGCGCCCACGGTGGACAGCCCGTAGATCAGGGATTCTTTGCCGAGGGATTTCAGGTCCTTTAACATGGGTCGTTCCGGCGCTCCGGACCTCCATAGTTTAGCAAATGACGACGGGGGGGCAAATAAGTTATAATAGAGTGAACCCGCAAAGGCGGGTGGGGGAAAAATGGAAAGATTCACAAAACAACAGGCACCTGACTGCATGAACTGCCGTTTCAAGCAGAATTGTTTCGTCGTCCGGCTGGACGCCGAGACGCAGAAAGAATGGAACGCGCTCAAGCTCGGCCGCAAATTCACGGACGAGGAAGAAATTTACAACGAATGCCAGCAGCCGCTGGGCATCTACACCGTCTGCAAGGGCCGCGCCAAGATCTACTCTACCGACGCCAGGGGCCAGCAGATGATCAACTGGATCCGCCATCCCGGCGACACCTTCGGCCACATCGCGCTCTTCTCGGAGAACGAGTACATCTGCAACGCCCGCACCATGGGCGACACGGTGCTCTCCTTCGTCGACACCAAAAAGCTGGAACACTTCCTGGAGACCCATCCCAAGGTCTACAAGATCTTCCTCCGCAAGCTGGCCAACGAGATGCGCGGCATGCAGTACAAGGTCAAGGACACGGCCTACAAGCCGGCCCGCTCCAAGGTGGCCAAAGCCCTCATCACCGCCGTCTCCTTCAAGAGCAAGAACACCTCCGTCCCGGCCATCCACGGCCTTAAGCGCACCGAGATCGCCGAGATCACCGGCCTGGCGCTCGAGACCGTAGTGCGCACGCTGGCGGACCTGGAGAAGCGCAACGTCATCAAGCGCGAGATCAAGGCCATAAAGATCCTGGACTACCCGACGCTGGTCCGCATCGCGGACCCGCACGCCAAGAAGTAAACGGCGCGCGCCAAATAAAAAAGGGACAGCCGGCTGTCCCTTTTTTATTTATCCCGGCGAAGCGTTAAGCGGTGCCGAACATCCTGTCGCCGGCGTCGCCGAGGCCCGGCACGATGTAGCCGTCCGAGTTGAGCCGCTCGTCCACGGTCCCCACGTAGATCGGCATCTCCGGGTGGGCCGCAGCCAGGCGCTTGATGCCTTCCTTGGACGCTATCATGCAGATAAAGCAGATATTCTTCGCGCCGCGGCTCTTCATGATCTCCACGGCCTCCACGGCCGAGCCGCCGGTGGCCAGCATCGGGTCGGCTATCACCACCAGGCTGTCGGCCACGTTCTCCGGCAGGCGCACGTAGTACTTCACCGGCTTAAGCGTCTCCTCGTCCCGGTAGATGCCGATGTGGGCCAGCCGCCCCTCGGGGTACATCTTTACCAGGCCGTCCACCATGCCCAGCCCGGCGCGCAGGATGGCCACGAAGACGATGTCGTGGGCCAGCCGCAGCGCGTCGGCCACGCCTACCGGCGTGCGGACCTTGGAGCGCTTGACCTTGGCGTTAAGCAGGGCGTCGTGGGAGAGGAACATGGTCAGCTCGCCCATCAGCCGCCTGAAATCGGCCACGCTGGTGCGCCGGTCGCGCAGGCGGGCGATCTTATCCATGACCAGAGGGTGCCTGGAAACGTGAACGTTCTTCATTCTCGCTCCTCTTACTTTATGATCTCTTTTATCAGCGGCTCTTTGCGGGGCGCCTTCGGCCCGTAGGCGAGCGACGCCTCGAACATCTTTACGCCGTCGGCCAGCTTGGCCGGGCTGGACGCGTAGGCGCGGGCTATCACGTCGCCGGGCGCCACGGAGTCGCCGGGCTTGCGCTCGAGAATAAAGCCGGCGCCGAAGTCCACGGCGTCCTCGGCCTTGGCGCGGCCGCCGCCCAGCGCCACGCTGGCGAACCCTACGGTGCGCGCTTCCATGGCGGTAAGGAAGCCGGCCTTCCGGGCCTTTATCTCTTTTACCAGCCGGGCCTTGGGCATGTAGCGGTCAGGGTCGGCCACCACGCGCACGTCGGCGCCCTGCCATTTCACCATCAGGCGGTACTTCTCCAGGGCGCGGCCGTCGGCGATGGCGGCCAGGGCCTTCTCTTCGCCTTCTTCCGCCGAGCGGGCCTTGCCGCCCAGGTGGATCATCCAGCCGGAGAGGACGGAGAGGACCTTCATAAAATCCTCCGGGCCTTTTTCGCCGGCGAGGATCTTTATGGACTGGGAAGTCTCGATGCCGTTGCCGATGGCGAGGCCCAGCGGCTCATTCATGGCCGTCATCACGGCCACGCAGCGGATGCCCAGGAGCTTGGCGGTCTTCATCAGGGCCACCGCCAGCTCGCGGCTCTTCTTGAAGTCCTTCAGGAAGGCGCCGGAGCCGTACTTCACGTCCATCACCAGGCCGGTGATGTCCTCGGCGTATTTCTTGGAAAGGATGCTGGCCACGATCAACGGCAGGGCCTCCACGGTGCACGAGGCGTCGCGCAGGGCGTAAAGCTTCTTGTCGCTGGGCGCCAGCTGCGCCGTCTGGCCGAACATGGAGAGGCCGGTGGCCTTGAGCTGCTTGACTATATAGGAAGGTTCCAGGCGCACATTGAAGCCCTTCATGGCCTCAAGCTTGTCCAGCGTGCCGCCGGTATGGCCCAGGCCGCGGCCGCTCATCATGGGCACCACCACGCCGCAGGCCGCCACCACGGGGGCCAGCGCTATGGAGACGCCGTCGCCCACGCCGCCGGTGGAATGCTTGTCCACCTTCATGCCTTTTATCGACGAGAGGTCGAGCTTCTTGCCGGAAAGCGCCATGGCCCGGGTAAGACCTGCGGTCTCGGCCGGGGTCAGCCCGTTGAGGAAGGCGGCCATCAGCCAGGCGGAAAGCTGGTAGTCGGGGATGGAGCCGTCGGCGGCGCCCATGGATATGAATTCCAGCTCGGCAGGGGTCATCTCCAGGCCGGAGCGTTTCTTCAGCAGCAGGTCTAGCATTCTCATGGCGTTCTCCTTAAAGGACTTTGGACTTGAGCAGGCCTTCCAGGATGGCCTGCATCTTGCCGGAGACTTTCGCTCCGAGCTCGAGCACTTCCGCGTGGGTCAGCACCTTCTTGGAAATGCCGCTGCAGAAATTGGAGATCCAGCAGAGGCCGGCCACGCGCAGCTTGAGCTGGCGGGCGGTGATGGTCTCGGGCACCACGCTCATGCCGGCGATGTCGCCGCCCAGAGAGCGGTACATCTTCACTTCGGCGGGCGTTTCATACGACGGGCCCGTCACGGCCGTGTAGACGCCCTCCACGGCCCGCACGCGCGCCTTGCGGGCCAGCTTGACGGTCTCGCGGCGCAGCGCCTTGTCGTAGGGCTCGTTCATGTCGGGGAACATCTCGCCGAAGGCCTCGTGGTAGTTGCCCATCAGCGGGTTGGACCCCATCAGGTTGAGGTGGTCCTTAAGCACCACCAGTTGCCCGGGCTTGATGCCCGGCTTCAGCGAGCCTACCGCGGCGGTCAGGATCAGGTTCTTAACCCCGAGGGCGCGCAGGACGCGGATCGGGAAGGCGATAAAGGACAGCGGCCGGCCCTCGTAGTAGTGAAAGCGGCCCTTCATCATAACCACGTCGCGGCCGCCCATGCGCCCGAAGATCAGCTCGCCGGAGTGGCCCTTCACGGTGGTGGTGGGGAAACCGGGGATGTCCTTGTAGGACACCGCCAGCTTGTCCTCCAGGCGGGGCAGCGCCCCGCCCAGCCCGGAACCGGCGATGATGGCCGTCTCGGGTTTGAACCCCGCGGCTATCTTCTTAAGCCAGCCAGCGGTCTTTTCCACGTTCGCGAGTATCTCTGAAGCTTCCATTATAAAGACTCCTTGATCAGAAGAAGCCGAACCCGTCGGCGGTAAAGGCTTCCTCAATGTGCTCGGGCTCCCTGCCCGGGACTATCGCTATCACGTCGAAACGGTACTCTTCGGCTTCCGGTTTTTCAGCCTTGATATAGGCCATGGCCGTTTTAACCAGTTTGGCCCGCTTGGCCGGGGTAACGCTGTCCGCCGGCGTGCCGTAGCCCGGATTGGACCGAGCCCTGACCTCCACGAAGACCAGCGTGCTCCCCTTGCGGGCGACTATATCCAGCTCGCCCATGGGGCAGGCCCAGTTGCGGTCCGCCACCTCGTAGCCCGCCCGCTTTAAAAAAAGAGCGGCCTGCTCCTCGTACTGCGCGCCTTTCAGGTTCACCGCGGGATCCCCGCGGCGGCCCTGACCGGGGCAAAGCTGAGCCGGTGCTCGGGACAGGGGCCCAGGCGGTTGAGCGCCGCAAGGTGGGCGGCGGTGCCGTAGCCTTTATGCCCGGCCAGGCCGTAGCCCGGGTGGCGCCCGTCGAGCACGGCCAGCCAGCGGTCGCGCAGCACCTTGGCGAAGATGCTGGCGGCGGCGATAGAAAGGGAGCGGGCGTCGCCGTCGATCACCGGCTCCTGCAGGCAGCCGTCCAGGCGCTTTATGCGGTGCGGCCCGTCGACGAGCAGCAGCGCGCGCCCGGGCGCCGCGCCGGTGGCGGATAAAAGCCGCCTGACGGCGGCGGACATGGCGTTGAAAGTTGCTTCCAGGATGTTGACCCGGTCTATCTCGCCCGGGGAGGCGAAGCCGAAACCGAACCTGACGCCGGAGGCGAGCATGAGGCGCAGCGCCTTCTCACGGCGGGCGTGGGAAAGTTTTTTACTGTCGTCGACCAGGGGGGAGATGAGGAGTCGGGCGGAATGGGGGATCCAGGCGGCCGCCGCCGTTACCGGCCCGGCCAAAGGCCCGCGCCCGGCCTCGTCCACTCCTATGAGGAAATCCGGTTTCCTGGCTTCCAGCAGAGCGAGGTCGAATCTGCTTAGGGGCACGATTTTAGGGCAGCTTCCTCATTGGAAATAGTTCCCCGCGCGCCCTGGGGCGCGCGGGGACGGGCCGGTTACTTAGCGGCGGGCGGCTGCGCTTCGGTGGCGGCCGTGGGAACGGCGACCGTTACCTCTTTGTCCACTTCGGTCAGCCTGGCGGCCTTGCCGGAGAGATTGCGGAGATAATAGATCTTGGCGCGGCGGACCTTACCGGTCTTCACCACCTCGATCTTCTCGATGCGCGGGGAATGAAGGGGGAAGACCCTCTCCACGCCCACGCCGTACGAGATCTTGCGCACGGTGAAGCTCGCGGAAATGCCCGAGCCGCGGCGGGACAGAACGACGCCGTCGAAGATCTGGATGCGCTCGCTGTCGCCTTCCACGACCTTGGTGTGAACCTTAACGGTGTCGCCGGTCTGGAAATCGAATTTCTCGGTCTTGATGCCCAGGTACTTAGCGATGTTATTCATACTGCCTCCTAATGTTGTCGAACAAAATCAGTGCGCCGCTTTGCCGCGGCTTTTCTTCTTAACCTGCTGCGGGGGCTTCAGGTCCGGCCTTGCCTTCCCGGTCAGCTCCGCCGCCAGTTTGCTCCGCCAGGCGGCGATCAGCTTGTGGTTGCCGCTTACCAGTTCGGGCGGGACCGTCTTGCCTCTCCAGACCGCCGGCCGCGTGTAATGCGGGGCCTCCAGCAGTCCGTCCGTAAAAGTCTCGTTGACGGTGGCGTCGCTCTTTCTGAGCACGCCCGGGATCAGCCGCGTTACCGCGTCTATCACCGCCACGGCCGCCGGTTCTCCGCCGGTCAGCACGTAATCGCCTATCGAGAGCTCCAGGTCCGCCAGCGGCGTGACCCGCTCGTCTATACCTTCGTAATGCCCGCAGATAAAGACGAGATGCTTCTTTTTAGAGAGCTCGAGAGCCACCGACTGGTCGAAGCGCCGGCCCTTGGGCGTCAGGAGGATCACGAACGAACCCTTCTTCCTGAGCTGCTTGAGGGCCCTGTACACGGGCTCGGCCATCATCACCATCCCGGTGCCGCCGCCGTAAGGCTTGTCGTCCACGGTGCGGTGCCGGTCCTCGGTGAAATCCCTGGGGTTGGCGAAACCCAGCTCCAGGAACCCCTCGGTGCGCGCGCGGCCCACGATGCTTTCCGAAAGCGGCGAATCTATCATCGCGGGAAAAAGCGTGACCGCGTCTACGCGCATAGTTTTCAGAAAACTAATCGATGTCCAGGTAGACTTTCTTGTTCTGCCTGACGGCGGCGGTCTGCAGCACGGTGCGTATCGCTTTCACGACGCGCCCTTCCTTGCCGATGACCTTGCCGCGGTCGGAGGAGGCGACATTGAGCCTGAAGCGCACGATGTCCCCGTCTTCCGCAACGCCCACTTTAACGGCCTGCGGGTTCTCCACCAGCGAGCCGATGATGTACATGAGTACGTCTTTCATCGCGGGTCCCGTTACTTCGCCGCGGCGGGCGCGGAGGCAGCGGCGGCCTTGCGGGCCCTGACGGCCAGCGAGCCGACGGTCTCGGAAGGCTTCGCGCCGTTCTTTACCCAGCGGTCGAACTTCTCGGAGTTGAGGGTGACCTTCTCCTTGTCCTTGCCGGCCTTGGGGTTATAATGACCGACAATTTCCAGCGGCTGGCCGTGGGGGCCGCTCGATTTCTCGATAGCGACGATCCGGTAATGCGGCTGGGTGCGCTTGCCTATTCTCTGAAGCCTCAGAACAACTGCCATAGTATCCTCCTTGATGTTACGACCGCTGTGCCGTGAAACGTGCGGGGCACCTTCGGACGGCAAAAAAATCCGCCACGCGTCCGCCTTGGACGGATTTGCGTGAACGTCTATTATATTATATTCGGAGGGGGTTTGTGAACTGCCTAGCGGCCGATGAGCTTCTCTATATGCCCCTGCAGGCGGGCCCAGTCGTAGGGCTTGTTGACGTAGATCTCGGCCCCGGCCTTGAAGGAATTCTCCATGTCGCCGACGAGCTTCTTGCCGGTGAGCATGATCACCTTTACGCCCTTGGTGGCCTCGGTGGTCTTGATGAGCTCGCAGAGGATGTTGCCGTCGATCTTAGGCAGGCCTATGTCCATCACCACCAGGTCCGGCTTGTGCTTCTTGACGGCCTCCAGGCCTTCCTCGCCGTCCGACGCTATAAAGACCTTGTAGCCCAGCGCCTCAAGCCTGATGGCCAGGACCTTGGCTATCAGGTCCTCGTCTTCGACTATAAGTATTTTTTTAGCCATGGCGCTTTACACCTTCTTCCTGAGGGCCTTCAGGAAAGCCGCGGGGTCCGGCGCGGAAAAAAGGGCGCTGCCCACTACCAGCGAATCCGCCCCGGCGGCCGCGGCCAGGGGGGCGGTGTCGGCGCCGATGCCGCCGTCCACCTGCAGCCAGATCTTTCTGCCCGAGCGGGCGATAGCCGCGCGGGCCTCGCTGACCTTGGGGAGCATGTCCGCCATGAAGGCCTGTCCGCCGAAGCCGGGCTCCACGGTCATCACCAGCACCAGGTCCAGCGACCGGAGCAGCGGCTTAACGCGGGAGAAAGGGGTTTTGGGGCGCAGGGCCAGGCCGGCCCGCAGGCCGAGAGCCTTGATCTTTTTGACGCAGGCGGCCGCGCCCGCGGCTTCGGCGTGCACGGTGATCAGGCCGGAACCGGCCCTGGCGAAAGCGTCTATAAAGCGCAGCGGCTCGGCCACCATCAGGTGGGCGTCCACCGGCAGGCCGCCGGCCCGCGCCACCGCCGAGACTATGCCGGGGCCGAAGCTGATATTGGGCACAAAATGCCCGTCCATCACGTCCACCTGCACCGAGCGGCACAGCCGCCTGACCGGGGCCAGGCTGCCTTTCAGGCAGGCGAAATCCGCGGACAGCACCGAAGGCACGAACTCGGCGCGGCCGGAGGGAAGGGGGAAGGCCGGGGCTTTCATCTGACCGGGCGCTCCTCTACGAGGATGCCGTTGACGAAGATGCGGACCTTCTCCGCGCCGCCGTAGGGCACGGACAGGTCTATCTTGGAGCCGGGGTCGCGCAGGCCGTTAAAGATCTCGCGGTCGCCGCTCTTGCCGAGAGCGACCACGCGGATGTGGCGCTGGGAGCCGCTCTGCGACACCTCGTAATGCACGCGGAACTCCTTCTCGGAGGAGGCGGAGCCTTTGCGCGAGCTGACGGTAAGGGTGACCTTGGCGCCGGCGGACACCACCACGTCGGGCAGCGGGTGCTGGTCGATGATCGTCCCGCCGGGGAAAAGAGAGGAGGCGTCCTCGTTGAGCACCAGCGGCACGTTGTACTGGGAGGCCCACTGCTGGGCCTCGTCGCTCTTCTTCTGGCGGAAGTCGGGCAGCATCACTATGCCCGCGGGGGGCAGGCCGGCGGAGACCACCACATGCACCATCTCGTTCTTGGAGACGCTCAGCTCCGGCCTGGGGTCCTGCGAGAGCACGGTGCCCTTCTCGGCCTTGAGGGAATAGGATTCGCTCTTCTCGCCCAGCATCAGCTGGCGCTGGCGCAGCAGCAGCTCGGCGTTCCTGAGCGGCAGGCCTATCAGGTTGGGGATGAAGACGGACTCGCCGCCCTGGCTGAAAACGACGCGCACGATCTTGCCCTCGCGCACCGTGGAGCCGGCGCCGGGGACCTGGCGCAGCACGGTGCCTATCGGCACGGACTCGTTGAATTCGTAGCCTTCTATCTTCATCGCCAGGTTCATCTCGGAGAGGGTCTGCAGGGCGCTGGAAGAGGGCTTACCCACGATGTCGGGGGCGATGACCTCTTTGCGGTTGTGGATGACGGTCTCCATGGTCCAGGAGAACAGGAAATAGGTCAGGAAGAAGAGCACCAGGCCCACGCTGCCGACGCGCAGCACGAAGCCGGGGCTGACTATCTTCTCGTCGGAAGAGGAAAAGTGGCGCTGCCAGAAATCTTTGAATCCCACGATGGTCTCCTTGCAAGCTTCAGATCAGCCGGTCGCCGGGCCGCAGGCGCAGGCCGTTGAGGAAATCCGCGCCGGGCATCTCGCGCTTTCCTTCGGGCTTTACGGTCTTCACCAGCAGCGCCCCCGAGGCACATTTTACAATAAAGCCGCCGCCGGGCTCAACGGACAGCACGGCGCCGGGCAGGGACGCGGCCGGCGGCTCCGGGGCGGGCCCGGCTGACAGCACCTGCACGGTCAGCAGGCGGCCCTGCGAGGGAATGGTAAAGCGGGCCCTGGGCCCGCAGGCCAGGCCGCGCACGCGGCCCAGGATGGCGGGCGCCGGCATCTCGTCGAAGACCAGGCGCGCGGCGGAGGGGAGCAGTTTGGGCGCGGCCGAGGGCTCGCCCGACTGCGGCTCCCTGGCCAGCTCTCCGGCCGAGATCTTCTGCAGCCCTTCGCCCAGCAGCTCCGTGCCCAGGGCGGACAGCCGGGCGAAAAGCGAGGCGGCGTCGTCGGTCTCCAGCACGGGCAGCTCGCGGCGCAGGAACACGGGCCCGGTATCCATGCCCTTGTCCAGCCAGAACAGGGTGACGCCTGTGACCTTTTCGCCGTTGATGAGCGCCCACTGCACCGGCGCGGCGCCGCGGTATTTGGGCAGCAGGGAAAAATGCACGTTGAGAAAGCCGTAGCGCGCCAGCGCCAGCGTCTCCTCGGGGATCAGGCGGCCGTAGGCCACCACCACGCCCAGGTCCGGCTTGAGGCCGGCGATGACGGCATGGAGTTCCTGCTTAGAGGCGGGCTTATAGGCCGTAAGGGAGAGTTCCCCGGCCAGCGCGTTCACCGGCGCGCAGCAGAGCTTGAGGCCGCGGCCCACCGGGCGGTCCGGCTGGGAGATCACGCCCGCCACCTCGTGGCCGGACGCCGCCGTCCGCGTAAGGAACGGGCAGGCGATCTCCGGGGTGCCGAGGAAGACGACGCGTAATTTCTGCATTCAGGGTTGAAGTTTCTCCGGCGGCATCTTGCTCTCGTCGAGCTTCTTCCACTGGGGCTTCAGCTTCATCAGGGCGGGCTTGAGCTTAAGGCGGGAAATGAGGGGCAGGCGGTCCACGAAGGTGACCCCGTCGAGGTGGTCCACCTCGTGCTGCAGCGCCTTGGCGAACAGGCCTTCGGCGTTGATCTCTATAGGGAGGCCCTTCTCGTTGATGGCGCGCACCTTAACCTTGGCGGCCCGGCGCACCCGGGCGAACAGGCCGGGGAAGGAGAGGCAGCCTTCTTCCTCGTACATGGAGCCGGACTTCTCCACGATCTCGGGGTTGATGATGACGATGGAGAGCGGCTCTTCGCCTTCCCGCTGGATCTTGATCACGGCCAGGCGCAGGTCCAGGCCCACCTGGTTGGCGGCCAGGCCGGCGCCGCCCACAAAATCCATGGTCTCGAACATGTCGGCCAGCAGGGCCGGCAGTTCCTTCCTGAACGCTCCGAAGTCGACCTTTTTGGTCTTCTTCGCCAGTATTTTCTCGCCGTATTTGCAGATCCTTCTTATTGCCATAGGTCCCTCACGCGACTGTTATGAAAGTTGGTACGTCATCTGGCGGCCTTCCCAGACCACCTTGGCCACCACCGGCTTGGCGGGGGCGTCGGGCTTTTTAAGCATGCCCCAGGCCATGGCCAGGCGCTCCAGCTGCACCTCGGCCCCGCTGGAGCCGGACACGCCCATCACTATCTCGTCGCAGCCGGCGGCCTGCGCCACCTGCGCCATGGAGTAGAACGGGTCGTTGGAGAAAACGAAGATGGGCTTGACGGTCTTGCCGTATTTCTCGGCCATCAGCACCACCGCGCTGAACACTTCCCTGTCCTCGTCGGACATGGTCTCGCCGCCCGACTGGATGCCCTTGGCGATCTTGGCGCTGAGCACTATGATGTCGGTAGTGTCGTCGTCGGCGGTCTCGAGCACCGCGGCCAGGTGCAGCAGGTTGTTGGGGTTGCGCACCGGCACCAGCACGCGGCGGTCCTTGGTAAGCTCCGGCACCACCGTGTGGATGTCGTCAGCCTTGCGCAGATTCATCTTCTCGTCGTTGTCCTCATCGGGCATGTAGAGCTGCGCTTTCTTCTCGTTCATCTTCTCAGAAATATGGAAGATGGTAAAGAAGGTCATGGTGAACAGCACGCCGCCTATGGTGGCCACCTTTTTGGTGAGCATGTTCATGCCGGTGGCCGCCAGCAGCACCATGAGGATCGCCACCATGCCTATGGGGACGTAGACGTTGCCGGACTTGATATTGAACGGGAACTTCCATTCCCGCTCCTCATCCTGCTTCCTGAAGCGCAGGATGATCATGGAGAGCGTGTCGAAGGTAAGGCTCCACAGCACGCCGAAGGAGTAGGCTTCGCCCAGCAGGAAGATGTCGCCGCGGGAGATCAGGATTATGAGTATCTGGGTTATCGCCACCAGGTTGATGATGCGGTGCGTGGTGCCGAATTTATTGTGCAGGTGCCTGAACCAGTCGTGCAGGATGCCGTCGTCGGCCACGCGGTTGAGCACCCCGTTGGAGCCGACGAAGGAAGTGTTGACCGCACCCACCAGCATCAGCACTCCGGACAGGACCACCAGCACCTGCATGGCCAGGCGGCCCCAGTACGGGCCGTCCAGTTCCAGCGCCAGGCCGGAGAGCAGGTTGTCGGCGTATTTGCCGGCTATCAGGTCGCCCGGGATGATCAGGGCCGACATGAAGGTAAGCAGGCCGGTGAACAGCACGCTGAAGATAAAGATGGTGATGACGGCTTTCTTGAGGTTCTCGAACTTGGGGTCCTCTATCTCGCGGTAGACCTGGGCCAGAGTCTCAAGGCCGGAGAGGGCGAGTATGGAATGGCCGAAAGCCATTATAATACCTATCACGCCAACGGCTTTCAGCCAGGGGAAATGCGTGGTCCAGCCCAGCGCTTTCTCGGTAAATACCGGTTCAAAAGGCGGCAGGGTGAAACCCCTGTGGTAGATGGTGATCCCCGCCCAGCTGATAAGGATAACGGCAACTACAGTCACGAAAGCGATGATCTTCAGGTTGTTGTCCGCCGACTCCTCCACGCCGCGGATATTCTCCCGCCAGAAATAGGCGGTCACTATCACCGCGAAGATCACGGCGAAGGCCCGGGCCGGGACATGCCAGTTTATATGCAGCAGCGGCATGATGTTTTCAAGAAGGCTGCCGAGGTAGAGGCCGGCCGTGACGGAGCTGATAGGCCCGGTCAGCGTATAGTCGAAGATGAGCGCCGAAACAGAGAGCTTGGCCATCACCTTGCCCATGGCCTCGCGCACCACCACGTAAACCCCGCCGCGGGTAAACATCAGGCAGGACTCGGTGTAGACGCCCAGCATCAGGCCCGAGAACAGCATAACGCCCATGATGAACCAGGGGAAAGCGGGGCCGAAGGCGTTCATGGCTATGCCGCCGGCGTAATAGGCGCTGGAGCCGAAGTCGCACAGCACTATGGAGGCGGCCTTCCAGAAAGAGATGAAACTCAGCATGGCCGTGCTCAGCACGAAAACCTGCTTAAATTTGGGATTGGGGACCATTAAGGTAAATTATATATGTTTAAGGGCGCCAACGGAATGCGCGGGGAACCAGGAACGGGGGGGGGCGGCGCTACTTGCTTTTTATGAGGGCCAGCACGGCGACGGGGTCTTTAAGCGCGGCGAGCTGGTCTATCAGTTCGGGCTGGAAGGTCTGGCTGAGCAGCGAAAGCATGTTGAGGTGGCGCTGGAAGAAAGCCGGCTTGTGGGGGGACAGCAGCAGGATCAGGGCCCGGACCTTAAGGCCGGTAACGGCGTCGGTGAAGCCTTCGGGGAGGATGCCCAGCACGGCGTGGAAGCCGTCGAGCTCGGGGAACTTGGCGTGCGGGATGTAGAAACCGCTCTCCAGCACCTGGTTGAGCTTCTCCACCTCGGCTACGCGGTCGAAGAGGGCCTTGCGGCTTATGATGCCGCCGACCTGCGGGAGCATCTTCTCCGTGAGCAGGCGCACAGCCTCCTCTTTAGAAGGGCTGCCTTCAATGAAAACCACGTTTTCGGGGGTTATTATGGCTGAAAGGCTAATGCCGTCGGACTGTCTTATCATAAGGACCGCTGTTGTGTTTATATGTTATCATTTCCCTGTTCCCGTCGTCAATAAACAGCATGAAAAAGAAAGCCCCGCAGCCAGCGGCCATAGGCGTAGACAGGGGCGGTACCTGGACCAGGGTGGCCGCGCTGGACGCCCGCGCGCGCCTGCTGCGCCAGGCCCGCTTTAAGACCTCCCCGCTGCGGGGCCTGCCAAAAAAACTGACCCTCCTGCTGGCCCGCTGGCCGGGGGGGAAAGAAGCCCCGCTGGTGATAGCCACGCGCGGAGCTTTCAGCCGGGGCTGGAAGAAGCCGTTCCTGTTCAAGGCGCTGGCGGGCAAACTCAACCTTAAAGACGTGATCTCCGACGCGGAGGCCGCCCATTTCGCCGCCTTCCGCGGCCGGGACGGCATGCTGCTGATAGCCGGCACAGGCTCCGTGGCGTTCACCGGCCGCCCGGGCGCTTTCACGCAGACCGGCGGGGCCAACCCCGTCTCCGGGGACCCGGGCTCCGGCCGCTGGCTGGGCCGCCAATACCTGAAGCTGCGCGGCCGCCTGCATGAAGCCGGCAGGCTGGGGCACGGGCGTTCAGCGGCCTACGCCAGGCACCTGCTGCGGCTGGCCCTGGACGGCCACCCGCACGCGGCGGGGCTGGCCGCGCGGGCGCAGGAAGAACTGGCCGCCCTTGTAAAGCAGGCCGCGGGGCGGGGGACTGGGCCGGTAAAGGTCGCCCTGGCGGGCGGGCTGATAAAGAATTTCCATTTCAGGGCGGGCTTCGTAAAGGCGGCCCGCGCCGCGCTGGCCGGGCGCCGGGTCTCCTTTATAGAGGCGGCCATCCCGGCCGAGCAGGCCTCCGCGCGCATAGCCCTTCTAAAAAGAGGAACGACATGAAAGAACTCCAGGTAATAAAAAAAGCCGCGCTCGCCGGCGGCGCCATCCTGTCTGCCAAGTTCGGCAAGGTAACCTACCGCCTCAAAGGCCGGGCCAACCTGCTCACCGAGGCCGACCTGGCCTCGCAGAAGAAGGTGATAAGCGTGATCCGCGCGGCCTTCCCCGGCGACGGCTTCATGGCCGAAGAGAGCGACGTGGTGGAGACGCCCAACGGGCGCATGTGGATCATAGACCCGCTCGACGGCACCACCAACTACGCGCACGGCTTCCCGGCCGCCGCCGTGTCCATCGGCTTCGCCGTGAACGGCGAGGTCAGGGCGGGCGGCGTTTACGACCCTTTCAGAAAAGAACTGTTCCTGGCCAGCCGGGGCGGAGGGGCCTTCCTGAACGGCCGCCGGCTCGCCGTCTCCAAGGTGCCCTCCATAGACAAGGCCCTGCTGGTGACCGGCTTCCCCTACGACCGCGCCGAAAGGGCCGCCTACTACTGCGAATTCCTGATGGAGTTCATGCGCCGCTCGCACGACGTGCGCCGCATGGGCGTGGCCTCGCTGGACATGTGCTGGGCGGCCGCCGGGCGCACCGACGGCTACTGGGAGTTCGGCCTGAAGCCCTGGGACGTGGCCGCGGGCCAGGTGATAATGGAGGAGGCCGGCGGCAAGGTCACAGATTTTTCGGGCAAACCGTGGCGGGCCCTGGCGGGCATGGGCTCGCAGACCCTGGCCGCCAACCCGCGGCTGCACGGAGCCATGCTGCGCGTCATAAGGCGGAAACTGTAGATGGCGCTGTTCGGCGTGATAATCTACGGGACGCTGTTCGCGGTAGGCTACGCCTGGGCCGTGGCCTGGATACTGGAGCGCAAGGACCGGAAATACCGGCAGGGCGCCACCTCTTTCACCGACGCCTTTATCGTCGGGACCTTCGTCCTGCTCTTCGTCTACATCACCAACATCATAGTGCTGGTGCGCTGGCCGTCCTCGGCGATCACCTACGACCTGGTGCTGTTGGCCGCCCTGGCCGCCTTCTCGGCCTACAAGGAGCTCCTCTACCGCGGCGGCGACAATTCCCTCCGCAAACGTTTGCGGGCGGAAGCCAGGCTGCTGGAACGCTATATGAAGAACGACCCCGGCAACGCCGCCCTGTTCGAGCGGGCCAGCGAGATCTATGAAGAGCTGGGAGAGAGGGAAAAAGCTATCGAGTCGGCGCGCGCCGCCGCCACCCTGGACCCGACCGTGAGGAACTCCTGGCGCTTCAGGGAACTGCTGGGCGGGGAAGAAGACTCAGCGGCCGGCAAGCCCGGCCACGACGCGCCTTGAGGCGTCCCTGAAAAGGTAATCCTCCGCCGCCACGGCGGACTCGGAAGCCAGCACGGTCCCGCCGGGGCCGGCGAAACCCACCACGATACGGTAGCCTGCCGCGTCCTTTGAAACAGAACCGAAAACGCCGTACCCGGCGCCGGCGAGCGCGGCCAGCTGGCCTGCCTCCGCGGGAGCGGAGAGCCCGGCGTAGGACAGCTTTTGCTCCGCCAGGACAAATTCTACCCGGGACCTGTCCGTCACCTTAAAACGGCCGGTTTTAGCGAGCTCGGACTCCACCAGGTTGCGCACCACCGCGGCCTCGGTCTCCGTCACGCCGCTCTCGGCGTAGAACGGGGCCACCGCCAGCAGCGCGCCAACGGGCAGGCGAGCGCCTGTTGCCGCAGGCGCGGGCGCGCTCCCCCAGGCGAGGCCCAGGGTCATGCGGTGGGCCGCGCCCAGTTCGCCGTAGGGGGAAAAAGCGTAATCCGCGGTAAAGCCGCCGAGCTTGAGCCCGAAGCCGCCGGCGAAAGCGCCCATAAAACCGTGATCGTCGTAATTCTTGAAGTTCAGGCCGGACCGCAGAAAAAGCCCGGACGCCGCCGAGGAGCGCAGGAACCATTCTCCGGCGAAGATCAGGTAGGGGGAATGGTCCGCGGGCAGGCGCCCCTCGATGAAGATATTGAAGTCCGGGGCGTACTTCCACTTCAGCCCGCCGGACAGTTCGGCCGGCAGCGGCGCTGTTTGCGAGCCCAGTTTCAGCGGGGGACCGAAGTTCCTTACGGCCACGGCCAGCTCTGTCGCCGACGGGGACGGCTCCCTGAACACCAGGCCGGCGTCCAGCGCGGCCGAAGCCCCCGAGGCCTCGGCCAGGCGCGACTTTATATATTTCAGGTTGACGCCCAGGGCGCCCCAGGCCAGCCGCCGGGCCCAGCCGGCGCCCAGCGCCGCGTCGTAGGCGGTGAACTCCGCGCCGGAACCGTTGCCGGCGCCGTCGAACTTTTCAAGCCCGGGCGAGGAATTATTATAGAGCAGCCCCGCCGAGAAGGTTTCCGCGCCGGAGCCGCGGGCGAACACCAGGCCGGTCCTGGAGGAGCCCTCCAGCAGGGCCTCGTAGGACGCGGAGACCGCGCTCCCGCCGGCCGGCGCCGCCGCCGGGTTAAGGAAGAACGAATCCCGCCACTCCAGCGTAAGGCCGGCCCCGGCCAGCGCGGCGAACCGCGCCGAGGGCGGGACCTTCAGGAACTGTGCTCCGCAGAGGCCCCGCGCGTCGTCGGTGAACGCCCCGTCGGGGAAAAAGCCGCCATAGGCCCGGCCGCAGCCGAGCGCCAGAGCCAGCAGAATGGCAGGTAGGGTCTTCACCTTGGAGTTACTTTTTGAGGTCCGAGACCAGGTATTCCAGCCGGGCCTTCAGCTTGGCCTTGTCCAGGCTGTCTATATCAACCAGGATGTCTTCGAGGAATTTTACGGTAAAATCGCCGTTAACGCGGCCCTTGGAGAGGGCGGCCTCTATGCCCTTAAGCCGGGTATCCAGGTCGGAGATGCCCTCGTAGATCCCGCGCACGAAGTTTTCGGCGGGGCTGCCCGGCGCCGGGGACTCTTCCTGCGCGGGGGCGGGTTCGGGGTCGGGTTCCGCGGCGGCCTCGGCCAGCTCCGGCTGCACCGGCTGCGGCTCAGGCTGGATAAGTTCCGGCTGGGCCTCGGCGGCGGCTTCGGCCGGGTAAGCTTCCAGGTCCCCGTCCAGGGCCGCCTCGTCCTCGTCGAAAGAGGCGTTCTTGAGCTCCAGGTACTTGCGTATGCAGTAAACCAGGGTGACCAGCACTACGGCGAAAGCCGCGGCCCAGGCGTAGACCACCGGGTCCATCCAGGCTGAATAAAGGTTGAATTTAGGCATAGGGGCAGCGTCTCCGGATCTACAATTTCACTTCCTGGCCTTCCCGTACCGCGAAGCATTTGAGCTTTGAGCCGGCCTTCCGGGCGCGCCGGGTGCATTCGGCCACGACCCTGTCCACCGCGGCGTCGGAGCGGTCCTGGTTGTGATGAAAAAGTCCCAGCGAACGGACCTCGGCCTTAAGCGCCAGGTCCAGCGCCTGCTCCCAGGTGGAATGGCCCCAGGTCCTGCGGCGCGGGTATTCCTCGGGCAGGTAGTCCGCGTCGTGGACCAGCAGGTCGGCGCCGCGGGCGAACGCCACATACTCCTCGGGCTTCTTGCCGCCGGGGTGCACGAAGCCCAGCTCGTTGTCGGTAAGGAAAGCGAAGGTGCGCCCGCCCTCGGAGAACTTGTAGCCGAGGCCGTTGTTGGGATGGCTGAGCTCTATCGGCAGCACCTGCAGGCCGGCGATCTCGCAGCCCCCGACGCAGAGGGAGGCGAACTCGAAACGGGCGGAGATCTCCTCGAATTTTACGGGGAAGCCGGGCGGCTGCATGGTCTTGGCGATGATCTCCCTGACGGGGTCGGAGGAGAAAGAACAGCCCATGATGCGGATGTGGGTCTTTTTATTGTAGATAGGGGCGAAGAAGGGGAAGCCCAGCACATGGTCCCAATGCGAATGGGTGAACAGCATGTTGAAATTATTGCGGGAGTTCTTGAGCAGTTCCTTGCCGAGCAGGCGGATGCCGGAGCCGGCGTCGATTATGATAAGTTCGTTCTTCTTGGAGCGGACTTCTACGCAGGTGGTGCTGCCCCCGTATTTTATGTATTGCCTGCCGGAAACGGGGATAGATCCCCGCGCGCCCCAGAA
Source organism: Elusimicrobia bacterium GWB2_63_22 (assembly GCA_001799735.1). Lineage (GTDB taxonomy): Bacteria > Elusimicrobiota > Elusimicrobia > Elusimicrobiales > UBA9959 > UBA9959. The sequence goes on along the minus strand of MGUA01000037.1, from coordinate 8,118 downwards.
CTTTATCTTCATAATTCAGTTATATTAGCAAATACTTCGCGGTTTTTTAATTAACTGTTAATACATACCGCTCTTTTTAAGTTCTCCCTCAGTAAGCGGGGCCCGGAAAAGCCTGTAGACCCAGGCCTGGTAGCCGATCACCACCGGGAGGAAGATCAGCACCACCCAGGCCATCAGCTTCAGCGTGTACGGGCTGGAGGCGGAGTTGTAGACGGTCAGGCTGAACGCCGGGTCTATCCTGGAGGCCAGGAGGTCCGGGTAGAGGCCGGCGAAGCCGGTCAGCGAGAAAAAGACGATGGAGGAGAAAGAGGCGAGGAAGGCCTTGCCGGGCAGGCCCCTGGCCAGCAGCACCTTCGCCGCCGCGAGGGAAACGACGAGCAGCAGCGGGAGCAGCAGCAGGGACGGGCGCACGAGGAAGTTGCCGGAAAGCCCGGTCGCCAGCCAGCTCGCGCCTATGAACAGCAGCAGCAGCCCGGCGAGAACGTACCAGCCCCTGGAGGCCAGCCTAGCTGCCCGCGCGGCCGCGCCGGGCGGGGCCTTGAAGGCCAGCCAGAGCTGGCCGTGGAAGAAGAAGAAAGCGCAGAAGAGCAGGCCGGTCAGCAGCGCGTACGGGTTGAGCAGGCCCAGGAAAGTGCCGTAGTAGGCGTCGGGGCCGATCTCGAGGCCGCGGAAAAGATTGCCGAAAGCCACGCCGAACAGCAGGGCGGCGGAGAAACTGGCGACGGCCGCCGTTCTTTCCCAGAACGACCGCCACGACGAGGACTGCACCTTGCCCCTGAACTCCAGCGCCACGCCGCGCGCTATGAGCGAGAAGAGGATGAGCAGCAGCGCGGGGTACAGCCAGCTGAAAAGCCCGGCGTAAACGGGGGGGAAGGCCGCGAACGTGGCGCCGCCGGCCGTTACCAGCCAGACCTCGTTGCCGTCCCAGAAAGGCCCTATCGAGGCGAACACCCCGCGGCGTTCCTCGTCGCTGTCTGCCGCCAGCCAGCCGGAGAACCCCACGCCGAGGTCGAACCCGTCCAGCGCGAAATACCCCGTCCACAGTACCGCCCAGAACACGAACCAAATTTTAGCGTAATCCATAGTTACCTCACGATCAACTGTTATTAAACTGCGTCTCCGTCGGGGTGTCGCCCTGAAACCCAGTTGGGGAGGGGGCCCCCCGCCTTAATTTCCCAGGGCGGGGGGGAACCGCGCAACGGTTCCCGGGTCTGGGTGGCAGGGTGACACCCCGACGGAGATGCTAGGCTTCCATGCCCTTGCGAGCGTATTTGGCGAGGAGCCAGACGTCCACCACGCCGAGCGCCGTGTAGAAAAGCGTGAACCCGCCCAGCGACAGCCACACCTGCGCCGGCGTCACCGACTTGGACACGCCTTCCGCCGTGCGCATCAGCCCGTACACCACCCACGGCTGGCGGCCTATCTCCGTGACGATCCAGCCGAGCTGGATGGCGATGTAGGGCAGCGGGATGGCCAGCACCATCAGCTTCAGAAAAAGCGGGTAGCGCTGCAGCAGGTCCTTGCGCCACAGCCAGACCCCGGCGGCGGACAGCAGGATAAAAAGACCGCCCAGGGCCACCATGGCCTTGAAGCTCAGGAACACCGGCAGCACAGGCGGCCTGTCGGCGGGCAGAAAATCGTTGAGGCCCTTCACCTCGGCCTGCGGGTCGCGGAAAGCCATGAGCGAAAGGGCATAAGGGACTTTAAGCGCCTCGAAATAGTTGCCCTCGCCGTTGAGCCTGGGCAGCGAGAGCAGCGTGTACGGCGCTGCCCTCTGCGTCTCCCAGACGGACTCCATCGCCGCGAACTTGGCCGGCTGGTTCCTGGCGGCGTTAACGCCGCTCAGGTCGCCCACCACGGCGAGCAGCAGGGCGCTGGCCAGCGCGAATACGGCGCCGGTCCCGAAAGATTTTTTAAACAGCTCCTCCTGGTTCTTCCGGAGCAGGTGCCAGGCCGAGACGCCCATCACAAAAAACCCGGCGATCACCCAGCCCGCGAAGACGGTGTGGAAGAATTCCAGCCAGCCGTAGGGGTTGGTCAGCAGCGCCATGAAGTCCACCATCTCGGCGCGGCCGTTGCGCAGCACGTAGCCGACGGGACGCTGCATCCAGCCGTTGGCCAGCAGGATCCATAGCGCCGACATGTTGGTGGCGAAGGCCACTATCCACATGGCGCCGGCGTGCGCCCTTTTGGACATGCGGTCCCAGCCGAACACCCAGACGCCGATGAAAGTGGATTCCAGGAAGAAGGCCACCGTGGCCTCTATGGCCAGCGGCGCGCCGAAGATGTCCCCGACGTATTTGGAATATTCCGCCCAGTTCATGCCGAACTGGAACTCCATCGTAAGGCCGGTCACCACGCCGAGCGCGAAGTTGATGAGGAACAGCTTGCCCCAGAAGCGGGTCATGGAAAGGTATTGCGCGTCGCCGGTGCGGACGTAGCGCGTTTCGAACCAGGCGGTCAGCCAGCCCAGGCCGAGCGTCAGCGGCACGAAGAGGAAATGGAACATCGCGGTTACCGCGAACTGCAGCCGGCTCAAAGCAAGAACATCCATCGCTAAACCTCCAGTGTGTCCCGCGCGTCAGTGTTTTATGGCCGTCGGCGGAGAAGCATAGAATTATAATACTTATGCTCCCGGTTGACAAAACCGCAAAAGCCGCAAATCTCGGAATATTGCCGCCGCCCCGGGCATTTGGTAGACTATGGGCGGGTTAAGGGATAAGTCTGTGGGCAAAGAAAAATACGTGGTTCCTTTGGTCTTCCTGTGCTTCGCCGCCACCCTGGCGCCGTGGCTTTACGATTTTCCGCTCAACGACGACTGGGCCTACGCCCTGGCGGCGCGCGCCCTGGCCGAGACCGGCCGCCTGACGCTTTCGGACTGGGGCTCCTCCACGCAGCTGCCGCACATCCTCGCCGGCGCGCTGACCGCCAAGGTCTTCGGCTTCAGCTTCTCGGCGCTGCGCATGGCCAACCTGCTGGTCGCGGCGGCCGCGCTCTTCATGTTCGTCAAGATCCTGGACCAGTTCGAGGTAGGGAGCTTCGAGAAGCTGGCCGCGGGCCTGGCCCTGGCCCTGAACCCGCTCTACCTGCTGCTGGCCAACTCCTTCATGACCGACATCCATTATTTCTTCTGGATGACGGCCGCCGTCTACTTTTACGTCAGGCGGCTCAACGACCCCGGCGACGCCGCGGCCCTGGCCTGGGGGGGAGCCTGCTGCGCCGCCGCCTGCCTGACGCGCCAGCTGGCGCTGGCCATCCCGCTGGCCTTCACCCTGGTCCTGCTGCTGCAGGGGCGCCGGAGCTGGCGCGAGCTGGCCGGAGTCTGGGCGCCGCCCGGAGCGGCCCTGGCCGGCTACTACCTGTGGTTCACGCAGGTGCACGGCCCGACCTGGGCCTCGGAGAATTACGTGGCGGCCGCCACGCTGGGGCACATTTCAAAACCGCTGGTACTCCTCAACGACTCCTTCTACCGGCTGTTCTCCGCCATGGCCGAGACCGGACTGTTCCTGCTGCCGCTGGGGGCCGGCTATCTGTTCAGCCTGCGCCGGTTCTCCGCCCACAACGACCTGCGCTGCAGGATAAACCGAGCCGGACCCTGGCTGGCCCTGGCGGTAATGGGCGGCTTCGCCCTGCTCAACGGCCCGCTGCCTTACCTGGAGAACAACATCGCCCGCTCGGGCCTGGGGGTGCTGACGCTGGGCGGCGCCGCGCTGAAGCCTTCGGGCCTGTTCGCCAGCCCGGTCTTCTGGACGCTGGCCACGGCCGCCGCCGTGCTCTCCTCCGTCTTTCTCATGTGCTGCTCCGGCCTGGCCCTGAGGGCCGGCAACGGGGCCATGCGCTTTCTCTTCGCGGTCGCCGCCCTGCAGCTGGGGGTTTCGCTGCTGGGGGCCAAGTTCTTCGACCGCTACCTCCTCACCCTGCTGCCGTGGTTCGCCGTCGCCGCGGTCTTCGCGGCGAAGGGCGTAAAATTTTCCAGGGCCGCCGCGGCCGCGGTACTGCTGGCCTGCGCCGGCCTGAGCTGGGCCGGCATGAAGGATTACCTGGCCTGGAACGGGGCCAAGTGGGCGCTGGCGGCCAGCCCCGCCTCCGGGGTGGCCCCGGGGGAGATAGCCAACGGCTTCGACTACGAGGCCTGGCACAGCTACCAGAAAAACATGGCCTACCTTAAGACCATGAAACCGCTCAAGATGATAGGCGAATGGGAATGGCAGAAGATCAACAGCTACAAGGCCGTCATCTCCTACACCCCGGACCAGCGGTTAAGTGTAATAGACAAGGCGGAATATTCCACCCCGCTTTCCTCCCGAAAAGGCGTGCTGTACCTGATGTCCCTGCGGTAATACCCGCCCCAATAAAGCATTGTTTTTTATAGCTTTTCCTCGCCAGCACAGCCTATACCCGGCTGGCGGCGGTTGCCTAACTCCCCGCATATTTCCTAGAATATATATATGACATCCTTAAACGGCCCATTCTGACCGTTTACCCCTAAAATTTTAACCCCGGGAACCCCTTTATTGGGGTGGGATAGAACAGCATAGCCAAGAGAGGCCCAACAAGATTATGAACAATGAAAAAATAGCGATAGTCGGTCTCGGTATCATTGCCCCCAAAGCCCTTAACAAGGACCAGTTCTGGAAGAACGTCACGGAAGGCCGCAACTGCATAGGCGAAGTGCCGGCCGACCGCTGGGACTGGAAACTCTATTACTCGGAAGACCACAAGGCTCCGGACAAGACCTATTCCAAAATAGGCGGCTTCATAGAAGGCTTCAAGTTCGACTCCATCAGGTACAAGATCCCGCCCCAGACCGCGGAGCAGATCTCCCGGCTGCAGCAGATGACCATAGAGGCCGTGCGCATGGCCCTGGAGGATTCCGGCTACGACAAGAAGCCCTTCGACCCCAAAATGACCGCGGCCGTGATCGGCAACGCCATGGGCGCCATGCGCAAGGAAATGACCGACCTGCGCGTCTACAAGTTCTACAACGAGGACATCCTCAGGAAAACCGCCTCCTTCGCCTCCCTGCCGGCCGCCAAGCGGGAGGAGCTGATAAAGGAGTTCGAGGAAGGCATAGACAACGGCATCATCAAGATCACCGAGGACACCATGCCCGGCGAGCTCAGCAACGTGACGGCCGGCCGCATAGCCAACGTCTTCAATTTCAACGGCCCCAACATGACCATGGACGCGGCCTGCGCCTCCTCCATGGCGGCGCTCGACTACGCGGTGCTCGGCCTGCGCGCGGGCAAGTTCGACATGGCGGTGGCGGGCGGCGCCGACGAGATGATGTCGCCCCCGGCGTTCGTAAAGTTCTGCAAGATCGGCGCGCTGTCGGCCGAAGGCTCCTATTCTTTCGACGAGCGGGCCAACGGCTTTGTGATGGCCGAGGCCGTGTCGGTCTATATCCTCAAGCGCCTGTCCGACGCGGTGCGCGACGGCGACAAGATCTACGCGCTCATCAATTCCGTGGGCGCCTCCTCCGACGGCAAGGGCAAGGGCATCACCGCCCCCAACCCCAAAGGCCAGAAGATCGCCATAGAGAACGCCTTCGCCGGGGTGGACTATTCCCCGGCCGACGTGGACTTTGTGGAAGCCCACGGCACCGCCACCAAGGTAGGCGACGCCGCCGAGGTGGCTGTGCTGGGCGAAGTGTTCGGCCCGCACATGGGCAACGGTAAAAAGCTGGGCCTCACCTCGGTGAAATCCCAGATCGGCCACTCCAAGGCCGCGGCCGGCGCCGTCTCCATAGCCAAGACCGCCCTCGCCATCTACAACAAGACCCTGCCGACCTCCATCAATTACGTCAAGCCCAACCCCGGCATAGACCTCAACCTCTTCAAGGTCATAGACAAGGCCGCGCCCTGGAACAAGAACGGCATACGCCGCGCCAACGTCTCGTCTTTCGGCTTCGGCGGCACCAACTTCCACGTGACCATGGAAGAGTATACCGGCCCGAACCATCAGCGCTACGCTAAGGCCGGCGCCGCCTCGGAGACGCCCGCCGTAGAGATAGTCGAGAATCCCCGCGCGCCTTTCAGCGCTCTCCAGGGCGAAGCCGTGACCTTTACCGGCAATACTCCCGCCGACGTCATCAGCAACGCCAAGAACGAGGCCGCCGCCGTCTTCGCAGGCTGGCCCGAAGCCTACCCGCTGGCGACGTACGCCCAGCCCTCCATGGTGAAGGCCAAGGGCGCCTATGGCGTGTCCATAGTAGCCAAGTCCCCGAAGGACCTGCTGGAGAAAGTGGACCTGCTGGCCAAAACCGGCAAGGCCGAGACGTGGACCGAGCCGCCGCTCAACTTCAAGTTGAAAGGCGTCTACACCTTCAAGACCGGCACCAACCAGGCCAAGGTGGGCCTGCTGTTCCCCGGCCAGGGCTCGCAGTACGTGGATATGATGCGCGACCTCGCCGCCAAGTACCAGGTGGTACAGGAAACCTTTAACGAAGCCGACGGCATCCTCGAGAAAATGATCGGCATCCGCCTGACCGAGGCTATCTGGAGCAAGCCCGGAGAAGGTAAAGAGGAGCTGGCCAAACGCGAAGCCGCCATCAAGCAGACCCAGCTCACCCAGCCGTCCATGATGACGGCCGACATCGCAATGTACCGCCTGTTCAAAGAATTCGGCATAAAGCCGGACATGGCCATAGGCCACAGCCTCGGCGAGTACGCCGCCGCCACCGCGGCCGGCATCTTCACCTTCGAGAACGGCCTGAAGGCCGTCACCAGCCGCGCCAAGGAGATGGCCAACGTGCAGGTGGCCGACCCGGGCAAGATGGCCTCCATCGCGCTCGGCTGCGACAAGGTGGATGTAGAGCTGAAGAAAATATCCGGCTATGTCATCTGCGCCAACAAGAACTGCCCGCTGCAGACCGTTATCGCTGGCGAGGCCAAGTCCGTGGAAGCCGCCGTGCAGCACTTCAAGGCCATGGGCGTCGAGGCGGGGGAGATCCCCGTGAGCCACGCCTTCCATTCCGAGATCGTGGCGCCCGCCATGGGGCCGTACCGCAACTTCCTGCAGAACATCCCGATCAAGGCCGCGGACATGAAGATCCTGTCCAACGTCACCGCGGACTTCTTCCCGACCGACCCGCAGGGCATCTACGACATGCTCATCAAGCAGATGACCAGCCCCGTCGAGTTTATCGCGCAGCTAGAGCGCATGTACGCCGAGGGCGTGCGCACTTTCATAGAGTGCGGCCCCAAGCGCGTGCTGAGCGCCTTCGCCACCTCCACGCTTAAGGACAAGAAGGACATCACCGTGCTGGCGTCCAACCACCCCAAGCGCGGCGGCATCACCGAGCTTAACGACCTGCTGGCCAACATGACGGCCCTCGGCATCCCCGTGAAGTGGGACGGCAAGCTCCCGCAGAACGGCGGGAAGTTCTTTAACCCGTATTACCAGGGTTGGGCGCTGAAGACGTCAGCGGGGGACACCATTCGGCATGGTGTCCCCGTACCGCTCCCCGCGGCGACGCTGCCCGCGGACAAGGCCTCCTTCGCCGAGAAGTTCGGCTTCAACTTCAACCCGATGGCCATCTCCGGCATAGCCGGCGGCACGCCGGGCACCTGGGACAAGCTGTTCCGCGAGGGCAACCTCGACGAGATCCTGGCCGGCAAGAACATGATAGAGCCCATCCCCGGCGAGTGGCGCGCCAGGCAGATAGACAAGAACATCATCCGCGTCGTGAAATCCCCGACGGGCAACCACAGCATAGAGAAGATAGACTCCGTGGACCAGGCCATAAAGCTCTCGGCCCGCCGCGGCTCGCTGGACATCGAGGCCGAGTTCGGCCTGCCCAACACCGTGGCCAAGGCCCTGGACTCCACGTTCAAGATGGCCATCGGCGCCGGCGTGCTGGCCCTCAAGGACGCGGGCCTGCCGCTGATCCATTACTACAAGAAGACCACTACCGGCAGCTACCTGCCGCTGAAATGGGCCCTGCCCGAACCGGTGGCCTCGGAGACCGGCGTGGTGTTCGCCTCGGCCTTCCCGGTGACGGAATCGCTGCTTAAGGAAGTCACCCATTACTTCAACCACAAGTACGCCGGCAAGACCGCCGGGCAGCTGTGGGAGGTTTACCACCGCATAGTGGACAAGCTGCCCACCGAGGCCGAC
>MGUA01000036.1 GCA_001799735.1 Elusimicrobia bacterium GWB2_63_22 | reverse complement strand
TGGTGGATCCGCCAGAGCATCAACCGCGCCATCGCCGACCAGGCCCGCACCATCCGCATCCCGGTGCACATGAAGGAGCTGGTCAGCAAGCTCATGAAGGTGACGCGCAAGTACCGCCAGGAGTTCGGCCGCGACCCGCTCATCGAAGAGTACTCCAAGCACATGCACATCTCGATGGACAAGGTGAAGAACGCCCTGAAGATCATGCAGGACCCGATCTCCCTGTCCACCCCCATCGGCGAGGACGAGGACTCCCACCTGGAAGACTTCATCGAGGACAAGGGCGGCCTGCCGCCGTCCCATTCCGCGATGGACCTGCTGCGCCGCCGCGAGGTGACCAAGATCCTCGACACGCTGACCGACCGCGAGGCCAAGATCATCAAGCTGCGCTTCGGCATCGAGACCGGCTACCCCCGGACCCTGGAAGAAGTGGGCAAGATCTTCCGCGTCACGCGCGAAAGGGTGCGCCAGATAGAGGCCAAGGCCATCCGCAAGCTGCGCCACCCCAGCCGCAGCAAGATGCTCAGGGACTACATGGACTGAGCGTCCTTACCGCAAAAAGAAAAGCCCCGGGAACTTTCCCGGGGCTTTTTCTTTGGCGGAGAGATCTTATTTCTCTTCTTTACTCTCGGTGAAGAGGCTCTTTATCACGTCGTGGGCGATGTCCTTGCCGCCCAGGCCGACGGCGATGGCGAAGGCCAGGCCCATGGAGGCGAACAGGATGTTCAGGCCGCCGATGATCATCTTCATCCGGATGCCGAGCTGCTCTATGGCGGTAATGATGGTGAGGACCACCACCACGAAATGCACCATCTTGGAGAGCGACCTGCCGCCCCGCAGGTTGTTGGAGACCGCCGCGTTCTTCACCACGTCCGCGATGAAGCGGGCGAACAGGAGGCCGCCGAAGCCGATGAAGATGGCGGCCACGATGCGCGGCAGGAAGTCGACGAAGCGCTGCAGGATCTCGGAGATCACCGTCAGATTGAGGATATTGGACGCGGTGACGAAGAACACCAGCAGCAGGGCCCAGTAGGTCAGGAAGGCGATGACGTTGGAGAAGGACTTGCCGAAACCGAAGCGGATAAGCAGCTCGTTGATGCCCACCTGGCTGGTATAGGAGTCCAGCTTTATCTTGTGCAGGAAGCGCTCCAGCAGGGAGCTGATGATGCGGGCGGCGAACAGCCCGAACAGCACGAAGGCGAAAGCCGCCACGAGTTTGGGGGCGTAGTGCGAGAACTTCGCCCACAGTTCCAGGATAGGCTGCGTAAAGGGTTCTGTTATCTCATTTATCATTTATTCCTCCGGCTGCTACCGCTTAATTCTATGAATTATGCCGAGCCGAAAGCAAAAATGCCGCGCGCGGGCGCGGCATTCAGGCGGGACGGCGGCGGGGCTCAGAGCGTGTCTTTAACTTCGAGCGGGTCGGCGTGCACCGGCTTCTTGACCTTGAATTTCTTGAAGACCGGCTTCGCGGCGGGAGCCGCGGGCACGGCGATGTCGGCGGGGGCGTCGCGCAGCGCGGGCTTGACGGCGCGCTCCTGCGCCTTGATCTCGTCCCGCTTGAGAGACTCTTTCAGGAATTCTTTGGACCCTTCCCGGTAGAGCGGGTCGTTGACGGCGCTGAGCGCGTCAAAATCCCCGGCCTGAAGCTCGGTCACGGGGGCCTGGGCGGTGGCGGGCGCCAGCAGTTCGGCGGTCTTTATGGCCTCGCCCTGGGCCGGCGCGGCGCGCAGGGCCAGCAGGACGTTATCGGCGGCGCTGAGGCCGGCCGAAAAAAGGAAGATGGCCGCGGCGGCCAGGAAAAAACTTTTGCTCTTTGACATTGAAGCCTCCGTGAGGTGCATAGACGACATAGTAAGATTATGGCTTAAAAGGAGCGGGCGCGTAAGTGGCTGAAGACCCACCGCCGGCTGGGACCTACGGCCCAGGGCAGGGGACGCTGATTCCTAAATTCCTAATTCCGCGCAACACCTCCTCGCACGACTTCGCAGGGAACTGAATTAGGAATTTAGGAATCAGCGTCCCCTCTTCAAATGATATAATCTGTATTCGCCTCCCCCACCGCCCAGCGCGGGCCCGGAATTTTCTATTTGCCAGTTCCGAAATTTTTTGATATCATATACATACTATGTACGCAATAATCGAAACAGGCGGTAAGCAGTACTGGGTAGTCCCCGGCGAGATCCTGCAGGTTGAAAAGCTCACGGTCAAAGAAGGCGAAGAAGTGACCTTCAAAGCACTGTGGTCTGCCTCGCAGGAAGAGAAGAACGCCACGGCTGCGAAGTCTCCTTCCGCTAAAGTGACCGCCCGGATAGTCCGGCATCTGAAAGGCCCCAAGATCATCGTCTTCCGCAAGAAAACGAAGAAAGCCTACGAAAAAGGCTCGGGCCACCGCCAGGAACTGACTGAGATAGAAGTTAAAGACATCCAGTTAGCTTGATCGGCGCAGTTGGACGCGGACCCCAGGGGCCGACACCAACGCTTTACTACTGAGGTTCAATATGGCGCATACAAAAGGACAAGGTTCATCCAGTAACGGACGCGACAGTCATGGCCAACGCCTTGGCGTGAAGCGCTACGGCATGCAGACCGTCAACGCGGGCGAGATCCTCGTCCGCCAGCGCGGCACCAAGTTCCTCCCGGGCGAGAACGTCAGGAGGGCTTCCGACGATACCCTCTTCTCCATCGTCACCGGCGTGGTGAAATTCGAGTGGGCCAAACGCGGCAAGCAGCAGATCAGCGTTTATCCCCCCGCGAAATAACCTTTACCAAGGATAGAACCTCCTGGGTGCTAACGCGTTCAGGAGGTTTTTTATTACTATTATGACCCAGCTAAAGACACAGCGCAGCGCCACGTTCATCGACACGGCGCACGTATACCTGAAGGCGGGCAAGGGCGGCAACGGCGCTTCCTCCTTCCGCAGGGAAAAGTACATCCCCTACGGCGGCCCGGACGGCGGCCACGGCGGCAAGGGCGGCAGCATCTGGTTCGTCGCCACTCCCAACGTCACCACCCTGCGCGAGATAGCTTTTCACCCGCACATCACCGCGGAGGACGCCACCCCGGGCGGCGGCAACCGCCGCGACGGCGCCAACGGTTCGGACAAGACCCTCTACGTGCCGCTCGGCACCGTGGTCAAGCGCGAAGACGTGGTGCTGGCCGACCTGAAAGTGGAAGGGCAGCGCTTCTGCGCCGCCAAAGGCGGCCGCGGCGGCCGCGGCAACACCGCTTTCAAGACCCGCTTCAACACCGCCCCCAAGATCTCGGAGAACGGCGAACCCGGCGAGGAGTACGAAGCCTGGCTGGAGCTCAGCGTGCTGGCCGACGTGGGCCTGGTGGGCTTTCCCAACGCGGGCAAGTCCACCCTGCTGGCCGCGGTCTCGGCCGCCCGCCCCAAGATAGCGGGCTATCCTTTCACCACCCTCAACCCCAACATCGGCATGGTCACGCATAAAGGCAAGAGCTTCGCGGCCGCCGACATCCCCGGGCTGATAGAGGGCGCGCACGACGGCAAGGGCCTCGGCGACACGTTCCTCAAGCACATCCTGCGCACCAAGCTGCTGGTGCACCTGGTGGACCCGGCCGGGTTCAACGGCATGAAGCCGGAGAAGGCCGTGCGGGTGATAGACAAGGAACTCAAGGAGTACCATCCGCTGCTGGCCAAAAAGACCGCCATCCTGGTGGTCAACAAGTCCGACCTGCCGGAAGCGGAGAAGGTGCACGAGCTCCTGCAGAAGAAATTCAAGAAGCGCGAGATCTTCCTGATCTCAGCCGCCACCGGCAAAGGCGTGACAAAGCTGCTCGACCGGGTCATAAAGCTGCTCCCCACCCTGAAGGCGGAGGACCTGTACCAGGCCGCCGACGATAACGTCAGGTTCGCGACCAAGGTGTCGGCCCGCGGCTTCACCATAAAGCTCACCGACGAAAACGTGTTCATGGTGGCGGGCGCCGGCGTGGAAAAGCTCATCGCGATGACCAACTTCGCCCAGCCCGACTCCTGGGACCGGCTGCACCGCATCTTCAGGACCATCGGCATGGACAAGGCCCTCCGGAAGGCCGGCGCCGTGGCCGGCAGCCTGGTGCGCATCGCCGACAAGGAATTTGAGTGGAGCGAAGCCCCCATCCCCTCCGGCAAGCCCGGCAAGTTCGCCTACAAGTACAGAAGGTTCGACGAGGAATACGGCGACAAGCCCTGACCGGCATAAATAAAAAAAGCCCCGGAACGCCGGGGCTTTTTTATTTGCCGGGGAACGCTCAGTACACCGTGCCCCAGTCGCGGGTGGTGATGCGGAACTCCACGCGCCGGTTGAGGGCACGGGCCTCGTCCGTATCATCCTTGAGCACCGGCTGGGTCTCGCCGTAGCCGTAAACCCTGACGGTCTCCGGATACACGCCCTTTTTAGCCAGGTACAGTTTCACGGCCCCGGCCCGCTCCAGCGAGAGCTGCTGGTTGAACTCCTCGGACCCGGAATCGTCGGTATGGCCGGAAACGATGAGTTTGAGCTTGTTGTGGTGCACCAGCACCTCCGCTATCTTGTCGAGCAGCTCGAAAGAGGTCGGCTTGAGCCGGGCAGAGCCCAGCTCGAATTCTATCGGCGGGATCTGCCGGCGCGATACCATGTCCATCACGGACTGCAGCTCCAGCTCGGCCCTGCGGGCCTCCTCTTTCTCCGTCGGGTTCAGCTGCCGGGCGCAGCCCCAGGCCGCCAGCGCCGCCGCCAGAACCAATGCGATCTTTTTCATATAGCCCTCCCCTCGTAGTTACCGCCTGTCAAAGACACGATCAAAGTTTCCCTGCGAAACCTGTAGCCGCGGGCGAAGGCCGTGTTGCTCAGCAGCAGCGGCGGCGTGGCGGCGATGGTGGAATAGATGCGCCCCCGCTTTATGCGCGGCCGGTCCGCCGGGTCCAGGAGGTTGGCGCGGGTGGCCTCCTCCAGCGTGTCCATGGCCCAGTACACCGGCCAGATCACCGCGGCGCGCAGCGCCAGCTCCGTCTTGGGGATGGCGGTCATGAAAGCTTCGCACTGGTCCAGGCGGTCCACCGCCCAGGAAGCCCACCGGGCGGTTATCTCGCGCAGCCGGGGCATAGCCTCCGGAGAAAGCAGGTCCTGCGGTTTAAGGCCGCGCGCGGCCAGGTCCTCCTGCGGCAGATAGCAGCGCCCGAGGCGCAGGTCGGCGGCGATATCTCTGAGGATATTGGTCATCTGCAGGGCCGAACCTATCATCTCGGCGTCCGCTTCGGACGGGAAATGCGCGGCGCCCGGGACGGCGCGGCGGATGGCCTCGCGGTACAGCCTGGCCCAGAACACGCCCGGCGCCCCGCCCATGCGGCCGCAATAGGTCTCCAGCTCGGCCGGCGTCTTCAGCGCGGTGAGCCGCCCCTCGGGGAAAGAGCGCACGTCGGTCTCCATGCCGTCGGCCACGCCCGCGAGGAGGGCGGAGAAATATTCGCGGTCCTCGGCCGAGAACTTGTCGTAAAGCTCTCCCACCTTGGAGAATTTATGAAGCAGCTCCCGCTCGCCGTGCGACGGGGCCAGCGGGGCCAGCCGGCGCACCCTTTCGGCCGGGCTTTCGGCGCCGGGGCGGCCCAAATGCCGCATCATGCCGATGATAGCGAGTTTCTCTCCAGCCGGCACCCCGGGGGTGTCCACGACCGTATCCATCACCCGGCACAGCAGGTAGCCCATGCCCATCAGCGTGCGCGCCGGTTCGGGCAGGATATTGACGCTCAGGTAAAGCGTACGGGACGTCTGCTTGAGGATGGCCTTTATCTCACCGGAGATGACGCGTCTGTTTTCCATTGTTTAAATTCTACAAAATTGCGCGGCTGCGCCTTATACCGGCCGCTCCGCCTCCGCGCTCTGCAATTCCCCCGCGGCCATCCCTTCCAGCCCCAGCCTGTCATAGACCGGGGCCGCGTGGGCGGAGATCTCCCGGAGTTTGGAGGCGAAAGCCAGGGTGGCGGCCAGCACGCACAGCCCGCTGAGCGTCATGGTGCGCGCTACGCCGATATGCGAGGCTACGGCCCCGGCCAGGAGGCTGCCCAGCGGGGCCATGCCCATGAAGGCAAGGGAATGCAGGGCCATCACGCGGCCGCGCTTGTCGTCGTCCACCAGCGTCTGGATGACGGTATTGGAAGAGGCGAAGAAGCTGACCATGCCGAAGCCGGTCAGGGCTATCAGCACGGCCGAGAGGAGGAAGTGCTCGGAGAAGGAGAACGCCACCAGCCCCAGCCCGAAGACGGTGGTGAACAGCGGGATCCGGCGTTCCAGCCCCGCCGGGTGCTTTAGCAGGGCCAGCCGCAGCGCCCCGGTGAGCGCCCCAACGCCGGCGGCGGCCATAATAAAGCCCAGCGTGCGTGGCCCGCCGTGCAGGATGTCCCGCACGTAGGCCGGCATCAGCACGGCGTAGGGCATGCCGAGGAGGCTCCCGACCGCCAGCATAAGGAGCAGGTATTTTATCGGCGGGAAACCCGCGGCGTACTTAAGACCTTCTTTAAAACTGCCGCGGCTGCGGCGCGGCGCGGCGGCCGCAGGCGGCAGGCGCATAGCCAGCAGGGCGGCGATGACGCCCAGGTAGGACAGCCCGTTTACGAGGAAGCAGACGCCCTCGCCGAAGGCGGCGATGCAGACGCCGGCGATAGAAGGGCCGATCAGGCGGGCCGAGTTGAACATGGAGGAATTGAGCGCTATGGCGTTGGCCAGGTCCTCCCGCTTCTCCACCAGCTGCACGATGAAGGACTGGCGGGCGGGCATGTCGAAAGCGTTTATGATCCCCAGCAGGGAAGCCAGCGCGATGATCTGCCAGGGCTTGGGCGAACCGCCCAGGGTAAGCGCGGCCAGGCCCAGGGCAGGCAGCATGGAGAGGGTCTGCGTGACCAGGAGGATCCGGCGCCGCTCGAAGCGGTCCGCCGCCGGGCCGGTGAACGGGGCCAGCAGCAGGCTGGGCGCCTGCGCCGCGAAGCCGGCTATGCCCAGCATCAGCGGCGAGCCGGTGAGCCGGTAGATCAGCCAGCTCAGCGCCACGGTCTGCATCCAGGTGCCTATAAGGGAAACGCACTGCCCGGAAAAGAAGAGCCGGTAGTTGCGGTATTTGAAAGCCCTCAGCAGCAGGGCCAGCGTGGAGCGGGGTCCGTCCATCAGCGTATGAGTTTGCCCAGTATCCGCGGCCCGCGCGCCCCGGTGGCGGACGGGCAGTGGTTAGTTTTCCCCCGCAGGGCCAGGGCGGCCAGCAGCGCAAAGCAAGCCGGCTCCTTGGCCAGCGGGTGTATGCCCAGCTCGGCTATGGACCTGGCGCGCACGCCCGAAGGCAGCAGCAGCGCGGCGATGTTGTCCATCAGCACGGGGTTCAGCGCCCCCCCGCCGCTCACGATAAGTTCTTTAGTGCCGCGCGGGGCGAAGCGTTTGAACGCCTGGGCTATCGAAGCGGCTGTAAAAAGATTGAGCGAGGCCAGCAGGTCCCGCGAGGAGCGTTTATTAAAAGTTCCGGCGAAATGTTTTTTTATGAAAGCCAGGGTGAACTCGCTGCGGTCAAGCGACTTGGGAGGCCGGCGGCCGAAGAACGGCGCCTCCAGCAGCCCGGCGACCCTGGGCAGGTCCGGGACTCCCGCGGCCGCCCACGCCCCGTCCCGGTCGTAAGAGAGTTTTCCTCCGGAGAGTTCGAAGACGGCAGTGTCCATGAGCGAATTGCCTGGCCCCGTGTCGAAGCCGAAAGTCTTAACGCCCCGGCCCGCGAAAGCGATATTGCCTACGCCTCCGATATTCTGCAGGGCGACAGGCCGCCCGGCGCCGAACAGGTACTCGTCCATGAAGGGGATCAGCGGGGCGCCTTCGCCGCCGGCGGCCATGTCCGCGGGGCGGAAATCGCAGACCACGGGGCGGCCGGTCTCCTCGGCTATGAAAGCGGCCTCACCGATCTGCAGCGTGTGGCCTCTGTCGCCGGGCGAATGCCAGACCGTCTGGCCATGGGACCCTATGACGGCGATGTTCCGATAGGCTACCCTGTGCTTTTTACAGAAAGACTTCACCATGCCCGCCCAGAGGCGGCCTAGTTCGAAATTCAGGGCGGAAAGTTCCGGGGCCCGCATCTCCTTGGCCGCTATAAGGCGGGCCTGCAGGGCCGCGGGGTAGGGGTAGTTGCCGAACTTAAGCACGTCGAGCGAGCGGCCTGCCAGCCGGCAGAGCGCTATGGAAAGCCCGTCGGCGGACGTGCCGCTCATCAGTCCCATTATCAGATCGTTTTTCATGCTAGTATTTTTCCACGCTGTATTTTGCAAGCCGGCCGCCCCGGTAATGGAACTTGCCGGAAAAATGCCCGCGCCGCCGGAGCAGCGGCAGGAACACCTTGTCCCCCTCCCAGAGGTTGAGCTTGAGCAGGTCGCGGTCGGGGATCCACGCCAGGTCGCCTTCCGGGGAGTCTATCAGCCGGCCCGTAAACTGCGTGGCGGTAAAAACAAAAACGTACCAATCCTCCTGCTTTGTGAAATCGGGGAAGGTCAGCACGCCTTTGAGCCGGGGCTTCCTGAGCCTGAGGCCGGCCTCCTCGCGGATCTCCCTGATAACGCACTCCTCGGGGCTCTCGCCCGGCTCGAACTTGCCGCCGAGCCCGTTCCATTTTCCCTCGTGCACGTCGTCTGGTTTCTTGACGCGGTGCAGCATCAGGGTGCGGCCGTTCTTCTTTACATAGCAGAGAGTGGCGAGTTTCATCAGTGCGAGGCTCCCTGCGGCGGCAGGTCTTCGAACAGCCAGGTGCTCAGGTAGCGCTCTCCGGTATCGGGCAGCACGACCACTATGGTTTTGCCTTCCATGCCGGGCAGGGCCGCGGCCGACAGGGCGGCCCGCATGGCCGCGCCGGAGGAGATGCCGGCGAAAATTCCTTCCTCCCGCATGAGCCGCCGGGCCATGACGCCTGCCTCCTCGTCAGAAACCTGTACGATCTCGTCTATAAGCCCGCGGTCCAGGACCTCGGGGATAAAATTGGCGCCCAGACCCTGGATGCGGTGGGGGCCGGCTTTGCCGCCGGATAGGATGGGAGAGGCGGCCGGTTCGACGGCGATAATTTTTACGCCCGGCTTGAGTTTTTTTAGGCCGCGCGCTGCGCCGGTCAACGTGCCGCCGGTCCCCACGCCGGCCACCAGCAGGTCCACCTTGCCTTCCGTGTCGGCCCAGATCTCGGCGGCGGTGGTAGCCTCGTGGATGGCCGGGTTGGCCGGGTTGGAGAACTGCCGCGGCATGAAGGCGCCGGGCGTGGCGGCCACTATTTCTTCGGCCCTGGCCACCGCGCCGGCCATGCCGGCGGCCCCGGGGGTCAGCACCATCTTGGCCCCGAAACCGTGCAGGATCCTGCGGCGCTCCATGCTCATGGTTTCGGGCATGGTAAGCACCAGGCGGTAGCCGCGTATGGCGCACAGCCAGGCCAGGCCTATGCCGGTATTGCCGCTGGTGGGCTCCACCACCAGCGCGCCGGGCTTCAGCAGGCCCCGGTCCTCGGCGTCCTTGAGCATGCCGTAGGCCGCCCTGTCCTTAACGCTCGACGAGGGGTTAAAAAATTCCAGCTTGGCCAGCAGCAGGGCCTTCGAGCCGGCGGCCATGCGGTTTATCCTCACCAGCGGCGTGCGGCCGATAAGGCCGCTCATGTCGGGAGCGTAGTTCATTTCTTGGCCAGCTCCTTTTTAAGTTCGTCCAGCTGTACCTGCACGCGGCGCATCTCCTCGCCGCAGAAGTCCGGCAGCTTGTTGTGGTCCAGCTGGGCGCGGCCCGCGCCGCCGCGGGCGCTGTGGGCCGGCACGCCGAAGACGGTGGTGTCGGCGGGGATGTCCTGCAGCACCACGGAAGCCGCGCCTATGCGGGACCGGTCCCCCACCTTGATGGCGCCGAGCACGATGGCGCCGGCGCCTACCACCACGCCGTTGCCCAGCGTCGGGTGGCGCTTCTTGTGCTCCAGGGAGGTACCGCCCAGCACCACGCCCTGGTATACCAGCACGTCGTCGCCGATCTCGGCGGTTTCGCCTATCACCACGCCCATGCCGTGGTCTATGAAGAAACGTTTGCCTATGCTGGCCCCGGGATGGATCTCTACGCCGGTGAAGAACCGGGCCAGGTGGGAAACCAGGCGGGCCGGAAAATAAAGACCGTGCGTCCAGAGCCAATGGGCGGGCCGGTACAGCCACACGGCGTGCAGGCCCGGGTAGCAAAAAAGCACCTCAAAAAAACCGCGCGCGGCGGGGTCTTTTTCGAACACCGTCCTGATATCGTCTGAAAAGCTCATTTTTTCCTTATAAAGCGGCGGGGCGGCCCGGCTGTCGTCCAGAGTAATTATATAAATAATAAAGAAGGCCGGGCGACGGGCCCGGCCTTCTTCTGGAACGGTCCTTATTACAGCCTGTAGATATCCAGTTTGCCGTTCTGCAGCTTGAAGCCGTAGCCCTTCTCGAAGGTCGGGAAGGTGACGCCCGCGGGCTTCATGTCCGCCGCGGGGAAGATGTAGTAGGACGAGGCGTCGGCCACCGGGAACGGGATCATCAGCACCAGCATCTTGTCGGTGAACCGGGCGCCCTGGGGCCCCTGCACGATCTCGTTGCCGTAGGCCAGCTTATAAGCCTTGGCCAGTTTTACGTCGGCGCCCTTGGCGGCTACCGCGTCGCCTATCGCCTTGAGGGTGGAGTTCAGCGCCACGCCGCGGGGCCCCTTGATCTCGACTTTGCTGTTCTCGGGAGTGGAAGCGTTGGCGTAGGCTTTAATGACGTATTTCTCGCCGTCTATGGTGACGGTCTTGGAGCCGCTCATGAAGATGCCCCAGTTGACCACGTCCATCGCCCGCACGAAGAAGCTCTGGTCCTTGCTGGTGGTCAGCACCAGGAAGAACTTTTCCTTGTCGGCGCAGGAGTTGCCGCCGTTGGGGCAGTTGGCGGCCTTGGTGCCGCTGACATGCACCTTGGTGCCGGCGCCGGTGGTAAAGGTAACGGCGGGTTTAAGGTAGACGTTCTTGAGCGGGGCCAGGTTGACCGAGAAGACGACGTCAGCCAGGCCTTTCAGGCCGGCGGGAGCGAGCTCGGCCGACTTCGGCGCCTCGGCATAACCGAAGTAGCGGAACAGGTCTATGTCGGGCATCTGCTCCGTCGCCGCGGCCTCTACGGAGGCCTCGGGCACGGCCACGCCCTTGGTGGGACCGAGGTCGCTGATGGCCCCCCCGGCAGCGGAGGCGGCCGGCACAAAACTTAAAGCTATGAGGGCAGCTAGGATATTTTTCATTATGGTCTCCTGGTCAAGAATACGCTCCGGCCGCGGGGCCGTCCCTATTTTTATACCACAAGGGGAGGCAAAGCGCAAGGACCATAGTTCCCCCCCGGGCCTGGGCCTTAAAGGCAAGCGGACAAGGGGATTAGAGCTCTCATCGCGGCCCAAGCCACCCCGTCTTTGATGGAGGCTTTTACACTGTTCCGGACGCGTTGCTTTTGCATGTTGTCCATAAATTATATAAATTATGCTCTCAACGGGATTATTGGGGGGATCATATGAACGAAACCGTGCTGATAAAGACTCTGACCGGCCACGCCGACGGCGTGCTGAGCCTGGCTTTCTCGCCCTGCGGCAAATTCCTGGCCACCGGCGGCGAGGACAATACCGTGCGGCTCTGGTCCATCCCCGACGGGATAGAGATCCAGTCCATAAAGGCCCACGACGGCGACGTGCGCGCCCTGGCTTTCGACCCGGACGGGGACGTTTTCGCCTCCGCCTCCTGGGACAAATCCGTAAAGATCTGGAAGATAGCGGACTGCGACGCGCCGGCCTCTTCGGCCAAGCATACCGCGCCGGTGAACGCCCTGGCCTTCTCGGCCGACGGCCGGTTCCTGTTCTCCGGCTCCGACGACGCCACCATAAAGGTATTCTCCTGCCCCGACTGCTCGCTGGACAAGACCCTCACCCCGGAGATCGGCGACATAAAGGCGCTGGCCGTTTCCCCCTCCGGCCTCCTGGCCGTGGGCGGGGCCGAGCTGCAGTTCCTGAAGGCCGACACCGGCGAACTGCTCAAAGACAACGACGCCTACGCTTACGGCATCCGGTCCCTGGCCTTCTCCCCCGACGGCAAACTGCTGGCGGCCGGCACCGGCATGGAGAAGCGCCTGGAGATCTGGAACGCCGAGACGCTGGTAGAGGCCGGCTCGGTGAAGGACAGCGACTGGATCAACTGCGTCACCTTCACCCCGGACGGCAAGTACGTGGTCACCGGCGGCTCCGCCGTAAAGGTCTGGGACCCGGCCACCGGCGCCTGCCTTAAGACCTTCGAGGGCCACACCGACGAGATCCACTCCGTGGACGTCTCCCCGGACGGCAAATACATAGCCTCCGCCTCGAACGACAAAACCGTCAAACTCTGGTCCCTCTAAAAAAGGCCGAGACAACCCCCGAAAGGAACCAGCCTCCTTTCGGGGGTTGATTTATGTCTAGGCGGCCGAGGGCTATAATTAATAAAATATAGAGGCTGTATTGTTTAAACTACTTAGGAGGACTTGATGGCTAATATATTAGTACTGATAGTTGCGGTACTCATGGGGTTGGCGGGCAGCGTCAACGCCGCGGGTTTCCGCCTTGCGGAGCAGGACGCTAAAGCTACCGGCATGGGCAACTCGTTCGTGGCCGTGGCTGACAACGCGTCGGCAGTGTGGTACAACCCCGCTGCGATAACGGACCTGGAAGGCACCAACGTGTCCCTCGGCACCGTGATGGTAATGCCCTCGATGGAGCACAAGAACACCAACGGCACCACCGATAAGATAGAAGAAACCACGCATATCCCCCCCCATTTCTACGCCACCCGAAAAATCAACGACAGCATGTCGCTCGGCCTTGGCGTTAACGCCCCTTTCGGTCTTTCCACCGAGTGGGAAAAGACTTCCGCCACCAAGTACGTGGCGACCAAGTCCGAAGTGAAGGCGATCAACACCAACCTGAACGGCGCCATAAAGCTGAGCGACAAGCTCTCTTTCGCCGCCGGCCTCAGCTACGCCATGGTTGACGCCACGCTCAACCAAATGAACCCGTACGTCGCAAACAACGAGATAATACTCGAAGGCGACGGCCACGGCGTTGGGTATAACGCCGCCGTCATGTACAAGTACAACGACAAAATGAAGTTCGGCGTCAACTACCGCAGCAAGGTAAAAGCCAAACTGGAAGGGGACCTTGCATTCTCAGCGGTATTCACCGGCCAGGTTAAAACCGAACTCACCCTGCCCGACATGCTGCAGATCGGCGTTTCCCACCAGTGCACTGACAAGTGGCTGTTCTCCGCGGAAGCCGACTACACCAACTGGACCACCTACCGCAACATCATAATAAAGAAGAAGTCGGACGGTACCCTCGCCATCCCCGGAACCATCTCTGTCAAGAATTGGAAAAGCGTCTGGGCCTTCCGCCTGGGCTCCGAGTACAAGTACTCAGACACTCTGAAGTTCCGTTTCGGTACTTTTTACGACAACAATCCGGTTAAGAGCCAGTACTTCGAGACCCGTGTGCCGGATACCGACCGCGTAGCCCTTTCTGTGGGCGCCGGCTGGAACAGAGGCAACTTTACCGTGGATGCTTCCTATATGCGCCTGTTCTTCATAGAGCGCACGGTAGACAGCGCCACCGCCTCCCTGGACGGCAAGTACAACTCGGCCGCGCACCTGCCGGCCATCACCGTCGGCTACAAGTTCTAAGCCGAAGGCAAGCAAGGGGATAAAAAAACCCCGCGTCCACAAGGGCGCGGGGTTTTGCTTTTACAGCGCTCGCTCAGAGCTCGGAGCGATACGGCTCGTTGAGCCGGTGTATGGCCCAGCCCTCCGGCACCAGGTCGTAGACCACCTTGCCTTCGGAGCGGAGCAATTCGTGCAGGGGCTTGTAGACCTCCCCGTCCACGGCCTTGAAGCCGGTTATGTCCGCCACGGCGCCGAGGGCTTTGCGGCCTTCCTTAGTGGCGCCCAGACTGATGAAGGCCGCCTTGAGGGCCGCTATCTTATCTTCGGACAGGCCTTTGCGGAACACCACGGGCTCGTTGGGCACCTTGCCGGTAACGGCCAGCACCTTAAGACCCGGGGCCCGCGCCGCCTGCCGCGCGTAGGTAGCGGCCGCGAACAGTTCCCCGTTAAGCAGCCGCTTGAGGACGGCCTCGTGGCTGGCTACGAACTCGCGAGCCGCCTTGACGCCGGCTTTTTCCAGGTAGATGGACGGCAGGGTAAAACCGCTGACGGAATAGGGCCCGACAAAACCCACCTTCCTCCCGGCCAGCTCCGCCACGCTGGCGGCGCCGCCCCGGGCCCGGGTAAGGATGACGCCCTCATAGTCGGACAGCTTGTCGCCGCGCAGGGCCTGCAGGCCCGCATGCACGCCGTACTCCTCCCTGGCCACCAGGAACTCCTCCAGCGTCACCAGGGCGACGTCCGTCCCGCCGGAGTCGAAAGCGCTTATCACCGCGCCCTGCGACTGCGCCGCCTTGAGCTGCAAGGTCAGGCCGCTTTCCTTCTCCAGCTGCTTCCTGACGAACTCCAGCGCGTCCGCCGACGCCGGCACATGGGCCGGCGACAGCAGCACCACCAGCGGGTTGGCCGGCGTGCCGACCGAGGCCTCGTCCCGGCGGGAACAGCCGGCCAGCAGCAACGCCGGCAGCATACCGGCGCAGAGCAGCCGGTTAACGATATTAGTTTTCATTTTTCCCCCTTGCTGTACCTGCCCCTATTTCACAATATACTTCACCGGGATTTCAAGGGCAGTTTCTAAACTTCGGCAGGCCGCCCGTACCAGCGGCGGCCCAGCCACAAGGAAACGTTCACCAGCCCTATCAGCACCGGCACCTCCACCAGCGGCCCGATTACGGCCGCGAAGGCCGCGCCGTGGTTTATGCCGAAGGTGGCGATGGCCACCGCGATGGCCAGCTCGAAGTTATTGGAAGCCGCGGTGAACGACAGGGTGGCGGACTCCTCATAATTGGCCCCGGCCTTGCGGCTCATGAAGAAAGAGGCGAAGAACATGAGCGCGAAATAGATCAGCAGCGGGATCGCTATGCGCACCACGTCCAGCGGCACAGCCACGATATTCTCCCCTTTTATGGAGAACATCACTACTATGGTAAACAGCAGCGCCACCAGCGTCAGCGGGCTTATGACCGGGATGAATTTTTCGGAATACCAGTCCCGCCCCTTGGCCGCTATCAGCGAGAACCGGGTTACTATCCCCGCGATAAACGGTATGCCCAGGTAGACGAACACGCTTTTAGCGATTTCGCCCATGGTAATATTTACCACCGCGCCCTCCAGGCCCAGCCAGCGGGGCACCAGCGTGATGAAGAACCAGGCGTAGACGGAGAAGAACAGCACCTGGAACACCGAGTTAAAGGCCACCAGGCCCGCGCAGTACTCGCGGTCGCCCTTCGCCAGGTCGTTCCAGACTATCACCATGGCGATGCAGCGCGCGAGGCCTATCATGATAAGGCCCACCATATATTCAGGCTTGTCGCGCAGGAAGAGCACGGCCAGCGCCGTCATGAGGACGGGACCGACCAGCCAGTTCTGGAGGAGCGACAGGGCCAGGACTTTTTTATTTGCGAAGACCCGGTGCATCTCCTCGTATTTCACCTTGGCCAGCGGCGGGTACATCATGAGGATCAGGCCGATGGCGATCGGGATGGAAGTGGTCCCCACGCTGGAGGCGGCGTTGAAGTCGGCCACGGCGACCGGCCACAGCCAGCCGACGGCCACGCCTGCTCCCATCGCCAGGAAGATCCACAGCGTCAGGTAGCGGTCCAGGAACGACAGTTTCTTCAGTATCCCTTCCATCAGAGCAGTCCTCCCACGAATTGCTTTATCTCGTCGCGTACCCGGCGGTAATGGGCCAGCGCCTCTTCTTCCGTCCCGGCGTCTTTGGCCAGAAAGGGCGGGTCCTCAAAACTCTTGTGAAGTTTTTCCGCCTTACCGAACCAGACGGGGCAGCTCTCGCGCGCCTTATCGCAGACGGTCACCACCAGGTCGAAGGCGATATCCTTGAATTCGGAAGCGTGCTTGGAGCGGTGGCCGGAGATATCCACGCCGGCCTCCGCCATCACCTTTATGGCCCGGGGATCCACCGTGCCGGGGTTAGTGCCGGCCGAAAAGACTTCAGCCTTCCCGGCCAGCAGTTTCTCCCCCCAGCCCTCCGCCATCTGGCTCCGGCAGGAGTTGCCGGTGCAGAGGAACAGGATCTTCATGCGCGCCTCAGTGGCCGCAGCCGCAGTCGCCGCCGCAGCTGTCGCCGCAGCTCCCTTCGGGCTTAGGCAGATTCTTCATAGTGATATCGCCCTGCTCGTCGCAGTCCAGCACGGCGCCCTCTACCATGGGGGCGGCGGCCTTGTCCACGTAGATCTTGAAGTCTTTATTGGAGACTTCCACGTCGCCGGGTTCCGGCTTCTCCACGAGGTCCATTCCTATGGAAGGGCCGCAGCAGCCGGCCGTCACGAACACGCGCAGGACGCCGGTCTTGCCGGATTCCCTGAGCACCGCCTTGAGTTTCTCCACCGCAGCGTCTTTGATTTCCATTATGTCATTCCTTTTATCTGCAGTTCTAAAAAGGTCAGCAATTCCCCCCGACCACGCATACGCCGCGGCGCCGCAGCGCAAGCCTGTTCTCCAGCCGGGCGATGTCCGCGGCTATGATGCCGCAGCAGGGCCGCGGCCGCACTAGTTTAGAGATGTATTCCGCCAGGGGCCCCCGGTCGCGCACGAGAGCGTACATGGCCCAGCGGCCCTTTTTCTCCTTGCGGATCAGGCCCGCCGCGCAGAGCGCGCCCAGGTGGCGCGAGACGTTGTACTGGCCCTCCCGCAGCGCGTCCACCAGCTCGCAGACGCAGAGCTCGCGCCCGGCGTAGGCCAGCAGCGCGGCCGTCCGGAGGCGGTTGACGTCGGCCAGGGCCTTAAGCGCCTTCGCCGCCGTTTTGATATCGCGTTGGGCTGCCGTCATATATGCTATTATACGCATATATGGGACAGAATGCAAATACGCAAAAAGTAACGCTGTCGCCGAAACTGAGGCCGGTGCAGGCGGCCGCGCCAGAAACGGTCTCTTCTGAGTACACCCGGGCCGACAGGCTGGCGGTCTGGAAGGCGCGCTGGGGCATAAACCGCATGGCGTACCGGGTGCAGCCCGGTCTTTACGCCCTGGGTTCCCCCGCCGCCGACGCCCCCGTCTTCGCCACCGCAAATTACAAGCTTAGTTTCGACGCCCTGCGCACCAGCCTTAAAGGCCTGAACGCCTGGCTGCTGGTCCTGGACACCAAGGGGATAAATGTCTGGTGCGCCGCCGGCAAAGGCACCTTCGGCACGCTGGAGCTGGCGCGGGTCATCGCCGAGACCGGCCTGGAAGCGCGGGTAAGCCACCGCCGTGTGATACTGCCGCAGCTGGGGGCTCCCGGCGTCAGCGCCCACAGGGTTAAGGCCTATACCGGTTTTACGGTCGTCTACGGGCCCGTCAGGGCGGAGGACCTGCCGGAGTACCTGCGGCTTGGCAGCGCCACGCCCGAAATGCGCCGGGTGCGTTTTAATTTCAGCGACAGGATGACGCTGGCGCCGGTGCAGCTGGTGCATTTCGGCCGGTATATGCTGCCGGCCGCGGCGCTGCTGTTCCTGCTCGGCTTCAGGGCGGACGCGGCCTATACCGCCGGGGCCCTGTTCGCGGGCGGGGCGCTGGTGCCCGCCCTGCTGCCCTGGCTGCCGGGCAGGAGCTTCGCCGTGAAAAGCGCCGCGGCCGGCCTGCTGGTCACGGCCCTGATCGCCCTGGCCCATGACCAGTCAGCGGCGCAGTTCGCCGCCAGGGCGCTGATCTACTCCGCGGCCGCCTCTTTCGTCGGACTGGATTTCACCGGCGCCTCCACCTACACTTCCCTTTCCGGAGTAAAAAAAGAAATGCGCCTGGCCATGCCGGCGCACGCCCTGGCCGCCGCGGCCGGGCTGGCTATCCTGGCGGCAGGGAGGTTCTTATGAAGCTGGAATACCTGCGCGGAGTCTCCACGCTGAAGCTGGACGCGGCCAAATGCATCGGCTGCGGCATGTGCGTCATGGTCTGTCCCCACGCCGTGTTCAGGATAGAAGGGCGCAAAGCGTCCGTCACCGACGCGGACCTGTGCATGGAATGCGGCGCCTGCGCCGGCAATTGCCCGGCGGACGCCATCTACGTTAAGAAAGGGGTAGGCTGCGCGCAGGCCGTGC
Organism: Elusimicrobia bacterium GWB2_63_22; assembly: GCA_001799735.1. Taxonomy (GTDB): domain Bacteria; phylum Elusimicrobiota; class Elusimicrobia; order Elusimicrobiales; family UBA9959; genus UBA9959. Next base: position 9,218 of record MGUA01000036.1, on the reverse strand, counting down.
GCACGGGCTTTCTGAAAGGCACCGAGCCGGATTGCAGCTGCGACGACGACGGCACCTGCTGCTGACCCCGCTAGACGATCCCGAAAATATATTTAAGGCCCAGGTAGGCGCCGGCCGCTATGAACACCCAGCCCGTGGAGGGCTTGGCGTATTTCTCGAATTTGCCGGCGAGGCCGGTGAGAGCGGAGACCTTCTTAAAGCCGAAGTCCAGCGCTACGGCCAGGCCTATAACAGGCAGGGCCGTGCCCAGGCCGTAGAGCAGCGGCAGGACGAACGGGGCGGAGTTGCCGGCCGACAGCGGGATTATCACGCCGAAGTAAAGCGCGGCGGAGATAGGGCAGAAGGCCAGCGCGAAGAGCAGCCCCATCAGCAGCGAGGAAAGCGCCCCGGCCTTAGCCTTGAACTTTGACATATCGAAGACATTGAAGCCCTCGAAACCCCGCCCGAACATATCCAGCATATACATGCCGGCCAGCACCAGGATGGGAGACAGCGCCTGGTTGCCGTACTTCTGCATGAAGAACGAGAAGGCCGGCGCGGACAGCAGGCTTTTTACCAGCAGGAACCCTATAACGATATAAGCCAGCGCCCGCCCCAGGGCGTACAGCAGCCCATGGCCCAGCACCGCAAGTTTATGGGAACCTGAGTGTTTTGAAATATAGGTCAGGGCGGCCAGGTTAGTAGCCAGCGGGCAGGGGCTCACCGAAGTGATAACCCCCGTCCATACGGCCGTAACCATTGCCGCCCAGAATTCAGCGCTCATTTCTGGTCCAGCAGCTTTCCGGTTTCTTCGGAGATATAGGCGATAAAGGCGTCCTTGTCCCCGGTAAGGGTCCAGACCTTGTCGAGCTTGCCCCAGTTAAGGGGTTTGTCGCCGGAGAACTTCTGCACTATGACGGCCTTGGAGTCCAGCCAGTAATCCTGCACGAAGTGCTCGTTGGCATCCTCCTCTATATTCACGCCCTTGAACGCCACCGCCCAGCCCTTGTAGCCGGCAGAGAACTTCTTCTCCACCGCCTCGCGGGTATAGGCCTCTATGGTGGTGCAGGAGGAGCAGCGGGCATTGGTATAGAAATAATAGACTGTCGCGGTCTTGACGGCGGCGGACTGTTTTTTTACCGGCGGAGCCGCCGGCTTAGGTTCAGCCACAACGGCCGCGGGAGCGGGTTCAACCGCGGCGCTGGCGGCGCAACCGCAGGGCGGGCCGACCACTTTGTAGACGGCGGCGCCTATGCTGACGGCCACGAAGCCCAGCAGGACGAATTTAAGGGCCTTGCCCGGCGCGGCCATTTACTTCGCCTCCGCGATGAACTTCTTCAGTTCTTCGGAGGACGGGATCCTGGCTGAACATTTGACCACGCCGTTCACCGCCAGCGCCGGGGTCATCATCACACCCATGTCGGTGATCTTGTTGATATCGTTTATCTTCTCCATCTCGTAGTCGACACCCAGCTCTTTGGCTGCGGCCTCGGCGGCGGCGTAGAGTTTATTGCACTTGGGGCAGCCCATACCGAGAACCTGTATTTTCTTTTTCATAGCGTCTCCTTAAAAGAAAGCTCCGTAGAACATACCGCTGAAAGTCGACATCACCACGACCAGGGCAACATAGACCGCCGTTTTCTTAACCCCCATCACGCTCTTGAGCACCAGCATGCTGGGCAGGGAAAGGGCCGGGCCGGCCAGCAGCAGCGCCAGCGCGGGGCCTTTGCCCATGCCGGACCCCAGCAGCCCCTGCAGTATCGGGATCTCCGTCAGCGTGGCGAAGTACATGAAGGCCGCCACTATAGAAGCGAAGAAGTTTGCCCAGAAAGAATTTCCGCCCACCGCCCAGGCCACCCAGGCGCCGGGGATAACACCCTCGTGCCCGGGGCGGCCCAGCAGGAAACCGGACACCAGCACGCCGCCGATGAGCAGCGGGAAGATCTGCTTGGACAGGTCCCAGGAAGCCGAGAACCAGTCTTTAAGCTCGCCTTCTCCCGAGGAGTTCAGCGCCCAGGAGAGGCCGATAAAGCCGGCGGAGAAAGAAAGGATGGGCATTTCGCCGTAAAAGAACGCCAGCAGCACCGCCGGGACGGCGGAGATCACCAGGCGCTTCATGTCGGCGCCGAACCAGGTGTTGAGCATCACCCACAAGCCAATGGCCGCTGCGGCCGTCAGCGTCCATTTCGCCTGGTAGACGGCATGAAAGAAGGTGTCCGACGGCTCGGGTTCGGCCCAGTTGGCGAACACCAGCACCGCGGCCATGGCGGCGAAATAGAGCGAGGTCTGCCACAGCGGGCGCTTGACCTCCGGCTCCGGCAGGTCGGCCTGCGCGGCGGCCTTGGCGGCCTCCTCGTGCCGGAAAATAAAATGCATGGCGAAACCTATCACCACGCTGAACACCACCGCGCCCAGGGCGCGCGCGGCGCCCAGCTGGAAGCCGAGCACGCGGGCGGTGAGCACTATGGCCAGCACGTTTATGGCCGGGCCGGAATAGAGGAAGGCGATGGCCGGGCCCAGGCCCGCGCCGCGCTTGTAGATGCCGGCGAACAGCGGCAGCACCGTGCAGGAGCAGACCGCCAGGATGGTCCCCGAGACGGAGGCCACGCCGTAGGAGAGGAATTTGTTGGCCCTGGCCCCGAAGTATTTCATCACAGAGGCCTGGCTGACGAAGGCGGAGATGCCGCCGGCGATGAACAGGGCCGGGATAAGGCAGAGCACCACGTGCTCGCGCGTGTACCACTTGGCCAGTTCCAGCGCCTCGGTCAGGGCGCCGTCAAAGCGGGCGTGCCCCACAGGCAGGAAATACAGCAGGAAGAAACCCGCCACGAAACCCGCCAGCCACTTCCACTCGTCTTTCCAGTTCATTTAGCCACCCCTTTGATGCAGTCGGTGAAATCCAGCACGCAGGGGCAGGTGAGGCGGTAATGCAGCCAGTTCCCCTCCCTCCGGGCGGCCACCAGGCCGGCGTTCTTAAGCACCAGCAGGTGCTTGGAGACGGTGGAGATGTCGTCGCCCACCTGGTCGCGCAGCTCGCAGACGCAGGTCTCCTTCTTCTTAAGGGCGTTAAGGATCAAAAGGCGGGTGGGATGCGCCATGGCCTTGATGACCGCGGCCTGCGCGGCGTAAAGTTTTTTGAGATCCTGTTTCATATTCTTCTATTTTGCCAAATAGCCAAATAGAAGTCAAGCCCGGCAGAAATCCCGGCTCCCGTCATTTCGTATAATTGGAGTATGGAAAGAAACAAAGGGAAGGTGCCGCTGGAGCGGGCCCTGTCTAAACTCGGCGCGGCCTCCCGCAGTCAGACCCGCGACTGGGCGATGACCGGGCGCCTGAAGGTGAACGGCCGCACCGTCACCGACCCGCAGTTCATGGTCACGCCGGAAACCGACAGGTTCAGCGTGGACGGCAAACCCCTGGTAAAAGATCCCTCCATCACCCTCCTCTTCAACAAGCCCGGCGCCGTGGTCACCACGCGCTCCGACGAAAAGGGCCGCCGCACCGTCTTCGACCTGCTCCCCCCCGAATTCCAGAAGCTGCACGCCGTGGGGCGGCTGGACATGGCCACCACGGGCCTCCTGCTCCTGACCAACGACACGCGCCTGTCCGCCTGGCTGACCGACCCGGTCAATGCCATAGTGCGCGTCTACTCGGTAACCGTTAAAGGCTGCGTTACCCCGGAAGAGCTGGCAAAGGTTTCGGCCGGCATCCTGGACGAGGGCGAGCTGCTTAAGCCGTCAACCGTCACGCTGCGCAAGGCCAGCAACAGGGAAACGCATTTAATGGTGGAACTGACCGAAGGCAAGAACCGCGAGATCCGCAGGCTGTTCGCGGCTATCGGCCACGAGGTAAGCGCGCTTAAAAGAATTTCTTTCGGGAATTTTAAACTTGAGGACCTGCAGCCGGGAGAGTACCGCCGCCTGTCGGCGGAGGAAGTGCAGCGGGTCCGCCCCCCCCGCTAACTCCGGCCCCGGGCTTCCAACTCTTCCCAGCGCTCGAACAGGGCGGCCACCCGGGCACGGGCCTCGTTCAGTTTTACCTGGCGGCGGTGCAGTTCTTCCGAATCGGTGGCTATAGCCGGGTCTTCCAGCGCCGCTGCGGCGATATCAACCTTCTTCTCCGCGGCCCTTATCGCACTTTCAATATTTCTCAGTTCGGCGGCCTCCCTCTGGTCCAGCGCCGACGGCTTCCGCTCGGGCGCGGCCTCGGGGGGCTGCTCGGCGTCGCGCTCGCGCTTCCACTGCTCCCACTGCTCCAGCCCGCCGAAATAACCGTAACCACCGCGCCCGTCCAGGCCCAGCACGGCCCCGCAGATGCGGTCGAGCAGGTAGCGGTCGTGGGTCACCAGCACCAGCGCGCCCGGGAAATCCCGCAGACTGTTCTCCAGCACCTCCAGCGACCGGATGTCCAGGTCGTTGGTAGGCTCGTCGAGCAGCAGCAGGTCGGCCGGTTGGCGCATCAGCCCGGCTATCAGCACGCGCGACTGCTCCCCGCCAGAGAGCCGCGCCAGCGGGAAATCCAGCTGCTCCGGGCGGAACAGGAAGCGGTTGGCCCAGCTGTTAACGTGCACGAAAGCGCCGTTATACTCCACGTGTTCGCCGGCGGGGCACAGGGCGCGCCGCAGGGTGAGCGACAGGTCCAGGGTGTCGCGGTGCTGGTCAAAGATCACCGTTTTCATCCCTTCGGCCAGCTTCACCGTGCCGGCGTCGGGCGGCAGCAGGCCTGCCAGGGTTTTCATCAGCGTGGTCTTGCCGCTGCCGTTCTCGCCTATCAGGCCCAGCTTGTCGCCGGGCCGCAGGGCGATGTCGAGCGGGCCGAATAATTTGCGGCCGCCAAGGGTCTTTGACACCCCCACGGCGTTGACCAGGCGGTTGGCCTGGCGGTCGCCGGCCAGGAAATCTATGGTAGTGGCGCGCCCCTGCGCGTTGCGGTACTCCAGCTCGGACAGGTCGTCTATCAGCCGCCCGGCGCGGTCTATGCGCGCCTTCTGCTTGGTGGTGCGGGCCCGGGGGCCTTTGCGCAGCCATTCTATCTCGCCGCGCACCACATTGCGCACCGAATCCTCGCGGGACGCCTGCGCGTCCAGGAAGATCTCCCGGTTCTCCAGGAATTTGCTGTAGGAGCCGGCGCTGCTGAGGTGGCCCTCGGGGTAGCGCCGGTCCAGCTCTATGACGCGGCTGCAGACGCGCTCCAGGAAGCGCCGGTCATGCGTGACCACCAGGAACGGGAACCGCATCCCGGTCAGGAATCTCTCCAGCCAGAGGACGCCTTCGAGGTCTAAATGATTGGTGGGCTCGTCGAGCAGCAGCAGGTCCGGCTCGCGCAGGGTCTGGGCGAGGATGGCCAGGCGCTTGCGCCAGCCGCCGGAAAGCTTGTGCACTTCCTGCAGGGGGTCCCGGAATCCCGCGCGGTCCATGCCGGCCTCTACGCGCGCCTGCGCCTCGTAATCTTCCAGGCCCAGGCCTTCCAGCGCGGCCAGCAGCCGGTCGAGGACCGTAATTCCCGGCGGGGCGTCCTCCACCCGGTCCTGCTGCGGCAGGTAGCCCACGCGCAGGCCGCGCCTGGGCGAGAGGGTGCCGGCGTCGGGAGTTTCCAGCCCGGCCAGGATCTTAAGAAGGGTAGACTTGCCCGTGCCGTTGGGGCCTATCAGCCCGGTGCGCTCGCCGTCGAACAGGCCGAAGGACAGCCGCTCGAACAGCGGGCGGGAGCCGAAGCTTTTAGAAAGTTCACGACAGCTTAGAAGTATGGCCATTGTGGTAAAAGAGAGTTACAGGTCCCGGGGAGACGTCAGCGGCGGACCGACTTTTTTCGCCAAACTGGAGGTGCGCCGCAAACACCAGTGACTATAATACCAAACTAGCCGCCCGCGGCACTTCAGAAATGGTTCAGCCCGGGTAAAAGCCGCAATAAAACACAGTCTCTCCCCTGGCGTTTATATATAAAGGTAGTAAAACATCATGAACATAGCTGCTAAAAATAGAAGCGCAGCCAAAGGTCCAGCTTGGCGGAGGCCTGGCGGCCGCCGAATTCCGTACCGCGGCCGCCGCCGGTGAGGACAGGCCAGGCGATGAATTCAAAATTGGTGACAGGCTTGTAGGAGAGCGGCAGCCCGCCCAGCCAGCTGCCGTCGGCGGCGTTGAGCATAACGTAGGCGGACGGGGTGAAATAAACCCAGTTGAAGGGCTCCGGCCAGGACAGCTTGAGATAAATATAATCCCTCATTAAATTGGAAGAACCGAAGTAGCCCCGGCTCGCGGCCAGCGCGGAGGCCGCGGTTACGGAACTGCCGGAGACGGCGGCGTTCGCCAGGAAATCAGCATAGGCGCCGAACTCGCCTTTAGTAAGACCCGCGCCGTTGCGGTAATATTCCAGCGTAGAGGTAAGATTCCATTTATTCAGCCAGCGCAAACCCAGCAGCCAGTCCTCGCCGTCGGCGCGGCCCGCTGCAGCGGCGCCGGCGGCCACGGTATAGCGCGGCTTATTGGAGAACCGGCTGAACTCTCCGTGCACTTCAAGGCTGGTCCCCAGGTTGCGGGAAAAGGCCGCGCCGTACTTTTCCGGGTTGACCCGGCTGGCATAGCCCATAAAGTCTATGTCGGTATCCCAGGCCAGCAGCGAAACCTTGGCCGCCAGGTCGGTATCGCGCGCCTCGGCGGTCTGGGCGTTAAGCGTCTCCGCAGAAGGCACGGCCACCAGGTTGAGGGCGGCGTTGGCCAGCGGCAGGCCGGAAAAACTTTTTATATATTCATAACCGAAGCTCATCAGCCCGGCCTGGGCCAGGTCCGGGTTCTCCGGGTCTTTTTGCGGGTTCACATAGCCCACCGGGTTGAAGGCATAGCCTTTGCCCCAGCTGTACATCCGCTTGCCGGCCGCCAGCACGGCGCTGTCGCCCAGCGCCAGGGTGCCGTAGAGCTCGTGCAGGGACAGGTCGTTAGAGTCCTCGCTATAATACTGGGCGTAGGTTTTCGCGTGGAAGGCGGTCGGCCCGGAGCGGTAATCCCCGTTCAAATACAGGTCGGCGCGGTACTGCGACAGCGTTCCCGCCGGGACCTGGCCGTAATACTGCAGCTTATATAGCGGCGAGGACGTTCTTGAAAACAAGAGCGAGTAGCGCGCGTCCAGGTTGCCGCTCAGCTCCAGTTTTTTCGGCGCCTCTTCCCGGGCCGGGATGTCGAAAGAATAATCCTCGCCCCGGGCGGCGGGCGCCAGGGCCAGGGCCAGCAGGAGCGCCGTAATTAATTTCACTTGCGCAGCCCTTCCAGCCGGGACATATAGCCGGTCGTGAACACCTCGTCCTTGAACTGGCGCGCCTTCACCTGTGAATAGATCATCAGCGAGCGGTAGCCCTTGTAGAGCGGGCTGTAGGTCTCTATCACCGAAGGCCTGCTGAAGCCGCCGCCGAAATCTTTAAGGTCCTTGAATTCCAGCGTCTTTATCAGCATGCCGCTGGCCGAATAGCATTCTATCTTCTCCAGGACCTCGTCCTTGGAGGCCCACATTTTTAATTTATCATAGGCCACGGTTTTATTCCTGGCTTTCAGCTCCAGAAGATAGCCGGCGCCGGCGGCGGAGGTGTTTACCACGCTGTATTCGGCGGCGTAGTCCACCTGCATGATGTCGGCGTTGTTGAAGACGCCGCCGGTGACGGACTGCAGGCTGGTAATGCGCATGGGCCGGCCCACGTTGGGGATATACAGCCACATGTTCTCGCCCAGGCGCAGGGTGCTGCGGCCTTTATCGCTGGCCGGGGCCAGGTACAGCATGGCCATGGAATCGCGGCCTTTCTTGGCCGTGTAGAAGACGAACTCTTTCTTTTTTCCGTCGGGCTCTATGTTTACCAGTTTGCGGTAGGCCTCGTAGCTGGGCGGCATCAGGTTGGCGTCTATGCGCTTAAGCAGGGCATCTCCGTCCAGGGCCAGGGCCGCGCCGGCGGGGCTCAGCAGAGCCAGGGCTAAAAACATTTTTATAATTTTCATATGTATTTCCTTATACGTGCCGCAGGGCTTCCACCGGCTCCATGCGCGACGCCTTCAGCGCCGGCTGCAGGCTAGCCAGGGTGGAAATGGTAACCACCACCGCCAGCGACAGCAGCATTTCGGCCAGCGGCACGGCGGGGGCCAGCACCAGGTCCATGGCGCCGAAGGTGAACTTCAGCTTTACGGCCTGCAGGATCAGCAATATGCCCGCGCCGGCCAGGCTGCCCAGCAGCCCGCTGAACAGCCCCAGGGAAAGCCCCTCCACCAGGAACAGCGCCAGTATTTTTGAAGGCGGCGTGCCTATGGAAGCGATAGTGCCTATCTCGCCGATGCGCTCGTAAACCGACATCATCATAACGTTAAGGATGCTGACCAGCACTATGAAGACCAGCACCAGGCGCACCACCAGGATAAGCAGCGTAACGATCTTGGCTATGCTGGAAAAAGGCGACAGTTCCTCCCAGGAATGAGTCTCAAAACCGCCTTTCGCCCCCGGCAGGGCGGCGACGGCTTTTTTCAGCGCGGGGTAAGCCTTGCCCAGGCGCTTGAAGTCCCTGAGCTTTACCGCTATTTCGGTTATCGCGCCGTCCTCTATGCGCAGCAGGGAGCGGGCATCGTCCAAATGGATATAGCCGTCCTTGCCCTGCGGGCCCATGATATTTTCGGAGACGCCCGAGAGCTTAAAGGTGATGCCGTTCACCGAGCCCTCTTTATTGGTGGCCACCAGCACCACGTCGTCGCCTATTTTCAGATTAAGCCCGGCGGCGATGGTGAGCGGCAGCACCACCGAGCCCGGTTTTACGAAGGTGGCAGGGTCGGAGTCGCCCTGTTTTATCCGGCCCGGGAGGGCGGGGCAGACGAGACTTTCTTTCACCGGCGCCACGGCGGTCAGCCTTATCCCCGTGGTCTGGGCGAAATTGCTGACCATGGCCCCGAAGCGGATGCGCTCGGAATACGCCAGCACTTCCGGGTCTGCGTCCAGGATAGCCCTTATCCCGGCCAGGTTTTCCCCCGGGATCGCCAGGTCCAGCGGCAGATTGTCCATGGAACCGAGATAGCCCTTTTTATGTATCTGCAGGTCGCCCAGGTTGGAATTGGTGAGGATGCCGGTAACCTCGCTCCTGAAGGAATTGCCCACGCCGCCGAAAACTATCACCAGCGCCACGCCCAGCGCTATCAGCGAGGAGGTGAGCAGGGTACGGCGGGTGTAGCGCAGCAGGTTGCGCCAGGCGATCTTTACAATATTTTTCATTTTACCCCCCC
>MGUA01000035.1 GCA_001799735.1 Elusimicrobia bacterium GWB2_63_22 | reverse complement strand
CAAGAAACATCCGCAGCACAAAGAAATGCTGGACTGGATAGGCGGTGACTTCGATCCGGAATTGTTCGACCTGGAAGAGACCAACGCCGTGCTTTCCGAAACAGATTACGACTTGGCCAGCGAGGAGCTGCTCTAGGTTGCGGAAAGTTTTGAAGAAATAGAGCACGACTTCCCGCACGTGCCTGCCACCACCTTGTACAAGGACTACCCCATAAATCTGACTCGCCTGCACTGGGAGTCCCAAAGCGGCACCACGCAGGCCTGCGTGACCGGCCAGAATTTGGTGCACCACGCCGCCCGCGGTTATTCCATCTACCTCTTTGTGCGGTTGAACCGCAACAATGGGCCTTTGACCGCCCCGTTCCAGTTTCTCGGCCGCGGTTCGCAGGTCACCTACACCGGCGAACGCCCCATCTCCATGGTCTGGCAGCTGGAACACCCCATGCCCGCAGAGTTGCTAGAGGCAAACCGCGTCGGCGGCTAATCTGTCGCATTCCTATCGAGGCCTCGCCTCGATATACCAAAAGTAGCCCTCCTCAACCCGACACACGCTTGTCGGGTTCGTCTGCTATGCTATTTGTGGGAAGGGGGGATTATGTCCAAGAAAAAGCAGGCAAATAAGATCGTGCGAGCCGCGACACAGCCGCCGGACGTAGTAGATGAGGCAAGTCTTCTCTCCGATCTCCGCGCGCTCATTCAATCCGCCCGCCAGCGTGTGGCCACTGTGGCCAATTCCACGCACACAATGGTGTGCTGGCAAGTTGGACGGCGCATATTAAAAGAGAACCTTCAGTATCGACGGGCTGCTTACGGAAAACGAATTCTCGCGACAGTGTCGCGAGAATTGACCCTGGAGTTTGGCGGAGGGTTCAGTTACGCCGGGATCAATAGAATGATACAGTTCGTCCAACTGTTTCCAGAAGAGGCAATTGTGTCGACACTGTCGACACAATTGAGCTGGAGCCATTTCATGGAGATACTGCCCGTCAAAGATCCGCTCGCCCGTGACTTCTACGCAGAGATGTGCCGGATCGAGCATCGGGGCGTCCATACACTGCGCAAAAAGATAGGCGGCATGCTCTATCAGCGCACGGCCCTGTCGAAGAACACCAAAGAGGTGATCGCGGCGGAACTCGGTAACCTGCGCGCGGGCCGTGTAACTCCGGAAACCGTTTTTCGTGACCCGTATATTCTGGATTGCCTGGGCCTGAAAGGAACTTACAGCGAACGCGACCTGGAAAGCGCAATCCTGCGCGAGATGGAGGGCTTTCTGCTGGAGATGGGCCCGGGCTTCAGCTTTGTCGCACGGCAAAAACGCATGAGCGTGGGGAAGGACGACTTTCATCTCGACCTGCTCTTCTACCATCGCCATTTACGCAGGCTCATTGCCATAGAGTTAAAGCTGGAATCCTTCCAGCCGGCCCATGTAGGGCAAATGGAGTTCTACCTGCGCTGGCTGGATAAGCATGAGCGCGCCCCCGGAGAAGAATCCCCTATCGGCCTGATATTATGCGCCTCGGCCGACGCCGAGCAGGTAGAGCTCTGCCGGTTGGACACTAAAGATATCCGCGTAAGTGAATACCTCACCGAACTGCCCCCCATGCCGCTTCTGCAGACGCGCCTGCACCAGGCTATAGAGCACGCCCGAGAGCAGGCCGCCATACTCCGCAGAAGACAAGAGGGAAAGCGCGGATAGGGTAATTTGTGCGAATCCGCCATATTTAGACAGGTTAGGAGGGAATATGAAAACATTCACTTATCCGCATGAGTTGCCGCTGCCTTATCCCACTCGTCCGATAAAAGTAGAGGGCGGGTATGTAGACGCGTATGTCATCCCGGAAGAGAAAAAGGGAGAAGTCCTTAAACTGCTCTATCCGTTTATCCCTGTTCCGTCACTAGACGCGGAAATGCTGGATATCCATGAAGACAAGACGTTTAAGGTCCGGGAATTCATGGTGCTGCGCAGCCCAGGGATGAACTGGCTGGTTAGCCCGTATTATCCCAATAGCGGGGGCACAGTGATAGACTGGTGGGATACGGAGGAAGACTAATCCGCGACCTGCAGAACCTGGGCCAGGGGCTTCGGGCTCTGATTGTTCTGGTATAACTGTTATACTAATGTGAGTGATAAGTTATCACAAGGCGGACAGGCGGTGGGTGAGAATTTATGAAGAATACCTCTGGTAAGGGCAAAGCGCGCGGCAAGATAACCGCTGAAGAGTTCGACCGGAAGTTCGAACGCGGCGAGGATATAACCGGCTTCCTGGATTTTAAGAAGGCGACCGTGGTGAAGCGGGTCAACGTGGATTTCCCGGTCTGGATGATAGAGCGTCTTGATAACGAAGCGCTGAAGCTCAATATTTCCAGGCAGGCCGTGATAAAGATGTGGATACACGAACATCTTGTGCGCCCGTCCACACATAAGCATCACTAATCAAAAAGGGCGCGACTATGTCACTTAAATTTAAATTTGACGCTTGGTTTGATGAGCAGCTTGTGGAAGTAATAAAACAGCTGCCGGATAAATTCACCAGCCATGAGTTCATTCTTGCCTTCGCGCAGAAGCACCAGGCGCTGTATATAGACCTGCTGAACTCTTACCGGGAGAAAGACCCGTTCGAGATAGCCCACGGGCGGCTGGCCAAACACCTCAACGATTTTAGCGACCTGATAGTCTACGATGGCGAAGTGCTGAGCGCCGATATTTTCAGGCGCTCCAACAAATGCGCCTCCTGGCGGAAAAAAATATGAACCTTAAAATTGTACCGGCGCGGCCGGCCTCTGATTGCGAAAAAGATTACGACAGGGAGCCTTGGCTTAAGTTCGCGCGCCGCATTATAAGAAACCCGTACGTTAAACAATTTCTGGCGCAGAGAGACGGGCGAAAATGCGCCTGGTGCGGCGGGGATATCACAGATGACGGCGGGGTGCATCATACCACCTATGCCCATTCCTGCGCCTACGCCGGGACTATAGAGGTGCGGCAGCAGACAGTGCAGCGCCACGCGAAAAAGCGCATGGCCCCGGATTGTGAGCGCTGCCGGGCCGACAGCCAGGCGCGCTTTGACGCCTGCATGAGCAAATTGGTCCTGGTACATCATCTGTGCAATAAAGAGATCTCGGAGCAGCATCCCTGAGCCCAGGCATGGCCACCGGTCACGGTATTGCCCGCTATGATATACTTTAAGGGTATGAAAGCCAAGAATTTGCTGTTTAATATAAAGAACTACTTCGTGGGGGCGCTCAGCTGGTACGACGCCGGTGGGACGCTGGACGCCAAGGCCTGGCAGCAGGACGTGCGTACCTACACGCGGGTGATAGACGCCGGCAAGGCGGATTACGTGGTGTACAGCGACAGGGGCTGCGCCTACCTGGACCTGGAGCAGCCCGAGAAAGCGCTGCTGGATTTTAACCGGGCCATCAAAATGAACCCGGGCGACCCGGCGCTTTACGGCAACCGGGGCGACGCCTACGCGGAACAGGGTAAGTACGAGCTTGCCCAGGCGGACTACAACCGCGCGCTTAAGATAGACCCCGCCATGGCCAGCGTCTACAATAACAAGGGGCAGGCCTACCTGGAAACCGGCGATTTTAAGGCGGCCCTTAAAGACCTGGACCGCGCCATAGAGCTGGACCCTAAAAGCGCGGCTGCCTATCTTAACCGCGGCTGGACCTACGTGGAGCTGGATAACCTGGAGAAAGCGGTGAAGGATTTTGAAGCCGCGCTCCGGCTGGAGCCGGGCTCGGCGGAAATACTGGGCAGCCTGGGCCAGGTTTACCAGGAGTTCGGCTACCCGGACAAGGCTATCGCCCAGTTCACCAAGATCATACAGGCCGACCCTAAAAGCGGTTACGCCTATAACAACCGGGGCCTGGTTTACCAGGAGCAGGGCGAACACGCCAAGGCCTACGCGGACCTGGAGAAAGCGCTGCGGCTTACGCCTGACGAAAGCAGCGTCTACAACAACCTGGGCCTGCTGTTCTCGGACATAGAGGGCAAAGAGAAGGACGCCCCGGCCTTTTTTACCGCCGCCCTTAAGCTCGAGCCGGACGCCCCGCTGTACATTTTTAACCGGGGCCGTGCCTACCTGCTGGCCGGCAAGCCAAAGCAGGCGCTGAAGGATTTTAACAAGGTGATAGCGCTGGACCCGGAGACCGGGCTTTATTACGGCGGCCGCGGCATGGCCCAGTACTACCTGGGCGACCTGCCCGCGGCCTTGGCCGACTTTAACGAGGCCATAGAGCTGGACCCGCCCGCCGCCGAGCTGTTCTGCAACAGGGCGCAGGTGCATATTGCGCTGGAAGATTATAAGTCCGCCCTGGCCGACTACGGCTTTGCCATAGAGGAAGACCCGCGCTGCGAGGAAGCCTATCTCAGCCGCGGGGCCATCTACCAGGACATGGGCGAGTACGCCCTGGCCAAAGCCGACTCCGCCAAAGCCCGAAAACTGGCCGCCGCCGAAACCAAAAAAAGCGCGTAGCCGCTCCCCGCATATTTGATGCCCCTGAGATTTAAATCACTCTGTTCCGGCAGCGGCGGCAACGCCGCGCTGCTGTGGACCAGGACCGGCGCGCTGCTGCTGGACTTCGCCCCCGGCAGCCAGCGCAGCTGCCGCCAGGCGCTGGAAGAGGCCAGGGCCCTTTGCCCCGCCATAGACAGCGTGCTGGTAACGCACGCCCACGGGGACCACATTAACGCCAATTCGCTCAAGGTGCTGCGCGAGGCCGGCCTGCGGGTGCGCTGCCACCCCCAGGTGGCCATGCAGATAACCATGCGGTACGGCGTGGAGTGGGGCCCCTGCCTGGCGCCCTTCCCGCGTAGCGTCAGCGCGGGGGATTTTAAAGTGGCGCATCTGCGTGTGCCGCACGCGCCCAACTACTGCACCACGGCTTTTGTGATAACCGCAAAAAGCGAGGGCCGCCGGCGCAAGGTCTGTTTGTTCACGGACCTCAGCGATTTCAGCGACGAACACGTGGCCGCGGCGGCCGACGCGGATTTTATTTTCCTGGAAGCCAACCACGACCTGGAGCTGCTTAAGAAATTCGGCCACCCCGGCTCGGAGTTCCACCTGTCCAACCTGCAGGCCGCGCGTTTTCTGCACAAGGCCTGCGGCGCCGGGGCGCAGCCGCAGGCGGTGGTGCTGGGCCACCTGAGCGAGCAATGCAACCGCCCGCACCTGCCCGCCCTGGAAATAGCCGCCTATTTTAACCGCAAGAAGCTGGCCGTTAAATTTGAAGTGCACCTGGCCGACCGCAGCGGGCCCGGCCCGGTGATAGTAATAAAATAATGGAAAACGCGGAATTCACCGACATCTTTGGCGCCGGGGGCGCCGTCTCCAGGGCCATAAAGGGCTTTGAGCCGCGCGGCCAGCAGGCGCGTATGGCCGCGGCCGTGGCGCAAGCCGTGGGCGAAGGCGAACACCTGGTGGTAGAGGCCGGCACCGGCGTAGGCAAATCCCTGGGCTACCTTATTCCCGCCGCCCTCTGGGCCGCGCGCAATCAGAAAAAAGTTGTTGTAGCTACCCATACCAAGGCCCTGCAGGCGCAGCTGGTAAAGAAAGACCTGCCCGTGGTAAAGGCCGTGCTGCAAGAGCTGGGCCTGCCGCTAAGTTATTTCCTGCTGATGGGCTCGAGCAATTATCTTTGCCTGTCGCGCCTGGCCCGGGCCGGCAAGCAGGCGCCGGAACTATTCGACGAGGAAGGCCTGCGCGCCGCGCTGGAACAGCTGCAGGCCTGGATACATGGGGCAGAAAGCGGCAGCCGCGCCGAGCTGCCATTCGCCGTGCCTCACCACCTGTGGGCCGAGGTCTGCCGCGACTCGGATCTGTGCCTGGGCAAGAAATGCCCGCATAAGGCGGCCTGCTTTCACCGCAAGGACGTGGCGCGCGCCGCCAAGGCCGACATAGTGGTGGTGAACCAGCATCTGTTCTTTGCCGGCATGCCGCTGCCGGCTTTTAACGCCGTCATCTTTGACGAGGCGCATAACCTGGAGGAAGTGGCGGCGGACTTTATGGGCTTCTCGCTCACGGACCGCCGGGTGAAGCGCTTCCTGGACGATATTTTTGCCCCCAAATCCAACAAGGGCCTGTCGCACCGCCTGTCGCGGCCGCCCACCGGCTGGGTAGAGGACGTTAAGGGCGCGGTTTCTGAAACCAGGCACGCGTCCAAAGATTTTTTCCGGGAAATTACAGAGAAACTGGCACTTAACGCCCAACCGGCCGGCCGCGCCAGAACCTGCCGCGTGCGCGAGCCCGGCATTGTGGCCAACCTGCTGCAGGCTCCGCTGCTGGAACTGAGCGTGCTGCTGTCGCAGGCCATACCGCATAGCCAGTCGGACATGGAAGAGGCCGAGGTAAAGGCCTGCCTTAAGCGCTGCCTGGAGCTGGCCGCGCAGGTTAACACTTTCCTGGAATGCAAAGAGGCGGCCTGCGCCTACTGGGTAGAGGTGAAAAGCGCGAGGAAGAAAGAAGAGATCTCGCTGAACATGTCCCCTGTAGACGTGTCCGAGGACCTGCGCAAGAATTTATTCGGCCGCAATTACCCGGTGCTGCTGACTTCGGCCACGCTGGCGGTGGACGGCTCTTTTAGCATGCTGAAGGCCCGCATCGGGCTGGACCAGTGCAATGAGCTGCTGCTGGATTCGCCCTTCGATTACACTAAACAGGCGGGCATCCTGGTGCCGCAGGACATGCCGGACCCGGCCGCCGAGGCCGCTGCCTACGAGGCCGCGGTGCTGGACGCCTGCGTTAAGGTCTGCGGCGCGGTAGAGGGCGGCATCTTCCTGCTTTTTACCAGCTGGCAGTCGCTGGAGCGGGCCGCGCGCGTGCTGGCGGGCAGGTTAAGCGGCCGCCTTATCTTCAAGCAGGGCGAAGAGCTGCCGGCCAAGCTGATAGCGGATTTTAAACATGCCGGCAACGGCGTGCTGCTGGCCACCGACACTTTTTGGCAGGGCGTGGACGTGCCCGGGCAGGCCCTGGCCTGCGTGGTGATAGCCCGCCTGCCGTTCACTTCGCCCGACACGCCGCTGGAAGAGACGCGCCAAGAGTGGATGACGGCCAAGGGCCAGAATTTCTTTGTGGACTATACCCTGCCCAAGGCGGTGGTGAAGTTCCGCCAGGGCGTGGGGCGGCTGATACGCACTAAAAAAGACTTCGGCGCCATAGTGATACTGGACCCGCGCGTGCAGACCAAGCGCTACGGCGGCAAGTTCGTGCGCTCCATCCCCCGCTGCGCGCGCCTGGGGGATTTTAAAGACCTCAAGGCCTTTTTCGCCGCCCGCCGGCGGCAGACTATTTGATAAAATTGTATTTACACTATGGCGCAGGCAAATAAATCCGACATGCAGCTTGAACTGTTCACCGAACGGCTGGTGGAGCCCGTGTACCTGTTCTTTGATACCGAGACCACCGGGCTGCCGCGCAGCTGGAACGCGCCGGTAACCGCGCTGGACAACTGGCCCCGGCTGGTGCAGCTGGCCTATATGGCCTACGACAGCGAGGGCGCGCTGCTTTCCTCTTTTGACTGCCTTATAAAGCCGGAGGGTTTTACCATCCCGGCGGAATCGGCGCGCATACACGGCATTACCACCGAGCGGGCGCTTAAAGAGGGCCGGGAGCTGGCCGGCGTGTTGAGGGACTTTAAGGCGCTTACGGACCAGGCCCGCTACCTGGTGGCGCATAACATGAGTTTTGACGAGAAGATAATGGGCGCCGAGCTGCTGCGCAACGGTCTGCCGGATATTCCTTCTACCAAGCACAAGATCTGCACCATGCACAGCACCACCGAGTACTGCGCCATCCCCGGGCCGCGCGGCTACAAATGGCCCAAGCTGGTGGAGCTGCACCAAAAGCTGTTCCGGGCGGACTTCGACGCCGCCCACAACGCGGCCGCCGACGTAGCGGCTACCGCCAAATGTTTCTGGGAATTAAAGCAGCTGGGGATAATAAAGCTCCCCGGCTGATCACTTTTTGGGGGTTTCGGGCTGGGGGGCCCGGACGAACTTATCCTGCGCGCCTTCGCACTCCGCGGGGGTGGCCGGGGCTAAATAAGACCGCTGGTATTCTATCAGCACCCCGCCTATCTTCAGGGCTTTCACGGTGCGCGGCCCAAAGCTTACAATCTTGAGCAGCTCGCCGGTAAGTGAATTCTTAACAATGTCGCCTTCGTTTAGATGAAAGTTGTCCATCGTGCCTCCCGTGATTTGTATCCCTTAGAAGTTACTTGCCCCGTCTGCAAACCCTGTTAAGCTCGCCAATGTCGTCGGCGTTTAATTTAAGGCCGCGGCCGCTGTTTACCGGGAACATAAGGCTTTGCGGGTCCTTTACATGCTCCAGGCCCAGGGCGTGGCCCAGCTCGTGGGCCAGCAGGTTCACCAGCTGCGCGCGCTCGGTGTACTTGTAGATCTCTATGGTCTGCATGCCGCCCGAAACCCGGTACAGGCCTTCTTCGTACCGGCCTATGGCCGAACCCGTGCGGTTGTACTGGGCCACTTTTATATTAAGCTGCACTATCAGCTGGTTGAGCGTAGTGCCCAGCGCGTTAAGGGTGTCCACGTTCTGGTTCAGGGTGCCCTCAATCATCTTTATGCCGCCAAACTGTGTGGCCAGCGCGTCCTTGGCCCGGTTGATGCTGCGCACCGCGGCGGGGGGAGCGCTGCCCCGCTGGTTCATGCGGCCTACCTCGGCGTTGTAGGCGGCTTCCCTAACCTTGTAGCGGCCCACTATGGCTTTCAGCCGCGTCTCCTGCGCGTCCACCTGGGCGGCCAGCGTTTCGTAGCGGGCTTTGAGCGCCTTGTAGGTGTCCAGCGTCTGGTCGGTGGTAATGCCCAGCGCCTTCAGTTTATCCAGCGCGGCCTGGCGGTCGTCGTAAACCATGAGGACAGTGACTGCCCCGCTGCTCTCCTGCAGCTGAAAAAGGTTCTTGCGTGCCGGCAGTTCCCAGGCGGTTTCGGCCTCGCGCAGGGCGTCTATTAATTCTTCCCGGGTTATGGTGTAGCCCGGGTCTATGGCCCCCAGCGAATAAGTGATGGGGAAAGAACAGGGGAACAGCCGGGCCTGCAGTATGCGCGCCGTCGCCCGGTAAAGGGCCTTATGCGTATGCCACTGGTACCAGGCGGCGCCCAGGGCCGCCAGCAGCAAAAACAAGCCGAGGAACTTACGCATATGTAAATTATACGATTTACGTTAGGCCAAGCCGCTGCCAGATTGCGCCCCATTAAAGGTAAAATAAATAACTGCTATGAAAACCTTGTCCAAACTCTGGGGGAAGTTCGGCCGGCTGCATCTGGGGTTGTACTTCCTTTTTTCGCTGATGGTGTCCTTTGGCGGCATCACTGCTTTCTTCTTTGAGAAGTATTCGCTGCTGGATACCGGCCTGGTGAAGACCGAATGGCAGCATTCCGTGGACGCCGGGGCGAAAGGGAAAGATTACGTCCCCTCGCAAACCGTCCGGGACAAATTCTTCAGATCCCTCAACCTAAACAAGCGGGTGGAAAAACGCTGGGTGCGGGGGGAGCTGCGCGACGAGATCCGCTACGAGGGCAAGGGCGGGGGCCTGCAGTTGTATTTCCTGCTGCTGGTGTTGTGGCTGTGGCCGCTGTACCGGCATTATTTCTCGCGCAAGCCGCAGGACCTGGCCCGCATAGAGAGCCGCATTATAAATCTGCCGCTGGCCATCTTTGTGCTGGGCTGGGTGATAGCCGTGCAGCGTTATTTCAGCAGCGCGGCGGGCTACGCGGAGCAGTTCGGGGCCGTGCCGGACCGGGTGAAGCTGGTTTTTGCGGTGTCGGCGCTGCTGTTCGGCGCTTTTGTCAGCTATTTAAATCTCGAGCTCACCGGGCTGTACATACGCCGGTTCATGGCCCGGCCTTTCTTCGCGGCCAACAATCCCTACGGCCTCAAGCGCGGCTTCGCCATAAGCCTTACGCTGCGCTACGCGCTTATGATCTTCTCGCTGGGCATGGTGCCGCTGCTGCTGGGCCTGTACGTGCCCATCTATTCCAACCTGGACGTTTTTTGGAAGATCTTCTCCAGCGGCGAGGAGGGCAAGGCCCTGGCGCTGTTGGCCGAGCATATCCGCGTGCTGGTGCCCATAGCCATAGTGGGCGTGCTGACCGTGCTGATCCTTATCTTCCAGGCGGTCTCTATCTGGCTGTACCGGCTTAACGTGCAGGCCCCGGTGAGCGCGCTGGTGGGCCGCATGAAGGCCGTGGCGGCGGGGGATTTCAGCTGCAAGACCTCGGTGCTGTACGCCGACGAGTTCGGCCAGTTGAAAGGGCATTTCAACATGATGCTCGACGGCCTGCTGGAGCGGGACCATATAAAGGATACCTTCGGCCGCTACGTCTCCATGGAGATAGCCGAGAAGATAATGAAGAGCGGGCGTGTTAACCTGGCCGGCGAAGAGATCCACGCCACGGTGCTGTTCTCCGACATCCGGGGCTTTACGCCGCTCAGCGAAAAGCTGCCGCCGGTGGAGCTGATCCGCTTTCTCAACGAATATTTCACCTATATCGGCAAGCCGATAGCCGCCAACAAGGGCGTCATAAATAAATTCATGGGCGACGCCGTGATGGCCATCTTCTCCCCGGTGTTCGGGGTGGAGAACCACCAGGAGGCGGCTTTAAAGGCCGCCATAGGCATGCGCGAGGCCCTGCGGGAATTTAACGCGTTGAAGCGCTACCCCGAGGTAGGCTTCGGGGTGGGGCTGCACAGCGGCGGGCTGGTGGCCGGCAACGTAGGTACCGCCGAGCGGATGGAATACACCGTGCTGGGCGACACCGTTAACGTGGCTTCGCGCATAGAAAGCCAGACCAAGGATATTACCACGCAGATCCTGATCAGCGAGGCGGTGGTGCAGGGCGTGGATAAAAAAGATTTCCCCGGTTTCGACTTTGTGGAAGGCGCGCCGGTGCTGATGAAGGGCAAATCCAAGCCGATGGTGCTGTACCGGGTGGAACCAAAATGAACGACAACAAACCCGGCCTGCCGGGCTTTAAAGAAAAATTGCTGGCCGCCGCCGAGCTGCTGGAGGCGGTAGCCGCCGACCGCGGCCTGCTGGCCGGCGTGGCCGAGGACGAAAGCACCCGCCTGCTTAAGGCCGCGGGGGAAATTTCCCGGCCGGACGCCCGCGCGCGGCGGCAGCTGGTAAAGGCCGCCATCCGCCGGCGCAAGGCCGCCCGCACCGAGCGCGCCGAGAGCGCCCTTAACGAGACCGGCATCCGCAAGCTGCGCCGGCAGTCCGTGTTCACCACGCCCAACATAACCCCGCCGCTGGCCTGGGAGGGCCGCCCCTCCGACGCCCCGCCCCCCGGCGCCGCGCACGAGGAGCAGAATTGCTACATCTGCAAGACCAACTACACGCAGCTGCACCATTTTTACGACCAGCTCTGCCCGGCCTGCGCCGAGGTTAACTACACCAAGCGCACCGAGACGGCCGACCTGCGCGGCCGCGTGGCCCTGCTGACCGGCGGCCGCGTGAAGATAGGCTACCAGGCGGGCATAAAGCTGCTGCGCGCCGGGGCGCAGCTGATAGTGAGCACGCGCTTTCCGCGCGACTCGGCCCTGCGCTACGCGGCCGAACCTGATTTTAAGGACTGGGGCCACCGGCTGGAGATCTTTGGCCTGGACCTGCGCCACACGCCCAGCGTGGAGGCTTTCTGCGCCCACCTGCTGGCCACGCGCACCCGGCTGGATTTCATCATAAACAACGCCTGCCAGACCGTGCGGCGGCCGCCGGAGTTCTACCGCCACATGATGGACCGCGAGCAGGGCCCGCTGCGCGACCTGCCCGAGGCCGCCCGCAAGCTGCTGGGCGCCTACGAGGGCCTGCGCGGCTACAGCCTGCTGCCCGAAGGCCCCGTCGCCGGGCAGGAGCTGGCGGCAGCACTTACGCCTGCCGACGCGCAGACCGCCGGGCTTACCCACGCGGCGGCGCTGTCGCAGGTGCCGCTATTGCCGGATGAGCTGACGGCGCAGGGCGCCCTGTTCCCGCAGGGCCGGCTGGACCAGGACCTGCAGCAGGTGGACCTGCGCGGGCGCAATTCCTGGCGGATGCTGATGGCGGAGGTGCCGGCCGTGGAGCTGCTGGAAGTGCAGCTGGTCAACGCCGTCGCCCCGTTCATCCTGAACGCGCGGTTAAAGCCGCTTATGCTGCGCACACCCGAGCGCGACAAGCACATAGTAAACGTGTCGGCCGTGGAGGGGCAGTTCTACCGCAAGTTCAAAACCACGCGCCACCCGCATACCAATATGGCCAAGGCCGCGCTGAATATGATGACGCGCACCGCGGCCGCGGATTATTATGTTGACGGCATCCACATGAACGCGGTGGACACCGGCTGGGTGACGGACGAGGATCCGGTGCACATAGCGGAGCGCAAAACGGCGGAGCACCGCTTTCACCCGCCGCTCGACATTGTGGACGGCGCGGCGCGCATAGTGGATCCCATCATCGCCGGCTTTAACACCGGCGAGCATGTGTGGGGGAAGTTCCTGAAGGATTACCAGCCTACGGATTGGTAGGCGGGGGCGTTGGTTCCGCGGGCGTGGGCTCTGCGGGTTCCACAGGCTGGCCGTCGCGGATGTATTTAACTTTAGCGGGGTTCTTGGCGTTGGTGGCGCCTATCCGGCAATTGGGGCAGCGGCGCAGGCAGTCTTCGTATTTATTGGCCGGCGGCACTTCTTTGGCTTTTATCGGGCCCATAGCTTTACCGCAGTCGGGGCAGCGGAGTCGGGGTAGTGTGACCATTTATCTAAAATAGCATATGGCTTTAAGGCAGGACAAGCGCCGCAGGTTCTACGCATGAAACAAGTTACCGCCGCGGTTATAGAGAAGGACGGGCTGATCCTTATTGCCCAGCGCCGGCAGGGAGACGCCCTGGCCGGCAAATGGGAATTCCCCGGCGGCAAGCTGGAGCCGGGCGAAACGCCCGAGGCCTGCCTGGCGCGCGAGCTGATGGAAGAATTCGGCGTGAAGACCCGCATAGGCGCTTTTATCTGCTCCAGCAAATTCGAGTACAAGCACCTGCCCATAGAACTGCTGGTGTACCGGGCCGAGCATCTCTCCGGGGAGTTCACCCTCAACGACCATGACCGCATAGAATGGGTGACCCGCGCCGACCTGGCCAGCTACGATTTCTCCAGCGCGGATATCCCCGTAGTTAAACTTCTGGCCGCGGGCGGTGGCTGCTGATATGTGGCGCACCTTTGTCTTCACCTTTCTTACTGTCCCGGCCGCGCTGCTGGGGTTTGTGGCCGGCTGGGCGGTTAAAGACCTCGGGACTGGGATACTGGCCGGGGCTGTCTGCTTTACCCTGTTCTTTATCGCTGCCCTGGTGAATATAATCCTTACAAAGCGCTATACCGCGGTGGACGCGGCCTTGCCGGTGCTGTTCGCGGTGATCTGGTCGCTGATACTGGTGCCTTTCAGCTTCGGGGTCAGCCTGTTCTCGGCGCCGGCTTTTATCGGGTCCGCCTTAATGCTGGCCGTCTGCATGCTGGCTGTGAACCGCGGCGAGCTTAAGAAGACCTGGCTGGTGCTGCCGGTGCTCATCTACGTCTACGAGATGCTGCCGGTAAATATCCCCGGCCCTTTCGACGACGCCTTCGCCCTTACCGGCTCGGCCGCCAGCGCCATCCTGCTGCTGCTCAAGGGTAGGGCGGCCTCATACTATTTAAAGAAAAGCGGACAGCGATAAACCACGGGGGGGAATGTGAAAAAAACTTTATTAATTCTGGCGGTACTGCTGGCGGGGGCGGGCCGCGCGTCTGCCGCCAAGCCGGTGTGGAGCTGGGTGTCGGCCAACGAGTATTACATGATACTGCCGCTTGCGCAGGACCTTAAGTTCGCCGCGGGCGGCACGGAGACCGTTAAGCCCTGGGGGTTCGGCCTGCGGGCCGTGGGCAACGAGACTGTCTCCAAGACCGGCGGCATACAGCTGCAGAGCGTTAAGGCCGACGGCGACAGTTTCTATCTGCTGGAGCTGCTGCTGGGCATGGAATATATGACGCCCAGGACCCAGCGGCCGATGCGGTTCAGGTTTGGCGCTTTAGGCGACCTGGGTTTGTCGGATACTACGTTCTTCGTGGCGCCGGTGCTGACGGCCGGGTTTCTGTACACCACGGACATGGCCGCCGAGACTCCCAAGGGCGTAACCTTCGACCTCTTCTACCGGCTTACGGACATAGACCTGGACAACGCCGGCCGCAGCGGCGCCGCCACCCTTAAGCCCGCCGTGGGCTTTAAGGTGGGCTACGTCTTTGAGGGTTTCTGGACGGTGAAGGAAAAATAATTACGGATTTTTACGGGCAATAAAAAAACCGGAGGGCTATCCCTCCGGTTTTTTTGCGGCTCCCGCGGGCGGTCAGTTGCAGCCGAAGGTCATTTTGGAGCAGAACTCCGGGGCGTCGAGGGACAGGCCAGTCGGGTTCATGATCCGCTGCAGGACGTTCAGCTGTTTGAGGTCGATGGAGTCTACGGAGATCTTGAACGAGTCCAGGCCGCTCTCCAACACCACCTCGTCGAGCTTCAGGGTGTCCAGCGCGTCCAGCGAAGGCAGGTTCACGTCCACGTCGAAGTTGACGGCGTCGAGCAGGACGTTGACCGCCCCGTTGGCCGCGTTCTCCAGCTGCTTTACGAACTGGTCCACGCCGAGGCCCTTGAGCACGCCCCAGAGGAAGCCGCTGAGCCTGTCCTCTATGGCCTTCTCTATGGCGCCGGCGCCTTCTATGATGGTCCTGAAGCCTATGCCCACGTTGTAGTAGGAGATCCTTACGGGGTTGGTAATGGTGGGGTTGGGGTACGGGAAGCTGAACGAGAAGCTCTGGTCCAGGATGGCGTTAAGCTTGCCCAGCTGGGAGGCGAGACCGTTCAGGCGGGAGGTGAGGGCGTTGAGCTGCGCGCGCAGGTCTTCCAGCGCCTTCAGGTCCGCGTTGAACGGGTTTACGAAGTCGAGGTTGGGCAGCGAGACCTCGGGGTGGTAGATGAGTACGCGCACCATGGCGTCGTAATCCTTTGTGAGATCGTCGGCATTCCTGGCCTTCTGGTCCACCTTTCCGGTTATGCAGTCTTTTTTTTCGGCCGGCAGCCTGGGCAGGCAGCCTTTTACTATTTTGATGGTTTCCGGCATGACCGTGCAGGGGATGATATTGGCGACCGTAAGGCCAAGCTCCACCTTTTCGGCGGTGTCGGCCGCGTTTTTAAGTTTAACGCGGATGGGCTCGGTCTTGGTGGTGATGCCGGTCATGGTTATCCGCGCTTTCTTTATGCTGACCCTGGCGCTGGCGAGGGATTCTTTTATGGGCTTCACCTTGGGGCGGGCCTGGGGGATAACCTCGGCCGTCTGGGCGGAGAGGTAAAGGGCGTCCACCGAGAGCTCCAGCGCCCTGAGGTCGGCCTCCAGCACGGAGAGCATGGCCAGGCCGTTGGCCGTGAGGCTGAGGGTGGTCTTTATGGTCTCTACCCGGTGTATCAGCGTGCCCTGGTCGCGGCAGAGGGTAAGGGAGTCGTAGCCGAGGTCCCGGAGCGCCGTGGAACCGCTGGGCTTGGCGTTGGGGTTCTTTTTGCCGGAGCCCGGCATTTTATCAACCGGGCTGAACATGTCGTCGCTCTGCGGTTTTTCTATTTTTGACAGGTCCGGCATCTTGGCGGAAGCCGTTAAGGCGCAGGCCGCTATGAGCGCCGCGGAAATTACCGCGCCGAAGTATTTAATTTTCATTGAAGTCCTTTAGTTGTAGTTTTAAAACCCCACTAACCGCGGCTATAGTGTAGCAAATGCGGTCGCTCAGCCGGCCGCGGCGTAGAGTTTGGCGAGGATCTTTACCATGGCCAGGGTGTCCTGGCCGCAGTACACCAGCAGGTCGCGGCGGGCCTTGGCGGCCTGGTCCGGGTTTAATTTGCCGGCCACCATGGCGGCAAAGGCCAGCTGCGCGTCGGCGCCGTTGCCGATAGGCAGGCCCGCGTAGGTCATGTCCGGTATCATGGCCGGCAGCAGCACCTTTATAGAGTAATGGCCGCGGAACTCCGGCAGCACATAGGCCTGTTCTTTAAAGGGCGCCATCAGGTCTACCAGCCGGTCGGCAAAATTATTCAGCGGGGGAGCAGAGTCCGGGAAGTCGGCGGCCATCTCGCGCAGGCGGGCGGCCTCGAAGGCGGAGTTGTAGGCGAGGAGCGAGCCTTCGGTGCCGATGTTACGCGCCAGAAAGGCTATCAGCCCGGGGCGCGGGTCCCCGGCGGGGCTGGCCAGGTAGTCCAGGTGGCGCGGCTCGGCGCCGGGCGCGTCCTGCACGTGAATGGAGACCTGGAAAGGGATCTGCTGATAGGGGCGGGAGGCGTCGAACAGCGGTATGCCCGGCATCAGCGTCTCGAAGTCTATATGCCAGAGCGGGTACTGCAGCGTGCCGAGGAAAGCTTTAAGGGCGGGCTTGTCTACTGCCGGGCGGCCGGTCTTCTCCACCTGCAGGTAAAGTTTCTGGGCCGTGCTCAAGTCAAAAGTGTCGGGTACGTCGGCAAACCGCACTATGCCCATGGCCTTCAGCAGGTTCTTCTTCTCCCAGGGCAGGCGGGGTACGTCGTAGATGGAATAGTCGGGCACATTCTTCCAGCAATGGCCCCGGAAGTCGCAGGTATGCGGCTCGGAACAGTGGCGGCCAATGCCGATCTCCGGAGTCTCCCCGGCCAGCAGCTCCAGGAACTTCTCCAGGTTTTCTTTGATGGCCGGCAGCAGCGCCGTGGTCTGCTCTGTTATGTTCTCGCGTTTGAAAAACTTTTTAGGGTCTATGGGGCCCCGCTTAATGAACTCCTTGTTGATGTGCATCAGCCAGGTTTTTTTGATCTTCAGGCCAGCGGCCTCCAGCACATAGCGCTGCAGGGCGGCGTCCGGGAGATGCTCCTCTTTAACGGAGGTGGAGCTTTTTACTTCTATCAGGTCCCAGCTGTTGTCCGGATTCTTCTTTAGGATATCGCAGCGTATCAGCACGTCCCCGGAGCAGAAGGCGCCTTCGTAAATAAGTTTAGCCCCGTTCTCTATGAGCCAGGCGGTATGCTTTAGCGCGTGCTGCAATTGGCGGAAGTCGAAAGCCACCAGCTTGCCGTCTTTAAAGTAACCGCGGCTCAGCTCGTCCACGGCTTTACCCTCGTCGAACAGGCGCTGCGTGCCGGGGGCCACGGGGGGGATGAGCTCTTTGCGGTAGTTGTACAGCCAGAGCCGCTTGGGGCATTGCAGCCCCATCATGAACTGTGATTTTGAAATGCGCTTTGCCATAACCTTGTCCTCTATTATAGTCTAGCACACCAACCCGACAAAGGTGTGTCGGGGTAGTTTTGTTATAATTTACCCATGAGCGTGATAGGCGTTTGCCGCGATGTGCGCGATTTTCTGCGCACCCTGGCCGGGGACCTGCCCGAGGTCTTTCCGCCGGCGCGCCCCGTTTACCGCCGCCGCTATATGCGGCCCCGGCTGACCGGGCCTACGGCCGCCCAACGGCGGCGCGCCAGGGAGATAATTTCTGCCAGCGTGGCCCATTGGGCCGGGGCGCTGGGGCTGGAGTATAAAAAAGTTTTCATCAAGAACCAGCGCTCCATGTGGGGCAGCTGCTCCGGGCGCCGCAATCTTAATTTCAACTGGCGGCTGGCCGCGGCCCCGCCCGAGGCGCTGGACTACGTGGTCATCCACGAGCTCTGCCACCTGCGCGAGATGAACCATTCCAAAAAATTCTGGGCGCACGTGGAGGCGGCCTGCCCCGCCTACAAGGCCCGCCGCCGCTGGCTGCGCGATAACGTGGCCCTGCTGCGCCGGAGCGACCTCCTGAACTAGGGCTTTAAGGCCCGGGCCCGGCTGGGCCTATTGTCACTTACGCGCTCCCCCGGCGCGGGCTACAATATATATAGTGAAATCTATCCTCGCCATAATAATAGCTCTCCTTATAGCGTCGCCCGACGCGGCCTACGCGGCCGCCCTGGGGGCCCTGCGCGCTAACGCTGTTTATGGCGGCCTCCGTTTTGACGCTCCGTCCGTGCCGCTGCCCGCCGGCCCTGCCCCTGCCCGCGCCGCCGGCCCCGGCCTGGCTGAAGCCAGCTCCAGATTTTTAGGCCTGCCCTATGTGCTGGGCGCGCTGGGCGAGGGCGCGGCCGGCGAGTTTGACCGCGACCCGCTGGTAAGCTATACCGGCCTGGACTGCACCACTTTTGTAGAGCAGGCTATGGCCTTCGCCCTGGGCAACAGCGAGCCGCGCGCGCTGGACATCTTGCGCCAGGTGCGCTACCAGAACGGCCTGGTGAGTTACGAGACCCGCAATCATTTTACCGAGCTGGACTGGCTGCCCAATAATATAGCGGCCGGTTTTCTGCGCGACATTACCGGCGACGTGGCCGGCCCCCGCCTGCGCACCGCGTCTAAAATAATTTCCAAACGAGCCTGGTACCGGGCCCGCACCGAGGCCGACTTGGTTGGCTTCGCTTGGGAAGCCCCGGCGGCCCGCGCCGCCCGGCTGGCCCGCCTGCGCGCGCTGGGAGAAAATATCGGCGATCAGCAGGCCTATATAAATTACGTGCCGCTGGCCGACCTGCCGCGGCTGCTGGCCCGCATCCCTGACGGCACCGTGGTCAGCGTGGTGCGCGAGGACAGGGCCGACAAGCCTACGCTGGTGACGCATCAGCTGTTAATTTTAGATGGGCCCCGCGGCAAGCTCATCCGCCACGCGGCGCAGGGCCGGCAGGTAATGGACGTGGACGCGCTTGATTATGTAAAAGGCCTCGAAGGCGCCGCCTGGCCAGTACTCGGTTTTAACCTGGCGGCAGTGGTCCCCGCGCGGTAAGTAACATTTGTGCAGTATTGTTTTTTCGGTTGTAAGCTATAATATCTGACATAAGTTTCAACTTCCATGTAAGGCTTCTTGTTTATGACCGACCCCCAAAAAACCGTGCTTGTGGTGGATAATGACGAGGACTGGCTTTCGCTGCTGGAGCGGCTGCTGGTCTCCGAGGGTTACCGCGTGTTGAAGGCGCAAAACTGCGCCGCGGCCATTAAGCTGGCCGCGCAGGAAAGGCTGCATTGCGTGATAGCGGACCTTAAGATAGGCGCGGAAGACGGGATGGCCGTGTGCTGCGCCATAAAACGCTCTCCCGAGCTCAAGCATGTCCCCGTGATCATGCTCAGCGGAGCCGAACAGCCCGAGACCAATTGCGGCTGCTCCTGCGACGCCTTTGTCTGCAAGGCCGACGGCACAACCCTGCTGCTTAAGGCCGTGCGCAAAGCCCTGACCCCCTGACCGGCCCCTTCCTTTAATAGGCACAATGGCTGCAGCGGCTTGGGCCTTTGGCCTCTATTGGGGCTCCCCTGTATAAAGAGATAATTAAAGGATGAGAAATAAGCTCTATCCCGCCTTATCCCT
This sequence comes from Elusimicrobia bacterium GWB2_63_22, assembly GCA_001799735.1. Lineage (GTDB taxonomy): Bacteria > Elusimicrobiota > Elusimicrobia > Elusimicrobiales > UBA9959 > UBA9959. Next base: position 38,596 of record MGUA01000035.1, on the reverse strand, counting down.
TTTGGTACTTCTTCCCTTACTACTGCAGAAAGCCGCAGCGCAGGACGCCTACCGGGCCCTGGCCGCGCAGGCGCCGTCCGATATTGTTGTGCCGCAGGCCGGCGCCCCGGCAAAGTTGCCCCCGCCGGTGGTGGACACCAATTCTCCTTCCGACATCGCCCGGCTGAGCGCCGCCCAGATGGCCGCGGCCACGCCCGAACAGCGCCTGGCTATGCTGCGCACGCTGGTTAAAGATTCCCACCCGGTGATGAACGGCGGCGACACGGACTGGCGCCAGCAGGACACCGAGAACGCCCTCTACCGCCTTTTTGAATCCGCCCCCGACGCCGCCGCTTTTGACGCGCTGTACTACCATGTGCGGCGCCTCAAGCTGCACGGCGCCTTGTCCTATCCCTCCGCCATAGAAAAGCTGGCCGACCGCCACCTGGCCGCCACCGTGCCCGGCGACTGGACCGGCCTGGGCGCCTACATAGACGCGGTTACCGGCTCGCGCAGTTCCGGCCTGAATAAAATTGATTTCCTGATAGACGGCGCCGTGCTGCCCGCGGCCGCGGCGGCCATAGACGGGGCGAAAAAATCTATCCATATAGAAATTTACCAGCTGCAGGCCGACGAGATAGGCTGGGGCCTGGCGCGCAAGCTGGCGGCCAAGGCTAAGGAAGGGGTGCAGGTGCGCCTGCTGGTGGACTACTACGGCTCCGGCGTGAAGAAGGGGCTGGAGATACAGAAATTGCTGGCCTTCCTGCGCGACAACGGCGCCGAGGCCCTCACCAACGATTCCGCCCGCTGGACGGGCAGCCGCGACCACCGCAAGGTGATGGTGATAGACGGCGTGCTGGGCTTTACCGGCGGCATGAACATAGGCGGCCATTACCAGGTGGACTGGCATGACCAGCAGAGCCGCATAGCCGGTCCCGCCGTGGCGCGCCTGCAGGATTCTTTCCTGGAGCAGTGGGCCGAGTCGGGCGGCGGGCTGCGCGACAGGGCCGAGTACTACCCCGAGCTGAGGGAGATCCCCGGCGGCATTGAGGCCCGTGTGGTGTACCACGCCGGCAACGAGGACCGCAACATAAAGGCCATGTACCTGCGCGCCTTCCACACGGCGCAGAAGAGCATCAGCGCGGCCGCGCCCTATTTTGCCGACCCGGACGTAGTGGACGCCCTAAGTGCTGCGGCCGCCCGCGGCGTTAAGGTGCGGCTGGTTTTCCCGGCGCTCAATAACAAGGCTATCGCCATGCAGAGCTCGCGTTCCTTCTACCCGCAGCTGCTGGCCGCCGGCGCCGAGATCTACGAATACCAGGGCCGCATGGCGCACCAGAAAGTGGTGACCATCGACGGGTTGTGGAGCAGCTTCGGTTCTTCCAACCTGGACAGCCGCAGCCTGAAGAACAACCACGAGCTTAACGTTGTGGTGCTGGACGCGCGCCTGGCTGAATTTATCGGCGCGGAAATGTTCGCCAAAGATATTCCGCAGAGCGTGCGCATAACGGACTATAAGCCCACGCTTATGGACCGCATAGCGGGCAAGTTGTACCCCTGGCTGTAGGCCGGGGGCTTTTATTCTTCGTTGATGTGTTTCTTGGTCTCGGCCGCCACTACGTGGGCCAGCAGCAGCAGGGACACCAGGTTGGGGACGGCCATCAGGCCGTTAAAGATGTCCGCGAAATTCCACACCGCCGGCAGGGCCGCCACCGAGCCCACCATAACGGCGACGATCCACAAATAACGATAGGGCTTAATAGCCTTCACCCCGAGCAGGTACTCGGCGGCTTTTTCGCCGTAATATTCCCAGCCGATGATGGTGGAGAACACGAAGGTGAGCAGGCCCAGGCTGAGCACCGTGGGCCCGATATAAGGAATATGGGCGAAGGCGCTTTTGGTGAGGGCCGCGCCCTTAAGGCCGCTAGTCCAGTCGCCGGCGCTTACTATCACCAGACCGGTCAGCAGGCACACCACCACGGTGTCCCAGAAAGTGCCGGTGGAGGAGACCAGCGCCTGGCGCACAGGGTTGGTGGTCTGTGCGGCCGCGGCTACAATGGGGGCGCTGCCCAGGCCCGACTCGTTGGAGAACAGGCCGCGCGCTATGCCGTAGCGCATGGCCTCTTTCATGCCGGCGCCCAGGAAGCCGCCCACGGCCGCCTGGCCGTTGAAGGCGGAGGACAGTATAAGGCTTATTGTCGCGGGGAGTTTGTCGAAATTAATTATCAAGATGATAGCGCAGCCCAGCGTGTAGAACACGGCCATGAACGGCACCAGCCGTTCGCAGAACCGGGCTATGGATTTTATGCCGCCCAGGATTACAAAGGCGGTAAGACCGGTCATTACTAAACCGGACGCCCACACCGGCAGGGCGAAGGTGGTGTGCAGCATCTGCGAGATGGAGTTGGCCTGCACCATGTTGCCTATGCCGAAGGCGGCCACGGCGGTGAAGAAGGCGAAAATGAGTCCCAGCCAGCGCGCGTTAAGGCCGCGCTCCAGCACGTACATGGGCCCGCCGGAGAATTCCCCGGTGGGCGAGACTACGCGGTATTTTACGGCGAGCAGGGCCTCGGCGTACTTGGTGGCTATGCCGAACACGCCGGTAAGCCACATCCACAGCACGGCGCCGGGCCCGCCCGCCGCCACGGCGGTGGCCACGCCCACTATGTTGCCGGTGCCGATGGTGGCCGCCAGCGCCGTGGTGAGCGCGCCGAAATGGGAGATGTCGCCCTCGCCCTCGGCCTGGCGCCGGAAGGAGAGCTTTATGGCCTTCCACATGTGGCGCTGTATGAAGCCCAGCCGGAAGGTGAGGAACAGGTGCGTGCCGAAGAGCAGGATGATGAGCGGCGCGCCCCACACGGCGGCTCCGGCCTTCTCGAGGAGGAGGTTTAAATTTTCCATTGCCTTGAATTTTAACTTATTTCAACCCGACACTACGCTGTCGGGTTGGCCTGCTAAGCTATGTTGCGGAAAAACACTGAGGGGGTATTTTATGTCCGACTTGAACAAGGTGATGCTGATAGGGCGGCTGACGCGCGACCCGGAGATAAAAGAGTTCGCCAACGGGGGGAAGGTGGCGCACCTGGGCTTCGTGGTGCATAACCGGCGCAAGAGCGCCGCCACCGGCGAGTGGGAGGAGGCGCCGGTGTGGGTGGAACTGAAGGCCTACAACCGCGACAACGGCCGTAAACTGGCGGATTTCGCCGGCCGGTTGGCCAAGGGGCGGCAGGTTTACGTAGAAGGCCACCTGGCTATGGAGGAGTGGACCGGCAAAGAGGACGGTAAACACCATAGCAAGACCCTGGTCTATGTGGACGCTCTCGACTTTGTGGGGAGCGGCAAACCGCGGGAGAAAGAAGGGCCGGCCGACCACGCGCCGGGGGAGCACGTGGCCGACGGGCCCGCGCCGGACCACGCGCCCGGCGAGCACCTGGCCGACGCGGCCTGGGAAGAGGAGCCGCTGGCGGCTCCCGCCAGGCCGGGCAAGGCCGGGCGCAAAAAGTAGAGCGGTAAAAAGAACGGCCGGGGCTTGGGGGGCCCCGGCCGCGCTTTTAAGCCGCCGCGTTTACGGCAGCGGGTTGCGGTAATTGGTTTCGTTGATCACGCCTAGCTCCGGGCCGAGCAGGCCTTTGCCCTGCAGGTACCCAGGTACCATCACCGGCATGGTGGCGCGCACGTTGTAGGCCAGGTAGGGGATGGTCCACATGCGGATGCGCCGGTTCTCGGGCAGCACGCGGTTTATCACTATGAGCAGGTTGTTGGTGCAGTTATTGGTGATGGTGTGGTAGTACTCGCCCTCGCGGTTCACGTCGGCCAGGCGCACGGCCTGGCGCACCATGTCGGCTTTCTGGGCCTGGGAGAGCTGCTCCACCTTGTAGGGGATCAGGCGGGCCTTGTCGGTCTGTACCGTGCGGGTGACATAGTCTTCCCAGGAGGTGAGCAGCCACACTATGCCGAAATTCTTTTTGAGCCCGGCCTTAAGGTCGTAGATCTGGCCCTCGCGCAGGAAGGCCTCTATGGTAAGCACCAGCGCCGTGGACTCGTTGCCGTTGGCGTCGGTGAGGCCGCCTTTCTCAAAAGTAAAGGCCAGCAGGGAATGCGCGGCTATCCACTCGGGGGCGAAGGGCTTTTTTACGAAATAGACTTCTTTTACCAGCTCGGGCTTTATGGTGGCGGTGGCCCAGTCAAAGCTGTCGGCGGCGGGGGTCTGGCCATAGAGCCAACGCACATTGCCTACGGTCAGGGCGCCGGGGGCTTCGTTTATAAGTTTGGCCGGGCGGCGCTTGGCCAGGTAGGGCGGCAATTTTATTTCGGCGGAGGCGTCGTATTCGGTTATCCCGTCGACCTTCAGCACGGACATGTCGTCGGCCTGTTTGGCCTTGGCTTCCACCTTTACGCTCTGGCCGTCAAATTTGCGGGCCCGGCGCACGCTGAGGTCCAGCTCGAACACGCGGCCGTCCGGGGTGTTGAGGAAGACGCGGTCTTCACGTATGGTAAGCGCGCCGGTGAGCACGTAGCTGACGCCCCATTTTTTATCGGCGGGCAGTTCCGGTATGTTTAAATCAATAGCCTGTACCGCCGCGGCGTTAAGCGCCTGCAGGTCCGAGGGGCTAAGGGCCTGGGCGGCGGCGAAAGGGGAAAGGAAGGTGACCAGCGAAAAAAGGATGAGGAAACTTTTGAGCATATATAAAGTTTAACGGATAAAGGGCGGGGCCAAAAGGTGCCAAGGTCCCGCCCCGGGGGAGTATTGTTGCCCAGGCTTTTCTGGGCCCATTGGCCCCGCCAGGTGCCGGTTGAGCCGGGCGGGGGGCATATTGTAGACTTTGAGCGGGTTAAGGCCGCGCCGCCGGCGCGGAAAAAGGAGAAACTATGGGAACTCGCGGACGCGAAATTATAGGGATGGATGTGGATAAGCTGCTGGCCATGCTTAATAAAGCTTTCGCCAGCGAATGGCTGGCCTATTACCAGTACTGGCTGGGGGCCAAGGTTATTAAAGGCCCCATGAAGGACGCCGTGGCGGCCGAGCTGACGCTGCACGCCACCGAAGAATTAAGCCACGCCACGCTGCTGGCCGGGCGCATTATACAGCTTGGCGGCACGCCGGTGCTGGGCCCCGAGGGCTGGCTGAAGGAGACGCCCTGCAGCTACGACGCCCCGGCAGACCCTTATGTGGCCGTGCTGCTGGACCAGAACATAGCCGGCGAGCAGTGCGCCATCTCCACCTACAAGGCGCTGATGGACGCCACCAAGGACAAGGACATGGTGACCTACAATATGGCGCTCACCATTCTGGAGCAGGAAGTGGAGCACGAAGAAGACCTGCAGAGCCTGCGCGAGGACCTGGACCTGATGGTCAAGCGCGGCGACAAGTAAGAAGGCGAACGCAAAAAAAGACCGGAGGCCTGCGCCCCCGGTCTTTTTTTTATTTTATTTATTTTTTACAGCACTTTCCAGGAGAGGGCCAGGCTGGTGCGCTGGTCCCACTCGTAGTCTATCTCCGTGGAGCTGACGTCCTTGTTGTCCATGTTGAAGCTGAAGATGAGCTTCAAATGCTTCATCAGCGAGACTGTAAGGGTGTTGTCCCATTCCAGCGCGCACTTGTGCGACTCGGTCAGCTGGTTCCAGGAGTCGTCGGTCTCCACCAGGCCGGTATAGACGCCGGCTTTCATGGTGTACTCCACCGAGGTGTTCAGTTTGCCGTCGTATTCCAGCACGCCCTCCACGCCGTGGTGGTGGTCGTGGTGGAACAGGCGGGAGTTGATGTAATGCTGGTTGTAGAAGCCGCCGCGCACCGACAGTTCCTGGGCGCGCGTGTCCAGCAGGGTAAATACCAGGCCCACGGATTCCCTGACCTGCACCGGCTGGAAAGCCCTGAACTCCGTGTCCGACCGGGTGTTGTGGACGGAAGTCTGCAGGTTCACCGCGCCGTACGGGTCCACGAAGAAGCCGGTCTTGAAGTTGAAGACCGAGTCCAGCGTCAGCTCGTCGCGGTTCTCCCGCCAGCGCGGCTTGTCCCATTCGTAGGTCTCGTCCTTGCTCCAGCTGGAGGCATAGTCCAGGTGCAGGGTGTTGGCCCACTTGGAGGACGGGGCGTTGCGGTCCGCCTCGGCCCGCAGCCGGGCTTCCAGCGTGGTGCGGGCCTTGTCGTAAAAATGGCCCTCCACGTGGATGCGGTTGCGGGAATGGCTGAACCCCATGGAAACGGTGAGGTCCTTTTCCCAGGTGACTTCTCCGGCGGCGGCGCCGGCCGGCAGCAGCGCCAGCCAGGCCGCGGTCAGGAGGGCCGCTTTACTTGCAGCCATAGGTAGCGCCTTCGCACACGTTGACGTCCCGCCAGTCGAGGCCGGAGGGGTTGAGGAAGTTCACGGAGGCGTCTATCCTGCCGAAGTTAATGCCGGCGGGCACGTCCGGGAAGCCGAACGCGGGCAGCTTGGTGTCGATCTCGGGGAAGTGCAGGGCGTCCAGGTCGGCCGACAGGATGAGCTCGGCTTTTTCCAGTTTCTCAAGGATATCGAGCGACGGCAGGTTGACGTCGATGTCCAGGTTGAGGGCGCTGAGGGCGGAGTTAACCGCGTTGTTGGCCTCGTTCTGCAGCTGCTTGACGTATTTGCCTACGCCGAGTTCGTTGAGTACGCCCCAGAGGAAGCCGCCGATCTTGTCTTCAATTTTATTCTCGATGGCGTTTACGCCGTCCAGGATGGTCTTGAAGCTGATGGAGACGTCGTAGTTGGAGGTGCGGAACGGGTCGGTAAGGGTGGGGTTCGGGTAGGGGAAGGAGAACCCGAACTCCATGCCCAGCACCGCGTTAACCTTGCCCAGCTGGCCGGCCAGGCTTTTAAGGCTCCTGGCGATACGCTCTATCTCCAGGCGCAGCGAGTCCAGCTCGCCCAGGTCGGCGCTGAAGGGGTCGAAGAAATGCATGGAGGGCAGCCAGGGTTCGGGGTTGGCCAGCAGCAGGCGCACCACGTGGTCGTATTCGCGCACCACGCCGTCCACTTCGTTGGCGAGACCGTCTATGTTCTTGCCGGCGCAGGCCTGCCGGTCGGCGGGCAGCTTCTTAAGGCAGCCGGCGGCTATGCTGATGGGGAAGCGCATATTGCCGATGGCACCCTCGTTAACAACCCAGAGGGCTTTGCTAACCTTTTCGGCCTTGTCGGCGGCTTTATCCAGTTTCTGGCGGATGGGCTCGGTCTTGGCCTTTATGGCGTCCACCCGCTGGCGCGCCGCGGTGACGTTGGCCTTGAGGGGCGCCAGGGTTTCCTTTATCTTCTGCGCCTTGGGCCTGGCCTGCGGTATGGCCTCGGCGCTGGTGGCGGCGGTGTTGATGGCGATGAGGGAGGCCTCGAGCGCCTTCAGGTCGGCGTCCAGCGTGGAGATGAGCCCCAGCCGGTTGGCGGAGGTGTGCAGGAAATTCTTTATGTTGTCCACGCGTACTATCAGCGCGGACTGGTCGCTGTAGAGCGTGCGCGCGTCCTGGTCCAGGGTCCGCAAGGCCGAACTGGCGGATTCCAGGTCCATGATGTATTTGGGGGTGGTGGTGCCGGGACCGCCTACGCGGCCCGTGTCGGGCAGTTTGAACTTTGCCCAGGCGCCTGTGCTCATGCAGAGAGCCGCGGCGGCCAGGATGGCTGTTAAAAGTTTTGTTCTCATGTTGCCTCCCTAAAGTTTATGGAATATAGACAGTTTAGCAAACATGGCGGCGGGCTGTTGCGGGGCCGCCCCGGAAATTTTGTAGACTTTGGGCAGGTTTGGGGGGCTTGTGAAAAAAAAGAACGACAAATATAATCCGGACGCGGAACTGGCCAAGGGGGCCGACCTGACGGCGGAATCTTACGATAAAACGCAGGGCGTGGCCGTGCCGGCGGGGAAAGTTACCGTCGGCGGCAAGGCCGGGGTGGTGGAATTTACCGGCGAGGCTTTTGGCCGGGAAGGCGCCGGCATAGACGGCACCATGAGCCTGTGGCTGTCCATCTTCCGCTACATGCGCCCCGACGGCACCGTGAACCACGTGGCCGGCTGGAACATCATGCTGGCCCTGAAGGCCGGGCAGAACGCGCTGGAGACGGCTAAAGGTTTTGAAGCCTACATCAACGCCGCCACCCGGCCCTACCGGGCCAAGGCCTCCGGCGGCAAGGACAAAGCCCTGCTGCAGATAGTTTACCGGGAAAAGAAATAGTCACGCCGTCACGCGGCGGGTCCGACTCTGGTAAAATATAGGCATGGCTTACCTCTACGCTTTTGCCAAAGAATTTTTAACGCTCACCTGGATGGTGCTGCCCTACTTCCTGGGCGGGGCTGCCTTCGGGGCCGCGCTGGACGTTTTTGTGAAGCCGGAGTTCGCCCTGAAGCACCTGGGCGGCGGCTGGGGTTCCATGGCCAAGGCCGCGCTGCTGGGCATGGTGATGCCGGGCTGCTCCTGCGCCACCATGCCGATGGCCGAGGGCCTGCGCCGCAAGGGCGCGGACCTGGGCACGGTGACCAGTTTTCTGCTGGCCTCGCCGCTGGTGAGCCCGCAGACGCTGGTGCTGACCTACGCCGTGCTCGGCTGGAAATTCACCCTGGCGCGCGCGCTGGCGGCCTTTTTAGGGGCGATCCTGATAGGCGTTCTTTTTCTCTGGCTGGAGCGTCGGCCCGGCTTCCTTGATATCCCGGCGGGAGCGCCAGCCAAGAAATGCTGTTCGGGCTGCGGCTGCGGGAGCGGGGAAGAGGCGGAGGCGCCCAGAAAATTCTGGCCCGTCTTCATCGACATCCTGAAGGAACTGGGTAAATATTTTGTGCTGGGCATGGCCATCGCCTCGCTGCTCACCGTGCTGCTGCCGGCCGGTTTTATCATGCGCTACATCGGCGCCTCCGGCCCGCTGGCCTACCTGGCCGCCACCCTGGCGGGCGTGCCGCTGTACGTCTGCGAGGGCGAGGAGATCCCGCTGACGCTGTCGCTGATGAAGCTGGGCCTCGGGCCCGGGCCGGCCTTCGCCTTCCTGCTGGGGTCGGTGGGGACCTGCATTCCCACCATGATCATGTCGCAAAAACTTATCGGGCGGCGCGGCGTGCTGGTGTACGCGGCTTTCTGGCTGGCTTTCGCGCTGGCCGCCGGGCTGATCTTCGGCCTGGCCTGAGCGCGGGCCCGCAGTTGACATTTGGGCGCAAGTCTGGGAAAATATCCTTAGATCCACTATCGGCGAGGAGAATATGGGGAAAACCAAATTAATTATCGGCTTAGTGATATTCGCGGCGGCCGTTTATTTTGCCGTCAAAATGGCGGGTCCCGCCACCAGGGGGCCTTCCGCCCCGGCGCAGTCCATGCAGCCCGGCCCCGCCCCCGAGGCGGCCCCGGCGGCGCAGAGCGAACAGACCGTGCAGGACACGCTGGGCCTGGCCGGCCTGGCCAAAGGCGCGCTCGGCACCGTAAAGATCGCCGAGAACCTCGCCGTGCCGGACTCCCGGCTGCGCGACCTCTGTAAAATGGTCAAGAAGATGGACCCTTCCGCCTATTTCCCGGCCGACGCGAACCCCTTCATAACCGAAAAGCCGGAGCTGGTGGACTTCGTGGCTATGTCCGGTTTCGGCACGATCCCGCTGATAGACGTGTCGCAGGCGGGCGCGGTGCTGTTTGCCGACGACGCCGGCCACAAGACCGGCGTGTGGGTGCTGCAGTTCAAGAATGCCGAATCCGCCGCGGTCTCCGCGCCGATGATGCGCCCCGGGGTGGCGCTTAGGAAGGCCGGCCTGGTGCTGACTTTCTGGCACGACGCCGGCATCAGCGACGCCTGCGAGCTGGCGGCGCGCGCCTACTACGTGGACAAGGGTTTTACCAGCGGCATGAACGGACCCCGGTAAAGGGCTTCTCCCGCTGAAAAAACCGGAGGGCGGTCCCTCCGGTTTTTTTGCGCCCCGGCGTTCCTATTTTTCCAGCATGAACGGGTAGCGGTAGTCGTGCGGCGGGGTGAAGTTCTCCTTCACCGCGCGCGGCGAAGTCCAGCGCATCATGTTGAGGATGGAGCCGGCCTTGTCGTTGGTGCCGCTGGCGCGGGCCCCGCCGAAAGGCTGCTGGCCCACCACGGCGCCGGTGGGCTTGTCGTTGATGTAGAAGTTGCCCGCCGCGTTGCGCAGCGCGTCCTCCGCCCGCAGCACGGCCGCCCGGTCCTGCGCGAAGATGGCCCCGGTGAGGGCGTAGGTCGAGGTCTCGTCGCAAAGTTTTAGCGTCTCGTCGAATTTGCCGTCCTCGTAGACGTATACCGTCATCACCGGCCCGAAGATCTCCTCCTCCATGGTCTTGAACCTGGGGTTGGTGGTCTCTATCAAGGTGGGCTGTATGAAGTACCCTTCGGAGTCGTCGCAGCTCCCTCCCGCCAGTATTTTGGCGTCCGGCGCTGACCTGGCGAAGTCTATATAGCCCTTTATGGTCGTGAAGGCGCCCTTGTCTATGACGGCGTTGAAGAAGTTGGTGAAGTCTTCGGCCGGGCCCATCTTTATCCCTTTGATCTGCGAGACCAGGTCGTCCTTGATGGCGTTCCAGACGGAGCGCGGGATATAGGAGCGGCTGGCCGCCGAGCATTTCTGCCCCTGGTACTCGTAGGCGCCGCGGATCAGGGCGCACTTAAGCGCCTCGGGGTCGCAGCTCTCGTGCGCGAAGATGAAGTCCTTGCCGCCGGTCTCGCCCACCACGCGCGGGTAGCCGCGGTACCGGCTGAAGTTGCCGGTGATGGACGACCACATGCCGTTGAAGACGCCGGTGGAGCCGGTGAAATGCAGGCCCATCAGGTCGCGGCTGGCTATGACCGGGTTGCCTACCTCCCCGCCGGAGCCGGGCAGCATGTTGATGGCGCCGGCGGGCAGGCCAGCCGCCTCCCACAGCTTCGCGAGGAAGTAGGCGGAGTAGACGGCGCTGGAGGCCGGCTTCCAGATGACGGTATTGCCCATGATGGCCGGCGCGGTGGGGAGGTTGCCGGCGATGGAGGTGAAGTTGAACGGCGTTACAGCGAAGACGAAGCCTTCTAGCGGGCGGTAGTCCACGTAGTTCCAGCTGCCCGACGGCGAGAGCGGCTGCTGGCTGTGGATCTGCTCGGCGAACCAGGTGTTGAAGCGGTAGAAGTCCACGAGCTCGCAGGCGGAGTCTATTTCGGCCTGGTAGGGGTTCTTGCTCTGGCCTATCATGGTGGCGGCGTTCAGAGTCTGGCGCCAGGTGGTGGCCAGCAGCTCTCCGGCCTTCAGGAAGACGGCGGCGCGGGCGTGCCAGGGCATGCGGCCCCAGGTCTGGCGGGCGTCGGCCGCGGCCTTCACGGCCAGCTCCACCTCTTTGGGGCCGGCTTTATGGAAGCGGCCTATCACCTTCCTGTTCTCGTGCGGGATCACTATGTCCGCGGTGCGGCCGGTGCGCACCTCCTTGCCGCCTATCAGCAGCGGGATGTCTACTACCTGGCCCCGCAGCTCGGTTAGCTTCGCTTTTAGTTCCGCGCGCTCCCTGCTGCCGGGGGCGTAGCCCAGTATAGGCTCGTTTACGGGCTCGGGGATCTGGAAAATAGTGTTCAGGGTGTTCATGGTTCCTCCAGGCTGTTTTAACTATGTTAGCAAGAGGCCGCGATATTAGTATAATTCATAATATTCATGGTAGATATGAGCAAAATTCATCATGGCGCTTAACCTCAACCAGCTTAAGGCCTTCTTTGCCGTGGCGCAGACGCTGAACTATACCGAGGCGGCCAGGCGGCTCTACGTCACGCAGTCGGCGGTCAGCCACGCCGTGGCCACGCTGGCTAAAAGCGCCGGGGACGACCTTTTTGGCAAGGCCGGCGGCCGGCTGGCGCTCACCGGGAGCGGCAAGATCCTCTACAAGGCCTGTGAGGCGGTGTTCTACGAGCTGGAGCGGGCCGAGGAGCAGATAGCCGCGGCAAGGGGCCGCAATACCGGCACTATAAAGCTTGGGGCCACGGTGGAGTTCGGCACCACGCTGCTGGTGAAGTACCTCAAAGGCTTCATAAAGAAGAATCCCGGCGTGCACGTGGACTTCCAGTTCCGCCACGAGCTGCTGCGCCCGCTGCTTAACGACGAGCTGGACCTGGTGATAGACTGCAGGAACCACAAGGCCGAGGGCCTGGAGAAAACCCCGCTGTTCCGCGAGGACTACGCGGTGATAGCCTCCCGCGAGTTCCTCCGGGCGCATAAGGTGCGGCGGCCGCAGGACCTGGGGCGCTGCCCGGTGCTGTCCATGGATAAGGCCGGGGCCTGGTGGGGGAATTTCCTGGGCGCCCTGCCGGCGGCCGAAAGACCGGAATTCAAGAATATCACCGAGCTTAACCATATCAGGGCCATCATCAACGCCGCCATGGAAGGCCTGGGCGTGGGCTTTGTGCCCAGGTACTGCGTGCTCAAGGAGTTCAAGGCCCGCACGCTGGTCAACGTCTTCCCGCAGCTCAAACTGCTGGAGGACAATTTCTACGTCTACCAGAAGACCGGCAAGGCCGGCCTGGAACGGCACCGCAATTTACTGGGCTACCTGAAGAACATAAAGACCGCCCAGCTGGAACGCGCTTAGATCCGGAGGAGAAAAAGATGAAATTAAAACTATTAGCGCTGCTGGCGGGGTTCGCGCTGCCGGGGCTGCCGTTGGCGGCGCAGGAGATAGCGCCGGTGAACAGCTTTTTCGAGCGCGGTCCGGCTAAGGACTACCCGGTCAAGAGCGTATACGTGGGCGGCGAGGTGCGCAACCCCGGGCCCGTTGAGCTGGCCGGCCTGCCGCTGCGCAGCGTGGCGGTAAAAGAGGTGGCTTTTGAAGGGGGAAAGGAGGCGTTCAAGGGCGCCTACTTCTTTACCGGTTATTCCCTCTACGATATCCTCAACGCCAGGCCGGTCAACAAGGTGAATTCGGATTTCTCGCCCGAAACCGACCTGTACGTAGTGGTGGAGAACGACAAGGGCGACAAGGCCGTGTTCAGCTGGGGTGAGATCTACTACGCCAGGGACAACTTCAAGGCCCTGATCGCCAGGTCGGCCCGCTCGGTGACGGCGCCCAAGAAGAACAAGGACTGGCCGCTGCCGGAAGGGTCCCGCCTGGTCTGCTCCTCCGACCTGTACAATACGCGCTTCATAAATAACCCCACGAAGATAACGGTAAAGTCGGTGGCCGGGGTTTTTCCCGGCAAAAAGCACCAGCTGCTCTTCACGCCGGAGTTCCGCGTGGTGGCCGGCGGCAAGACCACGGTGGTCTCCGACCCTTCCCGGCTGGCGGCCAAACGTTCCTACCTGGACGCGGCCTACGGGCACGGCACCGGCTTTAAAGGCGTAAAGGCGGCCGACGGCTTTGTGCTGAAGGAAGTGCTGGCCGCGGCCGGCGCCCGGCCCCAGGACTCGGGCTCGTCGCTGGTGGTAGTGTCCTCCAGGGACTCCTACCGCGCCGCTTTCAGCCTGGCCGAGATCATGAACCGCAACGACAACGCGGACCTGCTCGTGCTGGATAAGGGGCAGGGGGAGGACGGCCGCTTCGCGCTGTTCTCCGCCTCCGATTTCTTCGTGGACCGCAACGTGCGCTCCATGGATAAAGTGGAGATACTTAAAATATAGGATTTGATATCATTTAGAAAGAGAATTCCCTATGAAGAGGTAACGTTATGAAAAACTTTAAATTCTTCGCGGCCGGAGCTGTGGCCCTGCTGCTGGCGGCCTGCGGGCAGAGCGGGCCTTCGCAGGTGACCGTGCGCCTGGCCACCACTACCAGCGTGCGCGACAGCGGCCTGCTCGACGAGCTGCTGAAGGCCTACCGGGAGAATTCCGCCTATAAGCTGCAGGACATAGCCGTGGGCTCCGGCCAGGCCATGCAGCTGGGCCGCAACGGCGAGGCCGACCTGCTGCTGGTGCACAGCCCGGCCGACGAGAAACAGTTCGTGGACGACGGCTTCGGCCTGGCGCGCACCACGTTCATGCACAACGATTTCGTACTGGTGGGCCCCGAGGCCGACCCGGCCGGGGTAAAGACCGCGAAAAAAGCGGCAGAGGCCTTCGCTAAGATAGCCGGCAAGGGCGCGCTGTTCGTGTCGCGCGCCGACAAGAGCGGCACGCATAAAAAAGAACTCATGCTCTGGCAGGCCGCCGACGCCAAGCCCGCCGCCGACAGGTACCTGGAGACCGGCCAGGGCATGGCCGCGGTGCTGTCCGTCGCCGACGAAAAAAAAGGCTACACGCTGACCGACCGCTCCACCTATCTCTCGATGAAGAAGAACGTCTCCCTGGTGATCCTGCTGGAGGGCGACGAGAGCCTGATAAACCGCTACAGCCTTATCCTGGTGAACCCGGCAAAATTCACCACCGTCAATTCGGAGGGCGCCAAGGACTTTTTCAACTTCGTCCTGTCCGCCCCGGCTCAAAAAATAATAGAGGGCTACGGCAAGGAGAAGTACGGGCAGCAGCTGTTCTTCTACGATTACCGGATCTAGGCCGCGCGCGCGGCCCGTCCGCTGGCAATAATGGACTTCATAATTTCAGGCTTTCAAAAAGGCGCGGCGCTGGTTTTCTCCGGCGACGCCGAGGTCTTCGCCATAGCGCGGCTGTCGCTGGCCGTGTCGCTGGGCGCCACGGCGGCGGCGGTGCTGGTGGGCGTGCCGCTGGGCAGCGCGATCGCCGTAAAGAAATTCCCGCTCAAAAAGCTCCTGATCGCGCTGGCCAATACCGGCATGGGCCTGCCGCCCGTGGTGGCGGGCCTGGTGGTGATGCTGTTTCTGTCGCGCAACGGGCCCCTGGGCTTTCTTAACTGGCTCTATACCCCGGCCGGCATGGTGATAGCCCAGACCATAATCGCCCTGCCCATCATCACCGCGCTCTCCATCTCGGCCATGCAGAGCGTGGACCCTAAATTCTACCGGCAGATCCTGGCGCTGGGCGCCAGCGACGCCCAGGCGATCCGGGTGTGCCTCAAGGAGCTGCGCCTCACCGTGCTGGCCGCCGTGATAGCCGGCTTCGGGCGCCTGGTAGCCGAGGTGGGGGCGGTGATGATAGTGGGCGGCAATATCCGCCACCAGACCCGCATGCTCACCACCGCCACGGTGATGGAAACGCAGATGGGCAATTTTGACACGGCCATCGCCCTGGGCCTCATCCTGCTCTCTTTAAGCTTCGCGGTCAACCTGGCGCTGACGCTGATCCAGCAGAGGCGGGTGGCCCGGTGATAAAACTGCGCGGCCTGCGCCTGGGTTTCGAGACCGGCTTTGCCCTGGCGGTGGACGAGCTCTATGTGCGCGAGGGGGAGGTGTTCGCCATCATCGGCCCCAACGGCGCCGGCAAGACCACGCTGCTTAACGCCATGGCCATGCTGACCCCGCCGGCCGCCGGCACCCTGGAGATCATGGGGCAGGACGCGCTGAGGCCGGCCAACCGCCTGCTGCTGCGGCGGGCCATGTCCGTGGTTTTCTCCCAGCCCTACCTGACGACTGATACCGTTTTTAATAACGTGGCCCTGCCGCTGGCGCTGCGCGGCCGGAAGGACCGGGGAGCGGTGGAGCGGGCGCTGGAACTCTTCAAGATAAGCCATTTAAAGGACCGCGACGCGAGGACACTTTCGCAGGGCGAGAGCCACCGGGCCGCCCTGGCGCGAGCCTTTGTGACGGAGCCGAAGCTGCTGCTGCTCGACGAGCCCTTCGGCAGCCTGGACGAGCGGGTAAAAGACGCCATCACGCGCGACCTGCGCCAGGTGGTGAAGAGCTCCGGCGCGGCCGTGGTGCTGGTGACGCAGGACCAGGCCGGCGCGCTGACCCTCTGCGACACCCTGGCCGTCATAGTGAACGGGCGGATACTGCAGCAGGGAGAGCCCCAGGCCATCTTCTCGCGGCCTGCCGCCAAAGAAGTGGCCGATTTTGTGGGCGTGGAGACCATCCTGCCGGGCAAAGTTCTGTCCAGGACCGACAACCTCTGCGCGGTGGAGGCGGGCGGCAAAACTTTAATGGCGGTGTCGGACTGCGCCGCCGGCGACAGCGTGTTCTTCTGCCTGCGCCCCGAGGACGTCTCCGTCTCCATGAACGCCGACGCCGGCGGCCGCCGCAACAATTTCAAGTCCAGGATAATTTCGGTGGCCCCCTGGGGCCTGGAGTACAAGGTGGAGCTGGATTGCGGTTTCACCCTGCAGGCCGCCGTCACCAAGCAGCTGGTGGACGGCCTGGGCCTCAAGCCCGGGGGCGAGGTCTACGCCTCGTTCAAGGCCGTCGCGGCCCATCTGATAAAGAGGATACTATGATAAGTTTTGAAGAAGCCATGGAGACCGTCCTTAAGCACGCCAGGCCCCTGCCGCCGGTGCTGACGAGGATAGAAGACGCGGTGGGCCGCACCCTGCTGGAGGACGTGGCCTCCGCCACCGACATGCCGCCTTTCGACAAAAGCGCCGTGGACGGCTACGCCGTGCGCGCCGCCGGGGTTAAGCCCGGAGTTGAGCTGCCCTGCCGCGGGCTGATACAGGCCGGTGCTGATTTTAAACGCCCCCTGCGCTCCGGGGAATGCGTGAAGATAATGACCGGCGCCCCGGTGCCGGCCGGCGCGGACGCCGTGGTGATGGTGGAGTATACTCTGGAAAAGAACGGCCTGGTGAAATTTTCGGCGGGCATAGGCCGGGGCGACAACATAGCCCGCCGCGGCGAGGACGTTAAGCGGGGGCAGCGGATACTGCGCCGGGGCACCGTAATTTCCATAGAGCATATAGCGGCGCTGGCGGCCGCGGGCCGGGCCGAGGTGAAGACCGGCGCCCTGCCTTCGGTCGCGCTGGTAAATACCGGCGGAGAAATAGTTCCTCCCGGCCGACTCCTCGGCCGGAACCGCATCTACAACAGCAACGGCCCCATGCTGGCGGCCATGCTCAGGACCGACGGCGTGCACGCCGCGCCCGTGATAGCGCGCGACGAGCCGAAGGCCCTGCGGGCCGCGCTGGCCAGGGCCCTCAAGGCGGATATCGTACTGGTTTCCGGCGGCGTCTCCATGGGCGACTATGACCTGGTACCCGGCACACTTAAAGCCCTGGGCGTTAAACAGCTCTTCCATAAGGTGCGCGTGCGTCCCGGCAAGCCCATGTTCTTCGGCGTGAAAGGCCGCAAACTCGTCTTCGGCATACCGGGCAACCCGGTGGCCAACTTCATGGCCTACCTGGCCTATATCCGCCCGGCCATACGCTCCCTGGCCTCGCGGCCCGACTGCGCGCCCAAATTCCGGGACGGCGAGTGCGCCGTAAAGTTCGAGCCGCGCACGCCCCGCCGCGCCCTGGTGCTGTCTAAAGTCTGCGCGAGGAACAAGTACGCCCTCTACGGCATAGACAATAACGGCTCGGCCGATATCCTGGCGCTGGCCGAAGCCAACTGTTTTACGATGATAAAAGAGAAGGGCTCGGTAAAGAAAGGCGGCTCGGCAAAATTCCTGCGATGGTAGACTACCTGCGCTTATCCCTCACCGACAGGTGCAACCTCAACTGCGTGTACTGTACGCCGCTGGAGAAAGCCGGCTTTTTAAAGCATGACGAACTGCTGCGCCACGAGGAGCTCGCCCGGGCGGCCGCGGCCTTCGTACGGGCCGGCGTCACCAAGATCCGCCTCACCGGCGGCGAGCCGCTGCTCAAGAGGAACATAGTCGGCCTGGTCCACCTGCTGCGGGCCATCCCCGGCCTGAAGGAGCTGGCGCTCACTACCAACGGCCTGCTGCTGGGGCCGCTGGCTCCGGAGCTGCGCGCCGCCGGCCTGGACCGCGTGAACATCAGCCTCGACACCCTGCGCCGGAAGACCTTCCAGGAGATAACCGGCTCCGACGGGCTGGCCCGGGTGTGGGAAGGGATAAACGCCTCCCTGGCCGCCGGGTTCAGCGAAGTCAAGCTCAACGCCGTACTGATGAAGGGGGTTAACTCCGGGGAGGCGCCCGACTTCGCCCGGCTTACCGGGGAGCGGCCGCTGACCGTGCGGTTCATAGAATTTTACCCGGCCAACGCCAGGGCCGCCCGCCTGAAGGGAGCCCTGTTCACCACCGCCGAGACCAAGAGGAGCATAGAGGACGCGCTGGGCCCGCTGGAGGAGCTGCCCGCCGCCAGGAGCGACGGCCCCGCCCGCGTGTATAAGCTGCCCGGCGCCAAAGGCAAGATCGGCTTTATCAGCGGCCGCAGCAGCTATTTCTGCGGCGCCTGCAACCGCGTGCGCATGGACTGCACCGGCCGGGTTTACCCCTGCCTGTTCTCGCCCGCCACCCACAGCCTTAAGGACCTGCTGCGCGCCGGCGCCCCGGACGAGGCCCTGGCCGACTATATAAGAAAGATATTTTTAGTAAAATCTAACTACAAGAAAGACTCCTCCACCGCCGGCCACATAGAGATGAGCAGCCTGGGCGGTTAAAAGGTAAAAATGATAGACGTCGGAGAAAAAAAAGACACTAAGCGCATAGCCAGGGCGCAGGCTTACATAAAGCTCAACCCCAAGATCATCGGCATCATAAGGGCGGGCAAGCTGCCCAAGGGCAACGTGCTCGAGGCCGCCCGCTTTGCCGGCATCCTCGCCGCCAAGAATACCGCCGGCCTCATCCCTCTCTGCCACAACCTCCCGCTTAATTTCGTCGGCGTGGAGTTTAAGCTAGACAAGACCGGCATCCTTGTCACCGCCGAAGCCCGCTGCACCGGCAAGACCGGCGTAGAGATGGAGGCCCTGGTCGCCGCCTCCACCGCCGCCCTCACCATTTACGACATGTGCAAAATGTTCGCCCAGGACCTGGAGATAAAAGACGTCTTCCTCCTCGAAAAACTCGGCGGCAAAAGCGGTCACTACAAACGGAAGTAATGGGCAAGATCTTCTCAATAAACTGCAGCGCCGCTAAGGGCGTGCCTAAAGAGAACGTGCTGAAGGCCGTGCTCGTCAAAGGCCACGGCATTAAGGACGACGCCCACGCCGGCACCCCGGTCCGCCAGGTCAGCCTGCTCGACATGGAAAGCGTGCGCGGCCAGATAGCCGACGCCGCGGCCAAGAAAGCCACCGTCGTCATCCGCCCCGGCGTCTACGCCGAGAACCTCACCACCGAAGGCGTAAACCTGGCCGCCCTTAAGATAGGCGACCTGCTGCGCGTCGGCGGCACCGCCGTGCTGCGGATCTCGAAGATCGGCAAAGAATGCCACAGCCGCTGCGCCATCTACCACCAGGTAGGCGAGTGCATTATGCCCAAGAAAGGCATCTTCGCCGAAGTGCTGGAAGGCGGCGACATAGCCGTAGGAGACCCAATTGTCTTATATTGAAATAGCCGTGCTCACCTCCAGCGACCGCTGCTCCAAGGGCGAAGCCGAAGACGTCAGCGGCCGCCTGATCTCCGAAATGATCAAGACCATCGGCGCCCGCACCGCCGCCTACGACATCGTCCCCGACGAGCTAGCCGCCATAAAAGAAAAACTTCTGCATTACTGCGATCAACTCGCCGTCAACGTGGTCCTCACTACCGGCGGTACCGGCTTCAGCGGCCGCGACGTCACCCCCGAGGCCACCGCCCAGGTGATAGAGCGCAATATCCCCGGCCTGCCGGAACTGATGCGCGCCGAGGGCCTGAAAAAGACTAAAAAAGCCGTGCTCTCGCGCGGCATAGCGGGCATACGCAAGAACACCATCATCATCAACCTGCCCGGCAGCCCCAAGGCGGTAAAAGAAAATCTCGAGGCCATACTGGACCTCATCCCGCACTCCCTTGAGATGCTCAAGGGCGGCGGCCATTAAAGTAGAAGGAGCGTTATGATAAAGATATTTTTAACCGCCGCGCTGGCCCTGCTGCCTGTCTCCGGCTCCGCGCAGACCGCGGCGCTCGCCCAGTTGGGGGACCTGCCGCAGGCGGCCGTGCCGCAGGCCTCGGCGCCCGAGACCAAAGGCACGCTGCTGCTGCTCGACCCGCGCACCGGCCGGGCGGAGGTGGTTCTCCCGGTTGGCGGCGGCTTCATTTTTGCGGCCAGCGGCAAGTTCCAGCCGGCCGCTTTCAACGGCTCCGGCTACGTGCTGCCTGGCGGAACCTACATGCCCATAGTGGGCGGCTCCCGGGCCAAGCCCGACGGCCTTACCGGCAAATGGCTGGGGCAGGGCGAGTGGACCTACCAGGGCTCCGGCGCCCACTGCTACATGAACCTTGAATTCGTGGATACCAAAGACTACCTGGAACGCAAGGGCGGCTATTTCGACTGCGGTTTCGTGGGGCTGGCCTCCGAGCCGGCGAAGTTCGCCAAGCAGGGAACGCAGCTGATAGCCGAGGACGGCCAGGTGGCGGGTTCCTACGAGAACAACGTTGTAACGCTTAACGAGGCCTACAGCGAGAACGTCGGCATCGTCACCACCATAAAGGTGGACGGCCTGCATTTCGACTACAGCGAGATCTGGACCGAGGCGAACGGCAAGGAACTCTATGTCATCACCGGCCGCCTCTTCACCGGCGGCTGAAAACAGCCGCTCTGACCAGTATCAGGGGACGCTGATGACATCAGCGCCCCCTGTCCTTTCCAAAGCCGATTTTAAAAGGGTAGAATCTACTTATATTTAACGACATCCATAGGACGGAGGCTAACATGAAAGGCTGGACCGGCTATATCCTCAGGGTAAACCTTACCGACAAGACCTGGAAGAAAGAATCCTTTACCGAAGAATTCGCGCAGAAGTGGGTGGGCGGGCGCGGCTTCGCGGCCAAAATACTTTTTGACGAGCTCAAGCCCGGCATAGACCCGCTGGGCCCCGAGAATAAGCTGGTAGTGGCCCTGGGCCCCATAGCCGGCATCCCGGCCCCCAACACCGGCAAGGTGGTGGTGGCGGCCAAGAGCCCGCTCACCGGTTTCTACGGCGACGGCAACCTGGGCTCCAACGTGTCGAGCCAGCTGCGCAAGGCCGGCTATGACGCTCTGATAGTGGAGGGCAAAGCCGACAAACCCACCTATCTCAGCATCGAGGACGACAAGGTGGAATTCCTCGACGCCGCCGAGATGTGGGGCAAGGGCACCTACTTCGGCAACGACTGGATCTATAAGAAGCACGGCCGGAACGCCGGCGTGCTCAATATCGGCCAGGCCGGCGAGAACAAGGTGCTCTTCGCCGTGATCCGCAGCCTGGAAGGCCGCGCGGGCGGCAGGCCGGGCATAGGCGCCGTGATGGGCTCCAAGCTGCTCAAAGCCATAGTCGTAAAAGGCACCAGGCAGATCCCGCAGCACGATCCCGACCTGATGCGCAAGCTCGGCATCGAAGGCCTGAAGAAGGCCCGCGAGTTGGACCAGGCGAGCGGCTGGAGCAAACAGAGCACCAACGCCGTGCTGGCCTGGTGCAACGAGGTTAACGGTTTGCCGGTGCAGAACATGCGCAAGACCTCCCACCCCGAGGCGCACAAGATAGACGGCGAGCGCCTTAACGACGCGCGCATCGCCACCTACGGCTGCCCCAGCTGCACCATGCACTGCGGCATCACCATCCACGACAAGGAAGGCCGCGAGAGCGAGCTGGACTACGAGAACATCGGCATGCTGGGGCCGAACATCAACGTGTTCGACCTCAAGCAGGTGGGCTCGCTGAATTATTTGTGCGACGATTACGGCCTCGACACCATCTCCGCCGGCGCGGTGCTGGGTTTTTACGGCGACGCCATAGAGCGCGGCGCCACGAAGGGCGACTTTAAGTTCGGCGACGCCGAGAAGGGCAAGACCCTGCTCTGGGACATCGCCACCCGCGGCGGGGAAGCGGGTAATCTCCTGGCCGACGGCGCCCTGAAGGCCGCCAAGACCTACGGCAAGAATTCCGCCGACTACGCCATGCAGGTGAAGGGCCTGGAGATGGCGGCCTACAACTGCAAGTCCATCCCCGGCCAGGCGCTGGCCTTCGGAGTGGCGGCCATAGGCGGCCACCACCGCGAAGCCTGGATCATCACCTTCGAGCTCAAGCACAGCAAACGCGAATCCTACGGTCCCGAGAAGGCGGCGAAAGTTATAGAGCTGCAGCGCATACGCGGCGGGTTGTTCGAGATGCTGGTGGCCTGCCGCTTCCCGTGGGTGGAGGTGGGCTACGAGCTGGAGAACTATCCCAAGTTCTTCAACGCCGTCACCGGCCTGGACTGGACGCTGGATAATTTCTGGACGGCGGCCGACCGCGCCTACGCCATGATAAAGCTGCACTACCTGCGCGAGTTCCCGAACGCCACCCGCAGGGACGATTACCCGCCGGCGGTCTGGTTCGACAAGGCCAACGCCGACACCGAGGGCCCGCAGAAGGGCGTGGTGCTGGAGTACGACAAGTACGACTCGCTGCTGCAGCATTACTACGATGCTCGCGGCTACGATAAGCGCGGCATTCCTACCCTGGCGACGCTTAAGAATCTTGGCCTCGAGGCCGAGGCCGCGGCGGCCGCCAAGGCGGCTAAGCTCAATTAATGAAGGTGACGGTGAAACTTATCGGCCCGCTGATCTACGAAGGCGGGTTCAGTGAAAAAGTGCTGGACCTGCCCGGCCCGATGACGGCCGCGGAACTGTCGGCCTACGTTAAGATAGACAAGAAGCGCCCCACTATCATCACCCGCAACGGCCGTGCGGTGGGCGCGGGCGACGCGATAGAGGACGGGGACCGCGTGGTGATCTCGCATATCTATTCGGGCGGTTGAATTAACGGGGGGACAGGGGAAATATGGCTCAACTCGATAAACTTATAGAAAAACTGCAGGCCGGCCAGGAGATAATCCTGGAAAGCGGCAAAACTCCCATGCTCAAAGGCGAGGGCGGCGCTTCCCCGATGGTGACCCAGCAGCTTACCGCCGCCCAGATCTTCGCGCTGGTGGGGGAGATCGCCCCGGCTTTCGCCAGGGAACTGGTGGCGCAGAGCAAACCGGTGCAGTTTGAGTATGCCTTTTCCTCCAGGACGGTGGCTGTCAGTTTTTCCGTGGAGAACGGGCAGGCTACGGCCACCCTGCTGGCCAACGGCGGGAAGGTCGCGGCGGCCCGGGCCGCGGCGCCGGCCGCCGCTGCCGCGGGCCAGGGCCCGGAGCCCGAGATAAACCACCTGCTGCGCAAGATGTTCAAGATGAACGCCTCGGACCTGCACCTCACTTCCGGTCACCGCCCGCTGGTGCGCGTGCACGGCGACATGAAGGAGCTGGCCGACGAGCCCGTCCTGAAAGATAAAAAAGTGGACGCGCTGCTGGCCGGCATAATGCCGCCGCACAACGTCGTCCAGTACGAGGAGACGCACGACACCGACTTCGCTCACGAGATCGGGGGGCTGGCGCGCTTCCGCGTGAACGTGTTCATGGACCGGTTCGGCATGGGCGCGGTGTTCCGGCAGATCCCGATGGAGATAGTCACCGCCGAGAAGCTGGGCCTCTCCAAGGAAATACTGGACCTCTGCTACCTGTCCAAGGGCCTGGTGCTGGTGACCGGCCCCACCGGTTCCGGCAAATCCACCACGCTCTGCGCGCTGGTGGACTTTATCAACCGCAACCGCAAGGACCACATCATCACCATCGAGGACCCGATAGAGTTCGTGCACCAGCGCAAGAGCTGCCTGATCAACCAGCGCGAGATCCACGTGCACACCAAGTCTTTCTCCCACGCCCTGCGCGCGGCGCTGCGCGAGGACCCGGACATCGTCCTCGTAGGCGAAATGCGCGACCTGGAGACCATCGCGATAGCTATTGAGACCGCCGAGACCGGCCACCTGGTGTTCGGCACGCTGCACACCACCACGGCCGCCTCTACCGTGGACCGCATTATAGACCAGTTCCCGGCCGACCGGCAGGCGCAGATAAGGACCATGCTCGCGACGTCTCTTAAAGGCGTGATCTCGCAGACGCTGTGCAAGAAGATAGGCGGCGGCCGCGTGGCCGCCATGGAGGCGCTGTTCGTAAACAGCGCCGTCTCCAATCTGATCCGCGAGGGCAAGATCTACCAGATCCCGTCCATCATGCAGACCGGCAAGAAGCAGGGCATGACCGTGCTTAACGACGTGCTGTTCAAACTGGTGCTGGACAAGGTCGTGGAGCCCGAAGAGGCCTATATAAAGGCCGTGGACAAGGCGGCCTTCGTGGCGGCGCTGAAGGCCAAGAGCATCCCGCTCAACCTGTCCGGCCTGGAGGAATAAACTGCATCCGTCATTCCGGCGAAAGCCGGAATCCAGTCTGCCTGGACCCCGGCATACGCCGGGGTGACGAAGAAAAGCCCCGGGTTGTCCCGGGGCTTTTTCATTGTAAAAGGCAGCTGCTACCTTTTTAGTCCACGTAGAGGCAGAGGTAGGCGGTGTCTTCGGCCACTTTGAGCTGGAACTTGGAGTCGGGGGCCACGGTGAAGACGCTGCCCTTGGGGAAGTCCTGCCAGTCCGCGGCGCCGGGCAGCTTAACTGTCAGCTTGCCGCTCACTACGCTCATTATTTCCTTCTTGCCGGTGCCGAACTCGTAGTCGCCCGGGGCCATCACGCCCACGGTGGCCGGGCCGCCGTCGGCGGTGAAGGCTATGGATTTAACTTTGCCGTCGAAATACTCGTTGGTCTTGAACATGTTTCCTCCGTTGGGGTCAGGCTTTAAAGCCGTACAGTTCCGAATACTTGGTCTTGATGTAATTCACGAAAGGCGCCACGCTGAGCTCCTCGCCGATGGCGCGCTGCAGCAGTTCCTCGGGCTTGTACTTGGCGCCCTGCGTGTGCACCTTTGCCCTCAGCCAGGCCAGGATCGGGGCGAAGTCGCCCTTGGCTATCAGGCCGTCCATGCCGGGCAGGTCCTTCCTGGCCGCGGCGTGCAGCTGGGCCGAGATGAGGTTGCCGACGGTGTAGGAGGGGAAGTAGCCGATCATGCCGAAGCCCCAGTGCACGTCCTGCAGGATGCCTTCGGAATCCTTGGCGGGCTTTACGCCCAGGTATTCCTGCATCTTGGCGTTCCACAGTTCCGGCGCGTCCTTTACCTTCAGACTGCCGTCGAGCAGCTGGGTCTCTATCTCGTAGCGCAGGGCGATGTGCAGGTTGTAGGTAACCTCGTCGGCCTCTACGCGTATCAGCGAGGCCTCGGAGCGGTTGGCCGCCCGGTAGATGTCCTCGGGGGTGCAGCTGTCGAACTTGCCCGGGAAATGTTTGCGGTACAGCGGCAGGGCCCAGGCGGCGAAGGGCCGGCTGCGGCCTATGAGGTTCTCCCAGAAGCGCGACTGCGACTCGTGCATGCCCAGGGAGGCGGCGCCGGCCAGCGGCGTGAAGGCGAACTCTTTGGGGAAGCCCTGCTCGTAGAGGGCGTGGCCCGTTTCGTGGATGGAGGCGTAGACGCAGGCCGGCAGCCAGTCGCGCAGCGCGCGGGTGGTGATGCGCGCGTCGTCGGGGGAGCTGATGCCGGAGGAGAAGGGGTGAGCCGACAGGTCCTGGCGGCCGCGGGTAAGGTCGTAGCCCAGGGCTTTGGCTATCTCCAGGGAAAGCTTCAGCTGGGTCTCGGGGGCGAAGTCGCCCTTGAAGGGGGCGTTGGAGACTTTGTCCGCCCTTTCGTTGATGGCCTTGATCACGGGCTTGAGGCCGGCGGTCAGCTCGGCGAAGATGGCGTCCAGCTTTTCGCGCGCCATGCCGGCGTCGTAGAGGTCGAGCAGCGCGTCGTAGGGCGAGTTCTTGAAGCCCAGGGCTTCGGCCTTGCGCAGGTTCAGCTCGGCCACCTTCTCCAGGTGCGGGGCGAACATGGCGAAGTCAGAGGCCGCCCTGGCTTTATGCCAGGCCTCGAAAGCGGCGGTGGTGGCCAGCGAGAGCTCTTTTACCAGCTCGGCGGGGATCTTTACTTCCTGGTCGTAGGAACGCTTGAGGGCCCGCAGGAAAGAGCCCTCGAAGCTGTCGTGGCCCTTGGCCTGCGCCCAATCGTGCAGGTCGGCGATGAGCGCCCCGGTCTCTTTGCAGGTGAGCTGGTGGTGGGCGAGCTCGCTGATGACGGCCAGCGTTTTGCCCCGGGCCTCGGCGCCGCCGGAGGGCATGTAGGTGTTCTGGTCCCAGCCCAGCAGCGCGCCGGCCGAACCCAAAGCGGCCATATCCTCGCAGCGCTTACGAAGTTCTTCGAATTTCTTTTCCATGTTGTCCTTTGAGACTACGGATAAAGTTCGGCCCGGGAGTCCCGGGCCGTTTAAGTTCTTGGAGAGTTTAGCCGCCGCAGCCGCAGCCGCCGCCGCACTTGTGGCCGCCCGGGTTCAGGGGGCAGCCGCCGCCTTCGGCGCCGCCGGCTTTCTTGATGCCGGGAATGTCGTCGGAAACCTTGACCACTTTGCCGAGCTTGGCGTCGTAGACGTATTTGCCGGTCTTGCTTTCGGTTTTTTTGTTTTCTTTGTCGTCGGACATAAGAGAAAGGGTCTAAATTTGGTGCGCTCGACAGGAATCGAACCTGTATAACCGCCTTCGCAGGGCGGGACTCTATCCGTTGAGATACGAGCGCGGCGAACTAATACGACTGAAGGTATATTTTATAATTTATGGAGGGGTATAACAATACTCGCCCCCGCCGGGCCTACATCCCCAGCAGTTTCTTCCACCAGGCTTTCTCGTCGGATTTCATCTCGGGCAGCTGCTCGAAAACGGGCTGTTCGGTCTGGCCGCGGTACAGCGGCATGCCCACCCGGAAGGTGGAGCCGCGGCCGGGCTCGCTTTCCAGCGTGAGCCGGCCGCTCTGCATGACCACCATGGCCTTGGTGATGGCCAGGCCCAGGCCGGTGCCGCCCACTTTCTCGCCGGCGGCCACCTGCACGAACTTCTCGAAGACCTTGCCCTGGTCCTCTTTTTTAATGCCGCAGCCGGTGTCCTTGACCGAGAAGAAGACGAAGCCGGAGAGGGCTTCCTTGCCGGCGTCGGCGGAAACCTCTATCAGCCCGCCCTGCGGGGTGAACTTGATGGAGTTGGAGATCAGGTTGATGAGCACCTGCACGGTGCGGCGCCGGTCGGCGTAGATGCGCGGCATGTTGGGCTCGGCCTTGGCCTCCAGGCGCAGGCTCTTGGAGTTGGCCCAGGGCTTCATGGAGTCCACGGCCTCCCGGGCTATCTCCTCGGGGGCGACCTCTTCCTGGTGGAAGACCAGCTTGCCGGACTGCAGCTTGGAGAAATCCAGGATGTCGGTGATGATGGAGTTGAGGCGCTCGGCGTTGCGCACCGCGGTGTTGAGCATGCTCTTGGCCGCGGGATCCTTCTCCACGTCTCGGCTGAGCAGTTCCAGGGCGGCCTTTATGGAGGTCAGCGGCGAGCGCAGCTCGTGCGTCATGTTGGCGATGAAGTCCTGCTGCAGCTGCTCCATCTGCTTGAGCTTTACGGCGTCCGTGGGAATGGAGACCGAGCCGACTATCTTGCCGTCCTCGTTCTGGATGATGGCGGTGGCTTTTTTTACGGTGTCGGCCAGAGCGGCGGGGCCGGCTTTGGCCACCTCTTTGGAAATATCCTCTTTGTTCTCGGACTTGATCTCCCTGGCCAGCGAGACCACCTGGCTCTCCAGCTCGGAGAGGTCCATGATCATCTTGCCGGAGAGCTCGGAGAGCGGCTTGCCGGAGATGGCTTCCGCCTGCGGGTTCATCATCAGGATCTTGCCGTCCTTGTCCACCACCACCACGCCTTCGGCCATGCTGGTCATCACGGACTCGGTGCGCGCCATGTCGTTCTCTACGCGCTTCTTCTCGCGGCGCACTTCCTCCAGCGCGCGGCTCACGCTCTCTTCCAGCTCCTGGCGGAACTTGGCGGCGAGGATGTCCAGGATGCGCTTCTGCTCGGCGGGGTCCGAGGTGGCCCGGCTGACCACGGTGGAAAAAGCCGATTCCAGGTTCTGGCCGGCTATCTTCTCGGCCATCCGCACGTCCGCCTGGGTGGCGGGCGAGGCGGGGGCCTGCGCTCCCGCGGAGGGCGCCTGGGCGACAGCTGCCTGCGGGGCGGCCGCGTCTACCTTGGCGTAGACGGCTTCATTTAGCGTTATCTTGGTAATGTTGCGCTCTTTGATGAAATCTTTGGCTTCGCCCTTGTAGGCCTGCACCTGGCAGAGGGACAGGATGTCGTCGCCGGTGACGCCCTGGGAGAAGGTGATGGTCTGGATGCGGAACTTGGTGAAGAGGTTCCTCAGCGAGTTTGGCAGCTTGTCGGCGGTGAGCAGTTGGACGCCGTTGACCAGCAGCTTGTCGTTGTCGAGGGTGAGGGAGAAATCCCCGCCGCCCAGCGCTTCGGCTATCTGGGCGAGCGCGGCCTGGCCCTCCTCCAGCGCCTGGCGCACCTGGGGGTGCTCCGGCTTGTAGAGGTTTATCTGCACGAGGGCCCGGGTGAAGGCCTTCAGGAAGTTAAGCGCCAGCAGTTTCTGGTCGGGAGTGTCGCTCATAGGCGGAAGAGGTTCTTTCCTTTAAGGCCTTTCGTG
This sequence comes from Elusimicrobia bacterium GWB2_63_22, assembly GCA_001799735.1. Classification (GTDB taxonomy): domain Bacteria; phylum Elusimicrobiota; class Elusimicrobia; order Elusimicrobiales; family UBA9959; genus UBA9959. The sequence continues at coordinate 10,309 of MGUA01000035.1, read as the reverse complement.
GCGTTCCTGGTGTCGAACACCATGCGCGCGCGTTTGGCGATGTCGGCGTAATCGATGCAGGAGTGCGGGGTGACTATCATTACGCAGTCGTAATCTTTGATTTTTTTGAGCGCGTCCCGGCGGGAGCGGCGGACCTCGCCTTCCAGCACCACTTCGGCGACGTAGGGGTCGTAGTAGTCGGCCTTGGCGCCGGTCTTCTCCAGCAGCAGCAGCACGTCGTGGGCGGGGCTTTCGCGCGGGTCGGAGATGTCGGGCTTGTAGGCCATGCCGACCATCAGCACCCGGGAGCGGCTGAGGGCTTTACCCTTGGTGTTGAGCAGTTCGCCCAGGCGGGCCACCACGTGGTTGGGCATGGTGGAGTTGATGGCGCCGGCGAGCTCTATAAAGCGCGGCTCGAAGTTGAGGGTCTTCATCTTCCAGCCGAGGTAATGGGGGTCGAGCGGGATGCAGTGGCCGCCTATGCCGGGGCCGGGGTAGAAAGGCATAAAGCCGAACGGCTTGGAGGCGGCGGCGTTGATGACTTCCCAGACGTCGAGGCCGAGCTTGTTGCACATGAGGGCCATCTCGTTGATCATGCCGATGTTGACGGCGCGGAAGGTGTTCTCGAGGAGCTTTACCAGCTCGGCGGCTTCGGTGCTCGACACCAGCAGGACCTTGTCTATGACGGCGCTGTAGAGGAGGCCGGCGAGCTGGGTGCAGGCGGGGGTGAGGCCGCCGACCACCTTGGGGGTGTTCTTTACGCCGTACTTGGGGTTGCCCGGGTCTACGCGCTCGGGGGAGAAGGCGAGGTAGAAGTCTTTGCCGGCCTTCATGCCGCCGGCTTCGAGCATGGGTTTTACCAGCTCTTTGGTGGTGCCGGGATAGGTGGTGCTTTCGAGGATGATGACCTGGCCGCGCTTGAGGAACTTGCGGACTTCCTGCACGGAGGCGACTATGTAGGAAACGTCGGGGTCTTTGCTTTTGCGCAGGGGGGTGGGGACGCAGATGATGACGGCGTCCATCTTTTTGAGCTGGGAGAAATCGAGGGTGGCGGTGAGGAGGCGTTTCTTGACGAAGCGGGAGACTTCCTCGGTGGAGACGTCGCCGATGTAGGAGACGCCGGCCTTAAGGTCGCGCACTTTCTGGGAGTCGACTTCGAAACCGGTTACAGAGAACCCGCCCTTGGCGAATTCCATGGCCAGCGGCAGGCCTACATAGCCCATGCCGACAATCCCTATAGCCGCCTTGCGCGACGCGATCAGCTTTTTAACCTTATCCATTTATAAACCCCTTTATACATTAAAATTATACTATAAAACCCGATTTCCCCTAGCCGGGCAGGCGCGGCCAGGCTTCCTTGGGTGTAGGGCCGCCGGGCGGGGAGGGTTCCCAAAACACGGCGTCGGCCACACCGTGGCCGCGCCTCGTCTCTCGGCCTCGTCGCTTACGCAAGCCTCGGCCTCCGAGACGGTTTTGTTAACCCTCCTCGCCCGTCAGCCCTCAGCGTCTTGCAACTGTTTGGAACTTAGCGATTGGCCGGTGGGCCCCTCCTGAACCCCTTGGGGAAAGGGGGGCCCCGCTTAATTTCCCGCGGGGGGGAAACCGCGCAACGGTTTCCCTGCGGTCAGCCGGGGTTCAGGAGGGGCCCACCGGCCGGTCGCTATAGAGAGGGATAAATAGCACGGAATGGGCCGGGATTTCTCTTGTAGGTTATATATTTAATATAATTAACATTCTATGGAGTGGATATTGCAGCTGCCGGTACTCTTTTTTTCCGTGATCTTCCACGAGTTCGCGCATGGGTTCGCCGCCCACAGGCGCGGGGACGATACGGCCTACCTTTCCGGCCGGCTGTCCTTTAATCCCATTCCGCATATAGATCCCGTTGGCACCGTCATCCTGCCGGCCGCCTGCATCTTCATGGGGTTCCCGGCCATCGGCTGGGCCAAGCCCGTGCCGGTCAACCCTTACCGCCTCAACAACCCGCGCAGCGACATGGCCATGGTGGCCTTCAGCGGCCCGCTCTCCAACCTGCTGCTGGCCGTCGCCTCCGCCCTTATCTTCAAGCTGCTGACCTTCGGCTTACTGCCGGCCGACCTTACCTATACCCTGATGAAGATGTTCGGTTTCGCCGTGCTGATCAACCTGGCGCTGGCGATGTTCAACCTGGTCCCGGTCTATCCTCTCGACGGCAGCCAGATAGCGCTGGGCGTGCTCAAGGGCCGCGCCCTGGAGATCTACGAGAAGCACCTGCCGTACGGCTGGATGATCATTGTGGCGCTGGTCTTTACCGGGCTGGTGAAATACCTCATACTGCCCCCGCTGTACCTGGCGCTGCAGCTCCTGGCCCAACTCGGTATCCCGATAGGCATATAAAATGGAAAATGAAAAAAAAGCGGTAGTGGTTTCAGGCGCCAGGCCCACGGGCCGGCTGCACCTCGGCAATTACTGGGGCACCCTCAAGAACTGGGTGGAACTGCAGAACAAGTACGAATGCTACTTCTTCGTGGCCGACTGGCACGCCCTGACCACCGGCGCCGACAAGAGCGAGAATATCGCCCAGAACACCCGCGAGATGGTGCTGGACTGGCTGGCGCTGGGCCTGGACCCCGCCAAGTGCGTCTTTTTCCGGCAGTCGGACGTGAAGGAACACGCCGAGCTCACGCTGCTGCTGGGCATGGTGACGCCTATCAGCTGGCTGCTGCGCAATCCCACTTTCAAAGAGCAGCTGCAGGAGCTGCACAAGGCCAAGTATAAGGGCCAGGAAGACAAGATGAAGAAGGCCGAGGGCGTGACCCGGCAGCTCGCCGAGGCCCATGGCGAGGACGCCGAGGTTACCGCGCTGCACTCCGACATGGCCGTGATAGGCTTCCTCGGCTACCCCGTGCTGATGGCCTCCGACATACTGCTTTACGACGCGAAATTCGTTCCCATAGGCAAGGACCAGCTGCCGCACCTGGAGCTGACGCGCGACATGGTGCGCCGCTTCAACCACATGTTCGGCGCCCAGGTGCTGTGCGAGCCCGAGCCGCTGTTCACCAGCTCCCCGTCGGTGCCCGGCCTGGACGGCCGCAAAATGTCCAAGTCCTACGGCAACACCATCTCGCTGGGCGAGGACGCCAAGAGCCTGGAAGCCAAAGTGAAGAAGATGTACACCGACCCGCTCAAGATAAAGGTGGACGACAAGGGCCACCCCGAGGGCTGCGTGGTGTGCGCCTTTCACAAGCTTTATAACGCGGACTGGAAGGTCCAGGAGGACGCCTGCCGCGCGGGTACCACCGGCTGCGGCGCCTGCAAGAAGCTTTTGATAGAGCTGATGGAGAAGGAAGTGGGCGCTTTCCGCGCGCGCCGGGCGCAGTTCGCCGCCTCGGTGGACGTGGAGAAGACCCTGGCCGACGGCGCCGCCCGGGCCCGGGCCGTGGCCTCCAGGAAAATGGCCGCCGCCTCCAAGGCGGCCGGACTTATATGACCGCCATAGACATACACCTCGAGAATTTTGAAGGTCCGCTCGACCTGCTGATGCATTTGATCAAGAAGAACAATCTTGATATCTACGACATCCCGATCTCCAACATCACCTCGGAGTACCTGCAGTACCTCGACATGATGAAGAACCTCAACCTGGAGGTAGCCGGGGAATTCCTGGTGATGGCCGCCACGCTGATGCAGATAAAGGCCAAGATGCTGCTGCCCGCTCCCGAGCAGCCCGAGGGCGAGGGAGGCCCCGACCCGCGCGGCGCCCTGGTGAGCATGCTCGAGGAATACCAGCGCTACAAGGAAGCCTCCAAGGAGATGAACGGGCGCTTCCATAAGCACAAGGACGCTTTCTACCGCGGCTCCCCCGTGTTCTCCAGCGAGGAGAAGTACCTGGACCTGGATTTCTACGCCCTGATGGACGCGGTGAAGAAAGCCTTCCAGCGCGCCGAGCCCAGCCGCGAGGTGGAGGCCGACCAGTTCCCCATAGAATCCCGCGTGGCCAAGATAGAGAAGATGCTGGAAGGCCGCGAATGGCTGCTGCTCGACGAGGTTTTCTCCAGCGAGACCAAGCGCCTGGGCGTGATCACCTGCTTCATGGCCCTGCTGGAGCTGGTCAAACAGAGAAAGATAGTGATCTCGCAGGACGAGGCCTACACCGAAGTGCGCATCTACCCCGCGCCCGTCTCGCACCAGCTGCCTGTGGAACCCGCGGCTGTGGCCGCGGTGCCTGAGACCCCCGCGGAAACGCCCGTGCCGCCGGCCGAGGCCGGCACCCAGAACTGATTTCAATCTAACGCTTCACGAGGTAATATGGAAGACGCCGAACTTAAAAAAGTGCTCGAAACCCTGCTGTTCATCACCGACGCCCCGCTGCCGGTGAGCCGCATCTCCCAGCTGTGCGAGATAAAGAACAAGGAGCGGCTGGAGACCCTGCTGCAGGAGCTCCGCAAGAGCTACGACGAGGAAGGCCGCGCCCTGCAGATCATGCAGGTGGCGGGCGGCTGGCAGCTGGCCACCCGGCCCGAATACGGCCTGTGGGTGCGCAAGCTCTACCAGAACAAAATGACCGTGCGCCTGACCCAGGCCGCGCTCGAGACCCTCTGCATCATCGCCTACAAGCAGCCGCTCACCCGCGCCGAGGTGGAAGCCATCCGCGGCGTGGAAGTGATAGGGCCGCTGGAGACCCTCACCCAGCGCCGGCTGATCACCGTAGTGGGCCGCCGCGAGAGCATAGGCCGCCCCATCCTTTACGGCACCACCAGCGAGTTCCTGCGCCAGTTCGGCCTGAACTCCCTCGACGACCTGCCCAAACTGGAAAGCTTTAACATAGAGAACGTGGCCGCCGCCGCGCAGAGCACCGCCGTGGAGCTGATAGAGCAGGACTCTATCCCCGAGCCGGTGGCCGAAGGCGAGCCGCCGCAGGACCCGGCCCAGGCCGCCATGGGGGCACAGGAAGAACCCTCCGAGGCCGCCGACCTGTCGGCCCAGGCCCCCGAAGCGCCGGCCGAAGAGCTCCCCGCGGAGCCCGAAGCCGCTCCCGAGCAGGCCCTGGCCGAAGAGGCCCCCGTAGAGGCGGCCGTTACGGAGCAGCCCGCCGAACCGGAAGAGCCCCAAGGGAACAACTGAAGCTTTGCCGCGCCGTAAAACAATGCCTGAAATCAGAAAAGATCCCGTCTTCGGCCGCTGGGTGATCATCGCCTCGGAGCGGGGCCTGCGCCCCAACGACTTCCGCGGGGCGCCCGGCGACCACGTCTGCCCTTTCTGCCCCGGCAACGAGGACCTCACCCCGCCCGTGATCTACTCCCTGCCCGGCCCCGCCGGGGGCTGGCGCCTGCGCGTGGTGCGCAACAAGTACCCGGCGCTGGTGTCCGAAGGCGCCGTAGACAACCGCCGCGACGGGATCTACGACAGCATGGACGGCATGGGCATCCACGAGGTGGTCATAGAGACCCCCGAGCACGGCCGCGTGCTGGAGGAGATGCCCGCCGACGCCGTGGCCGACGTGGTGAAGACCTTTATGCTGCGCATCCGGGAGATCAAGAAGGACCCGCGCATCAAGTACGTGATGGTCTTCAAGAACCACGGCCGCAACGCCGGGGCCACCCTGCAGCACCCCCATTCCCAGATCATCGCCATGCCCATGGCCCCGCTGCGCGTGAAGCAGGAGATAGACGGCGCCGCCGAATACCACCTGGAGCGCGGCACCTGCGTGTTCTGCGACATCGTGAAGGAAGAGGCCCAGTTCAGGAAACGGGTCGTGGCCGAGAACGACGACTTTCTCGCCGTCACGCCCTACGCCAGCCGCTTCTCCTTCGAGACCTGGATCCTGCCCAAGGAGCACGCCAGCCATTTCGAGACTATGCCCGAGGACCGGGCCGGAGCACTGGCCGAAGTGCTTAAGACTACGCTGGGCAAGCTGTCGGCCTCGCTCAGCGACCTCTCTTACAATTTGATCGTGCATACCATGCCAGTGAAAGAGGCGGAGTCGGAGCATTACCACTGGCATATCGAGATCATGCCCAAGCTGACCCACGTGGCCGGCTTCGAATGGGGCACCGGATTTTACATCAACGCCGTTTCCCCGGAGGAAGCGGCCGAGATCCTGAACGCGGGGAAGACGTACAAGGTTTAGAGGAGACCCTATGAAGATACTCATCGCGGCCAGCGAAGCTTTCCCTTTCTGCAAGACCGGCGGCCTCGCCGACGTGACCGGCGCCCTGTCGCAGGTGTTCGCCAAGGCGCCCGACGCCGAGGTGGTGCTGTTCCTGCCGCGCTACCGCAACGTGGGCGGCGGGGCCTTCTCGCTTAAGGCCGCGGGCGGCAGCTTCCTAATCCCGGTGGGCAACCGCGTGGAGACCGCCACCATGAGCCGCGTGCAGTGGGGCAAGGTGGCCGTGTACTTTATAGAGAACCCCAAGTATTTCGACCGGCCCGGCATGTACCGCATGCCCTCCGGCGACTACGAGGACAACGACGAGCGCTTCATCTTCTTCTCGCGCGCCGTGCTGGAGGGCGCCAAGTTCATCGGCTTCAAGCCCGACGTGATCCACTGCCACGACTGGCAGACCGGCCTGGTGCCGGCCTACCTGCGCACGCTCTACAAGATAGACTCTTTCTACGCCAAGACGGCCTCCGTCTTCACCATCCACAATATCGCCTACCAGGGCATGTTCCCGCGCGAGACCCTGCTGAAGGCGGGCTTCTCCTGGCTGGACTTCACGCCCGAGAAGCTGGAATTCTACGGCGGCATAAATTTTATGAAGTCCGCCCTGGTCTATGCCGACCTGGTCACCACCGTCAGCCCGACCTACGCCAGCGAGATCCAGTACCGCCCGGAGTTCGGCCACGGCCTGGAGGGCGTGCTGAAGCACCGCACCTCCGACCTGTTCGGCATCCTCAACGGTATAGACGAGGAGATCTGGGACCCCTCTACCGACACCTTCCTCGAGCGCGGCTACGAGCTCAAGAGCTTTCAGCGCGGCAAGGCCGCGGCCAAGAAAGCCCTGCAGAAAGAGCTGGGACTGGAGGACAACAAGGACCTCATCCTCGCCGGCGTGGTGAGCCGCCTGGACCAGCAGAAGGGCCTGGACACCCTGCTGCGCGTCGCCCCGGAATTCGCGGATAAAATGCAGTTCGTGGTGCTGGGCGCCGGGGACCCGGGCCTGTCGGACGCCTTTACGGCGCTGGCGGAGGGCAACCCCAAACGGGTGGCCTTCAAGTCCGGCTTCGACGAGGCCCTGGCCCACAAGATCTACGGCGCCTCCGACATCTTCCTCATGCCTTCCCGCTTCGAGCCCTGCGGCCTCTCCCAGATGATAGCCATGCGCTACGGCGCGCTGCCCGTGGTGACGCGCACCGGCGGGCTGAAGGACACCGTGTTCTACAACGGCGAGCCCAAGGATTCCAACGGCTTCGCCATAGACCACGCGGACGACGGCCAGCTGCGCTCGGTGCTGGGCCACATAGTTTCCCTCTACGGCTGGCGCGAGAACTGGAACATGATGGTGCGCAACGCCATGAAGGGCGACTACGCCTGGCACAAGTCGGCCGAAGCCTACATCAAGCTCTTCGGCATCGCCGCCCAGCGCAGGCAGCTGTAGTTCCGGCCCTTCCAGGGCCTGGCGGACCGATGAAAAAATACGGCACTTTTCTTACGCTGGGCGTCTTTGCCGCGGCTATGGGGATACTTGAGGCCGCGGTAGTGGTCTACCTGCGGCGGCTTTATTATCCCCTGGGCTTCGGTTTCCCGCTGTCCGGGCTGCCGCAGGAAATGATCTCCGTGGAGGTCATAAGGGAGGCCGCCACCATAGTGATGCTCGCCTGCGCCGGCGTGCTGGCCGGCAGGGACCTGCCCCGGAAGCTGGCGTATTTCTTTTTCTCCTTCGGCGCCTGGGATATTTTTTACTACGCGGGCCTCAGGTACTTCCTGGGCTGGCCGGCCTCGCTGCTGACCTGGGACGTGCTGTTTCTGATCCCGGTCCCCTGGCTGGCCCCGGTCCTTGCGCCTTTGCTCTGCGCGCTGACCATGGTGCTGCTTTCCGGCCTGGCCGGAGCCGGCCTGGAGAACGGCCGCGAGGTGCGGGCGACCCCCGCGCGGCTGGGGCTGCTCGCCGGCGGCACCGCGCTTATTCTTTATACGTTCCTCAGGGACGGCTTGGCAGCGGCGGGTGGGGGCGAGGCGGGCCTGCAGGCGCTGGCGCAGTACGTGCCGACCCGGTACAACTGGGCGCTGTTCGGCCTGGGCGAAGCGCTGATCCTGGCCGCCGCCGCCCTGACTATAAGGGGAGCGCTGCGCGGGCGAGCCGGCTGAAGCGCGGACAGGCAATAAAAAAGGGAAGCTCTCGCTTCCCTTTTTATTTGTGCCGGACGGTGCTAGGCTTCGCTCCCGGCCTTCGCCCCGCCCATGTATTTCTTCCGGAACCAGATCTCCAGGTCGTCCATCAGCGAGTAGGTCACCGGCGTCATTAGCAGCGTGATCAGCAGCGACAGCGTCTGGCCGCCGATGATGACCATGGCCATGGTGCGGCGCGTGCCGGAGCCCGCGCCGGTGCCCAGCGCCGTCGGGATCATGCCGGCTATCAGCGTCAGCGTGGTCATGAGGATGGGGCGCAGCCGGGTGCGGTTGGCCTCTATCATCGCCTGGTGCCGGGGCATGCCCTTGGCCCGCAGGGTGTTGGTGTAGTCCACCTGCAGGATGGAGTTCTTGGTGACGATGCCGAACAGCATGAACATGCCCATGATGGCGAACAGCGTCAGGTTCTGGCCCGTGATGAACAGCGAGATGATGGCGAACGGGATGGTCAGCGGCAGCACGATCATGATGGAGACCGGGTAGACGAAGCTCTCGAACTGGCTGGCCAGCACGATGTAGATGAAGATGAAGGCCAGGACGAAGGCGATGCCGAATTCGTTAAGCATCTTGCCGAGCTCTTTGGCCCTGCCGTAGATGCCGGCTTTGTATTCCGGGGGGGCGTTCAGCTCTTTAAAGGCCTTCTCCGCCTCGGCGATGAGCCGGTTGACCGGGATATTGTCCACGTTGGCCAACACCTGCACGTTGCGCTGGCGGTTGAAGCGGGCGATCTGGGTGGGGCCTACGCCCTCCACCACCTTGGCCACGCTGTCGAGCCGCGTCACGCGCCCCAGGCTGGCGGGCACCATCAGCGCCTCTATGGCTTCCTTCCGGTCGCGGAAGGCTTCCTCGGCGCGCAGGCGCACCTGGTACAGCTCGTCGCCGTCCTTGAACTTGGTAATGTCCTCTTCGCCGCCCACCAGCGTCCGCAGCGACGTGGCGATGTCCTCCACCTTCACGCCCAGGTCGTGGGCGCGGCTGCGGTCTATTTCCACGCGGTATTCGGGCTTGGCGTAGGAGAAGGAGGTGTCCACGTCAACGGCGCCCTTGATCTTGCGCAGGCGCTCGGCCACGGCGTTGGAGTACTCCTCCAGCTTCTTCAGGTCGGGGCCGGAGATGTTGTACATCAGCTCGGAGTCGCCGCCGCCGAAACCGCCCGCCGGCACCACGGCCACGCGCAGGCCCTTGTACTTCGACATCATCTCGCGCGAGGCGAGCAGCAGCTTCTGCATGGGCAGGTCGCGGTCCGCCAGGTCGTCCAGTTCCACCAGCACGTAGCCCTCGTTGGTGGTGGACCCGCCGAAGTGGCCGCCCACGCCGGTGCCGATGGAGGACAGGATGCTTTTTACGTGCGGCAGCTGGCGCGTCTCGGTCTCCACCTGGGCGAAGATCTGCTTCATCATGCCGAGGCTCGTGCCTTCTGGCGCGGTGATGTTGATCTGGTACAGGCCGGTGTCGTCGGCCGGCATGAAGTCCTTGCCGAGGAACATGAACAGCGGCACCATGGAGATCATGATGATCACGGCGTAGGCCACCATCTGCTTGCGGCGGGCCAGGGCCCACTCCAGCATCAGGATGTACTTGGCCGCCAGGTACTCGTTGATGTGGTCGGTGAACTTCTCAAGGCGGGTCTTGGCGCCCGGCTTGATCTTGAGGAACAGCGAGCAGAGCATGGGCGTCAGTGTCAGCGCCACGAAGACGCTGATGGAGACGGCGAAGGCGATGGTGAGGCCGTAGCTCTTGAGGAAACGGCCGATGATGCCGCCCATGTACGCCAGCGGGATGAAGATGACCAGGAGTGCCGCCGACATGGCCACCACGGCAAATCCTATTTCGCGGGAGCCGTCCTGCGCCGCCTTCAGCGGGCTCATCTTGTGCTCCTCCATGTGGCGGTAGATGTTCTCCAGCATGACGATGGCGTCGTCTACGACGATGCCGACGGCGATGGTGAGGCCCAGCAGCGTCATGGTGTTGATGGTAAAGCCCGCCGCCTGCATGAAGATG
>MGUA01000034.1:121226-156893 GCA_001799735.1 Elusimicrobia bacterium GWB2_63_22 | reverse complement strand
TGCGGCCAAATTCTACGGCGATATCTCAGGCGCTAGCGGCCTGCCTGCCGGAGATAACCTGGGTACGCATACGGCCACGCAGGCGCTGGACCTTGCCGGCTTCGCCGTGGATAATGTTTCGAGCATGACGCTGACCGGAGCCGGCGTTTCGGGCTCCGGCGCGCTGTTCAATGTGGCCGGTTCTACGCTGGTGGCTCTGAACAACGGCAACATCGGCATAGGCACGGCCGCGCCCGGCTATAAACTGGAAGTGGCCGCTACAGGCATGGCCGGCTTTCAGGTGGATCCCCAGGCCGGTTATGTTAGCCTGCGCGTGAACGGCATTGAAGTAGCCAGGATGAGTCAGTAAGAGGTACCGGAGATATTTATGTTCGCTGTTCTCTATAAATACTTCATTGGTGGCCGGGCTTTATCCCGTGCTGTAATCATAGGTCTCATCCAGGTTTATCCGACTCTTCTTTCCGCCGCGGAATTTGAAGCTGTGGACAAGCTGCGCGTGGGCGCTTACGCCGTGATACAGGGCAGCGCGGACGTGCAGGGGGCCGGTTTCAGCGTGGGAGGCTCTTCCTTTGCCGTGAGCTACGGCAAAATAGGCATAGGCACCGCTGCCCCGGCGGCGCTCTTGGAGGTAAGCGGTGCGGCCCAGTTCGGTTCGGGCGCGACGAAGAGCACGTTCACAGCGACCGGCAACCTGCAGGTGCCTTACGGCGTAAGCGCAGGCACGGTCACCATCACCGACGGGGGAACGTCCCTGCAATTTGTTATCTCTGGAGCTATGATTAAAATTGTGGGCTTTTATGGGAACATTTTAGCGAATATAAAGGCGTAGTTAAGTTTATGAAGAAATCAGACAAGCCGGCGGGCGGGAGATTCATTGGATTTGCGGCCCTGGCGGCGGCGTTCGTGTGGTTTGGCCCGTGCGGCGCCGCGGCCAGCGAGTTCGAGATAGTGGCTGGCAGCTTCACGGTGGACAACCAGGTCAACCTGTCTAGCGTCAGTTATTTCGGCGCTCTGTCGGCGGCTCCCAATAACCCCGCCCTGGCTACGCAGTTGACCACTCCGGGAGGGTTGTACTTTGATGGGACCTATTACAAAGTGTGGGACAGGACCGCTCTGGTCTGGGTCCAGTTGACTACGGGAACCGTTGAGGGCCGGGTCGCCAGGACCGGCGACTTCATGAGCGGCCAGCTCACCACCGCGTCTACCATCACCGTTCAGGGAGACGCCTTTTCGGTGGGCGGCTCTACGCTGGTTGTTACGGGCGGCAACGTCGGTATCGGGACTACTACGCCGCAAATCAGCCTTGATGTCAACGGAGGGATACGCGCGGGTAGTCAAACGACCGTAACGATCTGTAACTCGTTGCTCGAAGGCACGCAACGCTACAATTACTCCGCACATTCGCTGGAATATTGCGACGGCACGGGTTGGACAAGCCTGTAGCCGGTCAAGAGCGGAGAGCTTAAGCTATGGACAACTGCTTCGCGCGGGGAATATCTCACAAGCTCCGGACGGGCTTGCGGTGCAAGGACACAGCCGTGTTCCTGGTTTTATCATTGCTCCTGGCCGCGCCTGCGGCGCGTGCCTCCGAGTTCCAGATCGCGGCGGACAGCTTCACGGTGGCCAACCAGTTCAATATCTCTAGCGTCAGTTATTTGGGCGCCATGCCGGCGGCCCCCGATAATCCAGCCCTGGCTACGCAGTTGGCCACCCCGGGAGGGTTGTACTTTGATGGGACTTATTACAAAGTGTGGGACAGGACCGCTCTGGCCTGGGTCCAGTTGACTACGGGAACCGTTGAGGGCCGGGTTGCCAGGACCGGCGACTTCATGAGCGGCCAGCTCACCACCGCGTCTACCATCACCGTCCAGGGTAACGCCTTCTCAATGGGTATTTCGACATTCGTAGTGATCGGCGGCAACGTCGGCATCGGGACAACCACGCCGCAGGTCAGCCTTGATGTCGGCGGAGGGATACGCGCGGGTAGTCAAACGACCGTAACGATCTGCAACTCGCCGCTCGAAGGCACGCAGCGCTACAATTACTCTATACATGCGCTGGAATATTGCAACGGCGCGGATTGGACGAGCATGACGGCGAGCACAGCGCCGGCAGCCTTCTCTTTCACCAACCAGACGAACGTCTATTTTAATTACACGATCACTAGCAACGCGGTTACGCTGGCCGGTTTCGTTGGTTCCCTGACCGCCGCATGCGGCACGGGCTGCACCGGGATTTCGTACAACGGCGGGGCCTTCTCGGCCGGTCCGGTGGCCGGCTTTGTGGCCGGCGACACCATCGCGATCCGGCAGACTTCTTCGGGCGGCGCCTACACGACAACTACGGCGACAGTCAGCGTGGGAGGCACTACCTCGGGCGCCTGGGACGTGACTACGGGCGCCGCGCCGGCGGCCTTCTCCTTCACCGACCAGACGAACGTCTATCGCGATTCCACGATTACGAGTAACGCGGTTACGCTGACCGGTTTCGTCGGTCCGGTCACCGCCACCTGCGGCGCGGGCTGCACCGGGATCTCGCGCAGCGGCGGGCTATTCGAGGCCGGTCCGGTGGCCGGCTTTATGGCCGGAAACACCATCGCAATCCGGCAGACTTCTTCTGGCGACGCCAGCACGCAGACAACAGCTACCGTCAGTGTAGGAGGCACAACCTCAGGCGCCTGGAGCGTGACTACTGGTGCTTCTTATCATTACACATTCACAACGGCAACCGCCGGGACCACCTTTGTGGTGCCGGCGGGAGCAACCTCGCTAACCGTAAAAATGTGGGGTGCAGGCGGCGGCGGCGCTACCGGCGGCGGCGGTGGATTCGCGCAGGCGACCATCGCGGTTACCCCCGGCGAAAGTCTCACGGTTATGGTCGGCGGCCCCGGCGGTCTTTATTCGGGGGGGCTTAATGGCGGCGGCGGCAGCATCGGCACCGGCTCCTACGGCAACGGCGGCGGCGGCTATTCCGCGCTGATGCGCGGCGGCGCCTTTCTGATGCAAGCCGGCGGTGGCGGCGGCGGCAGCGGCTATCCGGGAGGTGCCGGTGGCGGAGCGATTGGTCTCGCCGGCTCTTCTTATTCCACCGCCGGCGGCGGCGGCGGCACCAGCACCGCCGGCGGAGCTGGTGGTGTTGGCGTTAATGGCGCACCGAGTGGAACTGCCGGCAGCGCAAATACCGGCGGCACCGGAACTGGAGATAACATCTACTACAGTATGGGCGGCGGCGGCGGCGGCGGACGATTCGGAGGAGGAGGAGGAGGAGGAGACGACCTAACTGGCGGCGGCGGCGGTGGCGGCGGCGGAAGCAGCTTTGTTACAGGCACAGCCACGGTGGAGACGGCGGGGGCGGGAACGACTCCCGGCAATAATACAGACCCAGACCGTACCGGCAACGCGGGAAATCCCGGTTATCCGGGTTTGGTCGTGGTCCAGTAGCGGAGAACTTAAGCCATGGACAACTGCTTCGCACAGAAAATATATAGCGGGCCCGGACGCCGCCGGACGGGCTTGCGGTGCAAGGACACAGCCGTGTTCCTGGTTTTATCATTGCTCCTGGCCGCGCCTGCGGCGCGTGCCTCCGAGTTCCAGATCGCGGCGGACAGCTTCACGGTGGCCAACCAGTTCAATATCTCTAGCGTCAGTTATTTGGGCGCCATGCCGGCGGCCCCCGATAATCCAGCCCTGGCTACGCAGTTGGCCACCCCGGGAGGGTTGTACTTTGATGGGACTTATTACAAAGTGTGGGACAGGACCGCTCTGGCCTGGGTCCAGTTGACTACGGGAACCGTTGAGGGCCGGGTTGCCAGGACCGGCGACTTCATGAGCGGCCAGCTCACCACCGCGTCTACCATCACCGTTCATGGGGACGCCTTTTCGGTGGGCGGCTCTACGCTGGTCGTCACGGGCGGCAAGGTCGGCATCGGGACTACCACGCCGCAAGTCGGCCTGGATGTCGGCGGAGGGATACGCGCCGGGAGTCAAACTGCCGTACCAAACTGCAACTCGCTGTTCGAAGGCACGCAGCGCTACAATTACTCCACCCATGCGCAGGAATATTGTGACGGCGCGGGTTGGACGAGCCTGCCGAGGCGCAGCGCGCCGGCGGACTTCTCTTTCACCAATCAGACGAACGTCTATTTTAATTACACGATCACGAGCGACGCGGTTGCGCTGACCGGTTTCAGCGGCCCGGTCACCGCCACCTGCGGCGCGGGCTGCACCGGCATCTCGCGCAACGGCGGGGCCTTCTCGGCCTTTCCGGTGACCGGCTTTATGGCCGGAGATACCATCGCGATCCAGCAGACTTCTTCTACCAGCGCCTATACGATGAAAATGGCGACCGTCAGCGTGGGAGGCACTACCTCGGGCGCCTGGGACGTGACTACGGGCGCCGCGCCGGCGGCCTTCTCTTTCACCGACCAGACGAACGTTTATATCAGTTCCCAGGTCGCGAGCAACGCGGTTGCGCTGACCGGTTTCGTCGGTCCGGTCACCGCCACCTGCGGCGCGGGCTGCACCGGCATCTCGCGCAACGGCGGGGCATTCTCGGGAGGTTCGGTTAGCGGTTTTGTGGCCGGAGACACCATCGCTATCCGGCAGACTTCTTCGGGCAGCGCCAACACGATGACGACGGCGGTCGTCAAAGTGGGGCCCACGACCTCAGGCGTCTGGAGCGTGACAACAATGTCTGGAGTTTTCCCAACGGCGACCGCCGGAACCACTTTTGTCGTACCAGCGGGAGTAACCTCAATAACCGTCAAAGCGTGGGGAGCCGGCGGCGGGTCATTCTATAACATCGTCGGTGGCGGTGGATTCGCGCAGGCGACTATCGCGGTTACTCCCGGTGAAAGTCTCACGGTTATGGTTGGCGGCCCCGGAGGCGCTGGCAACGGCAGCAGTGGTGGCGCAGGTGGGCTCAATGGCGGCGGAGCTGCCGGCTCAACGGCCTGGTACTCCGGCGGTGGTGGCGGCTATTCCGCGCTAAAGCGCGGCGGCACCTTTCTGATACAAGCTGGCGGTGGAGGTGGCGGTGGTGGTGCTGCTCTCTATAAGGGTGGCGCCGGTGGCGGTGCTAATGGGCAAGCCGGACTTGATGGCAGTCAGTATGGTGGCGGTGGTACACCCACCGCCGGTGGTGCCGGTGGCTCTGGTGGTGGTATTGCCGGCAGCGCTAATACCGGCGGTGCCGGATATAATTCTGGTGTCTATGGTGGTGGCGGCGGCGGCGGCGGACGATTTGGGGGCGGCGGCGGCGGCGGCAGCGGCTGCACTTCATATTGTGGAGGAGGCGGCGGCGGAAGCAGCCTTGTTACCGGCACGGCTACGGTGGAGACGACGGGGTCGGGAGGGACTCCCGGCAATAATACCGACCCATATTATACCGGCAGCGCGGGAGCCCGCGGCTTTCCTGGTTTGGTTGTGATTTTATATTAACTTTTAGCGTTTTCATGAAATAGCAAACCAAAGATATGCAAAAAACAAATCTCGGCCGCTATAAAGCCAAAATACTTATTTTTGGCGATGAACCCGCTATCCGGGAACTGTTTAAATATGTTTTTGAGGACGCCGGCCACGAGGTGGCACTGGCGAACAACGGCCGGGAGGCCCTGGGCGCGCTCCGGGGCGGCTCTGGGGAAAATAAGGTGACACGCAACTTAATTCGCCGGGCGAAAATATAAACCGGGGATAAAGGAGAGTCTTGTGTTTACCAGCGGCGCCAAATACCGGTTCTTAAAGCGGGCGTTCCTCCCGGCTTGCTTTATTGCCGTCCCCTTCTTAACCGCGGCCCCTGTTCTTTCCGTCGCGGAATTTGAAGCTGTGGACAAGCTGCGCGTGGGCGCTTACGCCGTGATACAGGGCAGCGCGGACGTGCAGGGGGCCGGTTTCAGCGTGGGAGGCTCTTCCTTTGCCGTGAGCTACGGCAAAATAGGCATAGGCACCGCTGCCCCGGCGGCTTTGCTGCATATCTCCTCCGCCGCGGGCGCCGGCGGCGCCCTGGTGCTGATCTCCACCGGGGCCTCCGAGGTTATCCGCATGACGGGCGCGGGTGAAATATACGCGGCTGAATATTGCGGCGCCGCCCTGCAGGGGCTGGCCGCGCCGGCAAGCGCCGACGCCGCGGCCAATAAAGCCTATGTAGACGCCTTTGAGGACACCTGCGCCCTGGGCAGAGCGCCCTCGTTTCCGACATTCTGTCCCCATATGGGGCAACACTCTTAGCTGAGGATTAGTGGGGCTGGGCGGCCCTTGACAGAATTACAGTGTCTGATATACTATGCGTGTAAGGCATTCGGACGGAAACAGGGCTTAATGAGCAGTAAAAGAGGGAAGGAGTGTGTTATGAAAACCAGAATATCAGTGATAGCACTTATATTTGTGTCTGCGGGCGTGTTCGGTTTCTCGCGGACAAAAAACACCCCGCCTTCCGACTTGAGGGACGCGGTGGCGTCTCAGGACTTCGATATCACTATTCCCGCATTTGAAAGCAACGATGGAAATATCCCGGTTCCAAAAGCAGCTGTGATCGACACGGCAAAACCTTCTTATGTCATAAACGAAAACGCCCCGGTAAAATTTGTTTCATTCTTCTTAAACAACGGGTCCCCAGCTTATGTCCCAAACAACAATGCCCCGATAGTTCCCATCTCATATTTTCTGGTTAACGGGGTACCCGCCTATGCCGTGAACCCAAATGCCCCGGTAATGCCCATCTCACACTTCTTAAGCAATGGGTCCCCCGCTTATGTCCCGAATGAAAACGCCCCGGTAAAACCTGTTTCATTCTTCTTAAACAACGGGTCCCCCGCTTATGTCCCGAACGACAATGCCCCGGTAGTTCCCATCTCATATTTTCTGGTTAACGGGATACCCGCATATGTAGTGAATGAAAATGCACAGGTAAAGCCTGTTTCATTCTTCTTAAACAACGGGTCCCCCGCTTATATCCCGAACGACAATGCCCCGGTAGTTCCCATCTCATATTTTCTGGTTAACGGGGTACCCGCCTACGCCGTGAACCCAAATGCCCCGGTAATCCCCATCTCATACTTCTTAGGCACCTGGAAAGCCCCAGCGAAGAAAGTGAAAGTGTCGAAATAACCTCGCCATTTCAAACTAACAGCCGGCCGGATAGTTCCGGCTGGCTGTTTCTTATCGTGCGCGCATGCCCCGCGCACTTAAATAAAAAAACCGTGTTGCCGGGTTTTTCTATCGACAGGGGCCGTTTCTATATGGCCGGCGGCGCGCCGGTCCGGAGCTAAGTAAACTTTGGTGTTGGTTTTTAAGGGGCTTTCCCGACGGGAAAGCCCCTTTACTTATACTTGTGCTAGTATAACCCAATGAAAAAGGCTATGTTCGGCCTGCGGTCACCGCATGCAGAAGTGGGGGCGCACTAAAGCCGGTAAAATTCGCTGGTATTGCCGGTTTTGTGCAAAAAGCAGCGTGCAAAAGCGTCCGGATCTAGAACAGCGCTGGCTATTGAGGCTATTTCGGAACTGGGTTACTGGGACCGACACACTTCAACGGATAGCCTCCACAAGAAACCACACACGACAAGCCCTTTCAAAATCATTTTCATCTTTATGGGAAACCATCCCGGTGCCCACAATCCCCGAAGACCTTGCCGGCACATATCTGGTCGCTGACGCGATTTATCTATCTGGGCACAACGAATGCGTGCTGATAGGTCGGACCGGTTTGAATCATGTGTTTTGGCTTTTTGCCAGGCAGGAAACCCTGTCCGCCTGGACTGAATTTATACGCATGATTCCCAAGCCCAAAGCGCTTATCTGTGACGGCCAAAGCGGTCTTCTTTCCGCCGTGAAAGGCCTTTGGCCGGAGGTTAAGGTCCAAAGGTGCCTGCCGCACATGCATCGCCTTGGAATACAGAAGCTGACACGGCGGCCCAAGACGCCTGCAGGGCAGGAACTATTAAAGCTTGTTTATGCGCTGCATACTGTTAAAACAGCGCAGGAAAGGGATAAATGGCTGTTCGATTTTGACGCATGGGGTACACGGTGGGAGCGGTTCTTAAAAGAAAGAACTTATGGCCTTCACCCTTGCGGCAAGCGCACCTGGTGGTATACCCACAGGAGGATAAGGGCCATGAAAAACACACTTACGCAGGCCCTAGAGAACCTTTTTGTTTACATTGATTACCCTGGTGTGCCAAGCACAACGAACCTGGTGGAGGGCGGGATCAACAGTCGGATAAAAGAATTGCTGCACAGGCACCGCGGGATGGGTCTGGAGCACAAAAACCAACACGAAAGTTTACTTAACTCAAATATTTCGGCTGTACTGCGGTCTGGAACGTTGGGATGAGGGGCCTCACCTGGGTCAACACCACTCTTACCGGGATATACGGCTTCTCCGGCGCCACCTTGCCGACCGCCTCGGGCGCCTCCCTCGGCTTCCGCTGCGCCAGGTAAAAGAGATGGAGGTTTAAATATGAAAAATATTCTTGAACAGGTCGGTTTTATTATTCTCGGGATATTGTTAATCCTGGGAGGGCTGCAAGTTATATCCCATGGCGCCCTTGAAACCGCTTCCGCGTCCGGCAGCGTGCACCAGTTTAACGGTATAGAAAGGCTGATGGGCCTGCTCCCCATAATATTCGGCTCCGTGGTCGCCTATGTGAGCTTTTTGAAACTAAAAAAAACCAAGATCAAGGATTAAGGTGACATACAACTCAATCTCTCCCTCCCTGGCAAGATAAAGCCGGGTATCGCTTCTTCGGGATTGTTCGCGGAAGTATGTGTATAATATCCGCCGCCATGAGAGAACCGGATCATGAAGAATAGCACCGTAAAACTCAACGCGCTGACCTTTGCCGCTGCCCTGCTGCCCGCGCTGGCGCTATATTCCTGCGGGCCAGGGAGCAATTACTGCCTGGGCGCGGCGGTGATAGCCGCCGCGCTGGTCTCGTATCCTGTCGCCAGGATATTGCGCAACGGCCTTCTGCTGCCTTTTAGCAATATCTCCGGGCGCCTGAAAGCTTTTATCCTGGCGGACGGCAGATTGGAGACGCCGCTGCCCAAAGAGGGGTGGTCCGAGGCCCAGGGGGTCGTCTCGGGGCTCAACAGGCTTATGCTGGAGCTGGGCGCCTACCGCGCCTTCCACCTTAACCAGGTGGTGGAGGACCGGGCCAAAGCCCAGGCGCTCATAGAGACCATAACGGACGGTGTGCTGCTGGTGGGGGAGCGGGGGCGGCTGATCTACTCTAACCAGCGCGCGCTCAGGTTACTGGGCATTCCCGCGCAAGAACAGGACATCACCCTGCCCGCCTCGGTAGGGGAGCAGGCTTTCGCCGCTGCCGTGGCGGAGGCGCTTGCGGGGACGGATGCCGCCCTGAAGGCGGAGGTCAGCGTGCCGCCGGGCCCCGACGGTTCGCCGCCAGGCAAGGAGTACCGGGTAATCTCGCGCCGTTTTGACCTGGCGACCTTCAAGCGGCCCGGGCGTGTTATAGTAATACGGGACGTGACCATGGAGAAAGAGATAGAGAGCGCCCGCGAAACCTTCTTTCACATGGTGACGCACGACATGCGCGCTCCGCTGTCGAGCATACAAGGCTACGCCCAACTGCTGGAAAAGGACATGCCTCCTGGCAGCGGCGGGAAAAAGCACCTGCAGGTGATCAGGCGCGCCTCCGCCCGCCTGAACGGTATGATAAGCGATATCCTGAATACCGTAAAGCTGGAGCGCGGGGAGATGACACTGGTGCCCGTGCGGCTGGAGGCCCGCGATATGTGCGCGCGGGTTTATGAGCTGCACGCGCCGCTCGCCGCCAGGAAGGGGATAACCCTCTCCATGGACCTGCCGGCAGAAGATCTTTTTTTCTCCGGCGACCCGAGGCTGCTGGAACGCGTGCTGTGCAACCTGGTGGGCAATTCGCTGAAGTTCGCCGCTGCCGGGGGGAAGGTGGTGATCTCCTGCCGCGGCGCGGAAGGGGAAACGCTGTTCGGGGTGCAGGACGACGGGCCCGGCATTCCAAGGGAGAAACAGCAGGAGATATTTGAAAAATACGCGCAGTTGGAGGAACACAAATACATGGGGTTCGGGCTTGGGTTGGCCATGTGCAGGATGGCGGTGGAACTGCATAAGGGCCGTATCTGGGTGGAATCGGAAGAAGGCCGCGGCAGCAGGTTCTGCTTCGTGCTTCCGTGCGTACCCCAGGCGCCGCCCCGCTGAATACGGCCACAGGAGGCCTGCATAATTATGGCAAAGATACTTATAGTGGATGACGAACCGAGCATCAGGGAACTCTATAAATACGTGTTCGAAGAGGCCGGGTACCAGGTGGACCTGGCCGGCAACGGGTTGCAGGCGCTGGAGGCGTTGGGGCGCTCTTTGCCCGATTTCATGGTGCTGGACGTGTCCATGCCGGAGATGTCCGGGAAAGAGTTCGTGGTAGAACTGGGGCGCCGCGGCGTTACTGACGGGAGGCTGAATGCTATTCCGTTCGTGGTGATGACCGGGGAAAACTTCATGGAGGCGGAACTGGACAAGGTGTTTGCAAAAGCGCGCGGCTTTGTGTGCTATTACCCTAAAATGACGCCGCCTGAGACGGTGCTGGCGCGTGTGGTAGAGATATTGGGGGGCCGGAACTGAGGTTATGCGGACACTTATAGCCGAGGACGACGAACTTTTGCGGGCGCTGCTGGAGGACTTTCTGACCGGGCTGGGCCACGAAGTTAAAAGCGCGGTGAATGGGGTAGACCTTGTCAGATTGGCCCTGCGGGAGCGCCCCGAACTGGTTATCACCGACCTGAACATGCCGGGCATGGACGGCGGGTCCATGGTTGCCATGATGGACATGTACCCGGACCTGGAGGGGATCCCGGTTATAATTATAACCGGCGCCACCGAGGCGGATTTAAAGCGCGCGGGCTTGCCCAGGGAGATCCCGGTGCTGGCGAAGCCTTTTGACTTTGACCGGATAGCCGCCGAGATAGAACGGGTGGAGCACAGACGCAGATTTAACTGACCCGGGATGGCCGCGGAGACCGTGCCGGCCAATTGTTATAAAGGAGCATATATGGCGCGAATACTTGAGGTAGACGACGACTCTGCGATGGCGGCTTATTATTCCGCGCTGTTCGGGGAGGCTGGTCATGACGTACGGACAGCCCCGGACGTGCCGTCCGGTATGGACTTGTATTACGACTTCCATCCGGAATTGCTGGTGCTGGACGCCGAGATGCCGGGGGGCGGGGGGGGAACGTGTCTTCAGTATCGCTCGAGAACTTCTCGCCGGAGGGGTTCTGGTGATCTTTGTTACCGGCCTGCCGGAGCGGGTTACGGCCTTTGCGCTTACCAGGGAGAAAGTCCGGGTTTTTAAAAAACCCGCGAAGGGGGAGGGACTGCTGGCGGCCGCGCAGGAGCTGCTGGCCGTAAAAAAACGTACCGCCCCCTGATCACCCTCCCTCGCCACGGCGCCGCGATTTTCGTCATTTCTTCGGGATTCGCGGCGCCGGCTGCTATAGACTATATACACAGGTGTGGTCTATATGAAGCGCAAAAAACAAATAAAGATCGGCTTTGCCGCGCTATGCCTTGCAGTATGGGCTTTCCCGGCTTCGGGCGGTGAGGCGGGGTATTCCGGGGCGTCTTTCCTTAAGATCTCACCCAGCCCCCGCGCCAGCGGCATGGGTGAGTCGTTTGCCTCGGTAAGCGAGGACGCTTACTCCCCCTGGTGGAATCCTGCCGGCCTGGGCGCCCTGGAGCGTGCCGAGGCCGCCGCCACGCACAATGCTTCCCTCGAGGACGTGACTCACCAGTACCTTTCCGCGGCCTACCCGCTGCGCTACGGTTCCGCCGCGGCCCTGAGCCTTACCAGGCTCAGCGTCTCCCCGTTCCGGGGCTACGACGCGCTCGGCACTCCGACCGGCAATGTGGAGTCCTCCGACCTGGCTTTGGGCGCGGCCTACGGGCGCGCGCTGCTTAAGGACGAGATCGAGCGTCCGGTACTCAGCGCCGGCGCCGGGCTTAAGCTGATAAGTGAAAAGCTGGCAGGGGTCTCGGCCAACACCGCGGCGCTGGACCTGGGGGCGATCTACTACATAAGGCCGTCCGGCTACTGGGCTAAAAAGGCCCGGGCGCCCGAATTACGCGCGGCGCTGGTAATAAGGAATATAGGCCCGGGCCTTAAGTTCGACAACCGCTCCGCCCCGCTGCCGCTGTCCGTTACCGCCGGCGCCTCCTGGCAGTCCTATCCCAAAGGGGATTCGCGGCTTATAATCAGTCTGGACCAGACCATCTCCAACGACGAAAATTATTATGCGGCCCTGGGCGCCGAATACGAGGCCATGCAGCTGCTGGCCGTGCGCTGCGGTTACAGGACGGGGCAGGATATAGGTTCCGGGTTTCGTTTCGGCCTGGGCTTCAGGCTTTCGGTGGTGGATATCGATTATTCCTTGTCCCCGTACGGCGAGCTGGGGGCCATGCATAAGTTCGGCGTTTCCATGCGCTTCGGGGCCCCGGCCGCCCGGCGGCCTCTTGATGGAAAGACCAAGCGGGCCGAGAAAGCCAAACTGATAGCTACAAAAGAAAAGATCGAGAAGCTGGAACTTTTTGCGAAGGACTTTCTGGAGCTGGCGGGCAAAGACCTGGCCGCCCGCAGGTACGTGGCGGCTGACGGGAACATTAACAAGGCCTTTAACCTGGAACCGGCCCTTAAGAACGGCGCATGGGGCGGCAGACAGAAGCGCTTGGCTGAAATAATCGGCGGGTTGCGGCTGGGGAGTATCCAGGGCCGCGAGGGCGTGCTGGCGGCAGCTTCCGAGCAGGCCGGCGCCGCCGCGCAGGCGATAGCGGAATACGTAGAGGGCGGGCGGTTCAAGTCTTTCCTGCTGGCCCATGCCGCCCTGGGCATAGACATGCGCGGAGATCCGGTGTACGAGGAGCTGCTCACCGTGCTCAGCGGGCTGGTAAATCTTCCGGTCAGGCGCGACGAGATACTGCGCCGTGAGGCCCTGCTGAAGGAGAAACTGAAGAAGGCGGGCAGGGCTTTCTACCTGCGCCAGTTCGACGCGGCCGTGCGCGAGTGCGAAGAGGTGCTGGTGCTGGACGGGGAGAATCACCAGGCGTGGACCAAGCTGGGGTCTTCCTACTACATGATGGGCGACCAGGAGAGGGCGAAGGAAGCCTTTAAAAAGGCTCTCTCCATAAAGCCCGGGGATGAGATTATAAGGAGATTTATGCGGGAACAGGGCTGGGCGGAGACAAGCGCCGAGGCCCTGCCGGCGCCCGACAAGGCTGTTGACGCCAAGCCGGCCGTCCGTTGAGGCCTTATGGAAATGCTGGTCATCGCTTTTATCCCGCTCTCGCTGCTGCTGTTGGCGGCGGGATTCCTGGTGGTGGCCCATGTGTCGGGTTTCGTGCAGTCGTCCCGCTATAATCAGCGGCAGAACTTCTCAAATATGGTTATACAGCGCTATATGGAACGCATTGCCCTGGCGCAAGGCCAGCTGTATCAGCGTAAGCAGGAGCTGGAGGCCATGTCCTCCAAACTTTCGCTCTCCAACCAGGAGTTGGGGCGGCTCAACGAGATGAAGAGCAAGTTCCTCTCCATGGTGGTGCACGACGTGCGCACCCCGCTGGCCTCTATAAGGGGCTTCAGCGAACTGCTGGCGAAGCGGACCGGGGGGGTGAAAGAAACGGCCTATCTGAAAAGCATTATCAGTTCCACCGACCAACTGGGGCATCTTATCTCCGACCTGACCGACCTCGCCATGATAGAGGCCGGCAAACTTAAAATGGAGAAGGCGACCTTTGAATTCTATGCCATGGCCGCGGACGTGCTGCCCGGCATCGCCATCAACGCCCAGAAAAAGGGCGTCGAACTGCTGGTTTATGAGCTCCCGGCGGGGACGCTGGTGGACGGGGATAAGTTCCGGCTCTCGCAGGTGTTCATGAACCTGGTTAACAATGCCATCAAATTCACGCCGTCCGGGAAAAAAGTGGAGATCTCGTTCCGGAGGGAAGGCAGATACATAACAACATTGGTAAGGGACGCCGGGATAGGCATACATCCCAGCGAGACCAGGAAGATATTTGAGAAATTTTACCAGGCCAAATACCAGAAGGACCAGAAACTGCGTAAGCTGGGGTGGGGGCTCGGCCTATCCATAGCCCAGGAGATAGTCCGCTCCCACGACGGCGAGATAGGGGCTTCCAGCCCGGGGCTTGGTAAAGGTTCCACGTTTTATTTCAAGGTTCCGGCGCTGTCCTGAGGCGCCGGCGGGAAGGAGGAGTAATGGACGTAGCTACGGTAAGCGGGATAGTGCTCCTGGCGGCCCTGGCCGCCGGCGGCGCGTACGCGGGCCAGTTCACCGCGGCGCTGATAAATCTGCATGGCGTGCTGATAGTTCTGGGCGGCACCGCCGTGGCCATGCTGATAAACAGTCCGGCCGCCTATCTGCGGAAGGCGGCGCTGGAAATACGGTCCATTCTGGCTCCGGAGGACGGGATGAGGCCGGAAAAAATGATCGGGCCGATGGTGGAACTGGCGGAACAATGCCGGCAGCGCGGCCTGGCAGCCCTTAAGGACGCGGACCCGGCGGCCGCGGGCGGGTTCCTGGCCAGGGCGGCGGCCGCCGCGCTGGAGTACAACGACTATAAGTTCGTTAAACAGGTGCTGGAGGAGGAGATAAACCAGGCCCTGGATGAGAAGAACGAGGTGGCCAACGTCTACCGGACCATGGGCGTCATGGCGCCCATGTTCGGCCTGTTGGGAACCTTGATCGGGATAATCGGCGTGCTTAAAGACCTGGCCAGCCCGGAGAATGTAGGGCCGGCCATGGCCATGGCCATTACTTCCGCTTTCTACGGCATAGTTTTCTCCAACCTGGTCTGCGTACCGGTGGCCGGGAAGATAAGGGCCAGGGGCATAATGGAGACGCATACAAGGTCCATGATTATGGAAGGGATACTGGAAATAATGAAAGGAAGCCTGCCTATGGTGGTGGAGCGCCGCCTGCAGTCGTTCTGCCGGTAGGCGCAAATGGAGTCTAATATGTCTAACGTGAATATAACCCTGACGGCAAGCCCGCTTAAAATTATCGCGCTTTGCCTGGCCGGCCTGCTTACGGCCGCGGCCCGGCCCGGCGCCTCCCACGCGCAGTCCCTGCCTTTCGAGGATAAGGCGCGGTACGAAAGGGGCCTTGAACAGAAGGTTGACGAGGTGCTGCTGCGGCTGCTGGGCCCCAACCAGGCCAAGGTAGTGGTGGAGATCTTGATGGATTTTAACCGTATGGAGAAACTGGAGATGAAAGGGGAACCGGTAAAGAACGGTTCCGGCGGGGGGCTGTTTAAATGGCAGACCGGCGCCGAGCCGGAAACCGGAGAGGGCTACCTGTTGCCGGGTTTCCCGTCCCCGGAGGGCCCGGCCGCCGCGCCGGAGAACAAGACCTATAACAGGCAGACCATCTACCCGGCGGCTTTTGTTAAAAAGATGACGGTAAGCGTTATAGTGAACCGTGAACTGCCGGCTGGCGAGGCCGAGAACGTGCGGCGTGTGGTGTCGGAAATGCTTTCCCTGGACCCCGCAAGGGGGGACCAGTTATCCGTGATAAAGACGCAGTTCGCCCCGTTCTGGCGCACGGTCTGGTATACGCCCGAGGGGCTGAAATACATCATGCTGGCGCTCATGGCGATAATAGCCATGGGCGTGGTGGCGGTGGGTTTCCTCAAGCTCGCCGGCGCCATGAGCACAATGGCCAAAGTGCAGCAGAACCACCAGATAACCATGGAACTGGGCAAGGGAACCGAGCCCGGAGCTGAAGCGGGGTCGCCGGCCTTAGGCGCCGCGGAGAGGCCGCTGCTGGCCGCTTTGTCCAAGGATCAGGAGGCGGGGAGCCGGGACGCGCTGCGCTTTGAGATCAGCCGCGAGCAGGTGCCTTTCCTGGTGAACATGATGGCCGGGGAGGAGCCCGCCAACGTGGCACTGGTTGCGGCGCATCTGTCCAGGGAGGTCCGCCAGGATTTCCTTGAGAAGCTGCCGCCGCAGTTTTCCTCCGAG
The DNA here is from genome assembly GCA_001799735.1 of Elusimicrobia bacterium GWB2_63_22. Taxonomy (GTDB): domain Bacteria; phylum Elusimicrobiota; class Elusimicrobia; order Elusimicrobiales; family UBA9959; genus UBA9959. The sequence goes on along the minus strand of MGUA01000034.1, from coordinate 140,870 downwards.
GTGCTGATCAATATGGCCAAGGTCCGCTTTGTGGAACCGGAGATCATAGCTACGCTCAAGGACGAGCTGGAGCGGCGCCTTAGCGGCGCCACAGGGGGGATAGACGGCACGCTTGAGGCTATAGGCGGCATGAGCCTGCGCGGCAAGAGGGTGGTAATGGAGGAAATTCGCAAAAAGCAGCCGGAACTGGCGGCCGAGATGCGCCGGCAGATCTTAATGCCCGAGGACCTGGCGCTGTTCAGCGACAGGGAACTCTCGCTGATGGCCGGCGCGGTAAACGTGGAGGAATGGGCCGCGGCCATGTTGGAACTGCCGGCTGAAGCGCGGGACAAGCTGAAAACCCAGATGGCGGAAAAGACCTGGCAGATGATAGAGCAGAGCATTAGTTACGGCGTTCCCTCGCAGGAGAGGACGGAGCAGGCCGTGGAGCGCATCATGGGTGCCGCGGAGACGATGATAAGGGACGGCAGGATAGCCAACCCTGCCGTTGGCGGGCAGCCCTTGATAGGGGCGGAAGGGCAGGCCGCGGCCTAAGGAGGGAGTATGGAACGCAACCAGGACAAAAAGAGGTCTATTTTCTCGGGGATAATGCCCGGGCTTTCCGAGCCGCCGGCCCAGCCGGAACGGCCCGCCGAGCCCGCGCCCAGGCCGGCTCCGGCCCCGGACGCGGAGCGCATTAACGCGCTGAGCAGAAAAATTGATCTCATGGAGAGCAATATAGTGGGTGAGCTGGGGAAAAAACTGGCGCAGCAGGCGCCTCCCCCGCCCCCGCCGCCGTCCCCGCTGGCACCGGCCATGCTGGCCAAAATGACGGAGATGGAGAACCGCCTTAAAGAGTTTCAGGAAAAATTCGTCATGGGCACGGCCCAGATGAAGAATATTGAGGAGTCCAAAATAGGCGCCAGGCGTGAAATAGAGGAATTGTTGAAAGCTGTGCGCGAACAACAGAAATACACCGAGCTGGACCGCCAGATGCACGACCAGCTGGAGAAGGCCTGGAGCCGCGTGGAGGAGATGGAAAAACGCCTGATGGAAGTGTATGCCTCGGCGGCGAAAAAAGAGGAGGGACCGCGCGCGCCGAATTTGACCGCGGAGGAGGTTGCCGCCGGCGCCGCGCGCGCCGTGGAAGCGGCGCTGGCCGGGCGCTTGAAGGCGCTGGAGGCGGCGGTGGTCTCCCTTTCCGCCCGTGCGGAGGCCGCACCCGCCCCCACCGGCTGGATAGAGGCCGGGGCCAGGGAGGCGGTGGCCGGCATAGACGCCAGGTTAAAAGAGTTCGGAGAGGAGTTGCGCCAGCAGCGCCTAGACGCGTTCTCCGGTAAACAGGCGGTGGAGGAAAGGGTGCTGGAGACCCGGCAGGAGATCCTTTCGGCCGTGCCCGAGGGAGTGGAAAAAGGGAGCGCCGCCTTTGTGCGGCACCTGGACGCGTCCGCGCTGGACGCGCGCGAACGCCTGGATTCGCTGGCCCGGACGCTTGTCTGCCACATGGACGAAATTTCGGAAGCGCAGCGCCGGGGGGAGGAAAGGGGGGCGGCGCTGGAAAAGCGCGTCTCCGAAATGCTCGCCGACGCGGAGAAGGGGATGGGAAAACGCGCAGCGGAACTGGTGGAGGCGCTGCGCGCGGAGAACGCGGGGCAGTTGGCAAGCATAAAAGAGGCGCTGCATCTGTCCGCCGCCGGTTCCGCCGCCATGGCGGCTTCTGTCTCCGCTGTCTCGCGGCTGGAACTCCGGCTGGCGGAGGTTATGAAAGGACTGAAGACCATGGTCAGGAGCCTTGAGGCCGTCAACCTGGACGGCCTGATGGGCGTTTCCGGTTCCATAGTGCGGAAGAATTTTGAGGCGGCGTCAGGGCTTATCGGCGCGCTGGAACGCGAAGCCGTTTCCGTGGCGGGGGTGCGCGCGGAGATAGAAATTAATCTGAAATCGGTGCGCCTGAACCCGGGGGATTGATATGAAATCCAAAGATTCCCTTTTCTCTTTTCTCAAACCAGCTGAACCTCCGGGAGAAGCATGGGGCGCCGCCGCTGCCCCTGCCCCGGTTCCGCCTCCGGGTTCTCCCGACAGAGCAAAGATAGAGGAGTTGGAAAACAGAATAAAGAAAATAGAGGCTGCGGCCAGCGGCCCTGCCATTTCCGATACGGCCAAGATCAATGAGTTGGAGAACATAATTAAAAAGTGCGAAGCCGCGCCCGAAAGCGTCCGGCGCGAACTGGAAAAAATGACCTTGGGACTAAAAAGGGAGGTGGAGGAAGTCAGGGCCTATGCCCTTCAGGAAAACTCGCGGTTGGAGATCCTCTCAGGCCGGATAACGGCGGAACTGTCTTCCTTGAATTCCCGCCTTGGCGCGGCGGAGGCGGCGGCTTGTCACAATGCCGCGGCTGCGCCGCCCCCTGCCCGGACGGCGGTATTGCCTGAGGAGGAAGTGTTTAAATTGAAGGCGGGGGTAGCGGAGGAGGTCTCGCGGCGGCTGGAGGCTTTCGACGCCGCGCTCGCGGAGACCAGGCGTAAGGCTTTGGCCGCGCTGGAGACTTCCGGCGGGAATATGCGGCGTATAGACAAGCTGGAAGAGGCCGGGGCCAGATCCGTCTATCTGGAGGCCAGATTGAGCGGCAGCGAGGGGAAGTTCGAGCGGATATACGAATGTGAGGCCGCCATCCAGGCGCTTAAGCCCAGCCTTGAGGAGATGCAGAAGTCTCTTACCGGGCTGTCGCAGCGGACGGCCGCCGTTTCGGCCGGGCAGGGAAAGACGGCCTCGGACCTGGATTCTCTTTCCCGCCAGGTGGGGCAGTTGACCGCTCTCTTTAATCATTTTCGGGTGGAACTGGCTTTCCTGATGCCGGATAAAAAAGCACCGGCCGTCGGCCGGGAGGGGAACTTATGACGGTGCGCCGGGAGAGACGGGACGATGTGGAGAATCACCTGAATAAAGGGGCTCTGTGGGCCGTGACCTACGGAGACCTGATGAGCTACCTCATGATCTTCTTTTTGGTGCTTTTCTCGTTCTCCGTGGCGAAGAACGATAAGTCCAAAAGCCGCAAGTACGAGGAGTCGCTGGGCAACATACAGAAAGCTTTCGGGGGAAAGGCGGATTCCGCCGGCCTGGAACGCGCCAAGGCGCGCGAGCAGGAGGCGCAGGTGGAAAGCAATCTTAAGGAATCCATGCAGACCGAGGAGCTGGCGAAGCTTGTGCAGGTTCAGTCCAACGAGCGCAAAGTCAAACTGGTGCTGACCGAGGGCGTGCTTTTTGCCTCCGGCAAGGCCGAATTAAAAGAACCGGCCCGGCGGGTCCTTGCGCCTATAGCCGCCGAGCTTAAGAAAATACCGAACGACGTGATCATTGAGGGGCATACCGACAACCTGCCTATCAGGAACGGCAAATACTCCTCCAACTGGGAATTATCCATGGCCAGGGCTTATACGGTGCTGCGCTTTATGGAAGAACAGGGGCTTTCCTCCAGGCATCTGGCAGGCATAGGCTACGGGGATAACCGGCCGGTCGGAGATAACGTCACGCCCGAAGGACGAGCCAGGAACAGGCGTATCGAAATCTCCCTCCTGAAAACCGACTGATAATACGATGTGGCAGTGGCGGAGTTCGAAGATCCGCGCTGGAACTTAAAAATAAATTTAGTGTCCTTTCCAGAAAGCGAACTGATACTATTTGACGATGCCTGCTATGTCGCGTAAATTCATAGTTCTTTGCTGCGTGTGCGGAAAAAGGCACGACACCAACGGCGATTGGTCCAAGTTTGAACTGCCGCCGGTAAATGATGGTGAAACCAGTTATTCGCATGGCGTGTGCCCGGATTGCATGCGGAAAATATACGGCGGCGAAGAGTGGTATCAAGAGTACCAAAAGTCTTTGCCGGAAGAGCCGGCCACCTGATTGTTCCCTGCGATGGAGATTTAATAGTGCAGCTCTTCCCCAAACTCTGCGGCCTGGCCGCTCTGGCGCTCTCCGTTTTGGTCTTTTTCTCCTGCCTCATATGTGGTTTCCTCTTTATATCCGGCGGTTGGATGGTGGCGGACATGGCTGTGGATGATCAGGGGATAAAGGGCCTATGCGGAGGGGGGCCTAAAGATTGACATTTTAGGGTTCTTTTGGCTCATACCGGATTTTTAATATTTTGGTTCAATTATCCTTGCAGCCATAACAAGGAGTTGAATAATGAAGAGCCTTAAATTTGCCGCAGCCTGCGCCCTGCTGGCTTTAGCCGCGGGCAACTCGGCCGCCTGGGAGTTCGACGGGCTTGATTCCGATGCGGTCGCGGCCTATATCCCCGCCGCGGCCCTGCCGCAAGGCGACGCCGAAACCCTGCGGGCGGAGGCCGCCGCCGATCCGGATAAGTTTATAGACGAACGTACCCCCGAGGAAGTGGGGCTGGCCTTCGGCCTGCCGGTCAACGACGGGGCGGAAGCCTATGGTTTCCCGGCCCGCTACAAAATCAGCAACGACCTGGCAAAGCTCGCCACGGTGCAGATAACCATAGACCTAAGCGCCCAGCGCCTGCGCTATACCGCCCCCGGCAGTTCCGCCACTTTCAAGATCTCCTCCGGCCTGCCCCCAGAGCACGGCACTCCCGGCAGCGGCCGGTGCTTCGCCCCGGACTTTATAGAGACCATGCATTACTCCAGCCTCTATAACAGCGCGCCCATGCCCCACTCCATCTTCTTTAACGGCAATATCGCCCTCCACGGCACCGAGGCGGAATGGAAGCTGGGCCAGCCCGCCTCGCACGGCTGCATACGCCTGTCCAAGGCCAACGCCCAGACGCTTTTCGGAGTGGTAAAGGCCGCCGGCAAGGCTAACGCCAGCATCTGTGTGACAGGGACGACCCCAGCTAATTAAGGCCAGATATACTCTGTTTCAGTAAGCCCGCCAGCCCGGCGGGCTTATTTTTTTATTAATCACAATCTCTTCGGGATTTTCCGACCTGCGGCATGGTAAGATGGCATATCAAACTATGCCACTATACTTCATTACCTACACGGCGTTGTTCTGGGTGCCGTCGCTCTTCTTCATTGTCTTCCTGCTGAAGTTGTTCGACGGCTCGCTTAAGAAGTCTTTCTGGCTGACCTCCGCGCTAATGGGCGTGCTGTCCATTATTATGGAGTACCTCTACCTTAAATTCGACGTCTGGTCTTTCTCTGAGAAGTTTGACCCGCTGCTGGGCATCTGGCTGGGGCCGGCGCCGGTGGAGGAGTTCGTGTTCTGGTTCGGCGCCACGCCTTTCTGCCTGGCTATCTACCTCTCGTACCGCAAACTGCTGGAGAAGCTAAATGCCTGAACCATTGAACAACGAAGAAGAAAAGAAGACCGCCGCGCCGCAGACGGTAAAAAGGTGGCCGGCCACCGTGGTGCTGGTGGCCCCGTTCATGCTGCTCGCCATCCCTCTGTACAGGGCGGCCCGCAAGTCGGTGCATTGGCCGGCGGCCATAGCCATGATCTGTACCTTCGAGGTGGTCATGTTCCTGGCCGAGTATTTCTCGGTCAGCCGGCAGCACTGGATCTGGAACCCGGACCGGGTGGTGGGGCCCATGTTCTTCGGCATTCCCATAGAGGAGCCGCTCTTGTACTACTGGTTCCCGCCGCTGTTCGTGGTGATCTGCCTGCACGCCATCAAGAACTGGCTGGACGACCGGAAAGGCGAAGTAGAATGACGCTCATCATCGTAGAGGTCTGGTCCTACATACAGCTGCCCATCATCTGGTGGTTGTTCAAACGCTTCGCTAAGCGCAATGTGCTGGGCGAGATGATAGCCGGCAGCATGATAGGCGCTTTCAACGAGTTCGCCACCGAACCGCTCTGGGACTACCATCTGCGGCTCAATATCTATAAGGACACGCCGCTGATACTGGTGCTGGGCTGGGGCGTCATGTTCACGCTGGTCGTTTTCGTGTCGGAGAAATTGTACTGCAAATTTCTTAAGAAGGACCGGATAGAGCCGTACGACAAGCGCATCTTCCTCTTCGACGTGCTGGCCGGCGCCCTGGTGTGCTTCCCTATTGAGACCGCCTGCGCCAAGCTGGGGCTCTGGACCTACCGCTGGGACCGGCTGTTCTGGGACTGGGGGAACATCCCGGTCGTCAATATGCCTCTCGAGGCCTTGTTCGGTTACAGCCTGCTGATGCTGGTGGGGCCTACCTTTGTGCGCTACTGGGAGCGGCCGCTGGAGGGCGGCAGATGAACCCCATGCGCGGCGTGCTTAACCCGGCCATGCTGCGCCGCAGCATGGCCATGGTGGGCGCCATGGGCTGCGGCAGCGCCCTGCTGTGGCTGCTGCCCTCGCCGCCGTTCAGCGCGGTCTTCGCCGCCAGCGCCGCATTGTCCGGCCTTGCGCATTTGGGCGGCTGGCTGCTCTTCCCGCGTTTCAACAGGAAACGCCTTTTTTATATTTCTCTTACCTGGTTCAATGTGGCACTGCTGGCTTTCGCGGTGATGGATACCGGCGGTATGTCCTCGCCGTTCATCTTCCTTTTCTTCTGGGTGATAATTTCCGAGGCGATGTACGGCATAGACGACCCGTGGGTGCCGGTGTTCGCCGCGCTCTGTTACCTGCTTTCCGTATGCTGCGATATACACGGCATGTTCGGGGTGCCGCCCACCCTGCAGGCCGCGCTTTATCCCAACCCCGTTATTGTCTGGCTGGTGGCGGGGCTCAACTGCACCTATATTATAATGGCCGGGTTCAGTTCCCGCCTGATAATAAACGCCGTGCTGGTCAAACTGGCAATGGAGAACGAGCAGAAAGAAGGCTTGCTTAAGAAATTCTCCGAACTGGAGGCTACCGCGCATATAGGCGCGCTGGCCCACCATATAGTGCATAACCTGCGTAACCCGCTGGGAGCAATTTCTGGTTATCTGCAGATAGAGCTGCTTAAGGGCCATCCCTTGGAGTTGAGGCAGTCCCTGGGCGACATTGATACGGCGGTGACGGACATGGCGGCTTCGCTGGAGGCCATCACGCGCTTCGGCAAGACTTCCCCGGTGCCGGCCGAAAGGCTGGAACTGCTGGAGTTCTTCAGGCAGATACTGGCCGTGGCCTCTTTCGCGCCGCAGGCGAGAGGCGTAACGCTGGTGAAAAAGTACCCGGAGAAAATGAAGATATGCGTCTTCGCCTCGCGGCCGGACCTGCAACAGGCCTATTTCAATATACTTAAGAACGCTTTTGACGCCGTCAGCGATAATTCTGCCGGCAAGGTAGTGGAGATAGAGATAAGGTGTGAGGAGAGGGAGGTTGTGGTGGCTATCTCCGACAACGGACCCGGCATGCCGCTGGACCTGCTCCATAACGCCTTCCGCAGGAAGATCACCACCAAGCCGGACGGCACCGGCGTGGGGCTGCTGGTGACCCATGACCTGCTGGCCCGCAACTCCGGGGATATACAATTCGCCAACAGGCCGGAGGGCGGCTTAAACGTTATAACCCGCCTGCCGCTGGTGGTCTAACCCGGTCGCCGCAAATGAAAGAGCCCGCTCGCAGGCGGGCTCTTTCATTTGCGGCCCCTGGGTCAGAACTTCTTCCAGAGTTTCTTCGCCAGTTCCATGGACTTGGCCGAGACTTCCGCCTCGTCCAGGTCCAGTTTCAACTCCTTGTTCTCCATGAGCACCTGGCCCGCCGCTATGGTGGTGTCCACCGTGGCCTGGCTGATGCCGAAGATCAGATGCCCCGCGAAGTTGGAGGCGTCCATCGGCGTGGGGGGGAGATAGTCTATTATCGCTATGTCGGCGGCAAAGCCGGCCTTCAGTTCGCCCAGGCCCTTGAAGTAGCGGTTGGCTATCACGGCGTTGTTGACCAGCAGGGCGTTGGCGGTCTCCATGAAGCCCTGGGACGGGTCTCGCTTCAAGTGTTGCAGCCAGAGGGCGCAGCGGACTTCTTCCAGCATGTTGACGGTCATGGCGTCGGTGCCGAGGCCTACCAGCACTCCCTTTTCGGTCAGGGCGGTGATGTCGGCTATGCCTACCGAGTTATTGGCGTTGGACTGCGGGTTGTGGACCACCGCGGTCTCGGTCTCTTTCAAGATCTCTATTTCCTTCTCGCTGACGTGCACGCAATGGGCGGCTATGGACTGGCGGCCGAGGATGCCGAAGTCGCGCAGGCGCTCTACCACGCGCAGCTTGTGGTGCGATTCGCAGTCTATCTGGTCGGCCTGGGATTCCGCGGTGTGGATGTGGAAACCGGCGCCGAGCTTGTGGCCGCGGTAGGCCGCCTCCTCCAGCGTCTCGTCGGAGAGGGTAAAAGAGGCGTGCAGGCCGAACATGGCCTTCACCGTATTGTCGTCTTTAGCCTGGCAGGCGGCGATAAAGGCGGAATTCTCGTCCAGGCCTTCTTTGGCCTTCTCTTTGCCGTCGCGGTCGGAGATCTCGTAGCAGAGGGCCGCGCGCAGGCCGGTCTCGCGCACAGCCTGCTCTACCGCCGCCAGCGAGCCGGTAATGTTGAAGGGGCTGGCGTGGTGGTCTATGAGAGTGGTGGTGCCTTTGCGGATGGCGTTGATGAGCGGGATTACGGCGCTATAATAGGAATCCGCGTTGGTGAGCTGCTTGTCCAGCCGCCACCAGAGATTGTTGAGGATCTCGACGAAGTTGCGGGAGGGCTCCGCCTTGCCCAGGCCGCGCGCGAACGTGCTGTAGAAGTGCATGTGCGCGTTGATGAAGCCCGGCATTACCAGTTTGCCGGAGGCGTCTATCACCTTGCCGTATTTGCCCTTGAAGGTTTTCTGCGGGGCTATCTTCTTTACCAGGCCGTCCTCTATCAGCAGGGCGTGGCCGGTGAGCACCTTGTTCTTCGCGCCGAGGGTGGCGATGATGCCGTTCTTTATGAGTATGCTCTTCATGTTGTGTCCTTCGACCTCGTCACACCAGCGAAAGCCGGTGTCCAGTTCCGGGTCAGGGCTGGATCCCGGCTTTTGCCGGGATGACGAAAAAATTCCCGGTCGGCTTTAGTCCGGGCAGACCTTCAGTTCGGCCGGGGTGCGCTTTCGCATCTTGAGCGCGCCGGAGAAGCATTTCTTCACGCACAGCGAGCAGCCTATGCACTTGGACGCGTCGAAAGCCGGGACCTTGCTGCCGTCCAGTTTGACGGCCAGGTAGCCGCAGCGCTCGCAGTTGCCGCAGTGGCGGCACAGCTCTGCGTCCACCGACGGGATGTTCTTTACAGGGGTGAGGTCGGGGAAGTTGGTCACCGGGGAGGGCAGGGCGCAGCCGATAAATTCCTCGACGGATTTATAGCCCTTCTCCTCGAGCATGTGGCTGAGGCCGGCTTCCAGTTCGCCTATCACGCCGAAGCCGTACTTCATGACCACGGTGCAGAACTGCACGGACTTGGCACCCAGCGCCAGGAAATGCGCGGCGGCCTTGTAGTCCATGGGCCCGCCGTTGCCGGAGATCGGCACGCCGAGACCTACGGCTTTGGCGATGGTCAGGTTGCTGATGGGGGCCACGCCCTCGCCGCTCATGCCCACTATCATGCCTTCTTCCCACTTGCCCTTGCCGCTCATGCGCGGGCGGAAGGAGAGCGCCGGGAAGGAGTTGGCCAGGGTTATGCCGGCCTTCTTGTGGGGATACTTGGCATAGACCTGCTTTATGGCGTTGACCACCTGCCAGATCGCCGTTACGGCGCCGGTCAGCTTGAATAGTTTGGGGATGTTCGGGTCCGAGACTTCCATCACCCAGCCGATGATCTTGGCGGCCAGCTCCGGGTCCTGGGAGACGATGTCGCCCTTGGTGCCGTCGCCGCCCTGCGGGCAGGACAGCGAGTACTCGATGGCCATAGCGCCGGCTTTCTCGAGCTTGAGGGTGTTGCTCTGCCAGCCTTTCCGGTCGAACTCGTCGTTGCCGGTCACCGGGCCGCCGGTGGAGGCCGCGGTGAGGCGGTCCGGGTATTCCTTTACCAGCCGCGCCACCTCTTTGCAGACGCGGTCGAGCGGGTGCCCCGAGACGTTGTCGGAATTGCCGTAGGTGTTCTCGGTGAAGGTCACCATGTATTCCGACGGGATGTGGATGTGCAGGCCGTCGAAGGCGGTCTTCATCACCACGCCGGGCCAGCCGGCCTCGTAGGCAGCCTTTACCTGGTCGTAGCCGTCGGAGTGGGGGGAGGCGGAGATGATGAACGGGGATTTAAGCTTTCTGCCGAAGAAGTCGGTGGTCAGGTCGACAGGCTGCAGGTCGCGGCCCGCCAGCATAACATGGCTCTTCTTGTCGTCCACGATGACCGGCGCTTTTTTACCCTGCATGTAGGCGTGTGCCGCCATAGCCGCGTTCTTGGCGGAGGCGGTGCCCTCTACCACGGTGGCCGCGCCGTTGCGGCAGTCGCCGGCCAGGAATACGCCCTTCTCTTTTTTATCCTTGAAGACGGGGATGTTCTTGATGGCGAGCACGGTGAACTGTATGTCGGAACGGACCTGCTCCGTGCCGGCTATGTCCTTGGCTTTGTCGTCGAGGCGGACTACCTTTATGCCTTTTCCGCCTTTGAGGATGCCGGTGATGCGGGAGCGGCCGTTGATGTTGATGCCGGCCTTCAGGATGTCGCGCAGTTCGTGCTCGGGCAGCTGTATGTCGCCGATGTTCTTGCGGGTAAAGATCTCGGCGCGGGCCGCGCCGTACTCCAACGCTTTCATCGCGCAGTCTGCGGCCACGGCGCCGCCGCCGACCACCGCCACGTTCCGGCCTTTCACCTTGTACTTGGCAGTGTTGCGGAGGTATTCCAGGCCTTCTACGCCCAGGGCCTCGCCCTCTATGCCGAGCTTAAGCTGTTCTTCCACGCCGGCGGTGACTATTACAGAATCGTATTTCTTCAGGAGCGTTGCGGGGTCCTTAACGCCCGCGCCGGTTTTTACCGTTATGTCGCCGAGTTTCTTGACCCATTCAATCTCCGTCTTCAGGACTTCTTTCGGGAAGCGGGCGTCGGGGATAAGGTTGCAGGCGCCGCCGGCCCGCTTGTCCTTCTCGAAGACGTCCACTTTGTAGCCGAGCTGGGCCAGCGTGCCCGCGGCGGAGAAGCCGGCGGGGCCGGCGCCTATCACGGCGACCTTTTTGCCGTTGGGCCTGGCTTTCTTAAATTCGGGCATCACGCCCAGCTCTTTGGCCCGCTGTACGATGGCGGCCTGCATGGGCGGGATCTTTATCGGGTTGTCGAACAGCTTGCGGGAGCAGGCCTTTACGCAGAACCAGTCGGGGCAGACGGCGCCGCAGACGCCGCCGAAAGTGTTGTGCCCCATGATCAGCGCGGCGGAGCGTTTGAAATCGGAGGGAGCCATCTGGCGCACGGCCATGATGAAATCGGCGGGGGAGCAGTCGGCCGGGCAGGCCTTCTGGCAGGGCTTGTCCTCGCAGTAGAGGCAGCGCTCCGCTTCGGTCTTGATCTGCGCGTCGGTCAGGAAAGTTATTTTTTTCATAGGCACCTCTTCAAACGATGATAATAGATTTTATTATTTTTAGACCCGTTTATGACGGATCCTGGCCTTAAGCCGGAAATGTTCGCAGTCGAAAAAGAACCTGCGGAAGATCAGGAAGCGCCAGCCTTCCTTCTTTGTTTCCTCGTCGGCGCGGTCGGAAAGTTCTGAAATTTCGGAATCCTGCGGCAGGGCCAGGATATGTGCGCGCCAGCCGGGCCGGTGGTTTACCTCATCCAGGCGCAGGTCTATCACGCCGCCCTGGCGCCGGGCCCAGAGCCCTTCCAGGTTCAGCCTGGTTTCCAGCTGCGTCAGCGAGAGCTGCCTGAGCGGGGAGGAATAGACCACCGAGGCGCCGTACCTGCCGTACTCGGACTGTACGCGGGTGAAATCCGCCCTCAGCGGTGTGCCGCGCGCGTCGAGAAAGGAGGAAAGGGGAAGGGCCGGCAGGAATATCCTGGCCTTGTCCTGTGCGGCCAGATGGCTCTCGTTGAACGGCAGCCAGGCCCGCACGGCGGCCGGCTCGGCGTCCGGAGAGAAGACGTAAACGGTGGAGTGCGGGAGTCCCACTCCGTGCCGGCAGGAGAGCGCGCTGTCCAGCGCCGCCCGCTTCGCGTTTTCGTGGTTCAACTGCAGGCAGGGTTCCGGCAGTTCCGGGAATGCGGGCCTGTATTCCAGGTTGCCCTCCACCACGGCCTTCAGTTCGTCCGTGGTCTTGTAGTTGAATTCCGGGCCAAGGTTGCGCGCGATGGCCAGGTGGCGCAGCGCCTCTTTCCTGTCGCCGCGCAGCGAGTAGAGTTTGCTGAGCCGGTAGTACAGCCCGGAGATCTCCTCTTCCTGCCTGCCGCCTATGGTCTTGCGGATCTCTATGCAGGCCTGCTTGTAATCCCCGCGCAGTACGGCGAGATCGGCGCGCATGACCGGTATGAAGTCATGGTCTTTCGCCAGCGCCGCTGCCTCGTTTATCGTGGTTTCCGCCTCGTCCAGCCTGCCGGCGTGCAGCAAGCCCTCCGTCAGGGCGAAGCGGAGCATGATGTTGCCAGGGTGGTGGCGGATCTCCTCCGCGGTCAGCCGGTGCCATTCATCGAAGCGCCCCATCCAGGAGTTGTGGTAGGCCTCGACGAACCAGGTGAACAGCGACGGGCCGGGTATAGCGGCGTCTATGCGCGCGGCGTAATCCCTGGCCCGCTCGTGGTCCCCGGCCATCATGCGCGCCCGTGCGCAGATGGATAGGAGCGCGGGGTCCTCCTCGCCGCCCTTCAGGTAATGCTCGATGTTGCGCTGCCAGTCCTTCTCGCCGAAGAAGAAGCCGGCCAGCAGCCCGGCGTGGAGGCGCTCTTCCGGGCTCCTGCCTGTTTTTGCCGCCTGCCGCATGCGCGCGGCCGCCTTGCGCACGATCGGGGCCTCGCCCAGGTGGGGGCGCAGCACGGCCACCATGGCGTTGGCGTCCACTGAGAGCGGGTCCAGGCCGACCGCGTCGTTGACCAGGGTGGCGGCCTCGTTCACGGAGAAATCCACGAAGTAGACCAGCGCGGCCTCCCCGGCCAGCCGTCGCGCCTCGCGGCGGTTAGCCTCGGAGACAGGCGCCGCGGCCTGCGCCTTCTTCTCCTCTTCGGGGGAGGATTTCAGCATGCCGCGGATGCCGTCCACGATCTGCGTCTTTATCCCTTTGGGGCGCGCGGCCAGGCGGATGGCGTCGGCCAGTTCCCGCGCGTCCTTGAAACGGCGGGCCGGGGCCTTCTCCAGGCATTTCATTATCACCAGCCCCAGCGCGGGGGAGATCGAGGGGTTGACCTTGGAAGGAGGAACGCACTTGTCCTGCGTAACGGCTTTTATGAAAGCGGCGGTATTGTCTGCTTTGAAGGGGTGTTCCAGGGTCATCAACTCGTAGAGCACGGTGCCGAGGCTGTAGATGTCGGAGGCGGCCGAAGCCTCTCCGCCGGAAAAGTTTTCCGGCGCCATGTAACGGAGCGTGCCCATCATCGGTTGGCCGGTGGTGATGTCCGAAGAATCCGAAAATTTTGCCAGGCCGAAATCCGCCAGCTTGGGCGGGCCTTTGCGGCCTATCAGGATATTGGAGGGCTTGATGTCGCGGTGCAGTATGCCCAGGGAATGCGCCTCGTAGAGCGCGTCGGCCACGCCGGCCAGCAGGTAGGCGGCGCGGTTCTCGTAATCCGGGTCGGGCAGCGGGGGGCCGGTCAGCGGCCGCAGGAAGTACGGCAGGTCCTCGTCTTCCGGGGAGGGCTCCTGGATGTAGCCGTAGCGCCTGAGCTCCTCCATGTCCCCGGCGTTGTGCACCGCGCGGGCCAGCTCCAGATAGGATAATAGCGTCTTGCCGTCCACGAACTCCATCGCCATGTAGGGCAAACCCTCGTGCTCGCCGAACGAATAGACCTTGATGATGCCGGGATGGTCGCAGCGGGCGATGGCCGCGGCCTCGCGCAGGAAGCGGCGCTTGCTGTTGGGCGTGACCGCCTCGGGCAGCACCATCTTCAGGGCGGCGTCGCGCTGCAGCACCTTGTCGTGCGCCCGGTATACCACGCCCATGCCGCCGCGGCCCAGCTCGCCGGTTATTTTATAGCTCCCTATTTCTTCGCCGTTCTTGAGCATCCCCATTAATTGATTTTACTATAATATTCGGAGTCATAAAATTTGAGGACTACCATGAAAACACTCCTAATAAAGAACGCACTGGTGCTGGCGACCATGGATGACAACGGCCGCGAGATCAGCGGCGGCGACGTATATATAGAAGGCCCGGAGATCAAGAAGGTTGGCAAAGGCCTCAAAGTTAAGGCCGATACCGTCATAGACGCCAAGGGCTGCGTGGTGCTGCCCGGCTTCGTGAATACCCATCACCATCTTTACCAGACGCTGACGCGCAACCTGCCCAAGGTGCAGGACGCCGAACTTTTCGACTGGCTGGTCTATCTCTACGACATCTGGAAGCACGTGAACCCTGAAGCTATCTACGCCAGCACGCAGGCGGGCCTGGGCGAGCTGCTGCTGACCGGCTGCACCACCAGCTCCGACCACCTTTACCTGTTCCCCAAAAAGGACAGCGGCTTCTTTATAGATACGCAGATAGAGGCGGCGCGCGCCGTCGGCATGCGCTTTACCGCCACGCGCGGCTCCATGTCGCGCGGGCGCTCCAAAGGCGGCCTGCCGCCGGACAGCGTGGTGCAGAGCGAGGATTTCATCCTTAAGGACTGCGAGCGCCTGATCAACAAGTTCCACGGCCGCGAGAAGTTCGCCATGACCAACGTGGCCATGGCGCCCTGCTCGCCTTTCTCCGTCACCACGGAACTGCTTAAGCTCACCGCGGAGATGGCCAAAAAGTGGGACGTACGCATGCATACCCACCTCGCCGAGACCAAGGACGAGGAAGCCTTCTGCAAAAAGCTCTTCAAGATGCGCCCGCTGGAATACATGGAATCCGTCGGCTGGGTGGACCAGGGCAACGCCTGGTTCGCCCACTGCGTGTATATCAACGAGGCCGAGGCGAAGCGTATGGGGAAAACCCATACCGGCGTGGCGCATTGCCCCTGCTCCAACCTGCGGCTGGGCTCGGGCATAGCCCCGGTGCCGATGTTCCTTAAGCACAAGGTGCCGGTGGGCCTGGGCGTGGACGGCTCCGCTTCCAACGATTCCTGCGATATGCTGGGCGAAGTGCGCCAGTGCATGCTGGTGCACCGCGTAGGCACCGGCGTAAAAGCCATGCCGGCGCGCGAGGCTTTCCGTATCGCCACGCGCGGCGGCGCCGCCGTGCTGGGCCGCTCCGATATCGGCTGCATAGCGCCGGGCAAGGCCGCGGACCTCGCCATCTTCGATGTGAGCGGCCTGGATTTCGCGGGGTCCAAGTCGGACCCGCTGGCCTCGCTCTTGTTCTGCGGCGCCTCGCACCGCACCAAGTATACCGTGGTCAACGGCAAAGTAGTCGTTAAGAACGGCCGCCTGACGCAGGTGGACGAATTTAAGCTCGCGGAGCGCGCCAATAAGGCCGCCGCCGCGCTGTACCGGAAAGCCGGAGTCTGACGGGGGGAACAATGGCTGCTAAAATAAAGCGGATAGCTATAAACACCGGCGGCGGGGACGCGCCGGGCCTGAACGCCGTTATCCGGGCCGTGGTCATCTCGGCCTGGAACATGGGCTGGGAGGTGGTAGGCATCCGCGACGGCTACAACGGCCTGCTGCTGCCGCAGGACTACCCGGACGGCGGCCTGGTTAAGCTGGACCGGAGCCGGGTGCGCGGCATCACGCACCTCGGCGGCACTATACTCGGCACCACCAATAAAGGCAACCCGGCCAAATACCCGACGCTGGGCAAGGACGGCCGCTGGTACGAGAAGGACCGCACCGGGGAACTGGTGGCCCTGTTCAAAAAGCACAAGATAGACGCGCTGGTAGCCCTGGGCGGCGACGGGTCCCTGGGCATAGCCAACATGCTGGCCGAGAAAGGCCTGCGCGTGATCGGCGTGCCGAAGACCATAGACAACGACCTGAAGGGCACCGTGGCCACCTTCGGTTTCGACACCGCGGTGGCTTTCGCCACCGAATGCCTGGACCGCCTGCATTCCACCGCCGAGGCGCACCGCCGGATCATGGTGATAGAGGTGATGGGCCGCTACGCCGGCTGGATCGCGCTCAATACCGGCATCTCCGGCACCGCCGATGCCATCCTGATCCCCGAGATCCCTTACGACATCAACAAGCTGGCCGCGGCCATGAAAGCCCTCGAGGAGCGCAATAAATACTTCGGCATAGTCGTAGTCGCCGAAGGCGCCAGGCCCAAGGGCGGCAGTGTCTGCGTGGTCAGCAAGGAGCTGGGCCGCCAGGAAAAGCTGGGCGGCTGCGGCGAGCGGGTAGCCAGGGAACTGCAGGAGCTGACAGGCCGCGAATGCCGCACCGTAGTGCTGGGGCATTTGCTGCGCGGCGGCAGCCCCACCACTTTCGACCGCCTGCTCTCCCTGCGCTTCGGTTCGGCGGCCGTGCGCGCGCTGGCGGAAGGCAAGAGCGGCGTGATGGTGGCGCTGGACCCGCCCAAGGTGCGCTATGTGCCGCTGGCCCAGGCCACCAAGCGCCTCAAGACGGTGCCGCTGGATTGCGACTCCGTCCTTACCGCGCGCAGCCTCGGCGTCAGCTTCGGCGACTGACGGGTCCCCGGCGTATGCTCTCAGCGATAATACTGGCCGCCGGCGACTCTTCCCGCATGGGGGGGGCCAAGGCCCTGCTGCAATGGCGGGGACTGCCTTTCATCGAACATGTCTGCGCCGCGCTGCGCCGGGCGGGCGTGGAGGACAGGGTGGCGGTTCTCGGCCGGGCTTCCCATGAGATACTGGCGGCCTGGACGCCCGCCGGGGAAAAAGTGACGGTCAACGTTAAGCCCGAGCACGGCCAACTCTCGTCGCTGAGGGCCGGCCTGGCCGAACTCTCTGATTTCTCCGAAGGCTTCCTGGTCTGCCTCGCGGACCAGCCCACCATATCGGCCGAAACCTATAAAAAAGTCATCGACTGCTGGCTCTCCAACAAGGAGACCATCGTGATACCGCGTACCTTCAGGGCCGCGGATTCCCGTCTGAAGCGGGGCCATCCCATCATAATTCCCGCGGCGCACAAGGCGCTCTGCTTCGAGGGGCCGCTGGACAAGGGCCTGCACTGGGTGACCCACCACCCTGCCGTAAGAATAACCGACCTGGAAGTGAAAGACCCGGAGATCATCCGCGACTTCGACACGCCCGAAGACTACGAGGCGCTGGTGAAGGCCGGCTGATGTTCCCGATAATAATCCTTGCCCTCGTCTTCCTGCTGATCGCGGTGAGGCAGGTGGGGCGCGTGCGGCTGGAGATCTGGCAGGTGATGTGCGCCGGGGCCGCCGCCATGCTGCTGTCGGGGGATATAAAGCCCCTGCCCGCCCTGGAGGCCATAGACTGGGACGTCATGATTTTTCTGTTCGGCATGTTCGCCGCCGGGCAGACCCTGGAGCTCAGCGGTTGGCTGGCCCACGCCAAGTTCGAGATCTTCAAACGCGCCCGCACCGAAGAAGGCCTGCTGCTCGTCCTGGTGTTCTTTATGGGCCTGGCCTCCGCCCTGCTGATGAACGACACACTGGCTATCATCGGCACGCCGGTGGCGCTGCTGCTGGCGCGCAAGCACAAGATCTCGCCGAAAGCGCTGCTGCTGGCGCTGGCTTTCTCTATTACCGTCGGCAGCGTGATGAGCCCGATAGGCAACCCTCAAAACCTGCTGGTGGCGGTAAAGGGCGGCATAGCGGCGCCTTTCCTGACTTTCCTTAAATACCTGGCTGTTCCGACGCTGCTCAACCTCGGCGCGGTTTTCCTGCTGGTGCGGTATTTTTACCGCGAAGAGTTCCGGGCCGTGGAGCTGAAGCATTCCCAGGAGCCTGTTAAGGATAAAGACCTGGCCCGGCTGGCCAAGGTCACCTCGGGAGTGCTGGGCCTGATGATAGCGGCCAAGGTGCTCCTGGTCTCCGTGAACCCGGCCCTGGATTTCCGGCTCACCTGGATAGCGCTGGCCGCCGCGGCGCCCGGGCTGCTGCTCAGCCGCAGGCGCTTCGAGATAGCGCGCAAAGTGGACTGGAGCACGCTGGCTTTCTTCGCCGGGATGTTCGTGCTGATGCGCGCCGTCTGGGACACCGGCTTCTTCCAGGGTTTTATCGCGCGCTCCGGGGCCGATATCGCCGGGATCGGCCCGGTGATGATTGTCAGCGTGATCATGAGCCAGCTTATCTCCAACGTGCCTCTGGTGGCGCTCTACCTGCCCGTTCTGCAGCACGCCGGGGCCGGCACGCCGGCGCTGATGGCCTTGGCCGCCGCCTCCACCTTCGCCGGCAACCTGTTCATACTCGGGGCGGCCAGCAACGTCATCATCATCCAGACCGCCGAGAAGAAGGCCGGCGAGACCATCACTTTCCTGGAATTCGCCCGGATCGGGGTTCCGCTGACCGCCCTAAATGCCATAATATACTGGGTTTTCCTGAGGAGCAGCTAATGTCTGAAACGGATTTGGAAAAGAAAAGAAAAGAACTGGTGTCGGGCCTTATGTTCTTCCTCTTCATCCCGTTCTGGCTGGGGAAAATGGGAGAGGCTTTCGCCTATATGTACCTGGCGGCCTTCGAGCACTCGGCCGCGGGCAAATTTAAAAGTTCCATCCCTTTTGGTTTTCTTACGCTGGTAGTGCTCGGCTACATCTGGGTCCGCCCGGCCCGCCTCTACAAGATGAACCCTTCCCCGGAGCTCAAGGCGAAGGTCCGCCGGCGCTTCGAGAACATCTACGCCCACGCTTCCGCGCTCCTGGTGATTACCGCGCTTCCTTCGCTTCTGCTGCACGCGCTGTTCCGGGACGCCACCCGGGACGGGATCCTGCCGGCGCTGTTCCTTTCCCTTTTGGTGCAGCTGTCCGTGCTGCCCGTAATCATAGACGGGCTGAGGGGCCGCAGCGGCAACCTCATGGAGCTCTTCTACGAAGGGGAGGATATCTATTCCCTGCGCCCCGGCTTCTCGCTGCCGCTGTCGCTGAAGGTGGCCCTGCTCGTGGTTTCCTGCGCCCTGCTGCCTTTCGTGCTGGCCACCGGCGCGCTGAGGTCCGGCGTGCCGGTGACGGCCTGGTCCGGGCCTTTTACAACGCTGATGTGGATGTGCTCCGTGACCCTGCTGCTGGGGCTCTGGGTGGTTTTCTCCGGCATACAGCGGCCGCTGAACGGGCTGATAGGGCGGATGCGCCGCGTGGCCGGGGGCGACTACGGCAAGACGCGCATTTATTTCTCCGACGAGGTCGCGCGGCTGAAAGCCGGCTTCAACGAGATGCTCGACGGCCTGAAGGAACGCGACGAACTGCAGGATACCTTCGGCAAGTATATGTCGATAGAGATAGCCCGCGAGCTGATCCACAAGAAGAAAGTCAACCTCGGCGGCGAGGCCATGGAGGCCGCGGTGATGTTCTGCGATATCCGCAACTTCACGCCGCTCAGCGAGAAAATGGACGCGGCGGAAGTGGTAGCTTTCCTGAACACCTATTTCAGCTACGTAACCACGTCGATAAGCCTCAATAACGGCGTCATAAATAAATTCCTGGGCGATGCGGTGATGGCCATCTATACGCCGATGCTGGGCTCCTCGGATTACGCCGCCGACGCGGTGCGCGCCGCCGCCGGCATGCGCCGCTCCCTGGCCGAGTTCAACGCCTCGGGCAAGGTGCCTTTCAAGGTGGACTTCGGCATCGGCATCCACGCCGGGCGGC
>MGUA01000034.1:0-121194 GCA_001799735.1 Elusimicrobia bacterium GWB2_63_22 | reverse complement strand
GTGGCGGCCCGCCTGCAGTCCAAGACCAAGGATTTCAATACCGACGTGATAGTCAGCGCGGCGGCGGTGGAAAAAGCCAGGGGGTCCCTCGGCGGGGACGTGAAGTTTGAGCACCTTGGCCGGACGGCGCTGAAGGGCAAGGCGGATATGCTGGAAGTTTACAAGCTGCTCTAGTCCCGGCGCTTTCGCCGTTTTTTTGTAAAATAAAGGACCTTATGAAAGAAACCAGGAACCTTATAAAAATTCTCTCCGAGGCCATAGATTCCGGCCGCGCCGCGGCTTTTGTCACGGTGATCTCGGTGGACGGCTCCACGCCGCGCGAGGCGGGCGCCAAGATGCTGGTTTTCTCCGACGGTTCGATAGAAGGCACCGTGGGCGGCGGCTCCATAGAGGCGCTCACCATAAAACAGGCCGTGGCCTGCCTGAAGAAGGGCGAGGGCGGCAAGTTCGTCTTCGACCTTAAGCCCAAGGGCAATACCGGCATGATCTGCATGGGCAAGATGGAAGTCTTCATAGACGTCTACAAGAACCCTTTCAAAGTCCTTATCCTCGGCGGCGGGCACGTGGGGCTGAAGATAGCCGAGGCCTGCCGGCTGGCGGGGTATCCTTATCTTGTGGCCGACGACAGGAAAGAGTTTGCCAACGCCGAGCGTTTTCCCGGAGCCGCGGCCGTCATCAACGAGTTCCCGCACAAGGCCGTGGCGGCCGCAGGCGTGGACAAGGACACCTGCGTCGTGATCGTCACCCGCGGCCACGCGCTGGACAGGGAATGCCTGGAGGCGGTAATGCGCACCCCGGCCCCCTATATCGGCATGATCGGCAGCCGGGACAAGGTGGGGGAGATCTTCCGCCTGCTCGGCAAGAAAAAGCTTTATCCGCTCAAGGACCCGCGGGTGCATTCCCCGGTGGGCCTCAACCTCGGCGGCAAGGCGCCCGGCGAGATCGCCGTCTCCGTGCTGGCCGAGATCATGAAGGTGCACTATAAGCGCGACGGCGCGCACATGCGCGATGTGAAAATAAAATAAGCCGCGGCACCGCTACTACCGCTGATAAACCCGAATATGATATAACTGTCATATAAAAGGCTTATCCGGCCGGCCTCCGTGCCGCTGTTGCCTGAAAAATCTGGAAAGAAAATAAGAAGGGGTAGAAGAACGCATGAAAAACATCACGAAGATCCTGTCCTTGGCGCTGCTGCTGGCTTTCACGGCCGGGGCCTACGCCGAGGATAAATACGACACGCTGGCGAAGGAAATAACCGAAGCCGGCGCCATGGTGCAGGGCAAAAAAATAGCCATCATCCCGTTCTCCTACGCCGACGGCAGGGCCGGCGCCACCAAGGACGGCTCGGTGATCTCCGAGCGCCTGACGATAAAGATGATCAATATGCACAAGTTCGAGATCATCGAACGCTCCGTGCTCGACAAGGTGATGGCCGAGCTGAAGCTGCAGTCTTCCGGCATGATAGACGCCTCCAGCGCCCAGCAGCTGGGCAAGCTGCTCGGCGTGGAGGCCATAGTCACCGGCACGCTGGTGGAAACCTCCGACGGCCAGATAGAGGTTAACGCCCGCCTCATCAAGACCGAGACGGCCCAGGCCATAGGCGCCTCCCAGGTTTCGCTGCATAAGAACTGGATAGGCGACGCGGCCACCGCGCCGCAGCAGCCCGCCTACCAGCAGCCCGACTATCAGCAGCCCGTCGCCGCGCAGAGACGGGCCGCGCCTCCCGTCAGGGGCGAGCATGAATACGGCTATTTCGAAGTGATAGGCGGCGGCGGCACCCAGACCACCACTGTAAAGTGGGACACTGCCTACGCTTCGGCGGAACAGCCCGATCTCGTTACCAGCGGCGTGGGGCCGGTAGGCTTCCGCGTAGGCGGCTACGGCAAAGGCGCTTTCGGCGGCGATTTTGAATTCTCAGTGTCCAAGCATTACATCGAAGCCCAGCGCTCCGTCATCTATTCCGGCGGGTATGTCGTAGCGGCGAACCTGCCGGCCGGTTACCTGGACGTCACCTCCATAGGCCTGAGCGGCGACCTGCTGCTGCGGACCATGACCAAGGCCCAGTTCTATGTGGGCGTCGGCCTCGGCATGTCCATCAATAACATCAAGTCCAGCGTCATACGCGACATCCATAACGTCCTGCTCAACGAGACCGCGGTCGGCTTCATGTTCCGGGTGCCGGTAGGCATCAGGTTCAACATGGACAATACCACGTTCTTCCTGGAAGGCCGCATGGAGATGAACGCCACCTCCTTCAACCGGGGCAGCGCTACCGAAGTCAACAATGTGACCTTCGTGGGCGCGCGCGGCGTGTTCGGCGTGGGCACCAAGTTCTGACATGAAGACCTTTCAGGTGAGGGCGATAGCGGCCGCGCTGCTGCTGGCGCTGCCCTGTCTCGCGGCCGCAGGGGACGCCGCCTCCGATCCCCTGCTGTCCGCGCTCAGGACCGAGCTCGCCCGCTCCGCCGAAAAGCTTAAGAACGCCGAAGCCGCTCCCCTCTACTATCTCTCCTACGAAGCCTACGACAGCTCCTCCTGCTGGCTCTCGGCCAAGGCCGGGGCCATCTTCGACGAAAGCTCCGGGCGCCAGCGCCGGCTGGACGTGGACGCGCGCGTGGGCTCGGCGCAGCTGGACAACACCCACGAGTTCAAGGGCGCCGCGGCGGCCTCCAATTCCAACAGCCAGGAGTCTTTTCTCCTGCCGCTCGGCGGCGACCAGGCCGCCCTGCGCGCCGAGATCTGGACGCTGACCGACCGCGCCTACAAGGCCGCCCTCGACCGGTACGCCAAGGTGCGCATGAACAAGAGCGTGACGGCCGAGGAGGAGGATAAGTCCGGCGATTTCTCAGCCGAGCCCTCCGCCAGGTTCTACGCCAGGACCGAGGCCCCCGCACTGGACAGGGAGAAGTTCAGGGCGATGCTGCGCCGCCTGTCGGCCAGGTTCAAGGCCTACGATTTTATCTACGATTCCGACGTCTACCTCAGCCTGGAGGGAGAGAACCGCTACCTGGTCAGCTCCGACGGTTCGGAACTGGTGACGGGCAATAACTACGTGCGCCTCGGCTACTCCGCCTACACCCGCACAGGCGACGGCATGGGCCTGTCCCGGGACAAGATCTACGACGCCTCCGACCCCGCCCTGCTGCCCGGCGAGGAGGAGATAGCGCGGGACATAGACCGGGCCATAGCCGAGCTGCGCGCGCTGGCCGCCGCGCCGGCGGAGACCCCCTACAGCGGGCCCATGCTGCTGGAGTCGCGCGCCGCCGCCGTTTTCTTCCACGAGATCCTCGGCCACCGCCTGGAGGGCCACCGCCAGAAGAGCGAGCTTTCCGGCCAGACCTTCGCGGCCATGGTGGGCAAGCCCATCATGCCCGCTTTCCTCTCCGTGCACGACGACCCCACCCTGCCCGCTTTCGGGGGGGAACCGCTGCGCGGTTATTACCTCTACGACGACGAGGGCGCGGCCGCGCGCCGGACCCCGCTGGTGGAGGGCGGCGTGCTGCAGGGCTTCCTGATGTCCCGCTCGCCGATAAAGAACTCTCCCGCTTCCAACGGCCACGGCCGCCGGTCCCCGGGTTTCGGCGCGGTGGCGCGCATGGGCAACCTGATAGTCACTTCTTCTAATAAGATCCCTTACGGCCGCCTGCGCGCGCGCCTGCTGGAAGAGGCCCGCAAGGCCGGCAAGCCTTACGGCATCGTGGTCACGGATATCTCCGGCGGGCAGACCATCACCACCCGGGACCTGCCGCAGAGCTTTTCCGTAAACCTGACCATGGGCTACAAAGTCTACGCCGACGGCAGGCCGGACGAACCGCTGCGCGGGCTTAACCTTATAGGCACGCCGCTGCAGACTTTCTCCCGGCTGCTGGTCACGGGCGACGACGACGCCGTCTTCAACGGCACCTGCGGCGCCGAGTCGGGCTGGGTGCCGGTCTCGGCCATCTCGCCCAGCCTGCTCTTCTCCGAGATGGAGACCGAGAAAGTGCAAAAATCCAACGCGCGGCAGCCGGTGCTCAAGCCGCCCTATACGGACAGGTAGCAGGGATATATGACAAAGACCCTGATACAAATCCTTATGCTCTCCCTGGCGGCCGTCCCCGCCTGCGCCGCCGAGGACCAGGTCCTGAAGGCCATGCGCGACGAACTCCGGCGCACCACCGAGCGTCTGCGCATGGACGACCTGGACAGGCCGTACTTCGTCTCCTATTACGTAGTGGACTCCACCGAAACGGAATTCGGAGCGGCCTTCGGGTCGCCGCGCGAGGAGGCGGTCAACGTCACGCGCGAGGCCGCCGTCGAGGTGCGCGTCGGCTCGCGGGAGTTCGACAACTCCTGGTACGCCGGGCAGGACTTCACCTCCTACCTGCCCGTCTCTTCGGCCCTGTCCGAGGAGGACGGCTACGACGCCCTGCGTTTCTCCCTGTGGTCGCTCACCGACGACGCCTACAAGCGCGCGCTGGAGACCTACTCGCAGAAAAAAGCCTACCGGCAGAACAAGAACATCACCGAGGTCTACGGCGACCTCTCCCCGGAGAAAAAGGTGAAGATGCTGGAGGACCAGCCAGCTTTCGCGGGCGCGGACCCCGCGGCGCTCAAGGCTCTGACCGTCAGGCTGTCGGCCGTCTTCCGGCGCTATCCCAAGGTCCAAGGCTCCCAGGCCCTGCTGCGGCGCGCGCTGCGCACCTTCCGCTTCGTCAACAGCGAGGGCACGACCTTCCGCTACTACAAGGACAGCGTGGCACTGGAGCTGAAGGCCTCCATCCAGACCGCGGCCGGCCTGCGCATGACCGACGAGAAGGGGTTCTACTGGACCTCCCCGGCCGACATGCCGCCGTATGAAAAGATAGAGGCCGAGGCCGACGAGTTCGCCCGCGGCATGAACTACCTGGTGGATTCCTCCACGGCCGAGCCCTACCTGGGCCCGGTGCTGTTCGAAGACCAGGCCGCGGCGGAATTTCTGGGGCAGCTCTTCGTCAACCAGGTCTCTTACGTGCGCTCACCCTGGGCGGACCGCGACGACTGGACCCGCTATTACATCGCCAAGGGCGAACTGACCAAAAAGCTCGGCATGCGCGTGCTGCCGGCCTTTATGTCCGTCTCCGACGATCCGCTGCAGAGGACTCACGCCGGCGTACCCCTGCTGGGCTATTACCCGGTGGACAACGAAGGCGTCAGGCCGGCGCCGCTGGAGCTGGCCCGCAACGGCAAGCTTGTGAATTTCTACATGACCCGCGCCCCGGTGGGCAAAGCCGCCGAGTCCAACGGCCACGCCCGCGGCTTCATCCGCGAATTCCCGATGCCGCGCCCTGGCAACGTTTTCTTTACCGCCCAGCCCGCCAAGAAATTGCCCCGCGCAGAGCTTAAAAAAGAATTATTGCGCCTGGCCGCCGAGAACGGCCTGGACTACGCTATCCTCGTGCGCCGCCTGGACCCCTGGGACACCCGCAAGGGCGAGGACCTGCTGGCCGCCCCCGTCCTGGCCTACAAGGTCAGCGTGAAGGACGGCTCCGAGACCCCGATCAACGGGGCCGAGTGGGCCGGCGTTAATTTCAGGGCGCTGCGCGACATCATGCTGGTTTCGGACGCCGAACAGGTATACAACTATTACCAGCCGACGCCTTTCTTCTATACGCGCGGCTACGTGGCGGCCTCGCTGATAGCGCCGGCGGCCCTGCTGGTGGTTGAACTGGAGCTCAAGCCTACCGAGGCCAAGCCCGACAGGCAGCCGTACCTGCCGCACCCTCATTTTGCGAAGTGACCGCCGGGCTTTATCGTTTTTGCGGAATCTGCTATATTTTTACATGTAAACTATCGTTCCGTACCAAGGACCGCCTATGAAATTGTGTGAATTTGTCCGTCCCGCCAGCCTGTCCCAGGCGCGCGCCAGCCTGCGCAAACTGGGCCCCAAAGGCATGCCCCTCGCCGGAGGGACCGCCCTGCATTTTATGCCCGGCAAAACCCCCGTCTCCGCCGTGGACCTTACCCACCTGGGGCTTTCCTATATCCGCCAGAAAGGAAATTTCTTCGAGATAGGCGCGGCCACGCCGCTGTCCGACATTCAGCGCTACCGCGGCCCGCGCTGGGCCATGCACGAGATCTGCCGGCGCATTTCCACCCACCAGATCCGCAACGTGTCCACCATCGGCGGCAATATCTGCCGCGTCTTCCCCTGGGCCGACCTGCCCGTGGTGCTGCTCGCCATGAACGCCCGCATGGTGATCTACTCCGGCAAGCTGAAGGAAATGGACGCGGATGAATTTTTCTCGTCCCAGCCCGCCCGCCTGTTCAGGAACGGCGACCTGCTCACCGCCGTAAAGATACCGGTGCTCAAAGCGCAGCACGGCTTTGGTTCCGTGAAGGCCACCCGCAACGCCGCCGCTTTCTCCATGGTCACTATAGCCGCCCTGCTGGAACTGAAGGGCGGCGTTATAGCCGCGGCCCGTGTGGCCGCCGGCTCCGCCATACCTTTCCCGAAGCGCCTGCGCTCCGTGGAGGCTGCTCTCACCGGGAAAGAGCCTTCCGCTGAGACTTTCCGCGCCGCCGCCGCGCTGGCCGGCACCGACGCCAAATGGTGTAAACAGGAAGGCATGAGCGCCGAATATGTAGCCGGCCTGGCCGAAGTTTCCATAGTGGACGCCCTGGAAAGGGCCGCCGAGTTCGCCCGCGGGAGGACCGCTTAATGAAGACCAATACCTGTTCGGTTTCACTCTCCATTAACGGCGAGAAGAAAACTTTCGCCACCCGCCCCGACGAGAAGCTGCTGGACCTGCTGCGCCGCGAGGGCTACAAGGGCACCAAGTACGGCTGCGGCCAGGGCACCTGCGGCGCTTGCACCGTCATCATGGACGGGCGCGCGGTGTACGCCTGCCTGCTCTACTCCATGCAGGCCGAGGGGCGCAAGGTGCGCACCATCGAGAGCATGGGCACCTACGACAAGCCGGCCCCGATACAGCAGGAACTGGTGGCCGCCGGCGCCGTGCAATGCGGCTACTGCATCCCCGGCATCATCATGAGCGCCACCGCCCTGATGGAGACGGAAAAGGATATTTCCGACGAGGTAGCGAAAGAATATATGGACGGCAACCTGTGCCGCTGCACCGGCTATGAGAAGATCTGGGTGGCCCTGCGGCGTACGCTCGACCGCGCCGCCGCCGAGCCCGCAAAGAAAGCCTCTCCGAAAGGGGGGAAGAAATGAAAAGGCACGAGCTCGCTAAGAACTTTAAGCAGGTCAACACTTCCGTCACCAAGATAGACGCCATGCAGCTGGCGCTCGGCAAGGATTCCTACGTAGCCGACTTCCTGCCCAAGGACGCCCTCGTTATAAAAATGCTGTGGAGCCCGCACGCCCACGCCCGCATTAAAAAGCTGGACGTGAGCAAGGCCGAAAAGATGCCCGGCGTAAAGTGCGTGCTCTGGCACGGCAATGTGCCGCGCATAGTGCATTGCACCGCCGGCCAGGGCTTTCCCGAGCCTTCGCCTTACGATACTTTCATGTTCGACAATAAGGTGCGCTTCGTGGGCGACCGCGTGGCCGCCGTGGCGGCCGAGACCGAAGAGCAGGCGTTAGCCGCCCTCGAGGCCATAAAAGTAGAGTATGAGCTGCTCAAACCCGTGTTCACGCTGGCCGAGGCCATGGCGCCGGGCGCGCCTGTCATTCACGACGAGCCAGAGGCCCATGTACCGATACCGATAACCTACGAGCCCAAGAAGAACCTGGTGGCCCATGTGGCCTGCGAGGCCGGCAGCTTCAAGAAAGGCATGGCCGAGGCGGACTTCACCTTCGACGAGACTTACGAGACGCCCTACGCCCAGCATTGCCCCATAGAGCCCTATACCTCTATGGCGCAGATGACGCCCGCCGGGCGCATCCTCATTACCACCTCCACGCAGGTGCCTTTCCACTGCCGCCGCATAGTGGCGCGCACGCTGGGCATACCGGTGCAGAAGATACGCGTGGTAAAGCCCCGCATCGGCGGCGGCTTCGGCTGCAAGCAGGAGATCCTGCTCGAAGACGTGACGGCCATGTTCGCCCTGCGCACCGGCCGCCCCTGCCTGTGGCGCTTCGACCGCGAGGAAACTTTCCGCACCGGCCGCACCCGCCATCCTTTCCACATACGCCTGCGCACCGGCGTAAAGAAGGACGGCACCATCACCGCCATAGCCCTCGAGTGCATCAACAATACCGGCGCCTACGGCGGCCACGGCCTTACCGTGGTATCCTGCTCCGGCGGCAAGACCCTGCCGCTCTACCACTGCGACAATATCCTCTTCGACGGCAAGTCGTACTACACCAACCTGCCCGTCGGCGGCGCCTACCGCGGCTTCGGCGCCACGCAGGCCTTCTTCGCCATAGAGTCCCTGATGGACCATATGGCCGAGGCCATAGGCATGGACCCGCTGAAGTTCCGCCAGCTGAACCATATACGCCCCGGCGAGGGCTCGCCTATCTTCCAGGCGCTCGGCGAAGGCCGCGAGGGCGTGCCCATGACCGTGGGCTCCAACGCGCTCGGCGAGTGCATAGTGCAGGGCGCGGAGGCCGCCGGCTGGGAAAAAAGAACCGACTGGCGCGGCAAGACCGGCCGCTACCGCCGCGGCATAGGCATGTGCTGCCTGATGCAGGGCTCGTCTATCCCGGACATAGACATGGGTGCCGCCACCATCAAGATAAACGAGGATGGCTCATTTAACCTCAATGTGGGCGCCACCGACCTGGGCACCGGCTCGGACACCGTGCTGGCCCAGATAGCGGCCGAAGAGCTGGAGACCGCTACCGACAAGATGATAGTGTACTCGTCGGACACGGATATGACGCCTTTCGACGTGGGCGCCTATGCCTCTTCCACCACCTACCTCTCAGGCGAGGCGGTGCGCAAAGCCGCGGCCGACGCCAAGCGGCAGATCCTCGCCACCGGCGCCGAGATGCTGGGCCTCAAGGTGGAAGAAGTCCACTGCGAGGACGCGCATGTGCTCAATGCCGACGGCTCCAAGAAGGTCTCCTACAGCGATATAGCCAACTATTCGCTGTACCAGAAGAACCAGTACCAGATCATCGGCACCGCTTCCCACATCACCAAGAAATCCCCGCCGCCTTTCGCGGCGCATTTCGCCGAGGTGGAAGTGGACACGCTGACGGGCTTTGTGAAGGTGCTCAACTATGTCTCTACCATAGACTGCGGCACCGCGGTGAACCCCGCGCTCTGCGAGGGCCAGACCGAAGGCGGCACCCTGAACGGCATCAGCTACGCGCTGACCGAGGAGTACCTCTTCGACGAGAAGGGCAAGATGCAGAACGCGTCTTTCGCGGACTACCACATCTACTCCATGCGCGACCGCCCGAACATAAAGGCGATACTCGTGCCCTCCTACGAGGACACCGGCCCCTTCGGCGCCAAGAGCGTTTCCGAGATCTGCATCAACGGCCCGGCGCCCGCCATCGGCAACGCCATCTACAACGCCACCGGCGCCCGCCTGAACGAATTCCCGTTCACCCCGGAAAAAGTCCTGGCCGCCATCAAAGCCGTAAAGAAGTAACTGTCACGGCGTCAAAAAACCGCCGCGGTCCCCTTAAGGGGCCGCGGCGGTTTGATTGTCTGCTGCAAGGTTAAACTAGCTTACAGCCCGGTGACACCGTCCTGATTGACCTTAAACCTGCAGTCTTTGGTCGTGCAGGAGTATTTTAAAGTTTCCCAGCTGGAACCTTTGCGCGGCGCCATGCTGATAGACTCCATACTTACTTCATTTGCGGTGACGGTGAAAGCAATTACAAAACCAGTGGCCGGCATCTTGGAGTTTAAACCGTAATTATTCAAATCGAACTTACAGGGCAGGTCCTTGCAGGTGTAGGCTGCTTCTTTCCACTCTGTCCCCAGAACGGACTTAAAGGAAATGGAGTTGCCGGTTCTCCGGGCCGTGAATTCATATGTCAGGGCGGGGAGGTTTTCGTAATCCGGCTCTCCTTGCTCTACCGGCACCTCATCCAGGGTTGCCTCCTGGGCAGCGGGTTGCTCTTTCTGACTGCAACCTGCTCCCGCGATAAATAGAAATAGGGTTATTCCGATAAGATACTTCATAGTGTGTTCTCCTGAAAATGCGTTAAATCTGCCGCCCTCTCATTATATGAATTGTTAGTCCTGGGGGATGAAGACTTGGCGGAATAGGGGGCAGGTCTTAATTTAAAGAAGTCTCATGGGTTAAGTTTATAAAAGATTACTGGCAGCTATCGAGCCCGGCCACGCCGCCAAAACCTATAGCCCGAGGTCTGTGGAGATCTCATCCAGATTAAAATCTTCGAAAGTGATCCTGTCGAGTTCGGAAGGGTCCAGATGGATCTTCTTAAACTCGGCATTGTAGTCAACCGGCTGCGCCGCGCCTGTTGAGACGGAAACCGCGGCAGAAGAAGTCGCAAGCGTATCCAGCGGCGGAGCCGTCACTCCGGGGCGCGCCTGCGAAGCGGGCTTAAAGCGTACCTGGGCCAGCGTAGCCCTCTCATGCGCGGAAAGCCCGGCGTACCGCCGCATGCCGTCCAGAAAAGCCTTCTCCCCCGCACTGCTGCCCGCATAGCCGCGCCTGACAAAAGCCACGCGGGCCTCCAGGTCCGCCACGTACACGTACAGCCTGCCCCCCGGCTCTTTTCGCCCGGCAATAACTATGCCAGCGCCAAGCCCGCGGGCCACGGCATTAACCTGTTTCGCCGTAAGCCGTCCCTGCTCCTCGGAAAAACCAAGCTTTTTAACCTCCGCAGCCAGCACCGCGCGCGGTACCACCCGGCCGCCCCACAGCTCCCCGGCCGCCAGGTCGTAGAACCGTTCCGACAATTCCACGTCGCCCGCAAAAGGGAAAATGACCACGGTCCCCTTCGCCTCCGTCCGAAGACCAGCGGGAACCAGCGCCAAGTCCCCGCGCCCGCACCCAACCGTTCCCCAGATCATCCCAACGATAATAATATTCCTAAGAAAGCGCATACATTTTTGGGGGACTAGGGGAGGACGGCGCCGTAGACTGGTTCGCGGTCCAGGGTTACCTGGCGCGCCTGTTGGAAACCTGCGCGCCGCAGTATCGCTTTCCTGAAGAACGCGCTTTCCCGGGGATACTTGGTGAATGAACTGCCGGAGAAGACCACGGTGCCTTCGCTCCCGGCGAATTTTTTGAGGGCGGCGAGGGCGCGGCCTATCCTTTCTACATATTCGCCCAGTATCATGACGGCCAGCGGGTCGCCCTTGGCGTAATACTTGTAGAACAGCGGCACGAACTTGAATTTAAGTTCCTGCGGCAGGGGTTTGGCGTATTTCCTGAAATCGCAAGCCCACAGCCGCGCGAGCAAATCGGATGGGGTCTTGCAGCGCGCGAGCCGCATTATCTCGAAGAGCAGGCGCGAGGGTTTGTCCCCGGGCAGCAGGCCGTGGGCCGCGCTCGAGAGGCCGAGGGTCATGGTGATCAGCAAATTCCGTACTTGGTAATCGCAGACCAGGCGCTCGCGGCCCTTGGCGTCGATGGCGGCTATGGTAAATCCCGTGCCGAGTGAAATTATGAAGCCCGGCCGCGCCTTCGTGCCGGCGCGCAGCGCCGCGAATGCGTCGTTCTCGAAAGTCATGGGCCCGGTATAGCCGAAATCTCGCTTAAGGCGCTCCCTGAAGTAGGGCTCCACCATTTCCGCGTCGCGGGGGAAATCTATGCCGCAAAGGCAGAAGCGGGCTCCGGACAGCTCGATCTTCCTGCCGCGGGCGAGTTTATCCACTCCTTGCTTGATTAGGGCGTAAACGGCATGCACGCCCTTTGCCTCCAGGTTCGCGCCCGGCACCCGGGCCACGCGCACCGCCCCGGCAACCGTGCGCAGGGCTACGGCTATCTTGGTGCCGCCGCTGTCCACGCCCAGGAAATATTTCACCGGGCCCCCTTGTAGGGTGGCAGGAAGGCTTTGTTCTGGGCCAGCACGGCTTTGAGCAGGCGGAAAGTAACGTCCGCGTCGGGGGTGAGCGGGTTCAACAGCAGCGCCTGGTAGGCCAGGTCGAAGTCGCACTTCCACGCGGCCTCGGCGGTAAGCGCCTCATAGGCCTTTATCCGCTGCGACAGTCCCTTGGCGAAGACCGGCAGCTGCGCGGTCTTTACCGGCTTATAGCCGCCCTTATCTATCATGCAGGGCATCTCGAGCACATGATCTTTCTCGAAGCCGTCGTAGGTGCCGTTATTGGGGACGGCCACGGTGACGCGCTTCTTCTGCAGGCCCAACAGGCAGGCGATGACGTCGTAGGCGACCACGTTGTAGAAGGCGCCGCCGCGCTCCTTTACGGCCTCGGGTATCTCCGAGACCACAGGCGAGCGGTAGGCCGCGAAGATGCGCCGCTCTATCTCGGCCACCTTAACCGCGCGCGACGGGGTGGTTTTGTCCTCTTTTACCACCGCGCCGGCGTGAAAGAAATACTTGTGGTAGCCGGTGGGGATTATTTTGGCGCGCGCCATTATTTCCGGCGTCATTTTCACCTTGGTGATATTGAGCGCCGTCGGCAGGCCCTCTTTCTCTATCATCTTCTTTATGACCGCGGGGAGAACGGAGCGGCCGTTGCGGCGCACATCCAGCACCCAGGCGAAATGGTTGGGGCCGACGTAATCTATCTCGGTGTCCTCCATGCGCGCGCCGATCAGGTCGCTCACGCCCTTGTGCATGGTAAGTGAACCGTTGCAGATGCCCACGGCCCTGATCTCGTGGAAGCGCACCAGAGCCTCGGTGACTATGCCCACCGGGTTGGTGAAATTGACCAGCCAGGGGTCCTTGGCGCCGTAGCGCAGCAGGGCGTCGGCGATCTTGCGGATCTGCGGTATGGTGCGCAGGGCTTTGGAGAAACCGCCCACGCCCGTGGTCTCCTGGCCGATGATGCCGTACCTGCGGCCGAGCTCCTCGTCCTTCCGGCGCGCGGCCATCATGCCAACGCGGATCTGCGGCACCACTATCTTGGCGCCCTTCACGGCCTCGTTAAGATTCAGAGTGGCCTTAATTGTAAGTTTCGACTTGGACTTTTCCGCCAGCCGTTGAGTGAAGCCGTGCACGGCCTTCAGGCGCCCGGCGTCTATATCCATCAGGCAGACCTCGGACACTGCCTGGTCCAGCCCTGAATTAAGTATGTGGTCGATAAGGAGGGGGGTGTAGCTCGACCCAGCCCCTACGATAGCCAGCTTTGTCATGGTAAACCTCAGACTAACTTTATCAGTTCCTCAGCCGCCGGAGAAAGGGGAGAGCAGGGTGACCAGGTCGCCTTCTTTGATGGGCTCGTCCCATTCCACGTATCGGCCGTTGATGACGGCCTTGGAGATGTTGGTGGTAAGCGGAATCACTTTGCTGGCCTCTATCTCGCGCAGTAATTCCCGGGCCGTTCCAGCCTCGGTCTCGTAGTCGTCGGTCTGCACCCCGCGCCGCTCGCCGACGAGGGCGAAATACTTAACTTTTATCTTCTTCACTTGCCGTCTCCGGCTTGCGGCCCGTGCAGGTGCATGAAGGCCTTTTCCGGGGTGAGCGGCAGCATGGGCGGCTCGCGGTCCGGGCGGGCGGCGCGCAGGGCGTCGGCCACGGCCAGGTAGGCGCCTATGCCGTGCACGAAGGGCGGCTCGCCCACGGCCTTGGAATTGCAGACGGCATAAGGATTCGACGAGTCTTTAAGCAGGGTAATCTCGAAGTGCGCAGGCAGGAACTTGATGTCCGGCACTTTATAGGCGCTCACGCCGGTCAGCACGCGGCCGTCGGGGGCGTAGCGGAGCTGCTCCATGGTCGCCCAGCCCATGCCCTGCACCACCGCGCCTTCGGTCTGGCCGCGGTCTATCTCGGGGCTCAGGGATTCGCCCACGTCCTGCACCACATCCACCGCTTCCAGCGTATAGGTGCCGCGCAGGCAGTCCAGCAGCACTTCGGTCAGCGACGTGCCGTAGGCGTAATAGGCGAAAGGCCTGCCCTGTTCCTTCTCCAGGTCATAATGCAGGTCCGGGGTGGCGTAGAAAGCGTGCTCGCCCAGGTCCACCCGGGCCCATTGGGCGTCCTTGGCCAGTTTGTTCCAGCCGAGGCCGGCGGGTTTGCCGGAGACCAGAACTTCGCCGTCCTTGATCTCCACGGCGGAGGGATCGGCCTTCAGGACGCCGGCCGCGAAAGCTATAAGCCGCCCGCGCAGGCGCTCGCAGGCGTACTTGGTGGCCATGCCGTTTAGGTCGGCGCCGGTGCTGGCGGAGGTGGGGGAAGCGTTGGGAATGCGCGAGGTATTGGTGGTGTCTACGCGCACGCGCTCCAGCGGCACGCCCAGCGTGCGGGCCGCCACTATGCGGATCTTGGCGTTCACGCCCTGGCCCATCTCCACGGCGCCGGTGCTGACCGCCACGCTGCCATCCACGTAGATGTGCACCAGCGAGCTCGCCTGGTTGAGCGCGGTCTGGGCGAAAGAGATGCCGAAGCAGACCGGCACAGCGGCCAGGCCTTTCTTGGTGTCCTTGTGGGCCTTGTTATAGGCGGCCACGGCGGCGCGGCGCTCGGCTATATGCGCCTTGGCGTCGAGTGTCGCCCAGCAGCGCTCCGAGTTCACGCCGGAGAGCGTTACGCCGTAGGGCAGGGTGTCGCCGTCCTTCAGCAGGTTCCGGCGCTTGAGCGCTTCCGGATCCAGGCCCAGTTTATGGGCGGCGGCGGATAAGGCGGCCTCTATGGCGAAGGTGCCCTGCGGCACGCCGAAACCGCGGAAGGCGTTATTGGGCGGGATATTGGTGCGGCAGCTCAGCCCTGTGACGCGGATATTGGGAATGCGGTAGGAACCGCAGACATGCAGAAAGGAGCGCCCCAGCACGGCGGTGGAGATATCAGCGCAGGCGCCGGCATGCTGGTAGAGGGTTATGTCGTAGGCGAGTATATTGCCTTCGGCGTCCAGGCCCAAGCGGTAGTCGTACTCGTAGGCGTGGCGCTTGCCGGTAGTGGCAATGTCGTCGTTGCGCTCGAGGGCCAGCTTTACGGGGCGCTTGAGCAGGAAGGCCGCCATGGCCGGTGCTACTATCCACACGGCGGTGGATTCCTTGCCGCCAAAACCGCCGCCCAGGCGGCGGATGTCCAGCTCCACCTTATGCATGGGAATGCCCAGCACCTCGGCGAGATGATGGTGGAAGGCCCCGGGCGACTGGGCGCTGGCGTAAACCTTTATGGTGTCATGCTCGCCGGGTACGGCCAGGGCGCGCTGGGTTTCGAAATAGAAATGTTCCTGCGGGCCGCTGGCGAGGCGGCCTTCTAAAACATGCTTGCAGCCAGCGAAGGCGGCGTCGGGGTCGCCGTGGGTCTGTACGCGCTTCTTGCCGTGCAGCTGCCCTGCCGCCGCGGCCGCGCGCGGGTCCAGCATGGGCTCGAGCTTCTCTATGTCCGCCGCTATGAGCTTAAGGGCTTTCTTTGCGTTGCGGCGGCAATCCGCCACTACCAGCGCTATAGGCTGGCCTATGTATTCTACAGCGTCCACGGCCAGCAGGGGCTGGTCCTTGAAAACATGGCCCACCTGGTTGAGGCCGGGCACGTCCTTATGGGTGTAGACCGCGGCCACGCCGGGCGCCGCGGCCGCTTTGGAAACATCCAGCGAGCGGATGAGGCCTTTGGCTACGGGCGAGGTGAAGAGCACGGCGTGCAGGCAACCGGGCACGGGGATGTCGTCCACGAACTGCGACGTGCCGCGCACGTGCATCAGGGTATCGTCGTTCTTCATGCGGCCTCCACGGGGGCGAGGGCCCGGGCATGGGCCAGCATCAGCTGCCCGAGCAGCAATCTCTTGTATTCGGCCGAGCCGCGTATGTCGTCTATCGGGGCGGCGGCAGCCAGCGCGGCTTTGGAGAGGTCTTGGAAGAACGAGGCATCGGGCTTGCGGCCGTGGAACTTCTCAATCCCCGGCAACAGCATTGGCACGGGCCCCACGCCGCCGGCCGAGACGCGCAGGCCGGTTACGGCGCCGTCGGAGCCGGTGGCCAGCAGCAGCGCGGAATTGACCGCCGCTATATCCAGCGTGGTCCGGTTGGAGACCTTCTCGAAATTGTAGCGGACGCCCTCTGAAGGCAGCGGGATGGCGATCTCGCTCACCAGCTCGCCGCAGGCGAGGTCTGTCTTCTTATAACCAAGGTAGAACTTGTCCAGCGGCACTTCCCGCTTCCTGCCGCCTTCGCCGGTGATGGTCAGGCTCGCGTTCAGCGCTAGCAGTATTATGGTGGCGTCGCCGATGGGCGAGGCGTTGACTATATTGCCCGCCAGCGTGGCTTTATTGCGCAGTATGGCCGAGGAGTGCAGCAGCAGGTCTCCGGCCAGCGCCGGGAAATGCCGCTGTACTACGGCGGAATTGCGAAAATCCTCTATGGCCACGGCCCCGCCCACGAGCAGCAAACCCTTGTCCTCGCGTATGTAGTCCAGGTCGCGGCGTTTGGACAGAAAGCAAAGGTCGCTTCCCATGAGCTGCTCCGGTTTCTGCACGAACAGGTCCGTGCCGCCGGCTACCGCTATTGTGTTCTTGCCGCAGGCGGCTACGGGGGCGGCCTTCAGCTCGGCCAGGCGGCCGGGGATGCCGCGGAAATAAGCCGGGACTACGCCGGTGGCAAGCAGAACTTCCTGGCGCTGGCCGGGGTGTTTGGCGGCTCCGGCGAGCGCCTCGCACAGGGCGCGGGCGGCATTGCGGATGGAAGCGTAACCGGTGCAGCGGCAGATATTGCCGTCCAGCGCGTCAACGGCGGCGTCGTAGGAAAGGTCGGGGCTGGCCAGCGCGAAACCGGTGAGCGACAGCACTATGCCCGGCGTGCAGAAGCCGCATTGCGAGGCGCTGTGCTCGACTAGCAGGCGCTGTACGAGGGTAAGAGGTTCGCTCCCGAGGCCTTCTACTGTCACCACATGGCAGCCGTCTATGTCGCCGAGCGGCAGCAGGCAGGAGGCGCAGGCCTTGTAAGCCACGGTCCCGTCGGCCGCGCGGGAGCCCACCAGCACCGTGCAGGCGCCGCATTCGCCCTCGCGGCAGGCGTCCTTGGTGCCGGACAGGCAGGCGACGCCGCGTATGAATTCCAGCAGCGTCATGCCTGCGCTTTCTTCGGTGCTGACAAGCCGGTCGTTGAGGAGGAAATTGGTCATAGGGCTCCTGATCTTCTATCGTCCGCCGCAGCAGGGGCAGGCCGGGTCGCGCAGGACTTCGGCGGTAGTGACCGTGCCGTTCCAGATGTCGAGGGTGTGCATGCGGCCCCAGTCCGCCCCGCCACAGGCCAGCGCCTTTAGCGCCTGCGTGGTCTGCAGCGCCGCCACCCAGACGGCGGCCGTGGCCAGCACGCCGAACACGTCGGGCGGGGGCAGGCGGCCTTCGGGGGGAGGCAGGGCGAAGAGGCAGCGCAGGCAGGGGCCGCGCCCGGGGCGGATGGCCATGGCCATGCCGTCGGTGCCCAGCACCCCGCCGTAGATCCACGGCTTGCCGGCCTTCACGGCCGCCTCGTTGATGAGGAAGCGGGTCTCGAAATTGTCGGTGGCGTCCAGCACCAGGTCCGCCGCGGCCACCAGCGGCTCTATGTTGGCCGCCGTTATGTCGGCGACTACGGGCTCGATGGCGATGCCGGAATTGATGGTGCGCAGGCGGCGCGCCGCGGCAGCCGCCTTGGGCGCCCCGTCGCGGAGGTCGGTCTCGTCGTAGAGCAGCTGGGTGGCCATGTTGGGGGCCTGCAC
Organism: Elusimicrobia bacterium GWB2_63_22; assembly: GCA_001799735.1. Lineage (GTDB taxonomy): Bacteria > Elusimicrobiota > Elusimicrobia > Elusimicrobiales > UBA9959 > UBA9959. The sequence continues at coordinate 103,511 of MGUA01000034.1, read as the reverse complement.
CGTGTCGCGGTCGGCCAGCGTGAGCCTGCCCACCCCGGCGCGGGCCAGGAAAGCGGCCTGCGCGCAGCCCAGGGAGCCGCAGCCTATTATCAGCACGGAGCCCTTCTCTATCTTCCTCTGGCCGTCCTGGCCTATGAGGGAGAGCCTGGCGTGCCGCGAGTAGCGCGCGGCCGCGGGGGCGTTTTCTGGTGTGGGAGTGGAGGCTGGCATAGGGTAGGAAAAATCTTTACTTCACTACGGGCAGGCCGGCGGCCGTCCAGGCTGTTATGCCTCCCGCGATGTGGTGGATGTCGGTGAAGCCAAGGTCTTTCATGGTCTGCAGGGCGTCGCCGGAACGGCGGCCGCTGCGGCAGTAGAGCAGGTAGCCGGAGTTCCTGTCCAGCCCGGCGAGCCGGTCCTTGAAATCGGGGGCGTAGTAGTCCATGACCAGGCTGGTGGCTCCCAGGTGGCCGGCGGCGTGTTCCTCGGCAGTGCGGATGTCTATCACCACGGGGGCCTTGGTCTCGATGTAGTAGCGGGCGTCCTCGGGTTTTATGTTCATAGGAAAATTTACGGCGCCGGGCTTGGGGGCCTCCGGGGCGGCCCCGGCCAGGTCTTTAAGGGCGGCGGGCTTGCCGCAGCCGCTGAAGATGCCTCCGAGATCAAAAGCGTAGGCGCCAGCCGCGGCGAAAACGATTATAGCGGTGAGTAAGATTGTCTTCATATGGGGGAGCTCCGTTCTAATGAGTTTATTTTACCAAAATAGGCGCCGGGTAGGCGTCTGCGCTTTTTTGTATGATAAGGCTATGGAAAACAAGCTTAAGGCGCCTTTCCTGCTAGCCGCGGTCTGCCTGGCCTTCCACCTGTTCGCCGGGTTTTCCTTCATCCGCTCGGCCGCGCCCACCTACGACGAGACCGTGCACCTGGCCAGCGGCTATTCCTACCTGGCTACCGGCCGCTATGCCATGAACATCATGGACCACCCGCCGTTCTCGGAGATGCTCTCGGCCCTGCCGCTGCTCGCTCTGAAGCCGCAGGCCTTCTCCGGTCACCCGTATTTCGCGAATCTGATGCCTTACCGTTACGGCGACCTGTTCCTCTACCACAACACCGTTCCGCACGGGCGGCTGCTGAACACGGCCCGGGGTTTCACCTTCCTGGTCTGGACCGCGCTGCTGGCCGGCCTGCTAGGCCTGCTGCTGTCGCGGCTGGAGTCGCCCGCCGCGGCGGCTTTCGCGCTCTGCGCCTTCGCCGGCATGCCGGTGTTCATCTCCAACGACGCGCTCATCAGCACGGACGCGGGAGCGGCCATATTTTATTTCGCGGCCTTCGCGCTGGGCTGGCTCTTTACCGCGGAGAAGTCCGCCGGGGGGAAGAAGGGCGAGGGCGGCGGCCGGCACTGGCTCTGGGCGGCCCTGGCCGGCGCGGCCTCCGGCCTGGCGCTGGTCTCCAAGTTCAGCATGTTCATCGTCCCGCCAATGGTGGCCGTCTTCTGGCTGGCCGATAACTACTTCTGGCCGCGGCTGAAGCTTTCCAAACTGCTCGGCTACATCGCCCTTTACGCCGGAGCCTGCCTGCTGGTGGTAGCGCTGGTCTACAGGTTCGACCTGGGCCTCTACTGGGCCGGCCTGACCGCCACGCTCAATCGTCTGGACACAGGGCGCTCCTCTTTCGCCCTGGGCCGGCACACGCTGACGGGCGTGTGGTGGTATTTCCCCGCCGCGGTGGCGCTCAAGACCCCGGTGCTCGTGCTGCTGGCGGGAGCGGTCGGGGCCTGGGCGGCCGTAAAAAAATTCAGGAAGGACTACCTGTGGCTGCTGCTGCCGCCGGCGGTCTTCTTTGCCGTGGCGCTGACGGCCAAGGTGCAGATCGGCTACCGCCACGTCATGCCGGTGATGCCTTTTCTCGCGGCTCTCGCCGGGCTGGGGCTGGCCCGCCTGGCCGCTATCGGCGGGAGGCGCGCCTGGCTGGCCGCCGCGCTGGCCGCCCTCATCCCGGTCTCCGCGCTGACCGCGCACCCGCATTACCTGGCTTATTTCAACCAGCTGGGCGGCGGCCCCGCCAACGGCTACAAGTATTTCGTGGATTCCAACCTGGACTGGGGCCAGGGCGTGAAAACCCTGGCCGCCTACCTTAAGGGGAGGGGGAACCCGCCGGTGGTGTTCTCCTATTTCGGCGTCGCCCGCCCCGAAAGCTACGGCCTGGCCTACACGCCGCTCGGCGTGATCTCCAATGTGGACCTGCCCGGCACCGGGGCGCAGGTCTGCGCCATGAAAGAAACCCTGCTGGCCGTTTCCGCCACCAACCTGCAGTCCACCTACTATTCCGACAAGGAAACCTTCGCCTGGCTTAAGGCCAGGACGCCGGTCTTTAGCGCCGGGTACGCCATCTTCCTCTATGACCTGACCGGGGATAAGGAAGGCCTGGAGCGGCTGGCCGCGCTGTTCGACAGGGAAGGCCGCAACGCCGACGCCGATTGCCTCTACGCCCGCGCCGGAAAGTAGTCCGGCCCGGACGGCAGTCGCGGAGGCGCCCGGCATTTAAATTGCTCTTCCGTTTGTGGAGGCCGGCCGCCGGTTTACGGAAATTGGCCTTATATTGTAGACTACCTTCAGCTTTGACGGCCGCTCCCGGGAAAACAACGATGAAAAAATTGCTGGTTGTAGCGCTGCTCTCCGTCCTGACCTCCGCTCCCGCGGCGGCAGGGGACTTCAATCTGAAAAGTTATATCAAGGCCGTGCTGGCGGCTTCCCCGTCCCTGCGGCAGGCGGAGCAGGCCTTCACGCAGGCCGAAACCTCCTACCGCGCCGCCCTGCTGGACGCGGCGCTGCCCTCTTTCAACTTCTCGATGGCCGATTCCTTTTACGACCAGGACCGGCATTACGTCCATTTCGACCGGGGTGACGCCACCTCCAGGCTGTCGGCCGACCTGAATCTTTACGATTCCGCCTCCAGCCCCTTGTCCAGGATAAAGACCGCCAGGTTTGACTACGAGCGCGCGCGGCTTACGTTCCTGATAGCCAGGCAGGGAGAGGCGCTGAAGGCGCTAGCCAGGTTCTACGAGCTCTACTCCACCCAGCGCAAGGTGGAGATCTCCCGCAACAACCTGGCCTCGCGCGAGCGCCAGTACAAGGACACCAACGAGCAGTTCCAGTCCGGCACGCGCAGCAAGATCGAGGTGACCCAGAGCGAGGGCGACAAGCTGCAGAGCGAGCTCTCGCTGGCGCAGGCCGAGGCCGCCGGGGCAAAAGCCCTGATGGCCTTCAACGAGCTCATAAACGCGGAGCCGGATTCGGCCCAGGCGGTACAGGTGAGCACCGGCGCGGTGGAGGTGAAGCTGCCCCTGCCCCGGGAGGACGTGGCGCGCGCCCTGGAGAACAATTTCGGCCTGCGGCTGAAGCAGACCGCGCTGGAAAAGAGCCGGCTGTCCGCGCGCAACGCCATCATGGCCGATCTGCCCCGCCTCAGGGTGGACGCCGCCTGGGCCAAGACCAATCTGGGCCTGTTCGGCACCCGGGGCGGGGCCTGGGACGACGGGCAGACCTACGGCGTGGGCGCCACGCTTAATTTTCCTTTCGGTTTTTTAGGCGCCCAGAACTACCTGGACGTAGCGGGGCGGAAGGCCCTCCTGAAGTCTTCCGAGCTGGACCTGGAAAATTCCATCCGGGCGCTCAAGACCGAGGTTCTGACCGCGCAGAAGGATATAGAGCTGCAGGTGAAGTCCCGGCAGTTGCTGGAGTTCCAGGTGAAGGCGCAGCAGGACGCCACGGCCAACCTGCTGGAGGAATATTCCCTCGGCGGCGCGTCCTTCCTGCAGCTGGACAGTTCGCAGACCAAGCTGCTCGACGCCAGCAACAGGCAGATAACTGCGCTCAACGACCTGGACCTGGCTCTGGCCAATTACCGCGCGCTGCTGGGCGAAGAGATCTGGGAATAGGAGACACCGATGAAGAAGACGCTTAAAACGGTTTCATGGACGGCGCTGCTGGTCCTGCTGGCGGCCGCGGCCTTCGCCGGGTACCTGCGCTATAAAAAGATGTCCGTGCGCCAGGATATCTCCTACTTCCTGCGCGCCGTGGACAAGGGCGACCTGAAGCTGGACCTGCAGGAGTCCGGCGAGCTGGTCTCGCGCGACACGGTGGACGTGTTCCCGCCCGGCAAGGGCTTTATCGTAGAGCTGAATAAGAAAGAGGGCGAATACGTGCGGAAAGGGGAAAAGATCCTGATGTTCAAGGGCGGCGAGCGCATAGACTCCACGCAGTACGTGCCGGTGCCCATAGTGGCCTCGCGCGACGGGCTGCTGACGCGCTGCATCAGCCGCTACGGGGCTAGCGACGACGAGGTGCGCGAGGGCAAGCGCGTGGACAGCGCGTCCACCTGCGTCACCCGCATCGTGGACATGAAGACCCTGGCCGTGAACCTCAAGATCAGCGAGATCGATATTTTTAAGCTCAGCCGCGGCATGCCGGTGACCATTACCTTCACCTCCATCCCCGGCGAGAAGTATTCCGGCAAGATCGACGTGATCGCCCCCATGGCCGAGACCAAGAGCAGCAACTGGGGCGGCACGGGCACCAAGGTCTTCCGCGTGGTCATCAATATAGACAAACCCAGCCAGCAGATGCGCGTCGGCATGAGCGCCGTGGTCACCGCCAATATGCAGGCCAAGAAGAACGTCATCAAGGCCCCGATCGAGGTGCTGTTCCAGGAGGGCCTCAACAGCTACGTCTACCGGCAGAAGGACGGCTACGAGGCCGACAAGCTGCAGGTTTACCCCGGCCTCAGGTCGGAGACCGAGGTGGAGATAGCCGGCCCCGTAAAACCCGGCGACAAGCTTTTCACCGTGGAGCCGGAGAGCCTGAAATGAGCATAGCTTGCGCGGACCTGACCAAGGTCTACGAGGGCGGCCAGAGCGGCTGGCCGGCGCTGCGCGGCGTTTCCTTTACCATCGAGATGGGGGAGTTCGCGGTGGTCACCGGGCCGTCCGGCTGCGGCAAGTCCACGCTGCTCAACATCATCGGCCTGCTCGACGAGCCCACCTCGGGCAAGTACAGCCTGAACGGCCGGAATGTGTTCTCCATGTCCGACAGCGAGCGTTCCGACGCCCGCCGCGACGAGATCGGTTTCGTCTTCCAGTCCTTCCACCTGCTCAACCGCATGACCGCCCTGGATAACGTCTGCCTGCCCATGATGTACGCCGGCGTGGACAGCCGCGAGATGCGGGACCGGGCCGCGGACCTGCTGCACAAGGTCGGGTTGAAGGGCAAGGAGAGGAAAACCCCGCTGGAGCTCTCCGGCGGCGAGCGCCAGCGCGTCTCCATCGCCAGGGCCTTGGCCAATTCCCCCAAGCTTATACTGGCCGACGAGCCGACCGGCAACCTGGACTCGGTGTCCAGCGGCGAGATAGTGGACACGCTGTTCAAGCTCAACGGCGAGGGCATAACCGTGGTGATGGTGACGCACGACAGGGAGCTCTCGAAGCGCGTGGCGCGCAATATCCGCATGCGCGACGGGAGGCTGGAACAGTGAGGGCTATCCTGAACGCGGTAAAGACCGGCCTGACCGAGATCTGGGCCCACAAGACGCGCTCCGTGCTGAGCTTCCTGGCCATCGCGGCCGGCTCGGTGGTGTTCATCGACGCTTTTTCGGCCATCGTCGACACCTACGCCAGGCTGGAGAGACAGAAGGAGGTCTCGGGGATAGCCCGCATGCGGATCTCCCAGAACTACAGCCAGACCTACTCCTCCCCGGACGATTACGTGCCGCCGCCGGCTATCTCCTACGAGGACGTGGAGAAGCTTAAGGAAAAGGTCCCCGGCCTCTACATGGTCTCCCCGGAAGGGCGGGACTGGCGCAATGTGCTGGAGTACGGCGGGGAACGGCTGACCACCAGCCTGACGGGCGTGACCCCGGACTGGACCAAGAGGGATTTCATCTATACCCTTAAAGGCCGCTTCTTAGACTGGCACGACCTCGAAAATAAACTGCGGGTCTGCGTCCTCATCAAAGAAGCCCCGCCGCCGCCCGGCTTCGACAAGACCATGAAGAAGAAATACAATTTCACCGGCGGCTACGACACGCTGGTCACGCACAACGACATGGTCGGCAAGACCGTCAAGATCGACGGCTACACCTTCACCGTGATAGGCGTGCTGGAGGAGATCCCTTATTCCAAACGTACCCGGTCTTTCGTGAATTCCTACCAGGACTACAAGATCCTGGCGCCGGTCACTACGCTGATCCATTACAGCTTCATCGGGTCCTACCAGTCGCTCGACGTCAATATTGACGCCGGCGCAGAGAAGGATTTTGAGGATTACATGAAGAAGGTCTCCAACTTCCTCAAGATCCGTTTCGGCGACGAGGAATTCTTCGTGGTCGAGAATCAGCTGGAGGATATCCGGGAGAAGATAGCCTCCAGCGTGCGTTCCGGCCTGGTCACGATCTCGCTGGGCATGCTCGCGTTCCTCGCCGGCGGCATCGGCATCATGAACGTCACGCTGGCCACCGTCTTCGCGCGCACCAAGGAGATAGGCGTGCGCCGGGCCGTGGGGGCCAGCCGCAGCGACATCATGCTGCAGTTCATCGTGGAAGCGGTGATGCTGGGCCTGATAGGCGGCGTGCTGGGCTCGGCCCTCGGTTATCTCTGGGGCGTGCCGATAAAGGTGATGGTAGGCATGGACGCCAGCCCGATCAAGGCGTGGATGCCCATGGTGTCGGTACTCATCGCGGCCTCTACCGCTTTTGTTTTCGCCATCTATCCCGCCTGGGTAGCCGCCGGGCTTAAGCCGGCCGACGCGCTGCGCGCGGAGTAACCGGGGGCGGTATGCTTAAAAAACTGAGGGGTTCCAAACTTTTCCTGGCCGGGGCCGCGCTGCTTGTCGTCGGGAGCGCCCCGCTGCTGCTCTATCTCCTCTACGAGTTCGTCACCGGCCGCACCGGCGGCAACCCCATAGGCCTGGGGCTGCTTCTCTTCGTTTCCTTCTGGCCCGCGGTGATCCTGATGGGGATAGGCGCGTTCTCCGCCCTGCTCCGCCGGAACGGCGGCGGGAATCCCTGAGATGACAGCTGAAAGGGCTTTCCCTTCGGCGGCCCGCAAACTGGCCCCTTACGCCGCCGTCTTCCTGGTAGCGGCCCTGGCCTACCTGCAGTCCCTCCATTTCGGTTTTACCTGGTTCGACGACGACCTGCTGCTGGAGCGGGCGGCGCATTTTGCCGGCCCCGGCGGCCTGCTGTCCGTCTTTACCGAGGGGGTCTTCCCCGAGAAGACCGGCCCCGCCTTCTACCGGCCGCTGCTGATGCTGACCATGGCGCTGGAATACAAAGCGGCCGGCGCGGCCCCGCTGCTCTATCACCTTACCAATATCCTGCTGCACGCCTCTTTCTCCGCGCTGCTATTGTTCTTCCTGCGCCGTTCCGGCGGGGTGCCCGGCCTTTCCCTTTTCTGGGCCCTGTTCTTCGCGCTGCACCCTGCGCTGGCCCAGGCCGTGGCCTGGCTGCCCGGCCGCAACGACCTGCTGCTGGGCCTGCTGGTGCTGGGGGGGGTACTTTCCTATTCGTCTTACGAGGAGCGCGGGGGCGCCGGCCGGTTGGCGCTGCACGGCGCCCTGTTCCTGGCCGCGCTGCTGGTCAAGGAGAGCGCGGTGCTTATCCCTTTCGCGGCGTTCTTCTACGCCCGCCTGTACCGCGGCGGCTGGCGGCCCGGGCGGCTTTCCGCGGCGGGGACGGTTTGGGCTGCGGCGCTGGGCGTGGTGTGGCTGGCCAGGGGCCGGGCGCTTGCCGGCCTCTCCGGCGGAGAAGCGGCTTTCGCGGCCTCGGCGCTCTCCAACGCGGCGGCCCTGCTGCCCTCGCTGGGCAAGTTCCTGTGGCCGGCGGACAACGGCGTGCTGCCGCTGATAAGCGACCTGAATTTCGTTTCGGGAGGGATCTCTGCGGCAATGCTGGCGCTGGCGGCCTGGCGCCTGCGGCCGGCCGCGCCGTTAAAACTGGTCTACGGAGCGGCCTGGTTCGCGGCCTTCCTGCTGCCGGCCTTCATGCAGAACAATTTCAGCCCGCACCGCCTGTACCTGCCTTTCGCCGGGCTCTGCCTGGCCCTGTCCGCTCCTGAACGGCCGCTGCCCGGGCCGGCCAAACTTTGGGTGTTCGCGGCTGGCGCGGTGCTCGCCACCTGGCTCTTCAACCTGCAGGCCATCCTGCCGCGCTTTTCCGGCCGGCTGAGTTTCTGGAGGAACGCCGCTTTTAACTCTCCGGGCCGGGCTACCAATTGGAGCGACCTTGGCGCCATGTACCTGCTCGACGGCCTCCGAGAGAACGCCGGCGGGGCCTTCCTGAAAGCCTTGGAGCTGGACCCGCGCTGCGACAGCGCGACCTTCAACCTCGGCGTGCTGGCGCTGTCCTCCGGGGACCCGGCCTCGGCGGAAAAATGGTGGCTGCGCACGGTGGAGATAAACCCGGATTACCTGAAGGCCAGGCATAACCTGGTGCTGCTCGCCCTGGGCAGGGGGGACAGGCGGCAGGCGCTGGAGCGGGCCGCCGGGCTGCGTCTGGCCGCCGGCGGCCTGCCGACCGAACTGGAAGCCGCGCTCGCGGCCCCCGCAAAAAAATAAGAAGGCCGGGATCGCTCCCGGCCTTCCTTAACGTTGTTAAGCGCTTTAAGCCTCTGCTTCGAACTCTTCCTTGCCGGCGCCGCAGACGGGGCAGACCCAGGTTTCGGGCAGCTTGTCGAAGCCGGTGCCGGGGGGGATATTGTTGTCGGGATCGCCCACGGCGGGATCGTAGATGTAACCGCAAAGTTTGCAGACGTACTTTTTCATGTTTGTCTCCTGGAGTTGTCCTGATCTTTAAGTTTTTTCAGCAGACCGGAGAGTATCGCGAGGTGCCGCAGCTCCTCTTTGATTATCCCGCCCACCTTGTCCGACTCTTCCCTGTCCACCATGGCCTCCTGCAGGCCCAGGTAGAAGATAACCGAATCTTTTTCCACCGTTATCGCGAACTGCACCGCCTCCCGCGTGGACCTTCCGGTCTCGAAGAAGGCCGCCGCCCCGCCGGCCAGTCCGAAAACGCCGGTATCGGCCAGCTCCCTGACCGCGGCCGCGAACTCCCCTTTCGGGTCGTTGATGAACAGGCTTTCGCGCTGTTCCAGCTCAAGCGAGAGCGCGCTGAAGTAGCCGCGGTGCTCCTCTTCCATCTCCGCCAGCTTGGCTAAAACCCCGGCGGCGGCCGGGTCGGAGGCCGCGGCGGCCGCTTTCCGGTAGAAAAGCGCCCCGTTCTCCTCCACCCGTACCGCGGCCCTGAGGGCTTCGGCGTAAGCCAGCGACGCGCTCATCAGGCCTTCCAGAGCCCGTGCAGGTTGCAGTATTCGCGGGCTTCCAGCGTCTTGGGCGCAAAGCAGAGGCAGAAGGTCGCCACGGCCGGCTGGCCGGGGGTCAGGTACTGCCTGAAGATCTTGCCGTCGGCTACAAGCTCGATCCACTCGATGAAATGCTTCTCTTCCATGGGGTGCGGCACGGAGCCCACCTTCACGGTCACGCCCTTCTCGGTCTTCTCGATGACGGGAACGTGCTTTTCCTTGGCCGCGTCCGTCGTGTTCTCGAACATCGCCTTCATGTCGGAGCCGCAGCAGACCAGCACGCCCGGGCCGCCGTGGAGCACTTCCACGATATTGCCGCAGGCCTCGCATTTGTAAACTTCCCTTCTTTCAGCCATGTTATTTCCTCCTTACCCCTTAAACTAAAGCTTTCAGCGCCGTCAGCACTTCGTCGTAATTGGGTTCCTTGCTGACTTCGGGCACGACCTGCACGTACTTCACGATGCCGTCCTTGTCCACAATGAAGACGGCCCTGGCCAGCAGGCGCAGGTCTTTTATCAGCACGCCCCAGGCTTTGCCGAAGTCGGCCTTCTGGTAGTCCGAGAAGACGCGCACGGCTTTGACGCCGGCCGCGCCGCACCAGCGCTTCTGGGCGAACGGCAGGTCCATGCTGACCACCAGCACGCCCACGTCGGGCCCGAGGGCCTCGGCTTCCTTGTTGAAGCGGCGGGCCTCCAGGTCGCAGACGGAAGTGTCGAGCGAGGGGACAGCCACTACCACGGCCACTTTGCCGCCGTAGGAACGGGAGAACTTCATGGGCAGCATGTCGTTGTCGGTCACCTTGAAGTCGGGGGCGGGCATGCCCACCTTTATCTCGTCGCCGGCCAGCGCCATCGGGCGGCCCTGCATGGTCACCGTGCGCTTTACCGCTTCTTTCTTGGCTTCTTCGTTTAGATTTTCGTCCATGGTTTCCTTTACCAGTTCTGGGCCAGCACTTCGAAATAAGCCTTCGGGTGCGCGCAGGCCAGGCAGTTCTCGGGGGCCTCTTCGCCCTCGTGGGTGTAGCCGCAGTTGATGCAGCGCCAGGTCGTTTTCTTTGCCTTCTTGAAGACATGGCCTTCCTCGAGGTTCTTGAGGAAGCCGCGGTAGCGGGCTTCGTGCTGCTTCTCGGCCACGCCGATGGCGTCAAAGGCCTTGGCGACTGGCTCGAAGCCCTCCTCGCGGGCGGTCTTGGCGAAATCCGGGTACATGCTGCCCCACTCGTGCTTCTCGCCGTCGGCGGAAGCCTTCAGGTTGGCCTTGGTGTCGCCGATGCAGCCGGCGGGGAAGGTGGCGGTTATCTGCAGGTCGCCGCCCTCGAGGAACTTGAAGAAGCGCTTGGCGTGCTCCTTCTCCTGCGCGGCGGTCTCTTCGAACGCCATGGCTATCTGCACGTAGCCCTCTTTTTTCGCGGCGCCCGCGAAATAGGTATAGCGGTTGCGGGCCTGCGATTCTCCCGCAAAAGCCGCAAGCAGATTCTGCTCGGTCCTTGAACCTTTAATTTTCATTTTTCCTCCTGTCAGATAAAACTACCGGTACCCAGCCGGCAGCGAAAGAGAGAGACTATATTCTACTAAACTTGCGTTGGTGCCGTAACAGGAACGGTGTTCTTCGGACGGCCTGAAAATCAGGTATTGTTGCCCCGGATGCCGGCCCGGGTCAGGGCGAAGTCGTATTTTACCGGGTCCGCGGGGTTTACCCCGGAGAAAAAGGCCGTTATCTCCACGGCGGTCTTCATGGAAGTATCTTTCCTTTTTGTTATCCCCATGCCCATGGAAACCTGCCGCATATGCGTGTCCAGCGGGATGATAAGTTTGGAGGGGGAAACGCCTGCCCAGACCCCGGGGTCCACGGCATCCTTCCTCGCCATCCAGCGCAGGAACAGGTTAACGCGCTTGAAAGAGCTTTTGTGTTCCGGGCAGGGCGTCAGCGTGGGCGCGCAGGCCTGGGTGTTAAAAGCGTTGATGAACCTGTACAGGGCTTCCTCTACCGTAGGCTCTTTCGCGTCATAGCCTTTGAGAAAAAGCTTTTCCAGCGAACCGTATTCGGCCAGCGCCCGCTTTATATTGAGCAGGAACACGGCCATCTCGGCCCCCGTGGTGAAGCGGTGCTTGTACCCCGCGAGGCCTTTCCTGATCTCCGCCGGAGAGGCGGCCTTAAGCCAGGCCGCCGGGGACTTCCCCATCGGCGCCAGCACCTTCTCCACGCTCTTCAGTATCTGGTTCACGTTCCCGTAGGCCAGGCAGGCCGCTATCAGCCCCACGACCTCGCGGTCCGCCGCGCTTTTGTAGCGCCACACAAACTCCAGCGGATCCGGGTGTATGTACTCCGCCCGGTTCATCTCCCTGTAGGTCGCTTCAAGAAAATCTTTAGTCGGCTTCATGCGATTATTATAGTAAAGAGCGGGGCCAAGGTCTCTCCTCCTTAGCCCCGCCCCGGTTACTATCGTTTATGCTCGCGCTTTAGCGCCGAGTATGGCTTCCAGGTCCTTTTCAGCCGTAGTCGTCGGCATGATGTTGAACTTCTCCACCAGCACCTTCAGCACCGCGGGCGTAACGAAAGCCGGCAGCGTCGGGCCCAGGCGGATGTTCTTGATGCCAAGGAACAGCAGCGTCAGCAGGATGCAGACCGCCTTCTGCTCGTACCAGGAGAGCACCATCGAGAGCGGCAGCTCGTTGACGCCGACATTGAAGGCCTTGGATAAGGCCACCGCCACCTGTATGGCCGAGTAGGCGTCGTTGCACTGCCCCATGTCGAGCAGGCGCGGAATGCCGCCGATGTCGCCGAACTCAGCCTTGTTGAAGCGGAACTTGCCGCAGGCCAGCGTCAGGATGACGGTGTCCTTCGGAGCCTGCTCCGCGAATTCGGTGTAGTAGTTGCGGCCGGGCTTGGCGCCGTCGCAGCCGCCGACGAGGAAGAAGTGCTTTATCTGCCCCGCTTTAACGGCGTCTATCACCTTGCCGGCCACGCCCATCACGGTGTTGTGCCCGAAGCCCACCAGGATGGTCTTGGGATCGCCGTCCTCGGAGAACCCCGGGGCTTTGAGCGCGGCTTCCACGGCCGGGCCGAAGTCGCCGTTCTTGAGGTGCGTCACGCCGGGCCATTCCACCAGGCCGGTGGTGAAGATGCGGGCCTTGTAGCCGTCCAGCGGCTTCTGTATGCAGTTGGTGGTCATCACCACCGAACCGGGGAAGGCGTTGAATTCCTTCTGCTGGTCCTGCCAGGCGCCGCCGTAGTTGCCGGCCAGGTGCTTGTACTTCTTGAGGCCGGGGTAGCCGTGGGCGGGCAGCATCTCGCCGTGGGTGTACACGTTGACGCCCTTGCCCTCGGTCAGTTTGAGGATGTTCTCCAGGTCCTTCAGGTCGTGGCCGCTGACCAGCAGGGCCTTGCCCTTGAGGGGGTTGATGCGCACGGGGGTGGGGACGGGGTGGCCGTAGGCCGTGGTGTTGGCCTTGTCGAGCAGCTCCATCACGCGCAGGTTCACCTCGCCGCACTTCATGTTGTAGCCGACAAGCTCGTCCACGGTGGGGTTGGGCTTGGTCAGGAAGTCCAGCGCCTCGTGTATAAAAGCGTACACCTTCTCGTCTTCCTGGCCCAGGACCAGCGCGTGGTCCGCGTAGGCGGCCATACCCTTGAGTCCGTAGGTCAGCAGCTCCTGCAGGCCGGCGGCGTCGTCGCCAAGGGCCTTCTTGCGGGCCTCGATGCCCCTTTCAGGGGCTTCGCCCAGCAGTGCGGCGTAGTCCGCCGGAGCGGTCCAGTCGGCGGGGCCGCCGAGCTTTTCGGAGGTCCCGGCCAGCGCGCGGGCCTTGGCCTTCATTTCCTGGCCTTTCTGTATCTGCTGCGCCAGGTTTTTGGGATCGAAGTTGACGTTGGTGACCGTGGTGAACAGGGCCTCTACTACGTAGACGTCTATGGCGCGGTCGCGCTTGCCCGCTTTGGCCGCGCGGTGGGCGTACATGCTGATGCCCTTGGCCTGCCAGAGCAGGAGGTCCTGCATCCGGGCCGTCTCCGGGTCCTTGCCGCAGACTCCCTGCACGGTGCAGCCTGTGCCTTTCGCCGCCTGCTCGCACTGGTAACAGAACATATTGTCGCTCATTATATATCTCCTTAATTTATTTTAGCCCGACCTAAATCATTTCCGCTTCGAAAACTCCGAAATTTTACCGTTCAGCACCGCCTCGAACCTCTTGTTGGTCTCGGTCAGGAAGCCGCCGAACATGCAGTCCCGGTGGCGGCAGACCTTGGCCCCCATCAGGCAGGCGTGCAGTTCCGGGACGCCGTCCATGGCGCTTAGGACGTCGCGGACCGAGGCTTTTTTGCCGGCGGGGGAAAGCGAGAAGCCGCCTTTGGGGCCGCGGGCCGGCAACACCAGACCGGCGTGCGTCAGCCGCTGCAGCACTTTGGAAAGATGATTGTAGGAAACCTTGAGGTCCTTGGCCATGCCGGCCGAGGGGCAGAGCCCGGCGCGCTGCGCCATGTAGTCCGCCGCGTGCAGGGCTATGGCCGCGGCTTCCGAGATGTTGAGTATGGTGGTCTTCATGTCCTGAATAGTCCTCTCTGGTAATGTGGTACTAGTATACCAGTATAACCAAAGCTTGTCAATACCCGTCTTTTTGGGGGCCGGGCCCCGGCGGCCTGTTTACGACGGAGGATTTGCCTTGATTTGTGCCCGGGTGTTTAAAATCATAGAATATCAGTGTCGTACAACTCTCGGTCTTCCGGTTAAGAGGTGAGTATGCTCAAAGCAGCCATCGTAATGGGAAGCGATTCTGACCTGGGAGTCCTGTCGGCCGCCGCTAAGATCCTCGAGCAGTTCAAAGTCCCCTTCGAAATAAAGATCCTTTCCGCCCACCGCACCACGGAGGCGGCGCTCGCTTTTGTCGCCGCCGCTGAGGAAAAAGGTTTCGGCGTCGTCATCGCCGGGGCGGGGGGGGCGGCCCACCTGCCCGGCGTCCTCGCGGCCGCCACGCTGCTGCCGGTTATCGGCGTGCCGGTCAACGCCACCCCGCTGGGCGGCCTGGACGCCCTGCTGTCCATAGTACAGATGCCCGCGGGTATCCCGGTGGCTACGGTCGCGGTGAACGGCGCCAAGAACGCCGGCCTGCTGGCGGTGCAGATCCTGGCGGTCAAAGAACCCAAACTCCGGGCCGCCTTCAAGGTTTACCGGGCCGGTATGAAGCGGGAAGTGCTGGCCAAGAACGCCCGGCTGGGCAGGATAGGCTATAAGAAGTACCTCGACGGCATAAAATAGGGTCAGCTGTTGCGCGGGCGGGCAGTCTACCGAAAGGAGATGAGCATGCTTGAGCTGAAGTTGATGCATAAAGGTAAAGTTCGGGATCTGTACGCGGCGGGGGAGAAGTATCTCCTGATAGTTTCATCAGACAGGATCTCCGCCTTCGATTTTATACTGCCCACGCCCGTCCCGGGCAAAGGCGCCCTCCTTAATAAGATAAGTTCTTTCTGGTTCGACCGAACCGGGCACCTGGTAAAGAATCACATCGTATCCACGGATATCGAAGAGATCCGCCGCCAGGTTGCTGCTCCGGCCGGCTTCGACTGGGACTATATGCGCGGCCGGGCCATGCTGGTGCACCGCGCCAAGCGGGTGGATTTTGAATGCGTGGTGCGCGGCTACATAACCGGCTCCGGCTGGAAGGAATACCTTAAGCAGGGCAGCGTGTGCGGCATCCGGCTGCCTGCCGGGCTGAAAGAGGCGGCCCGGCTGCCGGCACCGATCTTCACCCCTACCACCAAGGCCGACCAGGGCCACGACGAGAACGTCTCTTTCGAGACCATGGCCGCCGCGCTGCCGGCCGGCCTGGCCGAAAAAATACGCGCTACCAGCCTGGCGCTCTATAAATTCGCCGCGGAACACCTTGAAAAGCGCGGTATACTGCTGGCTGACACCAAGTTCGAGTTCGGCCTGCTGGACGGCGAGCTGATGCTGATAGACGAGGCGCTGACCCCGGATTCCTCCCGCTTCTGGGACGCTGCTAAATACAGGGTGGGTACCAGCCCGGAGAGCTACGACAAGCAGTACGTCCGCAACTGGCTGGAGGGGGTCGGCTGGGACAAGGTGTCCGCGCCGCCGGAACTGCCCGCCGAAGTAGTGCGGGGTACCCTCAAAAAATACGAGGAAGCCCTGCAGAAAATAACACAAGCCGGGTGAAGTATCGCCCGGCTTCTTAATTTACAGCGGAGACAATTATGATCATAGAGATCTGGACCAAAGAGAAATACGCCGGCAACGAGGAGCAGGGGTTCCTCACGCGCATGGCGCATGCCGGGCTGAAGGCCGGCGCGGCGCGGCTGTCGCGCCTCTACCGCGTGGAAGGGGTTTTCAGCGCCAAGGAGTTCGACAAGTTGGGCTCGGAGCTGCTGACCGACCCGATAACCGAGCATTACTCGCTTAAGCCCGGCAAGATCAAGCTTAAGGGCGGTTACAGGGTGGAAATCTGGCTGAAGGACTCCGTTACCGACGTGGTGGGGGAAAGCGTAAAAGGGGCCGTCGCCGATGTGCTCGGCAAGGATCCCGCGACCGTCCGTTTCGGCCACGCTTATTACCTGACCTGCGAGTCCGGGGCTAAACTCAAGCACGCTGTCTCAAAGACCCTCGTGAACGAGACGGTCAATAAGTGCAGGATAGAAAAACTATGAACCCGATGGAAAAATTCAATTCGCTGAACGCAAAAGAGCTGGCCGCGCTGGACAAGGCCTGCGGCTGGTCGCTTAACGCCGAGGAATTGGCCGAAGCCCAGCGGCAGTTCCGGCGGATGGGCCGGCAGCCCGCCCGCGGCGAGCTGGAGACCATAGCGCAGACCTGGTCCGAGCACTGCAAGCACAAGACCTTCTCCGGACCGGTGGCTTTCAGGGACGGGGCGAAGACTAAAAAGTACCGGAACCTTTTCAAGGAGACTATCGTAAAGGCCACCCGGACCCTGAACAGGAAATGGTGCCTTTCCGTCTTCACGGATAATGCCGGCATCGTAGAGTTCGGCAAGGGCGGCAAGTGGGGCCTGGCCTTCAAGGCGGAAACCCACAACCACCCCTGCGCGGTGGAGCCCTACGGCGGCGCCGAGACCGGCGTAGGCGGCGTGATCCGCGACATCCTGGGCGTCGGCCTGGGCGCCAAGCCGGTGCTGAACACGGACACCTTCTGCTTTGGCCGGCTGGACGGCAAAAAACGCCTGCCCAAGAACGCCCTGTCGCCCGAGCGCGTGATGCGCGGCGTGGTGGAAGGCGTGAGGGACTACGGCAACCGCATCGGCATCCCCACGGCCGCCGGCGGCATTTATTTCGACGACGGCTACCTGCTCAACCCGCTGGTCTACGTGGGCTGCGCCGGCCTGATTCCCGTGGATAAAATAGATAAAAAAGTTATCCCCGGCGACCTCATCGTCTCCATCGGCGGCCGCACCGGCCGCGACGGCATCCATGGCGCCACGTTCTCCTCGGCCAATATAGACGAAGAAACCTCCGCCTCCGCCGTGCAGATCGGCCACGCGGTCAACGAGAAGAAGGCCCTGGACGTGCTGATGCGCGCCCGGGACCTGGGGCTATACAACGCGGTGACCGACTGCGGCGCCGGCGGCTTCTCGTCGGCCATAGGCGAGCTGGGGTCCGAGACCGGCGCGCGGGTGCGGCTGGAGAAAGCGCTGCTCAAGGATACCCGCATAGAGCCGTGGGAGATCTGGGTGTCGGAGTCGCAGGAGCGGATGATCCTTTCCGTGCCCAAGGGCAAACTTAAGAAGCTCGCGGCCATTCTGGACGCCGAGAACTGCGAATACTGCGTGCTGGGGGAGTTCCCCGGCGACGGCCGCCTGCTGGTCACGCATGGCGAGGAAAGGGTAGTGGACCTGCCGATGGCCTTCCTGCACGGCGGGGTGCCCAACTTTGAAAAGGCGGCCAGCCGCCGCAGGGTAAAGATCTCCGCCCCGGCCCCGGCCCGGCCCACGGCGGGCTACGGCCGCGCGCTGAAAAGCCTGCTGGCCCACCCGAACGTCTGCTCCAGGCATTCGGTGATAACGCAGTACGACCACGAGGTGCAGGGCGGCACCGTGGGCAAGCCGCTGCAGGGGCGCTACGGCGACGGCCCCGGCGACGCCGCGGTGATCTGGCCCCAGGCCGCCACGCTGGACCTGCATGACTTCTCCGGCTTCGCGGTCAGCCACGGATTCAACCCGGCTATCGGCCGGATAGATCCGTACCAGATGGCGCTGCAGTCCATAGACGAGGCGGTGCGCAACCTCCTTGCCGCCGGCGCCGACGTGAGCCGCACGGCCATCCTGGATAATTTCTGCGCGGCCAGCCCGCGCGACCCCGAGGTAATGGGCGACCTGGTGCTGGCGGCCGAAGGCTGCCACGACGCGGCCATGGCCTACGGCGCGCCGTTCATCTCCGGCAAGGACAGCTTCTACAACCAGTCGAAGGACGCCGACGGCCGGGAATATCCGATACCGCTCTCGCTGCTGATCTCGGCCACCGCCCCGGTGGAGGACGTGCGCAGGGCGCTGACCATCAACTTCAAGGAGGCGGGCAACCCCGTCTACCTGGCCGGCGCGACCGCCCCGGGCATGGGCGGCTCGGTCTATAACGAGCTGCGCGACACCGGCAACAACGCCGTGGCGCCCCTCGACATGAAGGCGGCCGTAAAGCTCTACGCCGGCCTGGCGAGGGCCATAAAGGCGGGCTGCGTGGCCGCGGCCCACGACGTATCCCAGGGCGGGCTGGCCGTGACGCTCTCCGAGATGGCTTTCTCCGGCGGGTTCGGCGCGGACATCGACCTGGCCCCGGCGCGACGCGGCCTTACCGGGACGGAACTGCTGTTCGGGGAAAGCCCCGCCCGGCTGGTCCTCGAGGTGGCCAAAGGCAGGGAGGCCGAGTTCCTGCGGCTGGTCAAAGGCCTGCCGGTGGCCGAGATCGGTTATGTGAAAGAGGAGCCTTTGCTATCCGTCTCCGACGGGTCGGAACGCTTCTTTACCGAGGACATCTTCGCGCTGAAGGATTGCTGGAAGAGGGAGCTTATATGAAGCCGAAAGTCATTATCCTGCGCGGCACCGCGACCAACTGCGATATAGAGACCTTCAACTCGTTCCGTTACGTAGGCGCCGAGCCGGAGCTGGTGCATATCAACCAACTGCTCGCGGGCGGAAAAAAAGCGCTGGACTACGACATCATGGCCTTTCCCGGCGGCTTCTCGTACGGCGACGACATTTCGGCCGGCAAGATCTACGCGGTCAAGATGGCCAAACTTTCAAAGGACTTCGAGAAGTTCATAAAGGGGGGCCGCCCGGTAATAGGCATCTGCAACGGCTTCCAGATCCTGGTCAAGACCGGCTTCCTGCCGGAGAACCGGGCCAATAAACAGGTCTCCACGCTCTACACCAACGACTGCGGCCACTTCATTGCGAAGTGGGCCAGGCTCAGGGTGAACAAGGCCAGCCCCTGCATCTTCACCAAAGGCCTGCCTGACGAAATTGACCTGCCGATAGCGCACGGCGAGGGGAAATTCATAGTAGAGGACAAGGGTGAACTGGCGGCCATAACCGGGCGCAACCTGCACGCGCTGACCTACGCCGAAAACCCTAACGGCTCCATGCTCGGCATCGCCGGCATCACCAACCCCGCCGGCACCTGCTTCGGCCTGATGCCCCACCCGGAGCGCAACTTCTTCGCCTGGCAGAACCCGGACAGGCCGGCCGCGGCCCGCGAGGCAGAGGCGGCGGGCTATCAATTCTTTAAGAACGCCGTGGACTACGTCGGTTAAAAGGAAAAACTATGTGCGGAATCTTCGGCATAACGGACAGCAAGGAAGCCCCGGGCCTGGCCTACGTGGGGCTGTTCACGCTGCAGCACCGGGGGCAGGAATCCGCCGGCATGGTCACCGACGACGGCACGCAGCTGCGCCAGCACAACGGCATGGGCCTGGTGAACGAAGTCTTCACCGGCAAGGTGCTGGAGTCCCTGAAAGGCCGCAGCGCCATAGGCCATATCCGCTATTCCACCACCGGCTCGAGCCATCTTAAGAACGCGCAGCCGCTGGTGCTCAATTCCTGCCTGGGGACGGTGGCGGTGGCGCATAACGGCAACATCACCAACGCCGACCGGCTCAAGGCCAGCCTGCAGAAGAGCGGGGCTATCTTCCAGAGCACCAGCGACACCGAGGTGATCCTGCACCTGGCCGCCCGCTACCGGGGCCGCAACCTGGAGGACACGCTGGCCAGGAACCTGCCCAAGCTGGCCGGCTCCTACGCCTTCCTGTTCATGGCGCCCGGCAAGGTGATCGGCGCGCGCGACCCGCACGGCTACAGGCCGCTGGTGCTGGGCCGGCTCGGCAAGTCCTATATCCTGGCCTCCGAGACCTGCGCTATCGACGTGGCCGGCGGCAAGACGGTGCGCGAGATAGAGCCCGGGGAGATGGTGATCATCTCAGGCGGCAAGGTCTCCTTCAGACGCTTCGCGCCCGCCCGGAAATTCACCCGCTGCATCTTCGAGCAGGTCTACTTCGCCCGCCCGGACGCGGTGGTGGCCGGCCGCAGCGTGCAGAAGGCCCGCTACGAGATAGGCGCGCTGCTGGCCCGCGAGCTGGCCGGCGTGAAAGCGGACCTGGTCTCCGGCGTGCCGGATTCCGGCACCGTCTACGCGCTGGGTTTCTCGGAGGAAGCCTGGATCCCGTACCAGACCGCGTTCATGCGCAACCACTATACCGGGCGCTCCTTCATCCAGCCCGACCAGCGCCTGCGCGAAGTCACCGCCCATCTCAAGCTGGCGCCCATAAAGGACGTCATCAAGGGCAAGACCATCATCCTGATAGACGACTCGCTGGTGCGCGGCACCACGTCGCGCGAGATCGTTAAAAGCCTCAGGGCGGCCGGCGCTAAAAAGATCATCATGGCCATAGCCTCCCCGCCGATAATCTCGCCCTGCTACTTCGGCATAGACACGCCCAACCGCGAGGAGCTGATAGCCAATAAAATGAGCGTAGAGCGCATCCGCCGCTTTATCGGAGCCGACGCGCTGCATTACCTGAGCCTGGAAAGCCTGGTGACGGCCTGCGGCGGCGGCAAGGACGCCAATTTCTGCGTCTCCTGCTTTACCGGCAGGTACAACAGGTGAACCTATGAACGTACTCCTGATCGGTTCCGGCGGGCGCGAGCACGCGCTGGCCTGGAAGCTCAAGCAGAGCCCGCTGCTGGGCCGGCTGCACTGCATCCCCGGGTCGGCGGCCATAGCCGGGCTGGCGGCCTGCCCGCCGGTGCGGCAGGAGGACCACGACGGGATCTACGGCTACTGCCTGGCCGAGAACGTCGCGCTGGTGGTGATAGGCCCCGAGGCCCCGCTGGCCAAAGGCCTGACCGATTTCCTGACCGGCAAAGGCATAAAAGTGTTCGGCCCGTCGCAGCGAGGGGCCATGCTGGAGGCCTCCAAACAGTTCGCCAAGGAGTTCATGGAGCGCAACGAGATTCCCACGGCGGGCTTCTCCGTGCTCTACTCCGCTCCCTTCGCCAGGGAAAAGATAGCGGAGAATAAAAAATACCCGGTAGTCCTTAAGGCCGACGGGCTGGCGGCCGGCAAAGGCGTGCGCATCTGCCAGTCGGAGGCCGAGGCGCTGGCCGCCGTGGAAGATTTTATGGAGCGGCGCATCTTCGGCGCGGCCGGCTCCAAGGTGGTGATGGAGGAATTCATCACCGGCCGGGAGGCCTCGGTGATGGCGCTGGTAGACGGGGAAAGCGCCCTGCTGCTGCCGGTCTCGCGCGACCATAAGCGCCTGCTCGAAGGCGACAAGGGTCCCAATACCGGCGGCATGGGCGCCGTCTGCCCCGTAGAGCTGCCCGAAGAGGACATGGAAATCATCAGGACGGAAGTCATACAGCGCTTTCTCGACGGCGTAAAGAAAGAGCGCCTGGGTTTCCGGGGCGTGATCTACGCCGGGCTCATGTTCACCCCCGAGGGGCCCAAGGTCCTGGAATTTAACGTGCGCTTCGGGGACCCCGAAACGCAGGCTATCATGCCGGTCCTCCAGAGCGACCTGCTGCCCCTGCTCAGCGCCTGCGCCGACGGGCGGCTGGCCGGCAAGGCGCTGGAACTTACAGGCGAGACCTGTGTAACCGTAGTGGCCGCATCCGCCGGCTACCCGGAAGCGCCGGAAACAGGCCGGGCCATAACCGGCCTCTACGACCAGGCCGCCGGGGTGCAGGTCTTCCACGCCGGCACCGTTAAGAAGGATGACGCCTACCTCACCGCCGGGGGCCGCGTATTCGCCGTGACGGCCTGCGGGGAGAACGTAGAGGCCGCGAGGGGGAAGGCCTACGCCGCCCTCGCCGGGATAAAATTCGAAGGCATGCAGTACCGCAAGGATATAGGGCTTTAAGGAGAACCGATGACTACCTACAAGAAAAGCGGAGTTGATATCCACCTGGCCGACAAGTTCACCGAGTTCCTGGAGAAAAAGTCGAAGGCCATAGGCGGCTTCGCCGGCCTGCTGTCCGTGCCTGAAACGAAGAATAAATACAGCATAGTCGCCTCCACCGACGGCGTGGGCACCAAGCTCAAGCTCGCCTTCCTCCTGGACCGCCACGACACCATAGGCATAGACCTCGTCGCCATGTGCGTCAACGACCTGCTCTGCTGCGGCGCCCGCCCGATGATCTTTCTCGACTACTACGCCACCGGCCGCCTGGACCTCGCCACGTCCAAGAAGATCATAGCCGGCATCCTGGAAGGCTGCCGCCAGGGCGAATCCGCCCTGCTGGGCGGCGAGACCGCCGAAATGCCCGGCTTCTACCAGCCCGGCGAATACGACCTCGCCGGTTTCTCCGTCGGCATAGTAGAGAACTCCAAAGTCCTGGACGGCAGGAAGGTCCGCGCCGGCGACGTCCTGGTGGGCCTCCCTTCCACCGGTTTCCATTCCAACGGCTTCTCCCTGATACGCAAAGTCCTGGACGATAAAAAGCTCCTCAAAAAATACGCTCCCCGCCTGCTCACCCCGACCAAGATCTACGTCAAGGATGTAAACAAACTGCGCGCCGCCCTGAAGAAACGCGGGCAGGACGTAAACGCCCTGGCCCACATCACCGGCGCCGGCATCCCCGGCAACCTGCCCCGCGTCCTCCCTAAGCACCTGGGCGCCGTAGTCCACAAGGACTCCTGGAAGGTGCCTGCCATCATGCGCGAGCTCCAGCGCCTCGGCAATATCCCCGAAGCCGACATGTGGGACTCCTTCAACATGGGCCTCGGCATGATCGCCGTCCTGCGCCCCGCCGCCGCCCAAACCGCTCTCCGTACCCTGAAAGGTTCCGTCGTCGTCGGCGAAGTAGTAAAAGGCAAAAACGAAGTAGTTTTACTGTAGCGACGAGGGGTGGCCGGGGCATTACCCCCGAGCACCCGTTGGGGAGGGGAGGCTCCAGCCGCTTCGGCTGGAGGGGGACCGCGCAACGGTCCCCTGCAGTCCGGGTGAGCGGGGGTAATGCCCCGGTCAACCCAAATAGAACTGGAGGCCTATGAAAAATATCGTCGTATTCGCTTCGGGCGGCGGCACCAACCTGCAGTCACTCATAGACGCGGCCCGCGACGGCCGCATAGACGGCAAAATAGTCCTCGTCCTCTCCAGCAAAAAAGACGCCGGCGCCCTCGACCGGGCCAAAAAAGCCGGCATCCCCGCCGAAGCCGCCTCCCCCAAAGACTTCGCCCCCGGCAACTACGACGACTACCTCGCCTCCGTCTGCCGCGCCCATAGGGCAGACCTCATCTGCCTCGCCGGCTTCATGCTGAAGCTCGGCCCCAAAATGCTCTTCGAGTTCAGGAACAAGATCCTCAACGTCCATCCCGCCCTGCTCCCCGCCTTCGGCGGCAAAGGCTTCTACGGCATGAAAGTCCATGAGGCCGTCCTCGAAGCCGGCGCCAAAGTCACCGGCGCCACCGTGCATTTTATCGACGAGGCCTATGACCGCGGCCCCATAATCGCCCAGCAGCCCGTCCCCGTGCTGCCCGGCGACACCCCCGACACCCTGGCCGCCAGGGTGCTCTCCGCCGAGCACGCCATCTACCCCGCCGCCGTCGCCCTGTTCTGCGCCGGCCGGCTGCTGCTCGAAGGGGGGAAGGTGCGGACCACCGGCCCGCTGCATGAGACCGGCAAGGTGCGCCGCGCGCTCCTGTCCGTCTCTGACAAAACCGGCCTGCTCGAATTCGCCAAAGGCCTCGCTCACGAAGGCGTGGAGCTGGTCTCCACCTCCGGCACCTACAAGGCCCTCAGGGACGCCGGCCTCCCGGTGCGCGCGCTGGAAACCCTCACCGCCTTCCCGGAAATGCTGGACGGCCGCGTAAAGACCCTGCACCCCGCCGTGCACGGCGGCATACTCTACCGGCGCGACAACCCCGCCCACGCGGCGACCGTGTTTAATTTCGGCATAGAGCCTATCGATATGGTGGTGGTCAACCTCTATCCTTTCGCCGCCACGGCCCAAAAAGCCGCTCCCTGGTCGGAGGAGCTCATAGAGAACATAGACATCGGCGGCGTGGCCCTGATAAGGGGCGCGGCCAAGAACTACCAGGCAGTGGCCGTGCTCACCTCCCCGGCCGATTACGCCCCGGTGCTGGAGGCCCTGCGCGCGGGCAGGGGCGTCCTGCCGCTGGAGCTGAAGAAGGAACTTTCCGTAAAAGGCTTCGCCCACACCGCGGCCTACGACGGGGAGATAGCCCGCGCCCTGGGAGGTGCCGGCGCGTCTTCCCCGGACAGCCTGGAACTGAAGCTGAAAAAAGTGCACAGCCTGCGCTACGGCGAGAACCCGCACCAGGCCTGCGCCCTCTACACCAGGAAGGATAGGCCGCCCTTCACCCAGCTGCAGGGCAAGGAGCTCTCGTACAACAATATCCTCGACGCCTACGGCACCTGGCAGGCCGTGGGAGAATTCGACAAGCCCGCCGCCGTTATCTTCAAGCATGTCACGCCCTGCGGCCTCGGGACCGGGACGGATATCGCAGAAGCTTTCGAGCGCGCCTGGAGCACGGATCCGCTTTCCGCCTTCGGCGGGATCATAGCGGTCAACCGGCCTCTCGACGGGCGCATAGCCGAATTCCTCGCCAGGAAATTCGTGGAGGTCATCTGCGCCCCGGACTTTGATCCGAAGGCCCTGGAGATCTTCGCGAAAAAGACAAATCTCCGCCTGCTCAAATGGGACAGTTTCCCGAAGGACCACCTGGTGCTGCGCTCCGTCGGGGAAGAGGTGCTGGTGGGCGGCGACGATAACAAGCTGTTGGGCGACAAATGGGAGATCCCCACTAAACGCAAACCGACTTCCGGCGAGGAAGAGGCCCTGCGCTTCGCCTGGGCCGCGGCCAAGTACGTGCGCTCCAACGCCATAGTCTTCGCCGACACCTGCCGGACGGTAGGCATAGGCGCCGGCCAGATGTCCCGCGTGGACTCTGTTTTCATGGCCGGCCACAAATACGAGGCTTTCTTAAAGGTTAATCCCAAACCGGAGACCCTGGTGATGGCGTCCGACGCCTTCTTCCCTTTCCCGGACGCGCTGGAGGAGGGGGCCCGCATAGGGGCCACCGCCGTCATACAGCCCGGCGGTTCGGTAAAAGATAAGGAAGTTATAGAGGCCGCGGACAGGCTGGGCCTGGCCATGGTGCTGACCGGCCTGCGGCATTTCCGCCACTAGGCGGCGGGGAAGTAGATGGTGAAAGCGGCGCCGCCGCCCGGCTTGTTGGCGGCCAGCACATAGCCGCCGTTCTGCGCGACAATGCCGTAGACCGAGGAAAGGCCCAGGCCCGTGCCTTTACCCTTTGGCTTGGTGGTGAAGAAAGGCTCGAAGATCTTCTGCAGGATCTCTTTGGGAATGCCGGGGCCGGTGTCGGAGAGTTCGAACACGGCGTAAGCCCGCGCCGGGACGCCGGCAGGCAGGCCTTCGGGGCCGGCGTTATAGGTCTTTAACAATACGCTGCCGGAGCCGTTCATGGCGTCCTTGGCGTTGATGGCCAGGTTCATGACCGACTGCTTGAACTGCTCAGGTTCTATCCTGACCTTTGACAGGTTTTCGTCGAACGAATAGGCGGCTTTTACATTGTGCCCCAGCAGTTTGTCGAGCAGCACCTTAAGCTCCTTCAGCGGTTCGTTCAGGGAGACCAGCGCGGGGGTGGCGTCCTGCCGGCGGGCGAAGACCATCAGCTGCTTTATAAGGTTGGCGGATTCCTTGGAGGAGCGGAGTATCTCGGAGGCCAGTTTGTGCCCCACGGTGCCGGGCTTCAGGTCCTCGCTGACCAGCTCCATGGACCCGATGATGATGGTGAGCAGGTTGTTGAAGTCGTGGGAGATCTGGCCGGCCAGCAGGCCCAGGGATTCCATCTTCTGGCTCTGGTTGAGCTGGTCTTCCAGCTCCCGTTCGCGGGTGATGTCGTGGCGCAGCGCCAGGTAATACTTTATGGCCCCCGAGGCGTCTTTTATAGGGCAGATGCGCTGTTCGTCGATGTAGGTGGTGCCGTCCTTGCGGCGGTTCACCAGGCGCCCGGCCCAGCGCTTGCCGGCCTTCAGCGTGGCCCACATCTCGCCGTAGAATTCGGCGCTCTGCTCGCCGCTCTTGAGCAGGCTGGCGTTCTTGCCGAGGGCCTCCTGCTTGGAATAGCCGCTGAGTTTTTCGAAGGCCGGGTTGACGTAAACAATGGTTCCCCTGGCGTCGGTGATGAAAAAAGTTTCACAGGTCTGCTCCAGTGACTCCAGTACTACCGAGCATTCCTCCGGGGTTGTTTCCATAGCGATATTGTAGCAAAACAGGGTTTTACCGGGACGGCGGATTTGTGTTAAAATTAGTTGCAAGACCCCATGTCTTGCCGACGCAGACAGGGGTTATTTTTTTGGAGGACATATGGCGGGAAAGCGCGACATGAACGCGGTAAGTCCCTTGGACGGCAGGTACGCCGCCAAGCTGGGGGGCCTTAGCGGCCTGGCCGGCGAGGGGGCGCTGGCCCGCTACAGGGTGCTGGTAGAGTGCCGCTACCTGGCCAAGCTCTGCGCTACCCCCGGGGTGAAAGCGCGGCGGCTTAAGCCTGCCGAAAAAGATTTTCTTGAAAGGCTGCCGCGCCTCACTGCCGCCGACGTGGACCGCATAGCCGCTATAGAGGACACCGGAGTGCCGGGCGTCCCGGCGACCCGCCACGACGTAAAGGCGGTGGAATACTTCATAAAGGAGCGGCTGCGCCGCAGCTCCCTCAAAGACCTCTCCGAGCTGGTGCATTTCGCCCTCACCTCGGAGGACGTCAACAATATCTCCTACGCCCTCACGCTGCGGGACTGCCTTAACGCCGAGCTCCTGCCCGCGCTGGAAGAACTGCTCGCGGTCCTGGACGCCCTGGCCCTCCGGTACGCCGCCACGCCGCTCCTGGCCCGCACGCACGGCCAGCCGGCGGTGCCCACCACCTTCGGCAAGGAATTCCGGGTCTTCCACGCCCGCCTGCACCGCCAGGTGTCACAGCTCAGGCGCGCCCGCATAGCCGCCAAGCTCAACGGCGCCTCCGGCAATTACAACGCCCACGCCGCCGCCTACCCGGGAGTAGACTGGCCCAGGTTCTCCAGGGAATTTATAGAGGGCTTCAACGGCAAGGCCGGCCCGCAGCTGGAGTTCAATCCTTTCACCACGCAGATAGAGCCCCATGACAGCTACGCGGAACTCTTCGACACGCTGCGGCGGGCCAATACCATACTGCTGGGCTTCTGCCAGGACATGTGGCGCTACATCTCCGCCGGGCTGGTGGCCCAGAAGGCCGTGGCGGGGGAGATCGGCTCCTCCACCATGCCGCAGAAGGTGAACCCCATCCACTTTGAGAACGCCGAGGGGAACCTCGGCCTCGCCAACGCCCTGCTCGGCTTCTTCTCGGCGAAGCTGCCGGTCTCGCGGCTGCAGCGGGACCTGTCCGACTCCACCGTGGAGCGCAATTTCGGCGCGGCCTTCGGGCATTGCCTGGCGGCGTACCGGTCCCTGCTGACCGGGCTCGCCCGCGTTTCGGTGGACGCCGCGGCCTGCGAGGGCGAACTCCTGGGCCATCCCGAGGTGCTGGCGGAAGGCGTGCAGACCATCCTGCGCCGGGAACGCCTGGCCGGCGCCTACGAACTGCTCAGCAAGTTCACCCGGGGCCGGACCGTAACCGCCGAGAGCCTGGCCGAATTTATAAAAGGTCTCGACGTGCCGCCGGCGGTAAAGGCGGAACTCGGGAAGCTTACGCCCCTGTCGTACACGGGGCTGGCCGGCAGGCTGGCCGTACAGCGGTCAAAGGAGAACTAACATGGCTGTCGATATTGTGGTGGGCGGGCAGGCCGGGGACGAGGGCAAAGGCAAGATCTGCGCCTGGCTGGCGGTAAAGAAGGATTACGACTACTGCATCCGCGTCGGCGGGCCTAACGCCGGGCACACCATCTTTTTTAAGGACAAGATCTACACGCTCAAGACCATGCCGGGCGGCTTTGTAAACCCGCGCGCCAAACTGGTGCTGGGCGCCGGCACCTACGTGATCCCGGACTGGCTGGAGAAGGAGATAGAACTGACCGGGGCCGGGCACCGCCTGATAATCGACCCGCATGTCGTAGTGATAGAGCCGCGCCATACCGCCGCGGAGCGCGCCGACGCCCGGATGATGGGCAAGATCGGCAGCGTCGGCACCGGCCTGGGCGCGGCCGTGCGCGACCGCGTGGACAGGAAGAAACTGATGTTCGCCAAGGACCATCCCCGCCTGAAGCGATACGTGAAGGACGTGCCGGAGCTTCTTAATAAAGCGCTGGCCAAAGGTTCGCGCATGCTGCTGGAGGGCACGCAGGGCATGAAGCTGTCCAACCTGCACGGCGAGTATCCCTTCGTCACCTCGCGCGACACCACCGCCTCCACCTTCATGGGCGAGGCCGGGCTGGGCCCGAAATACGCCGGAGATATCTACGCGATCTTCAAGCCCTACGTGACCCGCGTCGGCCCGGGCCTGGTGGCCAGGGAGACCAAGGACAAGGCCCGGCTGGAAAAATATCATACCGCCGGGCGCGAGGTCGGCAGCGTCAGCGGCCGCCTGCGCCGGGTGGGGGAGTTCGAGATGGACGTGGCGCTGCAGACCGTGAGGATAAATTCGGCCACCAAACTGGCCATCACCCACATAGACATGCTGGAGGGGGCGGACATCTCCCGCGGCGTAAAGAGTTTCACCGGCGAGGCGAAGCGGTTCATGGCCACGCTGCAGAAGGTCTGCGCCGCCTACCCGCACCCGAAGGTGGAGCTGGTCTCCTACGGCCCCGGCCTGCACGACGTGCTGGAACTGAAATAGCCTGGTAGTTAACAGGTTTTTCAAAAAATGCTATTATTGAAAGGCAGTACTTACCACAATTTTGCCGCGGTAGCTCAGTGGTAGAGCACTGGTCTGAAAAACCAGGTGTCGTTGGTTCGATCCCAACCCGCGGCAAATTTTATTTTTGAGGACCCGTCTTATGCCTCTCCACAACAAGATCCTGATAGCCGACGACGACGCAGAAATGCTCGAGACGCTGGCTAATATGCTGGAGAACGAAGGCTACACGGTGATAAAGGCCGAGAACGGCCAGGAAGCCGTGGAGCTGGCCCGCAAGGAACTCCCCGCCCTCGTCATGCTCGACATCCACATGCCCGTCATGGACGGCCTGAAGGCCTGCCAGGCGATAAAACTCGACAAGGTCACCAAGGGCTCGCAGGTGGTGATGCTCACCGTAGAGGGCAGCATCAACGAGATTCAGCAGGCGATCTCCTACGGCGCCAAAACCTACATCACCAAGCCGTCCAGCAAATCCGAGATCCTCAAAGTCGTCAAAAGCATAATTTGAAACGTTCTTCCCAAATAAAAAGGGCCCCTTCGGGCCCTTTTTGTTTTACGGCGGAAGGCTTACACCACGCGCAGGAGCGCGAAGTGCAGGTACTCTGTTTCCGGCATGCTGATGAGGATCGGGTGGTCCTTGGCCTGGCCGCGCAGCTCCACCAGCATGGCCCGGCGGCCGGCTTTGGCGGCCGCGTTGGAGAGGGTTTCCACGAAGATACCCCTGGGGATGTGGTGCGAGCAGGTGGAGACGGCCAGGTAGCCGCCCTTCGGCAGGGCTTTCAGGGCCGCGCCGGCCATGCGCGACAGCATCTTCAGCGCCTGCGGCAGGTATTTCTTGTTGCGCACTATGTTCGGCGGGTCGAGCAGGATGAAGTCCGGCTTCTCGGGGAGCTGGTCGGCCTCCAGCGCCTCCAGCAGGCGCTCGGCTTTCTCTTTCCTGAAGATAACTTTGCCCTTCACGCCGTTGAGCGCGGCGTTCTCCTCGGCGGCCTCTATGGCCTTTTCCGACGAGTCCACGCCCCAGACGGCCGCGGCCCCGGACCTGGCCGCGGTGATGGCGAAGGCGCCCAGGTAGGTGTGCAGGTCCAGCACGCGCCGGCCCGCGAAGAAAGGTACCAGGGCGGCGCGGTTCTCGCGCTGGTCGAAGTACCAGCCGGTCTTCTGCCCGCCGGACATGGGAATGCGGTACTTAAGCCCGTTCTCCTCTATCTCCGCCGTCTCCGGCATGGTGCCGAACGCGGTCTCCTCGTAAGACTTAAGGCCCTCGAGCTCGCGGAACTGGTGCGTATTCTTGTAGAAGATGCCGCGCGGCCTGAGCAGGTCTATCAGCGCGGCCGTGATCTCGGCCTTCAGCAGCTCCATGCCGGCGGAAAGCAGTTCCACCACCACGGAGTCGCCGTAGCGGTCCACCACCAGGCCCGGCAGGCCGTCCGACTCGCCGAAGCAGATGCGGCAGGCCCGGTCCACGCCCAGGGTTTCCCGGTAGGCGAGGGCCGCGGCCAGGCGCTCTTTTATGAAATCCGCCGGCAGCTCCAGCGTGTTCTGCGCCAGCAGGCGTACCGCGATGAGGCTTTTCGGGTTGAAGAAGCCTATCCCGGCGGGTTTGCCGTCGGGGTATAGCAGGCCGCAGATGGTGCCGGGCGCTATAGAGGTGTCCACCATCTCCAGTTCGTTGGAGAAGATCCAGGCGTGGCCTAGGGCGCGGCGCCGCAGGGCTTCGCGCTTGAGTTTCATTGTTTTTATATTATTCATCAATTGAGACGATGGCTTCCACGGGGGAGCCGATCTTTACGTCGAAGGCGCGGGCGAAGCTGCCGTTGCGCACGCAGAATTCAAGGAAGCCGAAGGAGCCGATCAGGGCCAGCGCCTCGCCTTCCGGGACCGAGGCATAGGTGAGCTTGAGGTCCTTGAGCATCCGGTCGGAAATGTTGAAGACGGCCTTGGCGCTGAGGTAGTCGCGCTTTATGTTGGTGATCACGTTGCCGAAATGGTCTATGGCGATGACCTGCCCGCTGATCCGGTTGCCGGCCTTAACTGGCTGGGGGAACGGGAAGCGGCGGTACTCGTTGAAGACGGGCCCGATCTTTTTCTCGGGGAGGCCCTTGGCTATGGCCGCCGCCACCGGGGCCATGATGTCGCGGCCGTGGAAGGTGGAGCTGATATTGTCCATGAACAGGGAGGAGTTGCTGACGAAGCGGGCCTCCTTGATCTTTTCCTTCTGCTCCACCCAGCTGATCAGGCCGTTGTCGGGCGAGAGGAACTGGTAATTCTCCGTCCTGGCCCAGACGATGCCGCGGCCGGTGCCGACGGTAGGGTCCACCACGGTCATGAACAGGGTGTGCCTGGGCATGTACGGCATGGCGGCCATCAGGTAGAACGCCGCGGTCTGGATGTCCTGCGGCGGGACCTGGTGGGTGATGTCGATGATGGACAGGCCGGGCGCCTTGGAGAGCAGCACGCCTTTCATCGTCCCCACGAAAGGGTCGTTGGTGCCGAAATCCGAAAGGAGGGCTATGCAGTTGGTCTTCATATTACGGGACCCCGGAATACGCCGGGACGGCCCTTAGCCGCCCCGGCAGCGCCGGGCCTGAATTCTGGTTCCTTATTCCTGGCCGTGCACGTGGTGTACGGTGGAGCCGGGTATCGTGAGCGGCAGCTTCTGCCTGCAGAGCGGGCAGTTGTCGGGCGGGAAAAGCTGGAGCGGGTAGGAGATCAGGCCGCGCACGGGCACGTTGAGCGTCAGGTCGCCGGTGGAGCGGTCCACTATGGCGGCCACGCCTATGACCTTGGCGCCGTAGCCGCGGGCCAGGTTGATGGCCTCGCCGCACATGCGGCCGGAGTTGAGCACGTCGTCCACCACCAGCACCCTTTCGCCCTCGGAGATCTTGAAATCGCGCTTGAGCACCATCACGCCGTTGATGCGCTCGGTGAAGATGGAGCGGGCCTTCTTGACCCTGGCCACTTCCTGGCCGATGGACATGGAGCCGACGGAGGGGGAGATCACCACGTTGATCTCCATGGGGAACTTGGCCGCCATCTCCTTGGCCACTTTCTGGGCCAGGTGCGGGTACTGCAGGACGAGGGAGGGCTGGATGTAGGTCTGGGTGTGGAAGCCGGACGGTATCTGGAAATGGCCGTTGAGAATGGCCCCGTGCTCCTGGAGAAGACCCACTACGTCAAATTTACCTAGCTTGGACATTATTTCTTTCCTCCTGCGAAACGGTCTATCCTTGCGAAATCTATCTCGGCGCCTTTCTGGGCCGCTTCCTTGATGATCCGGCCGGAATCCTTGGGGCTTATGATCTTGAAGTCCGGCTTGGACATCTTGCCCGAGAGTATGAAGGCCAGGGCCGGTTTGCCGCTGGCGTCGGTCATGGCCTCCGGCAGGCTGCCCATCGAATAGTACTTACCTGATATTGTATAAATTTTCAGGTTCATAGTTTCGTTGGAAAAATCCAGCTGCCCCGAGGCGTAGGCCGAGAATTCCTTGCCGTCCATGTAAAAGTTGCGGATCTCGGAGCGGCCCCCGCCGAGCAGGGAGTAGTCCCCGCCGATGGAGTTGAACGAAACGTCGTTGACCTTGTAGCCGAATTTAAGCGCGCCGGTGCGGTTCATCTTGTGGATGAAGGTCAGCGGCAGGGAGAAGAGGTAGAAGACCCGGTCCTGCTCGGAGGTCCGTTGCACGTCGTAGAAGGTGCCGGCGCCGGACTTGAGGGAGATATTGCCGCGCATCTTGGAGATGTCCCCCGTTATGTTCTTGAGCGAGGCCGAGGCGTAGAACTGGTCGGCGGCGAAATATTCGTGCTTGAATTTGTCCGCCTTGTAGAGGAGGTTGAAGGCGGCGTAGCCGGCCGGGATGGAATTCTTCAGCGTCTTCAGCCAGGCCAGGTCGGATTCGTAGCCGCGGCCCTTCTTGTGGCCGTTGGCGACCAGCTGCCGCGAATTCAGGATTAGGTTCCAGGTGTCGGCGTAGACCAGGTCGGCCGAGTGGCCGGTGACCTTTACTGTTTTCGACGGGGAAAAGGGATTGCCTATGGCTACGATGCCCTTGATCGGCTTGCCGTTGAGCTTGCCCGAGTAGTCCACAGACAGCTCGTCCTTGGAGATCCTGGTCTTCAGCTTCAGGCCGGTCAGGCGGTCCTTGCCCATGGCCAGCCGGCCGCCCGCCGCGGTGATATGGCTGTTGGAGAAATTCTCCGCCAGCAGCGCGGAGGCTTCCAGTTCCGAGACCGCCAGGCCGCGGTATTTGAACCCGGCCCAGTTGGTGGCGGCCGCGATGCTCGACAGCACCGGCTTGCCCTGGCGCGAGGCGACCTTGAGGCGCACCTGGACCTTGCCGGAGGGATTCTCCACTGGCAGCCTGACGCCGTAGGAGGACAGCTGCCCCAGGTTGAGCGGCGGGGCCGAGACCGCCAGCGTGTATTCCGGGGTAGAAAGGGAGAGGTCGAAGACGCCCTCGGCCTTGATGTTGAGGGGGCGGGCCAGCAGCGTGGTCTCGATGGTGCGCGAGTCGGTGAAGACGGCGTCCATCTCCCAGAAGGAGCGCGGGGCCGTGAAAGCGAAGGGGGATTTGAACAGGTAGGCCAGCTCGGAGCTCTTTATGGCCGGCGTCTCCGCCTTCAGGGTGATCCGCGGCCTGCGGAAATCCCTTAAGCCGCCGGAGAACTTGGCGGTTTTTTCCAGCAGGGTGAGGTCGGCGTGCAGGTCCTTTATCTCGGCCCAGGACCAGTTGAAATCCGCCAGGTTGACGCTGCCCTCGGCGTAGAGGCGGCCCGTTACGGGTTTCTTGAAAGCGTCGCTCTTAAAGAAGATGGAGACGTCGAATGGAAAATCTCCGTCGGGTTTGAAGTCCCTGACCGCGACGTTGATGTTGTCGAAGACGTAGCCCGACCGGGATTTGCGGAAAGAGACCCGGAGCTCCCCGTCCTTGATCTCGGCGCGGTCTATCTTCACTTTGCGGCTGCCGCCGGGGGCGCTGCGGTAGGCCGAAAAAATATCCGCCACGTTCCAGGTGCCGTCCTCGCGCTTGATCAGCTCTATCTGCGGGGAGACGAGGACCACGCTGTCTATCTCTATCTTCTTCTTGAGCAGCGGCAGCAGGCGGTAGGTGGCGTAGATGTACTCGGCCCTGAGGAAGTTAACGGCTTCGGGGCCCGGCTCGGTGGCGGTCAGGCCCTTTATCTTGATCTCGCCGGTGGCGGAAAGCTTGGCCCATTCTATGCGCACCGGGCGCTTGAGGAGCTCCTGGAACTGGTTGGTCACCACGGCGGCCAGGTCGGCCGGCTTGAACATGACCCGCACCGTTATGACGGCCGTAACGGCTATGCCCGCCGCCAGTATCAGCGGCAGGAAGATCACCCTGGCCATTATCTGCCTGAAAAGTTTCATGACTGTATATATATTTTAGCAGTATTGACGGCATATAGCGCCGCCTCGTAAATATGCCGGTACGCCGCCGCCTGGGTTTCGAACACCTTTGCGCCGTAGGCCCGCAGGCTGACCAGGCCCGGGAAGAGCAGCCGCAGGGCCGCGGCCAGGCCTAGGCAGTTGAGCAGCACCAGCAGCGGCAGGGAGAAGACCGGCCCGCCCGCCTTGCGCAGGTCGCTCTGCACGGGGCCGCCCAGGATCTCGGCGGTATGCAGCAGGTGGAAGGCCAGGGTGAAGCCGGCCGCGGCGAGGAACCAGGGCCGGTAGGGGGCGAGGTGCCAGAAATGGCCCGCGGCCCAGTAGGCGGCCGAAACGGCCAGCGTGTAGAAGGGGATGAAGTACGGGGCCAGCGAGATGAAGGCGTTGGTGGAGTCCAGCAGCACATAGCCGCTGCTGCGGCGCACCGAGATCTTTCTGACCCGGACGCCGGTGAAGACGGCGGCCAGGGCGTGGGTGAGCTCGTGCGACGCTACGTAAAGGCGCCGGCCCAGGCCGGCGGCGTGCAGCAGCGCGCAGGCCAGAGCCCCCGCCAGCAGGGGGAAAGTGACGTTGAACTTCCCCAGCGCCGGCGCCAGCGCGGCGGCTGTGGCCCAGGCCGCGGCCAGGGCCGCGGGGGCCAGCAGTATGCCGATCAGTGTTTTAGCGGTGGCGCTCATTTTGAGGGGGCCGCGGGCTTGTTCCTGCGCGCGCGGGGCGCGGCTACTGCAGCATCCAGGGTTCGGCCTTTATGCCTTTAGCGGCCAATTCGGCCCGCCAGGCGTTCAGCGCGCCGGGCAGCCGGGCCCGGGCCCTGGCCGCCCAGGGGTTGCCTGGGAAATTGAAATCTTCGGCCGCCGTGCGGTACCAGATATAGGCCATTTTTGCGGAACTTTCCGAGAGTCTGAAATCTTTTTCAGCGGCCCGCAGGTCGGCCGCGCGCGCCGCGGTTTCCGGGTTGGCCTGGGCGCCGGCCGCTTTCTCTTTCTGGGCGGCCCTCCCGGAGTATTCGGCTTCGAAGTGCGCCGCTTTGGCGGCGGGGTTGGCCCGCCAGTACTCCTCCTGCTCCGCCTTAAGCAGGGCGCTCCGCGACCGCAGGGCCAGGTCCCCGGCGGCCAGCAATAAAAAGGCCCCGGCGGCCAGGGCCGCCAAGGCCGTTCTCCGTAGAACTTTTGGGACCGCCATCAGGCGCCCGGTTTCCTCATGGCCGGCTGCGTGCGCAGCAGCTTGTGGAGCAGGGAGGTGAGGATCTGGGGCTTCACGGGCTTTTCTATGAATTCCCTGACGTTAGGCTC
Organism: Elusimicrobia bacterium GWB2_63_22; assembly: GCA_001799735.1. Taxonomy (GTDB): domain Bacteria; phylum Elusimicrobiota; class Elusimicrobia; order Elusimicrobiales; family UBA9959; genus UBA9959. Next base: position 68,171 of record MGUA01000034.1, on the reverse strand, counting down.
CTGCTTTATCATGTCGGAGGTGGAGCGGTCGGTGTAGCGGCCGGTGATGATGACTATCGGGATGCCGGAGGTCTCGTCGGTCTGCAGTTCGCGCAGGATCTCGAAGCCGCCGTACTTGGGCAGCATCAGGTCCAGCAGGATGATGTCGGGGTTCACGGCGCGGGCCTTGGTGAGGGCCTCTTCGCCGTCGGAGGCCTTCTCTATCCGGAAGCCTTCCTTCTTGACTATGAATTCAAGGAGCTCGCGTACAGACTCGTCGTCGTCCACTATCAGCACCAGCTTGTCGGCCGGCCTGCCAAATACAGTGTTTTCCATCTTGAACCTCTTTCCGCCCCGTCTGAAAATTACAGGTTGGTCGTGACCAGGGTCTCGGTGGTCTGCACGCCGTGTATGCCGCGCACTTCGCGCACTATGAGGCCGCTGAGCTTGTCTATGGTGTCGGATTCCGCCACCAGGATGGCGTCCCAGCCGCCGAAGGTCATGTAGACGTCCTTAACCCCGCGGACGTTCTTTATCTGCTGCACGGCCTTCTGTTCGAGGCCGGCTACCAGTTTGCAGAGCACGAAAGCTACCATGAGTTCCTCCTAGATCCGCTCGTTCCACGACGCCGCGCGGTACTTGGCCGCGGCTATCTCTGCGGCCTTCTGCTGCGCCGGTTCCGGCATGGCCGCGGCCTCCCATTCGAGGCCGTACTCACCGCCTAAAGCTTTTATCACCGCGTTCCTGTGCATCTTGGCGTTGGTCCTGGCGTCCGGGGCCTGGAAGGACGCCTGGTAGAGCATATGGTCCCCGAACTTCCGGAGCGCTCCGCCGAGCACTTTTTTTCCATTATACAATATATCCATGTTCACCGGTTTGGCAAAGCAGTTCATGACCGGGTCGTTGACCGCGTAGTCCTTGGTCTTCTCGTTGAGGAGGTCGAAGGAGACGCCGAGGCGGGCGTATTCGGCGTTTATGGCCCGGTGCAGGCGGTCGTAGGTCTTGCCGGGCTCGAAGTAGGCGCCGGGGGAGGGGAAGATGAAGGAGAAGGTGAGGTCGGTCTCGTGGAAGACTATGCCGCCGCCGGTGGGGCGGCGGGTGACGGCGGTGATGGGGCAGCCGGCGGCGTCTATGGCCTGCTGGACGGCTTTGCGGCGCTGGGAGTAGCCGAAGGTTATCCCCGGCTCGGCCCAGTTGTAGAAGCGCAGGAGGTAGGGGGCGGGCATGGTCTCGCACAGCGCCTCGTCGGCGGCCATCTGCTCGTACACATCCAGGGGCGGAGTCTCTATTATCAGTCCTTTTTCCATATAGTCTTAGCCAAACTAAGGGTGACGCGGGGGAAGGGTTAGCAAAACCCTCCCGGAGGCCCGAGCTTACGCAAGCGCGAGGGCCGAGGGAGGAGGGGCGAGCACGGTGTGCGAGACCCCGTGTTTTGCGTTCCTTCCCCCGCGGCGCCCGCTACCAGCGCAGGTTCGGCTGTCTTGCGGCCTGTACTTCGTCGAGACGCTTTACGGGCATGGTGTGCGGGGCGTCCTTGAGGGCCTGCGGGTCAGCGATGCCTTTGTCGTGGATGTCCCTCATGGCGGCCACGAACTCGTCCAGGGTTTCCTTGGATTCGGTCTCGGTCGGCTCTATCATGATGGCTTCATGCACGATGTTGGGGAAGTAGATGGTCGGGGCGTGGAAGCCGCGGTCCAGCAGGCCTTTGGCTATGTCCAGGGTTTTGAGGCCCTTGGCCGTCATGTCCGCGCCCGGGGTGAGCACGCATTCGTGCATGCAGTACTCCTTGGAATACGCCGGGTACAGGTCCTTGAGCAGCGCCGCGACGTAGTTGGCGTTGAGGATGGCGGCTACGGCTATCTCGCCGAACTCCTTGGCCGAGTGGGCCAGCATGTAGGCGTAGGCGCGCACCAGCACGCCGGTGTTGCCGAAGAAGGCCTTCACCTTGCCGATGGAGCGGCCATCGCCGAAGTCGGAGACGTACCGGCCGTTTTCTTTCTTCACCGTCGGTACGGGCAGGAACGGGGCCAGGGCCTTGCTGCACACAATGGCGCCGGCGCCGGGGCCGCCGCCGCCGTGCGGGGTGGAGAAGGTCTTGTGGAAGTTCAGGTGCATCATGTCCACGCCGAAGTCGCCGGGCTTGACCATGCCGATGAGGGCGTTGAGGTTGGCGCCGTCCATGTAGAACAGGGCGCCGGCCTCGTGCACGGCCTTGGCGATGGCCTCGATGTTGCTCTCGAAGATGCCCAGGGTGTTGGGCATGGTGAGCATCAGCACGGCGGTCTTGGGGCCGATATGCTTCTTTAGCTCCTCCACATCCAGGCGGCCGTCCGGCTTGGAAGCCAGGTTGACGGTGGTAAAGCCCATCATCGACGCGGTGGCGGGGTTGGTGCCGTGCGCGGAGTCGGGGCAGACGATCTCGGTGCGGTTCTCGCCCCTGGCCTCGAAGTAGGCCTTGGCCAAGAGCAGGCCGGTGAACTCGCTGTGCGCGCCGGCGGCGGGCTGCAGGGTGATGGCGTCCAAGCCGCACAGTTCCGTCAGGCGGGCGGACAGGTCGTGGAGCAGTTCCAGCGTGCCCTGCGCGCAGGTGTCGTGCGCGAGCGGGTGCAGCGCGGCGAAACCCTCCAGCGCGGCGGCCTCCTCGTTAAAGCGCGGGTTGTACTTCATGGTGCACGAGCCCAGCGGGTAGAAGTGGGTGTCCACCGAGAAGTTCAGGCGGGACAGGCGCGTGTAATGGCGCACCACGTCGAACTCGGCCAGTTCCGGCAGGCGCGGGGGGGACTTGCGCAGCAGGGCGGCGGGCAGCTTGGCCTTGGCGCGCAGCGGGTTTTTGCACCACAGGCCGCGGCGGCCGGGATCGGACTTTTCGATGCTCAGCTTGTTGTCGGTAACGGAGCAGATCATAGGGCCTCCTTTATGGCGTCGGCGAGTTTTAAGATGTCGGCTTCCGTCTTGGTCTCGGTGGCGCAGACCAGCAGGGTCTCTCCGAGCTCGGGGTAGAGCGGGGCGAGCGGCAGGCCTATGTCCACGCCGCGCATCGCCAGCGCTTTCTCGCGCAGGGCGGCGGCTTTGCCGGGCACGGAGAGGACGAACTCGTTGAAGAAGGGACCTTTGAATTTGAGCGAGCAGCCCGTTATGGCGCCCAGGCGCTCGGCGGCGAACGCGGCGGCGCCGGCGTTGGCCTCGGCCAGTTCTTTGAGCCCTTCCGGGCCGTAGAGCGCGGAATAGACCGTGGCGGCCAAGGCGCACAGCGCCTCGTTGGAGCAGATGTTGGAGGCGGCCTTGTCGCGGCGGATATGCTGCTCGCGGGCCTGCAGCGTCAGCACGAAGCCGCGCCGGCCGTCCTTATCCTTGGTGAGGCCGGCTATGCGGCCCGGCATCTGGCGCACATGCTCTTTTTTGCAGGAGAACAGGCCCAGGTAGGGGCCGCCGTAGGCGAGCGGCAGGCCGAGGCTCTGGCCTTCTCCGACGGCAAAATCGGCGCCGTAGTCGCCGGGGGCGGCCAGCAGGCCGAGGCTCACGGGGTCGGCCGCGGCTACCAGCAGGGCGCCGGCTTTCTTTACCAGGTCGGCCACGCCGGCCATGTCTTCTATCAGGCCCAGGAAATTAGGGGTCTGCACGGCCAGACAAGCCGCTCCCTCCAGCAGGGCCGGCAGGGCGGCATGGTCCATAGCGCCGTCCTTAAGCGGCACTTTGACGTAGGAATACTCGGGCGAGTGGGCGAAATAAGTTTTCAGCGTGTCCATGTACTGCGGGTTCACGCCGGCCGCGTAGACTATCTTCTTCCTGCCGGTCACGCGCACCGCGGCGCGGACGGCTTCGGCGAAGGAGCTGGCGCCGTCGTACATGGAGGCGTTGGCGCAGTCCATGCCGTAGAGGGCTGAGACCGTGCTCTGGAACTCGTAGATGGCCTGCAGCGTGCCCTGGCTGGCCTCGGGCTGGTAGGGCGTGTAGGCCGTCAGGAACTCGGTGCGGGAGGTGATGGCCTTGACGGCCGCCGGGGTGTAGCGATCGTAGGCGCCGGCGCCGACGAAGTTGAGCGGGCGGCAGTTCTTACCCGCCAGCCCGGCCATGCGCGCGGCGGCCTGGGACTCGTCCAGGCTGTCGGCCGGCAGGTCGAACTTGGGCCAGAGGAATTTGGAGGGGACCTGTTTTACCAGGTCTTCGAAGGAGGGAGCGCCTATGGTCTTAAGCATCTCCTCTTTGTCTTTCTTGGTGTGCGGGATATACATGGGAGCTCCTGTGTGGAACTGAGGGTTTTGCTCACCCGTCACACCGGCGAAAGCCGGTGCCCAGTTCCCGGCGAGGACTGGATTCCGGCTTGCGCCGGAATGACGGAGCAGATAGGTGCGCCGGGCTTCTTTTGCAGCTTAGTGAGCCGCTTGCTTTACGAAGTCCTGGTAGGCGGTCCAGTCCATCAGGGTCTCGGCTTCGGCCGGGTTGGAGGGCTTGATCTTGAACATCCAGCCGTTCTCAAGAGGGGACTGGTTGAGCAGGGCCGGTTCGCCGGTGACGGCGGCGTTGACGGCGGTGACTTCGCCGGAGACCGGGGCGTAAATGTCGAAAGCTGATTTTACGGATTCCACCACCGCGCAGGGCTTCTCTTTCTCCAGTTTCTGGCCCACTTTCGGCAGTTCTACGAACACCACGTCGCCCATCTCGTGCTGGGCGTGGTCGGAAATGCCGACTATGGCCTCGGCGCCGGGATGCAGGTACTCGTGGGTCTTGGTATACTTGAGTTCTTCGGGTTTGGACATATTATTCTCCTTGAAGTCGCTAAATTCCTGAAAGCTTACGGCTTGCCGGTGTAAAGTATCTTGCTGAAGGCCGTGCCCTTGTGGAACGGCATCTGCGAGACTTCGGCCTTCACGCGGCGGCCGCGTATCTCCACCTCCAGCGGGGTGCCGGGCTTGAGACCCGGAGGGGTCACGTAGCCCACGCCGATGCCCTTCTTGAGGGTGGGTGAATAGGTGGCGCTGTTGAGCTCGCCCACCTCTTTGCCGTCCATGAAGATCTTGCAGCCGGGGCGCGGCACGCCGCCGGTGAGGGTGAGGCCGGTGAGGCGGCGCTGCACGCCGTTGGCCTTCTGATCCGCCAGGATGGAGCGGCCGATGAAATCGCCCTTATCGAGCGAGACCACCCAGCCGTAGCCGGACTCGTAGGTGGTATGCACGTCGTCCACGTCCTGGCCGTAGAGCAGGTAGCCGCTCTCGAGGCGCAGCGTGTCGCGCGCGCCGAGGCCGCAGGGCACTATGCCGTAGGGGCGGCCCAGTTCCAGCATCTCGTCCCAGAGCTTGTTGATTATAGAGTGGGGGGCGGTGATCTCGAAGCCGTCCTCGCCGGTGTAGCCGGTGCGGCTGATGTAGCAATGCTCGCCGTGCAGGTCCTTCTCCACTATGCCGAAGCGGGGGAGTTTAAGGGCTTCCGGGGCGAAGGTGTCGAACATTTTGGGCACGTTGGGGCCCTGGATGGCGATCATGGAATAATCGTCGCTCTTGTTCTCCACCTTCACGTGCATGCGGGCGCCCTGGGACTTGAACCACTCGTAGTCCTTGGTGGAGGTGGTGGCGTTGACTATGACCAGGTAGCGGTCCGCGGCCAGGCAGAAGGCGATGATGTCGTCCACCAGGCCGGCTTTCTCGTTGGTGACGTGGGAGTACACGCCCTTGCCGGGGGTGGCTTTGCGCAGGTCGTTGGCGTTGGTGATCTGCAGCAGCTTGAAGGCGTCGGCGCCGGTCACGAAGACCTGGCCCATGTGGGAGACGTCGAAGATGCCGGCGGATTTGCGCACGGCCTCGTGCTCCTTGAGGATGCCGGCGAACTCTATGGGCAGTTCCCAGCCGTGGAAGTCCACCATCTTGCCGCCGGCTTTCCTCATGGTCTCGTTCAAAGCGGTACGGCGTACGGTAGTTGCGGTGGACATATTGCCTCCTGGAATTTTTGGGAACCGGTTAAGGTATATAAATTTATAACAAATATGGATATTGGTGGGCAAATTCTATTTAAGGCCCGGGCGGCTTTATGGGGCCGGTAAATTTTGTACCATGTTATGGGTTACTAAAATTATTGGGAGGACAATAGATAATGAAGAAAATACTCGTTCTTGCGGCTGTAGTGGCGGTCGGTTTCGCGGTTAACGCTTCCGCTTTCACTTTTGACCAGTCCAAGCTGACCTACGGCGCCATGCCTTTCTACTCGATGCCTACCGGCGACGCCGGCGACGTGCTGGACAGCTCCCTGGGCCTCGGCGTGTCCGCGGACTACCTGCTGCAGGACAACATAAAGGTCGGTCTCGAGCTGGGCTACGCTTTCGGTTATGAATTCGACGCCAACAGCGACTACAGCTTCTCCGTGCTCAACATCGGCCCCGTGGCCAAGTACTTCGTCACCCGGGACATGCTGACCTTCTACGGCGTGGCCGGCATAGAGCTTTACCACTCGTCCCTGAACAAGACCGTGGCCGGTTACGATTCCTCGTCGGACCTGGGGCTCAACCTGGGCGGCGGTATCGGCTACGAGGTCAACAAGAACATGACCGCCGGCGCCGAGCTGCGCTACCACACCGTGGGCGGCGACCTTGACGCCGATTTCATCAACCTCGGCTTCAAACTCGACTACAAGTTCTAAGACTTGCGGTCATAACAGCAACGCCCGTCCCCCAAGGGGCGGGCGTTTTGTTTAAAAGGCCTTATGAGCAGAGCATTCGTAAAAGAAGACAGCGACGTTCCCGAGGAACCGCGCAAGCGGCAGCCCAGCGGCAGGCCCAACTACGTAACGCCCGCCGGCCTGGAGGCGCTCAAGCTGCGCGTAGCGGAACTGGCCGTGCTGCGCACTGTGCTTCTGGCCAAAAAACGCCCTGAAGAGCAGCGCGCCCTGGACCTGCAGCAGGCGGAGCTGGACCTGGCCTATTACGAGGGCCAGGTAAAAAGCGCCAGGGTGGTGGATAACGCCGGTTCCGGCGCCGTGGACGTGCGCTTCGGGGCGCTGATCCGGGTAAAAGAAGCGTCCGGGGAAGAGCGCGAATACCGTATCGTAGGGGAAGACGAGGCCGACGCCGGGGCGGGGCTGCTGAACTGGGCTTCGCCGCTGGCCGGCGCGCTGCTGGGTAAAAAAGCCGGTGACCTGGCGGAGCTGGAGCGCTCCGGCGGCAACCTGAAGCTGGAGATAATTTCGGTGCGCTACGGCTGAAGCTCTATGCCGACGGGGCAATGGTCGGAGCCCTGCACCTGCGGCAGTATGAAAGCGTCCTTAACCAGGGACGCTTTTTCTTTGTTGATGAAGAAATAGTCTATGCGCCAGCCGACGTTGCGCTCGCGGGCGCGGGTTTTGTAATCCCACCAGGAGTACTGCCCCGGTTCCGGGTGCTTCGCCCGGAAGGTGTCCACCCAGCCGCGGGCCGTTATCCTGTCCAGCCAGGCCCGCTCCACGGGCATGAAGCCGGAGTTCCCGACGTTCTCTTTGGGGCGGGCCAGGTCTATCTCGTTGTGGGCGGTGTTGACGTCGCCGCAGAAAATGACGGCCTTGCCGGTCTTGCGGAGCTTTTCGATATGGTTCAGGAACGCCTCGTAGAAGTCCAGTTTGTAGGCCAGGCGCTCGGGCCCCTGGCCGCCGTTGGGGAAATAGACGTTGAGCAGGTAGAAGGCCGGGTACTCCAGCGTTATCACGCGGCCCTCCCGGTCGAAGCGCTCCTCGCCCAAGCCGTTGGTCACGGCGAGCGGCTTGGCGCTGTAGAACGCCGCCACCCCGCTGTAGCCCTTCCTCTCGGCGCAGTTCCAGGACGAGGCATAGCCCTTGAAGTCCGTGTCTCCGGGCGCCAGCTGCTCGGTGCAGGCCTTAACCTCCTGCAGGCCCAGTATGGCGGGCTTCTCGGCGAGCAGGAACTCGCCGAAGCCTTTCTTCAGTACCGCCCGGTAGCCGTTGACGTTCCAGGACAGGATCTTCATGTTTTATTTCTGCAGCGCCTCGTGGATGGCTTCGGCCATGGTCGGGTGCGCGTAAATAATTTCCTTCAGGTCCCGGCGCTTGAGTTTCAGCTTTACCGCCAGCGCGATCACGTGGATCAGCTCCGTCGCGGGGCCGCCCACGATCTGGGCGCCCAGCACCGTCTCGTCGCCGGCGTCGAACACCAGCTGGGCGAACCCCTCGGTCTCGTCGGTGGCGACGGCTTTGCCGATGCCCAGGTAGAAGGCGCGCGCGGTCTTTACCGCCAGGCCTTTGGCCTCGGCCTGCGCCTTGTTGAGGCCCACCGACCCCACCTCGGGCCAGGCGTACACGCACTTGGGGACAATGGAATCGTCGAAGGCGTGGTCGGCCCCCATGATATTCTCGGCGGCTATCTCGCCCTGGCGGCTGGCCGAATGGGCCAGCAGGGAGATGCCGTTGACGTCGCCCACGGCGTAGACGCCGGGCACGGCGGTCAGCATGCGGTCGCTTACCTTTACGCCGCGCCTGTCCCAGGCCAGGCCCAGGGCTTCCAGCCCCATGCCGGTCAGGTCCGCCGCGCGGCCGGCGCCCACCAGGATCTCCTCGGCCTCTATGCGCGTGCCGTCCTCCAGCACCGCGGCCTTCAGGCCGGCTCCGAGCTCAAGCGAGGCGGTCTTCTTGCCGAAATGGAACTTTACCCCGCGCTTCTCGAAGGAGGAGCGCACCGCGCGCGTTACCTGCGGGTCCTCGCCGGCGAGGATGTCCGGCAGCAGCTCCAGCACTTCCACTTTTACGCCTACCGCGTTGAAGAAGCACGCGAATTCAAGGCCGATAACGCCGCCGCCCACTATCAGCAGCGACTTCGGGAGCCGGGGCAGGTCGAAGATCCTGTCGGAATCCGTGAGCTGCTCGTGAAAGTCGCGGAAAGGCGGGGGAAAAGAAGGCCTGGTGCCGGCGGCCAGGATGGCGGCGTCGAAGGTCTTTTTTATTTCGCCCTGCGGCCCCGTGATCGTGATCTCGTTGGAGCCGGAGAAGGCGGCGCGGCCGCGGATGACCTCTATCTTCTTGGCCTGAAAAAGTTTTTCCAGCGAGGTGCGCAGCTTGGTTATAACGTCGGCGCGGCGCGCCTTTACCTTGTCCCAGTCCAGCATGTCGGGGGAGAAGTTGACCCCGGAGCCGTCTTTAAGAAGTTTACGCAGGCCCTCGAAGGCGTGCACCCGGTGGCCGGTGTCCAGGAAGGCCTTGGAGGGGATACAGCCCCGGTTAAGGCAGGTGCCGCCGAAATCCCAGGCCTCCACTATGCAGACGTCGGCGCCGAGTTCTTTCAGGCGCAGCGCCGCCGGGTAGCCGCCGGGGCCGGAACCGATCACGATTACTTTTTTAGACATATTATTCTCCTGTAACGGGAAAGACCTTCAGCAGGCCGGCCTCGATGCCGGCCAGCGCTTCTTTGAACTTGGCCGAGAGCGTCGCGGAAAGCAGCGGCTTTATCTCCGGGGCCTTCAGCGGCCCGGAGGCCGACATTGCGAGCTTATTTGCGCCTATCTCCGCGCTGAGCCCGGCCTGCGCAGTTTTAGACGGGCCGTCTATGGCCAGGGACGCGTCCAGGGCCAGAAAATTGGTGCGCAGCTTTATATCCTTTATCGACACCGCCGAGTCGTCCAGGCGGAAGGCCGCGCCGAACTCGCTCATTTCTATATCCTCAATTTTGGGCGCGGGCTTGCCCATGGCCGCCGAGAAAAGCGCCAGGCCGCGGCTCACGCCGTCGCGCGCGGAATTCTCCTGCCCTGGGATGACCAGGCCGGCGGCGCTGAAAGTGCCGGTGTAGTTCTTCTCGGTCAGCGGCTTGCGCAGGTTGAAAAGGGTCCAATCCGCGGCGAACCGCTCCAGCGTTATGGCCCCGTAGGACAGCTTTTCCGCCGTCAGGCTGCCCTTGGAAGAGGAGAGGCCGCCGTATTCGAAGTTGGCGTCGGCGTCCAGCTTGACGCGCGCCGAGACCAGTTTGCCCTTATGGACCGTCCTTACCAGGCCTTCGGCCTCCAGCCCGTAGTTGCCGCCGAACGACGAGAAATGGGAAAGCGAGATGTCCGCGTCCCCGAGCGCCAGCGAAAGCCCCGAGGTCTCCAGGTCCGCCTCCAGCGCCGCGCCCCGCATGACGAGTTCGCTGGCGTTCCAGGTGAGGTACAGGCCCTTGTCCGTTTCAGGCAGCAGGGCCAGCAGGTCCTCGAAGTCCCAGCGCCCGCCCCGCTCGCGTACTTTTAGCACGGGCTTGTCCAGGGACACGCGGGAGAAGTAGACCTTGTTCCTGAGCAGCGCCCCGAGTTCGGGCCGTATGACAGCCTTCTCGGCGCAGAAAAAGCTGCCTTTCGAGAAATCCGGCCGGCGGGAGACGCAGGCTTCCTTTATGACCACGCCTTTGAGGGGGGAGAAAGAAATGCTTTTGAACTTCACCTCGCGGCCCAGTTTTTTTGCGGCCTGCCCGCCGATCTGGTCCGCCAGGTAGCGCGAGAAGCTGCGGTACTTGAAGTAGGCGAAGCCGCCGCCCGCCGCGGCGGCAAGCAGCAGCACTGCCAGTATGAGGCGGGTGCGGGTGAAAGTCATCCGCTAAATTATAGTTTTATTACGGGGTGGCCTCAAACGGACGGGGGGAGAGTCCCTGCGATGGCGGCCCTTAACAGCTCGGCCTGGGCCGGGTCCAGGAAGACCAGGGAGTAATTGTAATAGCCGTCCTCGTCGCGCAGGACTTTCTTTATCCTGGCTCGGATCTCCTCGAAGGCCGAGCGGCCGAGCTGGAAGGACAGCGCTATTACCTTGCCCCGCGGCAGCTCGAAGTGGCTGACCAGTTCCGCCTCGCCGGGCGAAAGCGAGCCCAGCCGGCCCCAGAGGGGCGGCAGGTCCAGCGAAGTCTTTATCTCCGCCGGGATATAAGAGTCGGCGCTATTTAGGTTCATCCCGGTAGAACGCGAGGCCGCGGCCCCCGTCCTCTCCCGCGAACCACAGCCGCCCGTCGCGAGCCGCCATGGCGGTTATCTTAAGGGTCCTGGAGGCGTAGGCGTCCAGGTCGCTCCGGACCAGGATCCTCTCCGGGTCGTCGAGGGACATCTTCACCACGGCTTTCAGGTCCGGGTCGGCGGCCCACAGGAAGCGCGTATCGCAGGTGAAGGCCGTGAGCTTTTTGCCGGGGTATTTGAACTTCTTCATCTCGGTCAGCGCGTCGCCGGGCATGCGCTTGGTGATGACGCCCGAGGCCGAATGGACTGTCCAGAAGTACAGGCCGTCGAAGCAGGCCCCGTCGGGGACGGGGGAAAGCGCTGGGGTGCGCGAGACCTGGGTGTAGCGGGCGTCCAGCAGGCGCCGCTCTATTACGCCGTTGACCCCGGCCAGCCACAGCGCGTCCTGGGAGGCGGTCATGGCCGCCGGGGTGACCTGCGGCAGGCTGGTCACCTTGGTAATGTTGAAATTCTTGAAGGAATGCTCGTATAGCCCCTGGCTGAACCAGTCGCTGATGAGCACCGCGTCCTTCTTTATCACTATGCCGGTGGGGTGCGCGTAGGGCAGGGAGAAGGTGTGCGGGTGGGAGGCCTTGGGGGAATACTTCTTGTACCCGTAGTAGAGCCCGCCCGAGAAGCCGGCGAAGGCGAAGAACGCCGCCAGGGCCAGCGCGGCCGAGCGGCGCCGGCGGCGGAGGGCCGAGGAGTCCAGTTCCAGCGGGGTGCCGGTCAGGCGCACGGCTTTGCGGTACAGCGGGCGCAGCTCCTCCTCGGTCCAGGGGCTCTGCGCGCAGTCCATCGCCCCGGCTTTCATCAGTTCCACGGCGCGGGTGGCGTCGCGGCGCTTGAGGAGGGGAATGACCGGGATAAAGGGGGCGACGCGCCGGATCTCGCGCAGCTGGATCTCCACCGGGGGCTCGCCGCCGTCGGCGGTAAACACCGCGGCCGGGCGGGCCTTTTCGAACACGGCCAGCGCGTCGTTGAGGTCGGAGGCGAACACGGCGTCGGCGCCGAGGTTCTTAAAGATCCCGCGCAGGATCAGCTTGTCCTTTTCGGAAGCGCAGATCACCTGGATGGTATTGAACATAAGCTATTTTATCCTCGACGGGGGCGGGGGGATGGTGAGCACCGCGCCCTCCACCGGCGCCCCTTTGGAAATATTCTTCTGGTTGGCGTCGTAGATGAGCTCCCAGAGGCTGGGGTTGCCGTAAAATTTGCCAGCGATGGAGCGCAGCGTGTCGCCGGGGGCCGCCTTGTACAGCTTGGGCCAGCGTTCCGGCGCCGGGGGGACGTACTTTTTCTGCGGCGGGGGATTCTCTTTTCTGTACAGGGCTTCCACCGCCTGCACCTGGATCTCCTTGAGGTTGGTCTCGGCCTCGCGCATGCGGCTCTGCAGCAGGGTCAGGTCGGTCTCCAGCATGCTCTTGTTCACCCGGCCCGTGGCGATGGTGGAGTCCAGGTTGGACTTCTGCAAGCGCAGGTCGTCTATCTGGTTCTTGAGGCTCTCGGCCTGCCGCGCGGCGTCGCCCACCAGCCGCTCGCTGAAGGTCTCGGCGCCGAAGCGGTAGCCGAAGCTGAAGCCGTAGTAGCCGGAGTTCTCCTGGTAGCCGCGCCAGGGGATGGACCAGGCCAGGTCCAGGGTCCAGGGGAGGGTGTTGACGCCGAGGCCGAGGGCCAGGTACTGCCCGCCGCCCAGCGAGACGCCCTTGCCGGCGCGGGCCTGCAGCAGGCCGTTGAACAGCTGGTGTTCGGCGCCGAGGAAAACTTCGGAGTAGGAACCGCGCGCGCGCAGGTCCGCCACGAGCAGGGTGTCCTTGACCCGGTAGGAATTGCCGAGCGTGACGCCGGCCAGGGATTTGCCGGCGCCCAGCACCAGGTCCGACAGCACCAGGGCGGTGCGCAGGCCGCCGCTGCCCTGCAGCAGGACGCCGGCGTCCAGGCCCAGGCCGAGGTGGCTTTTTTCGCCGTCGCGCAGGCTGACCAGCTTTACTCCGCTGCCGTAGTAGAGGGGCTGCTGGAGGTATTTTATGACCGTGCGGTTGCCGACGCTGAAAGAGACGGAGGTGAGGCCCAGGCCGCCCCGCTGGCGGACGCTGTAGAAACCCATGCCGGCCACTTTGTCCTCGGTATCGGGGACCGGGCGAATGTAGACCGCGGCCACCTCGCCGGCGGGGGCGTCCCCGGCCAGGCGGCGGCCGGTCTCGAAGCGCACTTCCAGGTTCTCCAGCGTGGTCAGGTTGGCGGGGTTATAGAAGACCGCGCAGGCGTCGCCTTCCACGGTGGAGAAGGCCGAGCCCATGGCGTTGGCCCTGGGGCAGGGGCGCATGAAAGTGTAATCCGACGCGGCGGCCGCGGCCGGCAGCAGCAGGGTGGAAAGGATAGCCGTGAGTATCGGTTTGTTCATAGTGAAAGCTCTAATATATTATAATTGTAACTGAACGGTATTAAATTTATATTTCGTTTTCTTTAACTCAAAAGGTTCTATGCGTCTTCCTTCCGCCCTGCTCTCCTTCTCGCTGCTCCCGCTCCTGGCGGTACCGCTGCGCGCCGGGGAAATAAATTTCGTCTACCCCGCCGACGGCGCCGCGCTGCCCGCCGTGCAGAAAACCTTCGTCTTCGGCAATGTCTCGCCCGCCACCGTCCCTTTCACCGTAAACGGGGAAAGGGTGGAGGTGCATTCCAACGGCGGCTTTATCGCCTACCTGCCCGTCTCGCCCGGAGATTTCTTTTTTAAAGGCGAGCTGGCTGACGGCACCACCGCGCAGCGCCGCCTCAGCGTGCGCGTTCCGGCGGAACAGCGCTCCTCCACCGCCGCGGTCAGCCTGGAGTTCACCGCCGGCGCCGCCGATTCCGAGGTGCTGCCCGGGGACTATGTGCGGGTCTCGCTTTACGGCACGCCCGGCAGGGAAGGCGTTTTCTCCCTTGGGAAGCTCCTGGAGGACGCGCCGCTGGCCGAGGCGCCGCAAGGCTCCGGCCGGTACTACGGCGTCTACAGGATAGCGCCTGCCGACCAGGGCAAAGAATTCTACCCGTCCGCCCGGTTTAAGGGCGGCCTGTTCGCCCATGGCGCCTCCGCCAAGGCTAAGGGCCGCGTGCGGGTGCTCTCCGCCCCCGCCATGGTGGAGACTTCCACCGACACGGTGGTGCTGCGCAACGCGCCCGAGGGCGGCTACATGATGTTCCTGCCCAAAGGTGTAAAGCTGGCCTCGGCCGGCCGCTCCAACGGCATGCGGCGCGTGCTGCTCTCCCCTGACGCCGACTGCTGGGTAGAGGACTCCAAAGTGCAGCCCTCGGCCGGCGCTCCCTACTCCGGCGGCCCCCTGACCGAGACCGGGGCCATTAAACTTAAAAAGACAGATTTCGGTTCTTCGGCGGCCCTGACCCTTTACGAGAAAATACCTTTCATCGCCGAGGAGCTGGAGAACGGGCTGCGCGTGACCCTCTATTACGCCAGCCTCCGCACCAACTGGGTGGTCTACGATTCTTCCGATACCCTGGTCAGGAACGTTTCGTTCCGGCAGTCGGGCATTAACACCGTCCAGATTGACTTTGAGACCGGCCCTGGCGAACTCTGGGGCTATAACATTTCCTATCCCAACGGCGGCCGGACCCTGCAGGTGGACCTGCGCGCCCGGCCCAGGCCTTCGCTGGCCTGGCCCAAGCCGCTCTCCGGCGTTAAAGTGGTGCTGGACCCCGGGCATTCCCCCTGGCTGAAGTGCGGCGACACTAAAACGCCGCTCCGGGACGCAAAGTTCAGCTCCATTCCGGCCTCCAGCGCCTGCCGGCTCGACGGCGCGGTCGGGCCCAAGGAGACCTTCGAGGTTAACGTGAACCTGGCTATAGCGCATCGGCTCCGCGACGAGCTGGCCGCCCTCGGCGCGGCCGTGCTGCTGACGCGCCCCGGGGACGAGTTCGTAGACCTCGCCGACCGGCCCAAGCTAGCCCGCGACCTGGGCGGCGACCTTTTTATCAGCATCCACAACAACGCCATCGGCGACGGCGAGGATCCCTACGCCCAGCCGCGCGGCTTTTCCATCTATCATTACCAGCGCCACAGCCGCGCCCTGGCCGCGGCCCTGCACCGTGCCTACCTGAAGCACATCCCGCTGCCCGACGAGGGCCTGCGCTTCGGGGATTACCTGGTGGCCCGCATGACCTGGATGCCGGCGGCCCTGGTGGAGAACGCCTACATGATCCTGCCCCGCCAGGAAGAAATGCTGAACTCCCCGTCCTTCCAGAAGAAGCTGGCCGAGACCATGGCGGAGGGCGTGCTGCAGTATTTCGGCGCGCCGCGCCGGCCCGAACAGAAGAAGGTGAAAAAATGAACGACCCCCTTGAACTTATCTCCAAATTCGCCGCCGACCTGCCCGCCGAGGCGGCCAAGGGCGAAGAGGCCCTTTGGGACTACCTGGCGCGCCGCGGCGCCGGTATCGTCAACTGCCACGCGGCCAGCTTCTTCGAGGCCGACGACGCCAAGAAGCGCCTTACCTTCAAGAAGAGCATAGGCCCGGTGGGGGGAGACCTGGTGGGCGTCGCCTTCGGCTACCAGGGCGTGGTCGGTTTCTGCGCGGAAGGCCGCAAGTCAGTGCTGGTCAACGACGCGGAGAACAGCCCGCTGTTCACCAAGAAAGTGGACAAAGGCTCCGGCTTTCAGACCAAGTCGGCCCTCGCGGTGCCGGCCATAGCCAACGGCGAGCTGCTGGGCGTAATGGAGTTCATCAATTCCATCCCCGGGGCCTTCACCGAGGATGACCTGAAATGCGCCGAAATGATGACCGCCCTGGCCGCGCGGGACGTGTATATTGTCAGGCTGGGCACCACTATAAAGCAGCTCAACCTCAAAGGCGAGAGCACCATCAACAACCTCTCCGGCGGCTTTATCGGCGCGGACCTGGAAGGGAAAGTTATATTTTTCAACCCCAAGGCCTCGGAGATCTTCGAGGTGGGGCAAGAGTACCTCAACAAGCCGGTAGTGGAACTCTTCCAGCTCTGTCCCGACATAGTCGGCGCCATCGGCGACGTGCTTAAGCAGGGCAAGACCGTGCGGCGCCAGGAGTTCAAGTGCAAGGTAAACGGCAAGGAAAAAGTTATCGGTTACAGCTCCATTAACATGAAGGGCGTGGACGGCAAGGTGATAGGCGGCGGGATAATCTTCCAGGACATCACCAACCTGTAGGACTCCCGGCGTAAAAAGAAATAAGCCGCGCTAGCGCGGCTTATTTTTTTGCCCGGGCGGCGCCCTACTTTACGCCTTTCCTGGGGCAGAGCTTCTCGACCGGGCACTTTTCGCAGAGCGGCTTGCGGGCGTCGCAGACGGCGCGGCCGTGCAGCACCAGCGCGTGGGCGAACCAGATCCACTCTTCTTTGGGCAGGGCCTTCATCAGGTCCTGCTCTATCTTGCCCGGGTCGGTATGTTTTGAAAGGCCCAGGCGGAAGGCCAGGCGCTTGACGTGCGTGTCCACCACCACGCCGGCGGCTATGCCGTAGGCCGAGCCCAGCACCACGTTGGCGGTCTTCCTGGCCACGCCGCGCAGGGTCAGCAATTCGTCCATGGTGCGCGGCACCTGGCCGTTGAATTTTTCCGTTATCTCCCTGGAGGCCTCCTTGAGCGAGAGGGCCTTGTTCTTATAGAAGCCGGTGGAGTGTACCAGCCGTTCCAACTCGGGGAGGGGGGCGGCGGCCATGGCGGCTGGGCCGGGATATTTCTTGAACAGCGCCGGCGTCACCATGTTCACCCGCTCGTCGGTGCATTGCGCCGAGAGGATGGTGGCCATCAGCAGCTCGTAAGGGCTGCGGTGGTCCAGCGAGCAATAGGCGTCCGGGTAGGCTTTCTTCAGCGCGCTGACTAGCCGGCCGGTCTGGTTCTTTGTTTCGGTAGCCATAAGGTCCGTTCCCGGGGCCGGGACTCAGTTCAGCACGCGGCGGAAGAAGATCTTCTTGCCCTGCGAGACCATGCCGTTCCTGGCCTTCTTGAAGTCGGCGCCGAATTTTTCCGCGAAAGTCACCTCGCGCACGGAGTTGCTGTCGCCGGTGGCCTCCACCAGGCGGCCCCCGCCGGCGTAGAGCATAACGTGGGTAATGGCGCCCGGGCGGTTGGCGTCCGAGGAGAAGATCAGGTCCGCCGGCTGCAGGTTTTCCCTGGCCACGCTCCTGGACGCGGCGAACTGGTCGCCGGCGTTGCGGGGGAGGTCCAGGCCCCAGGCCCGGTAGGCCAGGTTCACCAGGCCGGAGCAGTCTATGCCCCAGGCCGAGCGGCCGCCCCAGTAATATTTGTCGCCGAGGAAAGCCCGGGCGGAGGTCATTATCTTGCCGCGCAGCCCGGCCGCGGGGGTTTTCTGCGGCAGCTGGTTCAGGTCTTTGGCCGCCAGCCGGCCCGCCGGCAGGGCCAGGCCTCCGGCCACGCGCAGCTTTACGCCCATGGAGATCTCGGTGCCGCCGGCCATGGCGGTCTTGGTCTTCACCACCGCTGTGGCTACCTGCGGCAGGCTGAAGGCCAGCGAGTCCAGCTCCAGCCAGCCTTCGTAGGGGGAGAGGGTCTTCCCGTCGGTCTTCAGGCTGCGCTGCTCTACGGCGCGGGCGCGGGCCCAGGGGCCGGCGGTCTCCAGCAGTTCGGCCCGCTCGTTGAAGAGCAGCTGGCTTTCTATCAGCTTGCCGCGCTCGGCCTTGTCCTTGGGGGGCATGGCGTACAGCTCCGTCATATTGGCTTTAACGGCGAGGAAGCGGTTGAGGTCTTTGGTCACGATGTAGGCCGTGCCGTACTTGTTCTTCAGCCAGGCCGCGGCGAACTCGGCGCGTTTATAGACGCGTTCTACGGTCTTTTGCTCCGGGGCGGCGGGGTCGTGGGTTATTACGTCGCCCTTGGCGTCGAAGCCGGTGATCACCAGCAGGTGCCCCCGGGTCTTCTTGAGGGGGGAGTTCTTAAGTTCGTCCGGGCCAAAGGTGACGCTGGCTATTACCGGCGAGCCGGCCTGGATGAAAGCGCGCGCCTCCTCCAGGGTGTTGAGGCGGGCCAGGAAGGCGTAGAAGCCGCGCGAGCCGGCATAGGCGGTATTGAGGAACCAGTTGCCGTAGATGTTCTCGGCCGAGTCGAGCACCGCCGCGGCGGTAGGCAGCGGTTCGGCCTTTCCGCCCAGGCTCGACAGGGTCATGGCGAGGGAGACCGGACTGCAGATGTCGCCGGCGTAGTTTACCTGCTGTATCATCTGCGAGAAGGCCGGAGCCTTTACCCGCGCCGGGCTGAACGGCGCCGGTTTGGCCGCGGCGTCTGCCTGGCTGTACGGCGCGGAGGAGTCCGTGTAGGAGGCCGCCGCCAGGCGCAGCGCGGCCCGCGAGCCGGCGCCCGGGGTAAGCGTCAGGCGGTAGCGGAAGGCCGTGGCTTTCTGCTTGAGCTTGAGCACGTCCACGTCCATCCTGCCGAAATCGTTCTGCTGGTCCTTTACGCTGGTCCCGCCGGCGGGGGGATTGAAGCGGCCGTAGCTGAACCAGGGGCTCCAGGTGCCGCCGGCCTTTACCTGGGCCTCGGCCTCCAGCTCGCCGCTGCCGGAGAAAACGGCGTCGGCGGAGAGCAGCAGCTCATCGAAGGGGAAGAGGGTCTCTATTTCGGACGAGGTCAGCTGCGCCGGTTTGGAACTGTTCTCCACGGTGAAGGCGGCCTCCGGGAAGGGCGCCGGGGCGAGGTTCTGGGTCTTGGCGCCCTTGAAATCCCCGGGCAGAAAGTGGGCCAGCGTCCAGGAACGCGGCGCGGAAACCTGTGCAGTTGACGGTTTAATTGCGGTCATAATGATTAGCAGGGGTAGAAGGACTTTCAGGATGTTCACGGTACCGATCCATAGCGTTTGTCTGCCCTAATCCTATCAAAATTGAAAAGCCTTGTCAGAATATATATTATTCATAAAAGCGGCGTTAACGCTCCGCTCTTTTTAACGGATTTGAAAATCAAGGAGACCTATGAAAATATTAGCCCTGCTGACTTTACTGGCCCTCCCCTGCGGCCTTTACGCCGCCCCTGAGACCAAAAATCTCAAGGGGGTAACCATGCCCGTCTCTATGGATCTCGACGGCAAAAAGCTGCAGCTCAACGGCCTGGGCCTGCGCACCAAGGTGGTGTTCAAGGTCTACGTCGCCGGGCTGTACCTGGAGAAGCCGTCCAAAGACGGCCTGGAGATAGCGGCCTCGGAGCAGGTAAAGCGCATAGAGCTGGTTTTCCTGCGCGCGGTGGACGGCGCCGACGTGGCCAAGGCCATCGCCGACGGCTTCACCAATAACGCCGGCGAGGTCCTGCCGGCCTTGAAGGAGCGCATAGAGAAATTCGGCAAGCTTATCCCCGACGTCAAGAAAGGCGACCGGCTGCTGTTCCTCTACCGGCCCGGCAAAGCGCTGGAGCTGGAAGCCAACGGCAAGAGCCTCGGCTCGATAGAAGGCAAGGATTTCGCCGACGCCCTGTTCCGGGTGTGGCTCGGGCCGAAGCCTTCCGACAAGGCGCTTAAAGACGGCCTGCTGGGGCTTCTGTAATGCTGCGCGCCGCGCTGCTTGTCCTTCTCTGCGCCGCTCCGGCCTCGGCGCTGGGGCCCGTTATCGTCTTCCAGCCGTCCCACCAGAGCGACACGGGCGAGAACTATAACGAGGCGCTCACCGCCGACGCCATAGCGGGCTACGCCATGCGCGCTTATCCCCGCTACGACGAGCATAAGGTCTGGAGCTACTTCCAGCCTGACCTGCACCACGCCACCAGCGGCACCAATACCAAGATAGCGCACACCTCGGCCCTGGAGGACGGCAGACTGTCAGGCTACGCCTGGGAGCTGCGGCGCTCCAACGAGTTGAACCCCCTGGTCTTTATCGGCATCCATAATAACGGCGGCACCAATCGCCACGCGGTCTGGGGCTATATCCACGACGGCGACGCCGGCATGGAGGACAACCGCCGGCTCTCCAATATCATTATCGAGGAGATCGCCCGCGCCACCGACCTGGAGAACCGCGGCACGCACCTCGACAGCACCACGGGGCGCAACGACTACCGCTGCGCCGTCACCGGCCGCCTGGCCTTCTACAGCGTGGACGAGAACGTAAACAAGGCCCGCTACCGGGTGCTGCTGGAGATCGGCGACATAGATAAAAGCCGCGCCTTCCTGCTGGACGAGGACAACCGGCGCGCTATCGGCTGGGCGATAAAGGCCGGGCTGGAGCGGTTCCTGGACGAAAAGGACGCGGCGGCCGCCAGGGCCGGCGTTTGAACCCCGTCTCCGTAAATTATAAACTATGCCTTGTCTTGACTTCGGGGCATTGTGAAATGGTATCACGCGTGCTTTGGGTGCATGAGTCCCGGGTTCGATTCCCGGTGCCCCGATATACTTTCAGACAGCCGCGGAAATTTATATAATAGACCTGTAGCTTTATTCCGGGATGGTGTAACGGTAGCACAAGGGACTCTGAATCCCTTTGTCTAGGTTCAAATCCTAGTCCCGGAGCCAAATTTAAAGGCCGCGCAAAGCGGCCTTTATTTTTTGGCTCCGGGACAGCGAGACATAATCATCTCTCGGAGTTCTGGGGACACAATACTTAACTGCGGTTCTTTTATGAATTAAGTGTTGTGTCCCCTGAATTCCACGCACGGCTTCATAGAACTGGTCCGCAGAAAGCCGTAGCGGAGGGTGAGACGGGAATCTGATGCGGAGCCAGTCCAAAAATTCTATGATAACTCTGAAAAATATAGACAAAGACAATTACCGCGAATGCGTAAACCTCTCGGTGGCGGAAGAGCAGGTGAAGTTCGTAGTGGCGAATGCTAAATCCCTGGCCAAGGCGTACGTTTACTATGAAACCGCCCATCCGTTAGCGGTTTACGCTGACGGTGCTATGGTGGGGTTTGTCCTGTACCGTGACCTGCAGGCGGAAAAGAATTACGTCATCGACCAGATGATGACGGACAAGCGCTACCAGGGAAAGGGGTACGGCCGGGAGGCGGTGAGGGAATTGTTCAGGCAGATGCGTGAAAGAGGCCAGTTCGGCCGGGTCTGCGTCTGCTGCTGCGTTGCCAATAAGGCCGCGATCAAGTTCTTTCGCGGCTTTGGGTTCGAGCAGGAGGGTGAGGAAGAGGCCGGGGAGATAGTATTCGGCTTGGACCTTGTCTCTTATAAATGCGATCCATCGAAATGAGTTTCGCGGACTGAGGGGCGATAGGGGACGCTGATGACTATCTCCCTAATCGCCGACAATTCAATCTCGAAAATTTCAGGCCCCTGTAGAAAGGGGCCTGTTTTTTGTAAGGACGGGGGTAGTGAAGCTATTTGGAAAATAAGAAGGCGCCGCCGATTAGAAGGCCCAGGGCGGCCGCTATCACAAGGAGTACGGCCTTGCGGAGAGAGGCGGCGTCGCGGCGCGCCTGTTCCGGGGAAGACGGTTCCTCCCTGCTTTTTACTCCCATGTCCTTTGCCGCCTGCGCGGTGGCGTCAAAACACGGGACGCTGTCATCATGTGTGGTATAGCACTTTACGCAGTATGTTTTCATAGGGAGAATGAGTAGCCTGCTATGCTTTGCTTTGTGCACCGTTCAGACTTAATTATATCCAAAAGTGGTCAAAGCTGTAACCTTTTGGCTCCCGGCGCATCTAATTTACGAAGGTAAAACTGGCGGAGGTGCGAAAATGCAGGTCATGGCGATCGCGGTGGGGGTTTCGGCCGGGGGAATGCTGGGGTATCTCTGGCACAGGCTGGTGGGCTGCTCCACCGGGGCCTGCCCCATAGTGAGGAGCCCGTATCTGAGCGTCATCTGGGGCGCCCTACTGGGGCTTTCTTTCGCGCTGAACCGGTAAACGGAGGAACAACAATGCAGAACCTGACTACTGAAGCGTTCAAGACCAAAGTGTTCGATTTTGAGAAGAACAATGAATGGAAATTCGCCGGCGATAAGCCGTGCATAGTGGATTTCTACGCCGACTGGTGCGGCCCCTGCAAGATGCTAGCCCCGGTGCTGGACGAGCTGTCGCAGAAATACGCCGGCAAGCTGGACGTCTACAAGATAAACACCGAAGAGGAACAGGCGCTGGCCGCGGCCTTCGGCATTCAGAGCATCCCCAGCATGCTGTTCGTGCCTATGGACGGCAAGCCGCAGATGGCGCAGGGCGCTCTGCCCAAGGACGCGCTGGAAAAAGTCATCTCCGACGTGCTCAAGGTGCAGTAACCGGCCCTTAGCCTGAAACTTCAGTTGTCCGTCACCCCTGCGAAAGCAGGAGTCCAGACGGGAACTGGATTCCGGCTTTCGCCGGAATGACGGGGCAAAAAAATCCCCGGCTGAGAGGCCGGGGATTTTCTTTGGGGTGCCTGAGTTACTTTAGCAGGTCCATCACCGCGGCTAGGGCCGGCAGCAGGATAGCGCCCACCATGGCTTCGCCGGCCACCAGGCCGGAGGCCAGCGGCGTGCCGTACAGGCCGAAGGAGCCTTCCTCGCCGGGCGAGAAGCGGCCCCAGATGGCCGAGATCATAGAGCCGCAGGCTATGCCTATGTTCAGCGAGGCCGGCAGGATCAGCGCGAAGCCCAGCGCCGCCGGGATCGGGATGAACCAGAACCGGCTCACCTCGTGGCCCAGCTCGTTGGTCCGCTTGACCGAGAGCATCAGTTCGAAGAAAACGCCGATGAAGATGGCGATGACGGAGGCCTGCAGCGCGCCGTAGGGGAGGTAGGAGATGCCCTTCTCCATCACTATGGCGAGCGTCGCTATCTTGAGACCCGTCGGGGCCGCGAGTTGGCCGGGGTTGAGGCCTATGCCGTAGGTCTTCTCGAGCATGTTGAACATGATGGGAGTAAGCAGGGCGCCTATCGGTATCACCGCCAGCATGGCGATTATCAGTGTCTTGAACCTGCCGCCCAGGCGCTGCGCCACCCAGAACGACGGCACCACGCATTCCGACGTGGCCTGCGGGTTGGCGCTTACGTAGGCGGCCGCCAGGTTGGAGCGGATCTGGGCGGGCCAGATAAGGCCAAAGAGGAACTGCGTGGCGTTAGCCATCAGCGAGACCGGGCCGGAGCCCGTGATACCGAGCACGCGCAGGCCGGCGATGATCAGCACGGGCTGTATGGCCACGGCCAGCGTAACTTCCTGCCAGGGCATGTTGAACCAGGAGCTGGTCATCCAGATCAGCAGCGTGACGGAGACGGAGATGCCGGTGACGGTCCACCAGAGCGGGATCTCCTCATCGGCCAGGGACTTGAATTCGTGCTTCTCGTACTTAACCTCGCGCTTCTGCCAGAAATGCTTTACGACGGGGACGAGCACGCTGGTCAGCGCGGCGGCTATCATCATGGCCGTGGCGGGCCACATCATCCACTGCACTACGTACTTGAAGTGCGATCCGGCGCCGAGGAACTCCGTCGCCTTGCCGCAGGTGGCGTTGAGGAAGTCCATAGCCTGCGCCTTAGGCGCGCCTTCCAGGCCGCCCACCGAGTTTAGGGTGCTCAGGCAGCTGGCAAAGTTTTCCGGAGTCACGCCGGAGAGTGCCGAGTACTGCGCCACCTGCTCGCCGAAGGCGCTGACTATCCAGGTGCCGAGCAGGCCGGAGAGTCCGACGGAGAGCGGCACCAGCATGCCTATGCCGAAGGCCGCGAATTCCAGGCCTATGGAGATGTTGAGCGCCGCGTTGCCCACTATGGGGGGCAGCACGCCCATGCCGTCGCGCAGGAAGGTCAGGAAGCCGGCCCCGCCGGTGCTGACCATCAGCACGTCGCGGCGCCGCTTGGTGGTTTCGCCGGCATTGGGGTCGGTCAGCGTCTGGGCCACGGCCAGCGTGGCTTTGCTGCCCGGCCAGGGTATGGAGTGGTCTTTCAGCAGGGAGGCGCGGGGGAAGATACCCATGAATACGCCGAGGCTGGCCGAGACCATCAGCCAGAGGAACATCTGCCAGACGCTCAGGTTAAAGCCGATGTCGCGGCCGAAGACGTTCTGGATATAGAAGAAGGCCGACAGGATAACGACCATGAAGGCGATGCTCGACACCAGGCCGATCATGGCCTGAATGATGTTGAGCTCTATGGCGAGCTCCTGCCCTTTCATCCGCTTGCCCAGCACAAAGGCGGCCAGGAACATGCCGCCCATGGTCAGGTCCACGCTCTGCCCGAGTTTCAGCGTCACGTACGGCGTCGCGGCCGCGGCTACGGCGCACAGCGAGCCTCCGAGCAATAGCAGCCGCCAGTTCAGTTCTTTCATGTAGTCTCCTCGAAGAGTCTTTGACACACTAAATTTTCGTGCTCAATATATTTATAATACAAAGAAACCCGGTTTTGCTGAAAGTCCGCCTTGCTGCGGCAGCCTCCCGTGGTTTTGCCGGGGTCTTTGTTTTGTATAGTTAGTTTGCTTTAATTTTCAGACAAGAGCGCTCAAGGGGGAAACATGAACAGAGCAGACTGGCAGAGTGTGTTGAAGAAGCGGTTCATCATGGACCCGGACAGCAAGTATTCAAAACCGGGCGAGCTGACGTACAGGCTTGAAGACATGCAGTTCGTGGTCATTATCAGGGCGGCCACGCCGGGCGGCGCGCTGCGGGCCGAGTCGGTGACCGACACCGAGGAATGCCTGGTCGTCAACCGCGGGCAGGGCAGCCATGCCTTTGTGGACTGGGCCAAGATAGAGGCCATCTCTACTGTAGATAAATAAGCTGTTTTTTATTATCATAGCTATTTCATGGCCCTGATCATACAGAAATACGGCGGTACTTCCGTCGGCAATATAGACCGCATCCGCGCCGTGGCTAAACGCGTCATCCAGAGCGCTGGCCGGGGGGATAAAGTGGTGGTGGTGGTCTCGGCCATGGCCGGCGAGACCAACCGGCTGATAGAGCTGGGCAAAACCGTCTCGCGGCGCAGCGAAGGCCGCGAGTTCGACGTGCTGCTGGCCACCGGCGAGCAGGTTACCACCGCGCTGCTGGCCCTGGCCATAGAGGAAGAGGGCCGCCGGGCTGTCTCCTTCCTGGGCCACCAGGTGCAGATAACCACCTCCGGCGCCTTCTCCAAGGCCCGCATAGAATCCGTTAACACCGTGCGCACGCTGGAAGCCCTGAACGACGGCTACATTGTGGTGGTAGCCGGCTTCCAGGGCGCCACGCGCGAGGGCTCCATCACCACGCTGGGCCGCGGCGGCTCCGACATCACGGCCGTGGCGCTGGGTGTGGCGCTGAAGGCCGACCGGGTGGAGTTCTACAAGGACGTGGACGGCATCTACACGGCGGATCCGGCGGTCTGCCCCGACGCCCGCATGCTGCCCAAGGTCACCTACGAGGAAATGCTGGAGATGTCCTACCTGGGCGCCAAGGTGCTGCACCCGCGCTGCGTAGAGATGGCGCGCCGCAACCGGCTCCCGCTCATCGTGCGCTCTTCGCTCAATTTTAACCCGGGCACCTCGGTGGTGACCGAGGAGGAAATAATGGAATACGCCGCCGTAGCCGGTATAGTCTGCGACAAGAACCAGGTGAAGGTCTCGCTCTTGAACATCCCCGACAAGCCCGGCATCCTGGCCGGCGTCTTCACCGCCATCGCCGAGGACGAGATCAATATCGACATGATAGTAGAGGACACCACCGGCGCGGACAGGGCGACTTCCGTCTCCTTCACCTGCGGCTCGGCGGACCTGGGCGCCGCGGAGAAGGCGGCTAAAAAGATCACGGCTAAATACCCAGGCAGCAGCTACGCGGTGCGCTCCGGGCTCAACAAGCTCTCCATCGTGGGCGCCGGCATGCGCCTGCACAGCGGCGTGGCCTCCAAGATGTTCACGGCCCTGGCCCGCGAAGGCATCAGCGTCTACATGGTCAACACTTCCGATATAAAGGTCTCCTGCCTTATCGAGGCCAAGTATTCAGAGCTCGGGGTGCGCACGCTGCACGACGTGTTCGAGCTGGGCAAACCCCAGCCCAGGAAGGCGGCCAGGACGGCTAAGGCCGCCAGGAAATAATCCGGGCTTAATACATGCCAATCCTCTCATCAAACGTTACCTCCGGCGAACCAAAAGGCGCGGCCTGGTCCGACGCCTGGGGCGGCATGGCCGCCATGCTGGTGGCCCTGCCCTCCGCTATCGCTTTCGGCGTGGCCATGTACGCGCCGCTCGGCCCCGGTTTCGCCGGGGCGGGCGCGCTGGCCGGCATCCTGGGCACCGTCGCCATAGGGCTTGTCGCCCCGGCGCTGGGCGGGGCGCCCCACCTTATTTCCGCGCCCTGCGCGCCGGCGGCCGCCGTTATGGCGGCGCTCTGCGCGCGCCTGGTTACCGGCGGGGCCGCGCCGGAGAGCGTAATGGCCTCGCTGGTGCTGGTCGGCGTGTTCTCCGGCGTGCTGCAGCTGGTCTACGGCGCGCTCGGCGGCGGGCGGCTGATAAAATATATCCCTTATCCCGTGGTCACCGGCTACATGAGCGGCGTCGGCCTGCTCATCCTCCTCAAGCAGGCCGGGCCCTTCCTGGGCCTGGCCAAAGAACTTTCCACGCTGGAGGGCGTGCTGGCCCCGGGCGCCTGGCAATGGCCGGCTTTCTCGGTGGCGCTGGTCACGGCGGGAGTGATGGTGGCCGCGCCGCGCTTTACCAGGCGCGTGCCCGCCGCCATCCTGGGCCTGGCCGCCGGCATAGCCGCGCACTTCCTGGCCGGCCTCGTCCGGCCGCAGCTGCTGGCGCTCGACGCCAACCCGTTCATCATCGGCGCCATCTCCACCAGCCCCGCGGCGGTCTGGCACGGCATAGCCGGCAACCTGAAAGCCCTCGGGCATATAGGTTCCAGCGAGCTCTACGCCATGCTGGGCCCGGCGCTCACGCTGTCGGTGCTGCTTTCCATAGACACTCTCAAGACCTGCGTGGTGACGGATTCCATAACCCGCTCCCGGCACGATTCCAACCGGGAACTGCGCGGGCAGGGGGCCGGCAACATTTCCTCGGCGCTGTTCGGCGGCATGCCGGGCGCCGGCACCCTCGGCGCCACCATGGTGAGCCTGGCCAGCGGCGGCAAAACCCGCCTGGCCGGCGTGCTGGAGGGAGCTTTCGCCCTGGCCGCAGCCCTGGCGCTGGGCGCCGCCATAGGCCGCATCCCCGTGGCCGCCCTGGCGGGCATCCTGGCCGTGGTCGGCGCGCGCATGGTGGACCGCTCCAGCGTGCGGCTGGCGCTCAAGGAGTCCACCATCCTGGATTTCGCCGTCATCGTTTCTGTGGCCGGCACCGCCCTGGCTTCCGACCTTATCACCGCCGCCGGCGTGGGCATAGTTTTCTCCATCCTGCTGTTCATGCGCGAGCAGATGGGCACCAACGTGGTGCGCCGCAAGGCCACCGGCGAGGAGATCTCCTCCAAGCAGCGGCGCCTGCCGGCCGAAAAGGCCGTGCTGGCCGAGCGCGGCCGGGAGACGCTGGTGGTGGAACTGCAGGGCAGCCTGTTCTTCGGCACCACCGACCAGCTGTTCAGCGAGATAGAGGCGGAACTGCGCACCTGCCGCCGGCTTATTCTGGACATGCGCCGCGTGACGTCGGTGGATTTTACGGCGGTGCACATGCTGGAGCAGGTGGCCGAGCGCCTGGCCGAGAGGGGCGGGTCGCTGGTGTTCTCGCATCTGCCGCAAAGCCTGCCCACCGGGCAGGACCTGGTGGCCTATTTCAAGCAGCTGGGGCTCACCCACCGCCGCGGCGGCGGCCGCGTCTTCGAGACGCTGCACGACGCGCTGGAATGGGCCGAGGATATGGCGCTCGACGAGGCCGGCGTGCCCCGGCCCGACCCCGGCGAGCTGCTGGACCTGTCGCAGATAGATTTCCTGAAGGGCCTGGATAAGACCCTGCTGGACCGGATGCACCTGGCTTTCTCCGAACGCCGCGTCAAGGCCGGCGAGGCGGTCTTCCTGCGCAAGGGCGGCGGCCACGAACTTTTTCTGATCAGGCGCGGCCACGTGCGCATAGTGCTGCCGCTCAAGGACACCCACCGCCAGCACCACCTGGCCGTCTTCGGGCCGGGCGACTTCTTCGGCGAGGTGGCTTTCCTGGTGCGCACGCCCAGGACCGCCGACGCGGTGGCCCTGGTAGACACGGACCTTTACTGCATCAGCCGCGAGGCTTTCGACGCCGTTACGGCCAGCGACCCGGCGTACGGCGCGGCCTTCTACCAGCGCCTGGCCAACGTGGAGGCGCTGCGCCTGCGCGACGCCGACCGCGAGCTGCGCCGCCTGCAGGACAGCTGAACTTCAAGGAGCCCCTATGAGCGTATCCTCCCACCTTAACCCGGAACCCGAGCGCCGTCTCTGGATCATACACGAGAGCGTGCTGCGGACTTCCGACTGGACCGAGATAAAACTGGCGATACTGATGTTCTTCTCCGCTCTGGAAATGCCCATCATACTCGGGGTCTTCCGCGAAGGCCCGTTGTCCTTCCTTGCGGTCGCGCTGCTGTGCGCGGTGCTGCCGCTGGGCCTGGCCGCGCTGTCGCCGCTGGCCGAGACGCCGCGGCAGATCCCGCTGCTGGACCAGCGGGTGGGGAAGATCGACGCCGAAGATTCCTTCCTGGTGCCGCGCGACCTGGCCAGGTACACGCACCTGGAACTGGTCAACCGCCTGGACAGGTACCTCGGCGGCGGCATTACCGCCACCCGTTACTACGAAGACATAGTGGCCCGCATAATCGCCGTCGCCCGCTGCGCTACCCGCCGGCGCCGCCTTTTCATGCTGGCCTGCGTGCCCGCGCTGGCGGCGCAGCTGGTGCTGGCCGCGCGGCTTTTCCTGCGCTGAACAGCCCCCGTATTTTTCTACAATATAGCCATGCAAAATATCTCCGCCCTGTTCGGCCCCTGGATAATAGGTTTTTATTCCCTTCTTTTCCTGGCCATCGCCCTGCTGTACCGGGCGGCACCCGGTTCACATAAAAAACTCGGCGGCACAGCCCTGATGGCTTTTTTCTCCATTGCGGGCTTGCTGGGCGTTAAGTTCCTCGGCGGGGAGACTCCCGGAGGGCTGGTCAAGCTGGGGGAGCTGGTCTCGCGCCTGCTGGCGGTGATAGCGGCTATAAACGTGGCCGGGGTGCTGGGGTTCGCGCTGGTCATGCCCAAGCTGCGTACCCGCGTTTCCAAGTTCGTGGAGGATATCATCCTGGCCGGCGCCTACGTGCTGGCGGCCCTGGCCGTCATCTCCGCGTCGGGCGCGGACCTGAGCGGCGTGCTGGCCACCTCCGCCGTGGTCACCGGCGTGGTGGCCTTTTCCCTGCAGGACACCCTGGGCAACATCATCGGCGGCATGGTGCTGCACCTCGAGGACTCCTTCATGCCGGGGGATTGGATAAAGATAGACCAACACGAGGGCATAGTGCGCGAGATCCGCTGGCGCCAGACCACCATCGAGACCCTCGACGGGGATATAGTGGTGATCCCCAATATCATCCTGATGAAGAGCCCGGTGCTGGTGCAGGGCAGAGCGCAGAATAATACGCGCTGGCGTGCGGTGCCGTTCAACGTGTATTACGACCACTCCCCGGGCGAGGTCTCGGCCGTGGTGGACAGGGCTTTCGCCGAGGACCTGCCGGCGGGCATAGCCAGGACGCCGGTCCCGTACTGCGGCATAAAGGATTTTCTGCCGAATTGCGTAGTTTACGAGGTGCGCTATTACCTCAGCGATCTCTCCTCGCCGGCCGGCACGGATTCCAAGGTGCGCTCCAAGATCTTTTACTCCCTCTCCCGGGCCGGCATAAAGCTCTCGGTGCACAACCGCTCGCTGGTGATCAGCGAGGCCGCCCGCGACGCGGCTGACCGGGGGCTGCAGACGGAGCAGGAGCGGCGCCAGGAAGCCCTCAAAGGGGTGGAAGTCTTCGAGCCTCTCAACGAGGACGAGCTGCGCACGCTGGCCGCCAAGCTGAAGTCCGCGCCCTTCTCCCAGGGGGAGCGGATAACGGCGCAGGGCGCCGTTTCAGACTGCCTCTACATTATTTATTCCGGCGGAGCCGAGGTGCAGGTGCGCGCCGCCGGCTCGGAGAGCTACAACATGGTCAAGAAGCTCGGGGCCGGGGACGTACTGGGCGAGATGGGCCTGCTGACCGGCGAGCCGAGGACGGCTACTGTGGTGGCCTCCGGCGAAGTGAGGTGCTACCGCCTGGACCGCGACAACTTCCGCGGCGTGCTCGCCAGCCGCCCGGAGATCGCGGCCTCCATCGCCGCCATCATCGCCAAGAGGCACGTAGAGCTGTCCGCCGCGAGGGAGAAACTGGCCGGGGACGCCGCGGCTGCCGGCCTCAGGAACGAGGAGCAGGACCTGCTCTCGCGCATCAAGGCTTTCTTCAACCTCTAGGCCGCAGGGAGCGGCCCGGGCGCGTCAGTACGAATGTACGGGCGCGCCTTTTTTATTGGCGTGGGTGCAGTTCAGCACTACCGCGCCTTTGGTGTCGGGATATTTGTCCGAGTTGTAGTAGGCGTAGCCGCCTTCGTCGGTCAGGTTCTTCGGGCTGAGCGTCGGGCCCGAGATGTATTTCACGGCGTTGGATGCCCGGTGCCCGGGCAGGTCCACTTTGGGCAGTTCCAGGAGGTACTTGCCGTCTTTTGTAAGTTCGTCGAGAGTGTCGGGGAACTTGCCTTCATGGTCTCCGTAGTAGACCTGCAGGGCGGACCGGACGGCGGAGAGGTGTTCCCGGGGGCCGGGCTGTTTGCCGCAGCCCGCCAGCAGGGCGGCGCCCAGCAGGGGTAGGGCCGCGAGTTTTAGAAAGTTCTTCATGGTTGTTTCCTCTTTAATCCCATTATAGCCATTTATGCCTGGGGTAGCGCCGCGCCAGCGCCGGCTTCAGCTTGGGGTAGCTGTCGGCCCAAAAACTTTTCAGATCTTTGGTCACCTGCACCGGGCGCATGGAGGGGGCGAGGATATGCACCACCAGCGGCACCCGCCCTGCCGCAATGCGCGGGGTTTCGGTAAGGGGGAAGAGGTCCTGGATCTTGGCTTCCAGGTAAGGTTCCCGGCCCTTGGGATATTTGATCTTCGCCCGGCGGCCACCCGGCATTTCCAGCCTGGCGGGGGCGTGCCGGTCCAGCAGCCGCACCTTTTCCCAACCGTACCAGTCCTGCAGCGCCGGCAGCACCGGCCTGCCCCGCGCTTCGGCCACGGAGCGGGCGCCGGAGCAGATATCCGTTATGATAAGCTTGCGGTCCTCTTCGGAGAGCGGCTCCAGGCCGAAGTCAGGGCAGGCCCCGGCCAGGAACTCTATCCGGGCCAGCCACTCCTCCACTTCCTCGTCCCAGTGCTGCAGGCGCTCCTCTCCGTTGATAAATTCTTCGGCGATCAGGTCGGAGGAAGCCTTGGCGGGCTTAACCGCCGTCACTTCGCGGCGGATGACGACGCCGCGGTACAGCACCAGGGTTTCCGTAACCGGGGTGCGCATAGTCTCGTCCAGCGCGGCGCGAGAAATTGTTTTAATGTCGCCCGGGAAAGCTTCCCGCAGCCACTCTTCCTTTATCTCCGCAGCGAAGGACAGGGTTATGTCCGCCCCGCCCCTCTGCAGGCTCTCCAGCGCTTCCCCGGCGCAGATAAGGGGCGCCCCGGCGGCGGCGCTCCGGGGGCTCAGCCGCGCGCGGCGTTCGCCGGGCAGCTGGTAACGGCCCCGCTCGGCTGAGAAGAGCGCGGCTACCCGGTCCGGGAAGGCCCGCAGGAAGCAGCGGGCGGCCAGGGCCGTCTCGCGGGCGCCGCCGGGCTCGGCGCCGCCGGCCAGGCGCCGGGCCAGGCGCCACGCGTCGCGCGCGGCGTTCTGCTTCAAGCCCGCCTTCTGGCAGGCGAAGAAATCAAAATCAGCGTCGGCGCAGCGTTCCAGCGCCCTTATGACGGCGGCCAGGTCGGAGCGGCCTTCGGTCTCTTTGCGGTTGTCCTGCCCGTCCTCGGCCAGCCAGAGGCCGCGGCCCTGAGCGGCGGCGGCTATCAGCGCGCATTCCCGCCGGCAGCCCAGGCGGGCGCCTTCGGTCATCATGCGGGAGTAGCGCGGGTGAAGCGGGTATTTAGCCATCTCGCGCCCGTCGTCAGTCAGGGCGCCGCTCGCGTCGGCCGCGCCGAGGTCCTTTAAAAGCTGTTCGGCACGCGCTTCGTCCTGCGGGGCGGGCGGGTCCAGCCAGCGCAGGTCCCCGAAACCTTTAAAACCGCAGGCCTTGAGCGTCAGCAGGGCCTCGCTGACGTCCAGGCGGAGTATTTCCGGCTCCAGGGCGGCGGGGCGGCCGGCGTTGGCGCGCTCGGTCCAGAGCCGCGCGCACACGCCGGGGGCGGTGCGGCCGGCCCGGCCGGCGCGCTGGGCGGCCGAAGAGGCCGGGATATCCTCGGTGAAAAGGGTGTTGATGCCGCGCGCCCCGTCGTAGCGGGCCACGCGGGCCAGGCCGCTGTCCACCACGGCGGTGACGCCCTCTATGGTCAGCGAGGTCTCGGCGATGTTGGTGGCGATGATTATTTTGCGCCGGTCGGAAGGGGCCACCGCGGCGTCCTGCGCGGCCGGCGGCATCTCGCCGTGCAGCGGCATCACCGCGAAGGCGGCGAGGGAGGGGTTTTTGGCCAGCTCGGCGGCGGTGCGGCCGATCTCGTAGGCGCCGGGCATGAAGATCAGCGCGTGGCCTTCCTTCACGGCCGGCAGCAGTTGCGCGCAGGTCCTGGCGGCGGCGTCCCAGGCGGGGAGCTTGGCCAGCTCTGGCCCGCAGTAGACGGTGCGGACCGGGAAGACGGTGCCTTCCGCCTTTACCGTTTCGCACGGCGAAAGGTATTGCGCTAGGGCCGCCTCGTCGAGCGTGGCGGACATCACCACCACCAGCAGGTCCGGCCGGGGGCCCCGCTGCAGGGCCAGGCAGGCGGCCAGGGTGATGTCGGCGTGAATGTGGCGCTCGTGGAATTCGTCCAGGATAATGACGGAGTATTTTTTAAGGTGCGGGTCGGAGACCAGTTCCCGCAGCAGTATGCCTTCGGTCTCGAAGACGATGCGGGTTTTGGGGCCGGTCCGGTCCTCGAACCGCACCCGGTAGCCCACCTCCCCGCCGGCGCTTCCGCCGCGCTCCCTGGCCACGCGGTCGGCCAGCATGCGGGCCGCCAGGCGGCGCGGCTCCAGCACGGCTATGCGGCCGGAAAATTTGCCGCTGTCGAGCAGCAGCTGGGGAACTTTTGTGGATTTGCCCGAGCCCGGGGGGGAAGAAACTATCAGCCGGCGGCTCTTGGCCGCGGCTTTAAGTATCTCCGGCGCGCTGCGCAGTACGGGAAGCACGTGCATGAACTACTATTCTATAAAAAGCGGGGGGTCAGCGGGGGAGCCAGGTGTATTCGGCCTCGGCGAGGAAGGCCGCGTGGTCGGAGATGTCCCGCCACGGGCCTGAGCAGAGCACCTGCGCCTTGAGCACCTTGAAGCCGCGCTGGTAGATGCGGTCCAGCGGCAGCACCGGGCACGCCGCCGGGAAGGTGCGCAGTTTGCGCCCGTGCAGGGCCAGGCCGGCGTCCTTCATCAGCAGGCAGGTCTCCAGCTCGTCGTGCTTGCCTTTGCGCCACTCGTTAAAGTCGCCGGCCACGATGACCGGCTCGTGGTCCGGCACCACGCTTTTTACGTATTCGCAGATCCTGGCGAACTGTTTGCGCCTGGACCGGCGCAACAGGCCCAGGTGCACGCAGACGCAATGCAGCGGCGGTTTATCCTCCGGCAGCTGGATCTTGGCGTACAGCAGCCCGCGCTTCTCTACGCGGTTAGTGGAGATGTCCACCCTTTCGGAGTGGAGTATGGGAAAGCGCGACAGGATGGCGTTGCCGTGGTGGCCGGCGGTATACACCACGTTCTTGCCGTAGGCGTGGTTGAAGCCGGAGATCTCGGTCATGAACTCGTGCTGGGGCTTGACCGGCCAGCCGAAGTAGCGCTCGGCGTGGCGCAGGTTCTGGCCGACCACCTCCTGCATGAAGACGATGTCCGCGCCCGTGTCGCGCACGCAGTCGCGCAGCTCCGGCAGCGCGAAGCGCCGGTTCAGGTGAGAAAATCCCTTGTGAGCGTTAATGGTAAGAAAACTGAGCTTCATGGTCCCCCGCAGTTATGATACAAAAAAAGCCCGGGGTTTTCGCTCCGGGCTCTTTTTGCGGCGGTGAAGGCTCAGCCCCGGTCTGCGGTTCGGCTTTCGGCCGTCCGCTTCCGGCGGAGAGCGCCGCCAGGAGTTACTCGCACTTGAATTCCATCTGTATCTCGTGCAGGGCGTCGTCCGTCATGCTGTCGGCGGCGAGGGCGGCTTTGCCGGGAGCGCCGGCCAGCAGGGCCGCTTCACTGGCTTTTTTGAGGAGTTTATCGTTCTTTTCGGTGGAAAGCCCGTCATATTTGGCGGTAGTGCCGAGTATGACGGCCGTCTTGCCTTTCTTTTCACAGAAATTCTTCGCCCCGAAAGAAGCGTAGTTCGTGGCTTCTTTTTTATCCTCGTCCGAGGCTATGGCGGCGTAGGCTCCGTTAGGGCGCGCCTCTATCCTGGATTTGTCGGCGTCGGAAAGAAATTCCTTCATTGTCCCGCAGGCGGTAAGGCCTAGCAGGCAGGCGGCGGCTAGCATGTAGTTCTTCATTATGTACCTCGTGTTCGCTGAATATCCGGGGGGGCGGCTAATCCTGACCCATTTAGTCCGGTATTGTCATTATAGCGAAAAAAACCCGGGGTTTTTGGCCCCGGGCTTTTTTTGTCAGCGGCGGTTCAATACCGGTAATGGTCCGGCTTGTAGGGGCCGTCAGCCTTGACGCCGATGTAGTCGGCCTGGTCCTTGGTGAGCCGGGTCAGCTTGACGCCGATCTTCTCCAGGTGCAGGCGGGCCACTTCCTCGTCGAGGTGCTTGGGCAGGCGGGTCACGCCTATCGCCAGCTTCTTGGTCCAGAGTTCGATCTGGGCCAGGGTCTGGTTGGTGAAGGAATTGCTCATCACGAAGGACGGGTGGCCCTTGGCGCAGCCCAGGTTCACCAGGCGGCCTTCGGCCAGCAGGTACATCGAGCGGCCGTTGGGCAGGTCGAAGCGGTCCACCTGGGGCTTTATGTTGACCTGCTTCACGCCCTTGGCGCGCTTGAGGGCCTCCACCTGGATCTCGTTGTCGAAATGGCCGATATTGCAGACGATGGCCTGGTCTTTCATCTTGAGCATGTGCTCGAGGCGGATGATGTCCTTGTTGCCGGTGGTGGTGACGTAGACGTCGCCCTCGCCGAGCGTGTCCTCTACGGTCTTCACCTCGAAGCCTTCCATCGCGGCCTGCAGGGCGCAGATGGGGTCTATCTCGGTTACGATGACACGCGCGCCGAAGCCGCGCAGGGAGCGGGCCGAGCCTTTGCCTACGTCGCCGTAGCCGCAGACCACGCACACCTTGCCGGCTATCATCACGTCGGTGGCGCGCTTTATGCCGTCCGCCAGGGACTCGCGGCAGCCGTAGAGGTTGTCGAACTTGGACTTGGTGACGGAATCGTTGACGTTGATGGCGGGGACCATCAGAGTGCCGGCCTCGTGCATCTGGTACAGGCGGTGCACGCCGGTGGTGGTCTCCTCGGAGACGCCCTTCCAGTCTTTCACGGCCAGGTGCCAGCGCTTGGGGGAGGCCTTGAGGATGGCTTTGAGGCACTTGTTGAGTTCCTGCTCGTCCTCGCAGTCGGCCTTGGCGTCGAGTATTTTAGCGTTATCCTCGGCCGCGAAGCCGCGGTGCAGCATCATGGTGGCGTCTCCGCCGTCGTCGACGATCAGATGGGGGCCTTTGCCGCCGCCGAAGTCTAGCGCGCGCTCGGTGCACCACCAGTATTCGGCCAGGGTCTCGCCCTTCCAGGCGAACACCGGGATGCCGGTGGCCGCGATGGCGGCGGCGGCCTGGTCGGAGGTGGAGAAAATATTGCAGGAGCACCAGCGCACTTCGGCGCCGAGGGCCGAGAGGGTCTCTATGAGGACGGCGGTCTGGGTGGTCATGTGCAGCGAGCCCATTACGCGGGCGCCCTTAAGGGGTTTTTTGGCGCCGAATTTCTCGCGGAGGGCCATAAGGCCGGGCATTTCTTTCTCGGCTATCTCTATCTCGCGGCGGCCCCAGGCGGCCAGCGTGATATCTTTAACTTTAAAGTCGTTCTTCATGGTTTTCTTGCTCTCCTTGGTTGCTGTGGTCATATTTGCCCCTCCATAAAATCTAATAACTAATTATATCTTTTTCCCCTATTGGGGGGGAACAGGCGCTTTGTTTGCTAAAATTTAAGCATGAAAATTCTCCGGCACATCCTGATAGCGGCGGTCTTGCTGGCTCCGGCCCTGGCGGGCGCGGAAGAGTGGATAATACCGCGCACCACCTATTATATAACGGCCGACCAGCAGCGGATGCCGGATTTCCCGGCCCCGCCCGCCGCCGGCTCCCGGGCGGACCGCAGGGACCTGGCCGCCATAGAGAGCTGGCAGAACCGGCGCACGGCGGAGCAGTGCGCCAGGGCGAACGCCGGGGCGCACGCCGGTTACGAGGAGTTCTTCGGCGATATAAGCCCTTTCCCCACGCCCCTGCCCGCAGCCGCCGCGGCCGTCCTGCAGAGGGTAAAGACCGAGACAGACGGGGTGGCGGCGGATATTAAGGATATGTTTAAAAGGCAGCGCCCGTTCCTGCGCGACCCGGCGCTGGATCCGTGCCTGGGGCGCATCGGCGGGCTCGCCTATCCCAGCGGCCACGCCACCATCTCCCGGCTGTTCGCGCTGATGCTGGCGGACCTGGTGCCGTCCCGCAAGAAAGAATTCTTCGCCCGCGCCGACGAGGCCGCCCTGGACCGCGTGATAGGCGGGGTGCACCATCCCTCCGACATAGAGGCCGGCAAAAAACTGGCCGAAAAACTTTATAAACGCTACCGCAAAAGCCCGGTGTTCCAGGCGGACATGCGGGCGCTGGAAGGCCTGCTGGCCAGGGAGGGGGCGGCTAATGGGAGATAACGACAGGCTTGTTTATTCCACCGGTCCAGACGGGAAGGTGGAGTGCCCTAACTGCGGCAAGTCCCCCTGCGAATGCGCCGAGGGCCTGGCGGGAGAGGTCCGCAAAAGAAACCAAACCGAGCCCGTCCGCATCTCATTTAGGAGAACAGGCAAAGGCAGCGGCATGACGCTGGTGGAGAAGTTGCCCATGCACCCGGCCGGCAAGGAAGAGCTGCTCAGCAAGTTCAAGAAGCGGCTGGGGGCCGGGGGGGCGGTGAAGAACGGCGTGCTGGAGCTGCAGGGCGACCGCCGGGCGTTCGTGAAGACCGAGCTGGAGGCTGCCGGCTACAAGGTGCGGCTTATAGGTTGAGCTGCTTAAATATGTTAGAGCTTAAATACTGGATACCGGAGGATTATTATGAAAAAGAAAACCGATAAAAAGATCTGCGGCTGCGCCTGCGGCTGCCAGCAGGAGACCCTGCTGACCCCGGCCGACGCCATTATGGCCGTGGCTATCATGGCTGTTTCCGCCGACGGCAAACTGAAGAAAAAGGAGATCGACGATCTGCAGGGCGTGCTGGTATCCAGCCCGCTCTTCGAAGAAGTGGAGGACGCCGGGGAGTATATGGGCTGCATAGCTTCGGCGATAGCCGACAAGGGCCGGGACGCCGTGCTGGAAACGGCCGCCGCCCTGCTGACCCCCGGCCTGCGCGAGACCGCCTACGCCTGGGCCGTATACATGGTGGCCGCCGACCGCAAGCTGGTAACGGCCGAACACCGCTTCCTCGAGGCGCTGCGCAAAAAGCTGGGCCTGCACGGCGTGCTGGCCGGCAAGATAAACGCGGTAGTGCCCATGCTCAACAGGGTAAAATAGCCCCGCCGTCAGGGCGAACGCCCCGCGCTTCCCCCAGGGAGGCGCGGGGTTTTTTTATTTCAGGATTGCCAGTACCATTCTATCTGAGCGGGGCCGGGAGCGCCGTCCTGGCTGCGGTCCTCGCTCTCCTGGTCCATGCGGGGCAGGATGTCCCTCAATTTCCAGCTCTTGTCCTGCCGGCCGAAAACCCAGTACTCGGTGAAAGGCTGCGGGGCCGTGTCCCGGTGCAGGGTCTTGCCGTTGCGCAGCATGGCTCTGACGGCGGTGGCCGTTATCCGGGCGGTAAATTCGTCCATATGCAGGCGGCTCTTGCTGGCCGGGACGGCCAGCACCACCTCCGCGCGGCGCGTGAACAGGCTGGTGAACTGGAAGGTCAGGCCTTCCGCTTTCCTGTCCTCCATCACGCGCTTCAGTTTGGCCAGCGCCTCGGCCGAGACATAATCCGCGCTCAGCCGGGAGCTGTCGTTGTTGGCCCAGGCCTCGTAGACGCTTTCAAAGGCCAGCGTGGCGGCGATCTCCATCTTCTGGCGGTTCATGACCCCCTCAGCCTCGCGGGGGGGAGGAGGCGGCGGCTGCTGCGGCTGCAGCGCGGCTGCCGCGGCGGCGAAGTCAAGGCCGGGCGCGGTGGGGGCGGCGGCGGGAACCGCTCCCGTGAAGGCCCCGGGGCCGGCCGGCAGGAAAGCTGCTGCGCCGGTCTTGGCGAAAGCCCCGGGCTTTTCAGGTTCCGCCGGCAGGTTGGGGGCGTTGAGAAAATCCAGGTCGCCCAGCTGGTCGATGCGGGCCAGCGCCCAGCCCCCGTTGAGCTGGTGGAACGTCCAGAATTCCTGGAAGGAGGACGGGTCCCGGCTGCCGCTGACCAGCCCGCCGTGCCTTTCGTCCAGAGTGTAATCCCGCGCGGAGGCGGTTACCAGCGCGGTGAAGGCGCGGCCCTCCCTCTGCTCCGGGCAGCGCACGTGCACAAAGTCCACGTGGCCCACCTGCACGTCCTCCATCATGTTCTTCTGCCCCCTGGCGCGCAGGGATTCTACCTTGGCGCTGTGGCTGGCGTGCAGGTTGGGCATCATCACGCCGGCCAGCGCGGAGTAGTCCCGCGCCTGCCAGGCCGCCTGTACGCGCAGGAAAGTGTTCCTTACCAGGTTCTCAAGCCCGTTGGGTTCGAAGTCCGGGTCGCGCCGGGCGAGGCTGCGGATGATGTCCAGGGTCCTTTCGGCCCGGGGCGTCACCGCGCCGTTGGCCAGCATGGGCGGAGCTTTTTTTGAGGGGGAGCCCCAGCTCCAGATACCGCCCCCGCCTCCGCGCCCGCCGGAAAAAATGTTCTTAAAAAAAACAACCAGTACGGCTAAACCTATAAAGATCAGGTCGATCAGGCCGTAGCTGCGCCGGCGGTAGCGGCCGCCCGAGTAGCTGCTGCTGTAGCCGCCGCCGTAGCTCCCGCCGAAACCGCCCTTGTTGTGGACTATGAACCCGTCGGCGATGAAAGTGTGAGGGGGAGCGACTTCCAGGTTGTACACGGGGGCGACCCCGCCCGGCTTGATGGATTTTATCTTCGTCCAGACGCGCTTGCCGTCCTCCAGCACCGCCACCTGCATGCCTTTCTTCAGGTCGCGGACTTCGGTAAAGCCGGCGCGCGTGAGCAGCGGGTGCTCGGAGGTGGCGGTGAGCTTTCCTTTAGGCGTGCGGATGACCAGCAGGCGGTCTTTCTTCTCGTAGGTTTGCCTGACCCCGGCCTGCACTATGCCGTCCTCCGAAAAAGCGAGGACCGTGTCGCCGGGCTTGATCTTTTCTATAGGTATTCCGCCCGCCGCGGTGGTGATGAGCGTGCCGGCCGGGAAGCAGCCCCCGCCGCCGCCACCACCGCCGCCGCCCCCGGCCCTGGACCAGGCCGGAGCGGAGGGGACGAGCAGCAGTAAGGCGAGCAGCAGGTAGCGCATCAGTGCAGGGCCGCTATCAGGCCGCCCAGCACGGCGGCCGCGATGATCACGCTGACGCCGAGTATGGCGGCCGAGACGATGCGCCCGAAATATTCAGCCACGGCGCGGTTGCCGCGGATGATCTCCTTGCCCTCGTCCATCTCCGGGGTGATCTTGTTGAAGACGGACGGGATGCGCGAGGAGAACCAGATCAGCAGGAAGGCGCCCGCCGCGCCGCCGGCCAGCGCGAAAATAAGCGCCCAGGCGATATTTATGAAAGTGTCGGACATTTAGCCTCCGTAATGTGAAACCGGGTATTCTCTCCCTCCGGTCATTATATAAAAGGGGGCGCGAAAATGCTAAAATATATGCGCAGACGGTCCGGTAGGCTTGATTTCCTTATTTATCCTGCTAGTTCCCGGAAAATTTTAAAACTGGAGGCCCGCAAGGCGGGCCGCGCACCCATGATAACCCTCAGGAACGTACATAAATCCTTCTCTTCCCAGGTCCTCTTCGAGGACGCCTCGCTGCAGGTAAACGAGGGCGACCGCTTCGCCCTGGTGGGCCCCAACGGCGCCGGCAAATCCACGCTGTTCAAGATGATGCTCCGGGCCGAAGAGGCCGACGACGGCGAGATCCAGTTCAAGAAGGGCGTGGTGGTGGGCTACCTGCCGCAGGAGAACCCGCCGGTCTCCGACCGCACCGTGATAGAAGAGACCCTCGACGGCGTGGAGGACTACGACGGACGCATAGAGGCCGAAGGCAAGGCCATCCTGATGGGCCTCGGCTTCAAGGTCACCGATTTTACCCGCCGGGTCAACACCCTCTCCGGCGGCTGGGCCATGCGCGTGGCCATGGGCAAGCTGCTGCTCAAGAAGCCCGATCTCCTGCTGCTCGACGAGCCCACCAACCACCTGGACCTGGACTCGCTGCTGTGGCTGGAGGAGTACCTGCAGTCCTACCAGGGCGCCATCTTCGTCATCTCGCATGACCGCGACTTCATCAACAAGATCTGCAGCGCCATCGTTTCCCTGCAGGACCATACCCTGCGCGTCTACCACGGCAACTACGAGAATTTCCTGGCCCAGCGCCAGTCCGAGAAAGAGAAGATCTACTCCGCCTGGCGCCTGCAGCAGGAGGAGATAGCGCAGAT
Organism: Elusimicrobia bacterium GWB2_63_22; assembly: GCA_001799735.1. Lineage (GTDB taxonomy): Bacteria > Elusimicrobiota > Elusimicrobia > Elusimicrobiales > UBA9959 > UBA9959. Next base: position 27,490 of record MGUA01000034.1, on the reverse strand, counting down.
GGAAGACTTCATCGCCCGCAACCGGGCGCGCGTCTCCACCGCCGCCCGCGTGCAGAGCATGATAAAGCGCCTCGACAAGCTGGAGCGCATAGAGCTGATCCAGGAAGTGAAGACCGTTAAAATGCGCTTCCCTCAGCCCAACCGCACCGGCACCAAGGTGCTGGAACTGAAAAATATCAGCAAGGTCTACAACGTGCCGGACCACGACCCCATAAAGGTCTACGAGGGTTTCGATTTCGAGCTGCTCCGCGGCCAGAAGATGGCCTTCCTCGGCCATAACGGCGCCGGCAAGTCCACCCTGCTCAAGATGCTGGCCGGCGTGATAGAGCCGGACTCCGGCGAGCGCGTGCTCGGTCTTAATGTTAAGACCGGCTACTTCTCCCAGCACCGCGAGGGCATACTGGACCCGCGCAAGACCGTGCTGCAGGAGGCCATGGACAACGACCGGATGAACCCGGAGCTGGCCGTGCGCACCGTGCTGGGCACCTTCCTGTTCCCCGGCGACAACGTCTACAAGAAGACCGAGGTCCTTTCCGGCGGTGAAAAGAGCCGCCTGATGCTGGTAAAGCTGCTCATGGACCCGCCCAACGTTATCCTGATGGACGAGCCCACCACCCACCTCGACATCGCCAGCGTGGACGCGCTGATAGGCGCCCTGAAAGAATTCGAAGGCACCCTCTGCTTCATCAGCCACGATATCTACTTCATCAACGCCCTGGCCGACTCCGTGGTGCACATCGAGCAGGGCAAGACCACCGTCTACCCCGGCAATTACGATTACTTCAACTACCGCCAGGAGCAGCTCCGGCACGAGACCGCCTCCACGCGCAGGAAAGAAGAGCCCAAGGCCGCCCCCAAAGCCGACGGCGCCGACTGGGAAGAGAAAAAGCGCCAGGACGCCGAGGTCCGCAAGAAAAGCCGCCGCGCCGAGACCCTGAAGAAGGAAATAGCCTACTCGCGCAAGACGGTAGAGACGCTGGCCGCCAAAATGTCCGCGCCCGAGATCCATTCCGATTACGCCCAGGTCAAAGAGCTCGGCGACAAGATCGCCGCCCTCGAGGCCAAGATCGCCGCCTACACCGAAGAGCTCAAGGCCATAGAAGCCGGCGAAGGCGCCGTCAGCCAGTAATTTTCACCGGTTTTTTTAAGGAGACCTATAAACACATGCAACATGACACCGCCAAGCGCCGGCACGACCTGCGCAACATCGCCATCATCGCCCACGTCGACCACGGCAAAACCACCCTCGTCGACGCCATGCTCAAGCAGACCGGCGCCTACCACGACAAATCCGGCGAGGAAGCCATCTGCATCATGGACTCCAACGACCTGGAAAAAGAGCGCGGCATCACCATCCTTTCCAAGAACACCTCCGTCCGCTATAAAGACACCACCGTCCACATAGTCGACACCCCCGGCCACGCCGACTTCGGCAGCGAGGTGGAACGCGTGCTCCGCATGGTCGACGGCGTGCTGCTGCTCGTGGACGCCCTCGACGGCCCCATGCCCCAGACCCGCTTCGTCCTCAAGAAGTCCCTCGCCCTCGGCCTGCGCCCCATCGTGGTCATCAACAAAGTGGACCGCCTCAACTGCGACCCCCACGCCGCCCTGGACAAGGTCTTCTCCCTCTTCATGGAGCTCGGCGCCTCCGACGCCCAGCTGGACTTCCCCGTGGTCTACGCCGTCGGCCGCGACGGCTGGGCCTCGGCCGACTACAACCACCCGGCCAAGGACCTCTCGCACCTCTTCGAGGTCATCATAAAGCACGTGCCCGGCCCGCTGGACCTCGACGACCAGCCGCTGCGCCTGCTGGTTACCATGCTCGACTACAGCTCCTACACCGGCCGCATCGGCGTGGGCCGCATTGTGCAGGGCAGGATAAGCGCCGGCCAGCAGGTCTCCATCGCCTCGCCCGGCACCGACCCCAAGACCCGCAAGGTCATGCAGCTTATGGGCTACAAGAACTTCGAGCGCATCGTCATAAAGGACGCCCATTCCGGAGACATCGTGGCCGTGGCCGGCCTCGAGGGCATAGAGGTCGGCGACACCGTCAGCGACCTGGAGAACCCCGGCGTGCTGCCCGGCCTGGAGATAGAGCAGCCCACCCTCGCGATGGAATTTTACCCTAACGACGGGCCTTTCTCCGGCCGCGAGGGCAAGTTCGTCACCGTGACGCAGATCCGCGACCGCCTCTACAAAGAGCAGCAGATCAACGTCGGCCTGAAGATCGAGGAGATCGCCGGCGAGCCGGGCTTCAAGGTTTCCGGCCGCGGCGAGCTGCACCTGTCCATCCTCATCGAGACCATGCGGCGCGAGGGCTATGAGCTCTGCGTGTCCAAGATGGTGGTCATCACCCACGAGGAGAACGGCGTTACCGTAGAACCCGTGGAAATGCTGCTGCTGGACGCGCCCGCAGAATACCAGGGCTCCGTAATGAACGGCCTGGGCAGCCGTGGCGCGCAGCTTAAGAACATGAGCGTGGGCGACGACGGCCGCGTCCGCTTCGAATACGTCATCTCGTCGAAGGCGCTGATCGGCTTCAAGTCCGAGTTCATGTCGTTCACCAAGGGCTCGGGCCTGATGCATCACAGCTTTCACGGCTTCCTGCCGGAGGGCAGCTTCAACCGGCCCAGCCGCAACGGGGTGTTCATAGCCAAAGAGGCGGGCACCTCGGCCGGCTACGCCCTCAACAGCCTGCAGGACCACGGCATCATGTGCGTGGGCACCGGCGAGGACATCTACGCCGGGCAGATCGTAGGCGAGCACTGCCGGGCCAACGACCTGGTGGTCAACCCCTGCAAGGAGAAGAAGCAGACCAACATGCGCTCCTCCACCGCCGACATGGCCATAACGCTTACCCCGCACCGCCAGATGAGCCTGGAGCAGGCTATAGAATACGTCGAGGAAGACGAGTTCGTGGAAGTGACGCCCAAGAACCTGCGCCTGCGCAAGAAGATACTGGACCACAGCAAGCGCAAGCGCGGCGAGAAGACCGAAGACTAAGCCGGCCCCGGCCGGCGTCCGCGCGGACCTGCTATGAAATTATTCACCCGGGGCGAGGGCGGGGCGGGCGAGCTGCTTAAGGTGGCTTACCCGCTCATCCTCTCCACCGCCTCCACCACCGTGATGCAGTTCATCAACCGCGTGTTCCTGGCCCGCTACAGCCCGGACGCGCTGGCCGCCTGCGTGCCCGCCGGCCTGCTGGCTTTCGTGTTCGCCTGTTTCTTCGTCGGGGTGGCCAGCTATACCAACGCTTTCGTCTCCCAGTACCACGGCCGGGGCAAAACGGCCAGCGTGTCCGTGGCCGTGTGGCAGGGCGTCTGGCTGTCGCTGGCCTCCGGCCTGCTGCTGCTCCTCCTCACCCCGCTGGGGTATTTCATCATAGAGCATTCCGGCCACCCGGCCGCCGTGATCCCGCTGGAAAAACAGTATTTCCTCATCCTTAACGCAGGCGGCATAGTGGCCATCACCAACGGCGCCCTGTCGGCGTTCTTTACCGGCCGCGGCCTGACCAAGGTGCCGATGTCGGTGAATATGGGCGCCAGCGTTTTCTGCGTGCTGCTGTCCTGGCTGCTCATCTTCGGGCCCGGCCCTTTCCCCGAGCTGGGCATAACCGGCGCGGGCCTGGCCTGGGTGGCCGCGCAGGCGCTGATGCTGGGGCTTTACCTTAAACTCATTCTCTCGCCCTATAACCGCCGGCGCTTCCGCACCGCCAGGCTGATCGGCGTGCATAAAGGCCTGTTCCTGCGGCTCATCAAGTACGGCGCCCCCAACGGCGTGGGCTTCTTCCTCGACATCGCCGCCTTCGGCGCCTTCATCTTTATCGTCGGGGCCATGGACAAGATCTCCCTGGCCGCCAGCAATATCATCGCCTCCATCAACATGATCGCCTTCATGCCGGTGCTGGGCCTGGGCATGGCGACGCTGACGCTGGTGGGTAAATATATCGGCATGAAGAAGCCCGACGTCTCCATGCGCGTCACCTATAACGCCGCCAAGATGGCCGCCCTTTACGGGCTCGCCCTGGGCGCTCTTTTTGCCCTGCTGCCGGGCCTTTTCGTCAATATCTTCGGCTCCGGCCATTCGGCGGAATACGCCGAGATCCTGGCCATGAGCCGGCCTGTGATGAAGGTGCTGGCCGTCTTTGTGTTCTTCGACGGGGTGGGCATGATCTTCGCCGACGCGCTGCGCGGGGCGGGGGACACGCGCTTTCAGATGCTGGGCGGCAGCGCCGCCGCCTGGATCCTGTTCGTGCCGGGCATCTGGTACATAACCCGCTACGCCGGCGGGGAGCTGATCCACGCCTGGGCCTGGGCCGGATTTTACATCATCCTGCTGTTCGTGTTCTTCTTCCTGCGCTTCCGCTCCGGGCTGTGGCGCCGGATCGATATCTTAAAGGGTTAGGTATAATATCACCATGGCTGAAAAAATATTTTCCAAAGCGGGCGGCCTGCCCAGGGTAAAGCTCTCGCACGCGCCCGCCGGCCCCAACGCCTTCAAGCGCATGATAGACATCGCCGACCGCGCCGAGCCCGGGCAGATGGTGGCCGTCTACGACAAGAACAACAACCCCTACGGCGTGGCCATCTACAACCCCCGCAGCCAGATCACCCTGCGCATCTTCACCCGGGAGAACCCGGAGGAATTCCAGGTGGACCGGTTCTTCGACCAGCGCGTCACCCGCGCCGTGTCCCTGCGCCGCGACGTGCTCAAGCTCCAGGACAAGACCGACGCCTGCCGCCTGGTGCACGACTACGCCGACGGCCTGCCGGGCCTGACGGTGGACATCTACAAGGACCAGATCGCCCTCGAGTTCTACTCGCTCGGCATGTACCGCCTGTGGCCTAACATCGAGGCCGCGTTCAAAAAGCATTTCCCGGACGCTTCCTTCCATCACCGCGCCACCTCCTATACCCAGGAGATGGAGGGCTTCAACATAAAGCCCGAGCCGGGCCCGGGCCGCAAGACCCGCATCACCGAGAACGGGGTGCAGTTCGAGATAGACATGAAGTCCGGCTACAAGACCGGCTTCTTCTGCGACCAGCGCGAGAACCGGCTTTACGCCTCCACCCTCGCCGCCGGCAAGAAGGTCATAGACCTCTGCTCCTATACCGGCGGTTTCGGCGTCTACGCCGCCAAACTGGGCGGGGCCGAGGCCGTGACCTGCGTGGAGCTGGACCCAGAGGCCAGCGAGCTGTCCAAGCGCAACGCCAATATCAACAAGGTCAGGATAGACCCGGTCTGCGCCGACGCTTTTACCTACATGCGCCAGATGCTGGAGCTCAAGCGGAAGTTCGGCATGGTGGTGCTGGACCCGTACAAGCTGGTGTCCAGCCGCGAAGAGCGCGACAAGGGCATCTTCAAGTACCGCGATTTCAACCGCATAGCGCTGTCGCTGGTGGAGGAAGGCGGCATCTTCGTCACCTGCTCCTGCAGCGGCATGGTCTCCATGGACGAGTTCTCGTTCATCCTGCGCGGCGCGGCGTCCAACGCCGGCCGCAAAGTGCAGATCCTTAAAAAATCGGGCGCGGGGCCGGACCACCCGGTGGCCGCAGACTATCCCGAGGGGGAATACCTGAAATGCATATTCTGCCGCGTGTTCTAGCGCTGCTGCTGTGCCTGCCTTCTCTGGGCGCCGCCGCGGCCTCGCCTTTCGACCGCCTGCCGGGCGAGTGGGGCGGGACCGTGGTTTCCGACAACGACTGCGAATGGAAAGTCCGGGCTTCCGTTAAGACCGGCAACGTCGGGTTCTTCGGCAACTTCACCTACGAAGGCGACTGCGCCGAAGAGCCGCAGCGGGGCGACTTCTCCATAAAGCGGACTTCCAGGAACTGCTTTAACGCCACGGTCAAAGTGGAGGGCATGCCGCCCATCCCCATGACGGGCTGCGCCGACAAGGCCGGCAATATAAATTTCAAGACGGTGGGTTTCAGCGGCACGCTCAAGGTCTCAAAGAGCGGCAACTCCCTGACGCTCAACGTAAAGGCGCCGCAGGGCAAGGCCGAGGGCCTGTTCAAGCGCCTGGTGAAAAAGAAGGCCGGGGGGGCTAAACCAGGGACTAAACCCAGGCCCAGGCAGGAGGGAGGCGGGGATGAACAAAACTTTAACAGTGAACCGAAAGCTGCACCTGAAGTTCTTATCGGAGGCTATTAAAGAGGCCCGCAAAGGGCTGCGGGAGGGCGGCATTCCGATAGGCGCCGTGCTGGTGAAGGACGGCCGCATTATCGGCCGCGGCCATAACCGCCGCGTGCAGAAAAAATCCGCCATCCTCCACGCCGAGATGGACTGCCTGGAGAACGCCGGCCGCCTGAAGGCGGCGGACTACAAGGCTTGCGCCATCTACTCCACCCTTTCGCCCTGCGCCATGTGCACCGGGGCCATCCTCCTCTACAAGATCCCTTTGGTCGTAATAGGCGAGAACAAGACCTTCAAAGGTCCTGAGAGTTATTCCAAAAAGTTCGTTAAACTGGTCAATCTGGACCTGCCGGAATGCAAGCGGCTGATGGCGGACTTCATAAAAGCCCGCCCTGAGCTCTGGAACGAGGATATCGGGGAGTAGCGGCTCAGCTCTTCTTCTGGCTCCGCGCTTTTTCCGCGTCCAGTTCGGCTATATGTTTCTGGAAGCAGGTGTCGCAGTAGCCGTGGCTGAACACGGCCTCCGAGTGCTTGCTGATATAACTTTCCATCTGCACCCAGTTGCCCTCGGGCGTCCTTATCTTCCTGCATTCGCAGCAGGTCGGCAGCAGGCCGGTCAGCTGCTTTACCTGGTGCAGCGCCTCCTGCAGTTTTAAGATCAGCTCCTCTTTCTCGTTGAGCAGGTCCTTCCTCTCGATGGCGTAGCGGATCACCCGCTTCAGCGTCCTGTCGTCGAACTGCCCCTTCACCAGATAATCCTGCGCCCCGTACTTCAGTGCCTCCAGCCCGAGGGCCTCGTCGTCGGTGCCGGTCATCACGATCACGGGCAGGCGAGGGAACCGGCCGCAGACGGCCCTCACCGTGTCCAGCCCCTGGCTGTCGGGCAGGCCCATGTCCAGCAGGACTACCTTCTCCCCGTCGCGCAGCAGGCCCGCGAGGCCTTCCCGCAGCGTTACGGCCGCGGTCAGCGCCCCCGCCAGGCCGGCTTCTTTGAGCATCCTGAGAGTTATGCCGGCGGAAACCGGGTCATCCTCTACCAGGAAGATACGGATGTCTTTTGTCATGATCGCCCCTTGGACTTTATAGCAAAAAAAAGCCGGTGGTTAAACTCCTGTCCTGGCGCTGGTCAAAAAGGCGCGGATATATATATAATGGTTCCGTTAGGGGAATAGAGATCCGCCGGCAGTCGGCCGCCCGGTCTCATTGGGGGGGAATTGAACGATCAGGCTGTCCCGGACCTTTCCCGGCTGAAGCGCCGTCTGACGGCGCTGTTCGCAGTTGTCTCGGCCGCCGTAATAAGCGGCGCGATCGCGTACGATATAAATTACAGGGCGGAACTTAAAGCCGACGCTGAAAACCTGCTGTTGTCCGTAGAGAAGGCAACTGTAGAGCATCTGACTCATTGGACCAGGGAGCGGGTCAAGACAGCGGACTCCCTGCTGGATACCCCCTTTTTTTCCGTCTATCTCAATCGCCTTGCGGCCGACCACGGCGATAGGGAGGCCGCCGCCCTGTGCAGACAAAGGCTGGAGGCTTACCTCAGGCATAACCCGTACGATGCGGCCCTGATCGCCGGTCCGGACGGGCAAGTGCTGGTATCGGCCGGGGTCAAACTGAAATCACTCTGTCCCGTAGCCAGAAAACTCATATCAAGGGCGGGGGCTTCCGGGAAGGTGGAAATCGGCGAGTTCTACCGTTCCGCGGAGGATGAGGACCCGCATATAGACTTCGTAGTCCGGGCGGCAAGGGGGCCTGCCGGGAGAAAGCTGTTCCTGCTGCTTCGCTCGCGCCCGAAGGAATACCTGTACCCGCTGCTGGATGCCTGGCCCGTCGCAACCTCCACCGGGGAAACCCTGCTGGCAAGGCGGGATGGGGATAAGGTCACTTTCCTGAGCTGGCTCCGGAAAGGCGGCTCAAAGCCTATGGCAAAGCAGCTGCCTCTGGATACCCCCGAACTTCCCGCGGCCCTGGCGCTCAAAGGCAGGTCGGGTGTGATCCGGGGAGTTGATTACTCGGGAGCCAAAGTTCTGGCCGCGGTGTCTCCTCTGCCCGGCACAACCTGGGCCGTGGTCACGAAAATAAACTGGGACGAGATAATGCGTGACGCCGGCAAGTTTTCCGGCCTGCTGGCGCTGCTCACCCTCGCCCTGCTGGGTGCCGGAGGGACGGGCGCATACCTGCTTTTCCGGCTCCAGGCCGAGGCGTATGAGCGCGCGTACCGGGAAGCCGCGGGCGGGAAGAAACTTGCCGAGGCGGAGCTCAGGCGGACGGAAGCGATCTTCACGCAGTTCATGGAGCACAGCCCGATCTACGTCTTCTTCAAGGACGAGCGGATCCGGCCCATCCTCCTGAGCCGCAACTTCGAGAAAATGCTGGGCAGGCCGCTTAAAGAGCTTATAGGCCGGAGCATGGACGAACTCTTTCCGTCCGATTTCGCCAAAAAAATGGTATCCGATGACCTGCAACTGCTGAAGGAGGGAAAAGATGTGGTGCTGGAAGAGGAACTGAACGGCCGCAGCTACATCACCACAAAATTCCCTATCTCCATCGAGGGCAAGCCGCGCTACCTGGCCGGCTATACCATAGACGTCACGGAGCAAAAGCGGGCGGAGGCGGCGCTGCGCAGAAGCGAGCAGGAATTGAAAGAGGCCCAGCGCCTGGCGCGCATCGGCAACTGGACCCTGGACCTGGGCACTAAAAAACTTTACTGGTCCGAGGAGATCTTCCGCATCTTTGAGCTCGACCCGGATAAGTTCGGGGCGTCCTACGAAGCCTTTCTCGGCGCCATACACCCGGAAGACAGAGAGGCCGTGAACAGGGCCTACACCGAATCCCTGGAGAACAAGACCCGCTACGATATCATGCACCGCCTGCTGATGAAGGACGGGCGCGTAAAATACGTCAACGAATGCTGTGAGACCTTTTACGACGAGGCCGGGCGCCCGCTGAGGTCCGTGGGGACCGTGCAGGACATAAGCGAGCGCAGGGCGGCGGAAGAGGCGCTGCTCAGGAGCGAGAAGAATCTCAAGGAGGCGCAGCGGCTGGCCAGCATAGGCAGCTGGGAATGGGACGCTGAAAAAGACACTATCACCTGGTCGGAGGAGTATTACCGTATCTACGGGCTCGACCCGGCCAGGCGGCCGCCGGGCTACGAAGAACATCTGAAAGTCTACACCCGGGAAAGCGCCGCGTTGCTGGACGCGGCGGTGAAAAAGAACATGGCCACCGGCGAGCCTTATGAACTGGACCTGGAGCTCTCTCTGCCGGGGCCGGCCCGCTGGATAACCGCCCGCAGCGAGACCTTGCGGGACGCCCAGGGCCGGATCACGGGGCTGCGCGGCACGGCGCAGGACATAACCGGGCGCAAGTTGGCGGAGGCGGCGCTGCGCGAGAGCGAGGCCGTGGTCCGCGCCAAGCTCCAGGCCCTGCTGTCCCCCGAAGGGGAGATGCCGGAACTGGAACTGGGAGACATACTGGACGTGCCGGAACTCCAGGTGATAATGGACGAGTTCTACAAACTGACGAAGATAGGCATCGGTATCATCGACATGAAAGGCAAAGTGCTGGTGGGTACGGGCTGGCAGGACATCTGCACTAAATTCCACCGGGTGAATCCCGAGACGTACCGCAACTGCCTGGAAAGCGACATGCTGCTTACCGAAGGCGTAGAACACGGGAAATGCAAGTCTTACCTGTGCAAGAACAACCTGCGCGATATCGCGACGCCGATAGTGGTGGGCGGCAGCCATCTCGGAAACCTGTTCCTCGGCCAGTTCCTCTACGCGGACGAGAGTCAGGACGAGGCGCTGTTCCGGCAGCAGGCGCTGAAATACGGCTTCGACGAGAAAGAATACCTGGCCGCGTACGAACGCCTCCCGCGTTTTGGCAGGGAGCAGGTGGACGTGGTGATGCGGTTCTATATGAAATTCTCCGAGCTGGTCTCCACGTTGAGCTACGGCAAGATCAAACTGGCCCGGGCCCTGGCGCAAAGCCGGCGGGCACAGCTGGAGAGGGAAAAGTTGAACCTGGAACTGGCGGCCAAGAACCAGGAGATGGAGAACTTCCTCTACATCACCACGCACGACCTGCGCAGCCCGCTGGTGAACATCCAGGGCTTCAGCCAGAACCTGGAACATTATATCCGCGAACTCAAGGAAGGGCTGGCGCAGGCCCAGGCCCCGAGGGAGATCAAAGCCGGCCTGGAGAAACTGACAGGGGAAAAGATCCCGGAGGCACTGGAATTCGTTGTCGGCAGTTCCCGGAAAATGGACTCGCTGATAACAGCGCTGCTGAAAGTGTCCCGGGCCGGCCGCGTGGAGATGAAGCCGGAAAAGATAGAGATGGATAATTTGCTAAACAAGATCCTGGACGCCATGCGCTTCCAACTGCAGGAGGCCGGCGCCGAGATAAAGGCCGGGGCTCTGCCGCCGTGCAAGGCGGACCCGGGCGCGGTAAACCAGATGTTCACCAACCTGCTGGATAACGCGGTAAAGTACCGGGACCCGGGCCGGCGGCTGGTGGTGGAAGTGCAGGGGGAGCTCAAGGGTGAAATGGTAGTCTACAGGGTCGCCGACAACGGCCCCGGCATCCCGGAGACGGACCTGCACCGGATCTGGAACGTTTTTTACAGCCACGAGCGGACAAATCAGAATAGGGGCGAAGGCATAGGCCTGCCCATGGTGCGGCGCATCGTTGAGAAGAACGGCGGCAGTATCAGGGCCGAATCCAGGGAAGGGCAGGGCTCCGTCTTTTACGTGGAACTGCCGGCTGCGGGGGAGGGAAAATGAACGGTAACAGCGAGGGCGTAACGATATTGATGGCGGAGGACGACGACGGTCACGCCAGGCTGGTCCAGGAGCGCTTTGAGAGCGTCGGGGTCTACAACCCGATAATAAGGTTCAAGGACGGGCTGGAGACCTGGGCTTTCCTCTCCGGCAGCGGCAGTCCGGGCATCGAGAGCGGCAAAGGCTATCTGCTGCTGCTTGATATCAGGATGCCGGGACTCGACGGCATGGAGGTGCTGCGCAGGGTTAAAAAGGACCCGCGCCTCAAGAATATGCCGGTGATCATGCTTACCACTACTGACGACCCCAAGGAGGTAAGCTCCTGCTACGAGCTCGGCTGCAACAATTACCTGGTAAAGCCGGTAGAATTTGAGAAATTCGCCGAAGTGGTAAAGCGCCTCGGCCTGTTCCTGATGGTGGTCAAGGTGGACAAGTTTAAATAGCGCGAGGATTTATGTCTTTAGATAACGTAAAGCGCGGCACCCTGCTGGTGCTGGAGGACGACAAGGGGACCTGCGAACTGGAGGCGCAGCGCCTGGAAGGCCTGGGCCTCGAGATCCGCAGGGCTTACACCCCCGAGGAAGGCCGGAGCGCGCTGGCCGCGGGCCCTCAGCCGGAGCTGCTGCTGATAGACTATTCCCTTCCGGGCACCAACGCGCTGGAGTTCATAGAAAAACTCAGGGCTTCCGGAGTGGAGATGCCGCCCTTTATGGTGGTGACGGGACGCGGCGACGAGGCTGTGGCCGTGGCGGCCATGAAGGCAGGCGCCTGCGACTACCTGGTGAAGAACTCCGAGTTCCTGGACAACCTCCTGCCGGCGGTAAAAAAGAGCCTGGAAAAAGTAGCGCTGCGCCGGGAGCTGGAGGCCGCGCAGCAGAGTACGGCGCGAAACCTTCACCTGTACAGCTTTCTCGCGCAGGTAAACCTGGCGGCGTCCCAGACCAGGGACCGGGGGGAGTTGTACCGCCGGATCTGCGACATAGCCGTAACGGCGGGCGGGCTGCGCATGGCCTGGGTCGGGCTGTATGACCGCGACCTGAGCCGGATCGTCCCTTACTGTTGGGCCGGCAAAGTGGACGGCTACCTGGACGGCCTAAAGGTGCCGGTCGGCAGCGACGCCCCGGAGTCTAAAGGTCCCACCGGCCTCGCGGCCGCCACCGGGGCGATACAGGCCTGTTCCGACATTATAGAGGCTCCCGAGATGCTGCCCTGGAGGGAAAAGGCGCTCGCGCGCGGCTACCGCTCCTCCGCGGCTATCCCGCTGGAGGAGAACGGCCGCCTCGTCGCCGTGCTGTCCGCCTATTCCGGCCAGCCCGGCTTTTTCTCCGGGGACGAGATAAAACTGCTGGGAGAAATAGCGGCGGATATCTCCCTGGCTTTGAACGGCATCCTGTCCGAGGAGAAAAGGGAGAAGGCGCAGAACTCGCTGGAGCACACGGCCGCGCAGCTGGCCCATATAATGGACGTTACCCCCGTCATACTTTTTACGCTGAAGACCGCCCCCTCCGGGGAAACCTATACCGACTGGATCAGCGGCAACGCTCCCGCGATCACCGGCTACGCCGTGGAGGAGATCCTGACCCCCGGCTGGTGGCTGGAGAATATCCATCCCGAAGACAAGACGGGGGTAATTGAAGGGCAGAAAGACCTGCTGTCTAAAAAAAGCCTGACGCAGGATTTCCGTTTCCGCAGGAAGGACGGCTCCTGGTTCTGGGTGCACGGGCAGCTGAACGTTTCCCCGGAGCGCCGCGGCGAGATAACCGGCTCCTGGACGGACATCACCCGGCTTAAAGAATCAGAAGAGCGCTTCCAGGAACTGTTCGAAAAGACGCCGGTGGGCTACCAGTCCCTCGACGAGCAGGGGCGGCTGCTGGCCGTGAGCGACACCTGGTGCCGGGTCTTCGGCCGGGGCAGGGAGGAGGTGCTGGGACACTCGCTGTCGGAATACATGACGCCGGGTTACAGGGCCGGGTTTTCCGAGTGTTTTGAACACTTCAAGAGTAGCGGCACGGTGGACGGGCTGGAGTTTGAGATAGAGCGGCCGGACGGCTCCCGCCGCTGGCTCAACTTCAGCGGCAAGGTGGCGACCAACAAGGATGGCACGTTCCGGCAGACCTACTGTGTCTTTACCGATATAACCGAGCACCGCGAGCAGAATAAACGGATGCAGCTGCTAAGTGACGCCATAGGCGCCAGTTTTGACGAGGTCTATATTTTTGACCCGGAGGATTTTCACTTCATCTTCGTCAACCAGAGCGCCTTCAGGAACCTCGGTTATTCAGCCGATGAAATTAGAAAGCTTACCCCCTGGGACCTGAAAAAGCGGGACTTCACAGAGGAGTCGTTCAGGAAAGCCGTGGCCCCGCTGCTTACGGGCCAGCAGCACCAACTGCTCTTCGAAGCCTTACATTTCCGCAAGGACGGCAGCTCGTACCCCGTGGAGACGCGGCTGCAGCTGGTGGAGAGCGCCGAGGAGAAATTTCTCCTGGCCGTAGCGAACGACATTTCCGAGAGGAAGAGCACTGAACGCATGATGGCCGAGATGGCCAATATGCAGCGGGTAGAATCGCTCGGGGCGCTGGCCGGAGGCATAGCGCACGATTTTAATAACATGCTCACCGGCATCATGGCCAACCTCTCCCTGCTGTCCGCCAGGACCCTGGGCAAAGAGAACGTCGACATCATCCACGACACCATGGAGGCCGCCAGGAGCGCGCAGGCCCTTACCACGCAGCTGCTGAGCTTCTCCAGCGGCGGCAAGCCCGTAAAGAAGGAGCTATGCCTGGAAAAAGCCCTGCGGGACATCTTTGTGCTGGCCACGCGCGGCGCCGCAGTGGCGCAGGAGCTGGACGTGGAGGAGCGGCTTTGGAGCGTGGAGGGCGACGAGAACCAGCTGAAGCAGGCCGTGAACAATATCCTGCTCAACGGCATACAGGCCATGCCTTCCGGGGGTACCATACGGCTCCGGGCGGAAAACGTCGGGCCCGCGCAGCCTGTGCCCGCCCTGCTCGCCCCCGGCGACTATGTGAAGATAACCATCTCGGATACCGGTATAGGTATCCCCGCGGAATACCTGCCGCGCATCTTTGAACCGTATTTTACCACCAAGAGCAGGGGGCACGGGCTGGGGCTGCCCATGGCCTGGAGCGTGGTGAAAAATCATGGCGGGCATATAGAGGCCGCCTCCGAGCCGGGCAAGGGCACGGAATTCCGTATCTTCCTGCCTTCTACGGGGCGCTGCCTAAAGAGCGCCCCCGAGTCCGTGGGAGAGGTGGTAAAGGGTTCCGGGCGGATACTGCTGCTGGAGGACGAGGAGATAGTAAGCCGCGCGGCCAGGCGGATGCTGACCGAGCTCGGCTACGCCTGCGAAATAACCGCCGACGGCGCGGAGACGCTGGCGCTCTACTCCGCCGAGAAGGCGGCCGGCCGGCCCTTCGCCGCGGTGATCATGGACCTGACCATCCCGGGCGGCATGGGCGGCAAGGAGGCCGGGCAGGAATTAAAGCGCCTCCACCCCGAGGCCGTCATCATAGTCTCGAGCGGTTATTCCGAGGAGCCCGTCATGGCCGAGTATAAGTCCTTCGGGTTCGACGCGGTGCTGCCCAAGCCCTACCGGTACGAGGACCTGGCCGGAGCGCTCGCGCGGCTGCTTAATAAAAAGTAATATCCCCTTATGGCCCAGAAAAAAATACTCCTTGTGGAAGACGACCGCCAGATGCTGGAGGTGATGCGCCGTTTCCTGGAGAACCACGACTTCAGCGTGATCTTCACCGATAACGGTTCGGAGGCGCTTATGATGGCCGGGGATTCCAGGCCGGACCTGGCCGTGGTGGACGCCGTGCTGCCGGGCCTGGACGGTTTTGAACTCTGCCGCGCCCTGAAGACCTCTCCCGGGACCGCGCGCATACCGGTGATCATGATCTCCGGGGGCCGCACGGAGGACGAGGATATTGTGGAGGGCTATGACCGCGGCGCCGACGATTACCTGGCCAAGCCTTTTGCCTTCCAGGTGCTGGTGGTCAAGATAAACGCCGTCCTGCGCCGCTATTCCGCCCTCGCCCCTGAGGACGGCGGCCTGATCCGGGAAAGGGGCATAGAGCTGGACCCCGGGTCCCGGACGGCTAAAGTGGGGGGCAAGCCGGTGCAGCTTACCCGCAAGGAATTCGACCTGCTCACCCTGCTGCTGGAGAAGAAAGGCCGTGTGCTGGGTATGCCGTACCTGCTGGAAACGGTCTGGGGCTACGATATGGCCACTTACGACAACCCCCATACGGTGGAGACGCATATTTCCTCGCTGCGCAGGAAGCTCGGCGCTAAACTGGGCGAGCGCATACAGAGCGTGACAGGGCACGGGTACAAGTTCGAATAGGCCACAGGCGATACACTATGGACCATAACAGAATACTCTGCGCCGGCGCGATCGAAGGGCTGCCGGCGGAATTTAAAGGTGAGCCCGTCAGCGCTGAGGACGCCGCTGGAGCGCTCGTTGACGGCTCCTGCGGCCTGCTGGTCTGCGGTCCCGCCAATGCGCGGGGGTTACTGGCAAAGCGCGGCCTGCTGGCGCCTGAGGTGCCAGTAGTGGTGGCCGCCGGTTCCATGGACCAGGAGGAAGAATTTGTAAAACTGGGCGCTGACGCCTGCCTGTGGGGGGACCGCCTGGCCCTGCTGCCGGCGACCGTCGCCGCCCTGCTGGAAAAACGGGCGGCCCTGGCGCTGCGCAGCCGCGAGCGCACCCTTGAGGCCGAAGGCCGCGTCTGCGCGGCCATGGTGCACGACTTCAACAATATCCTGGGCGCTATAGAGGGTTACGCCACCCTCAACCTCAGGCAGCTGGCGGGGACCGACCCGCTCCGGGAAGACCTGGAGGAGATCCGCAAGGCGGTGGCAAAAGGCGCGGACCTGGCGAGAAAATTGATGACCTTCAGCCGGCGGCAGAACGTTAACAAGGTGGCCGTGGGGATACCGCTGCTCCTGTCCGGCCTGCGTGAAAGGGCGGAGGGGCTTATGGGCGGGGGGCTGCGCCTGGAGACGGACCTGCGGCCCGGGCTGCCGGAGGTAATGGCCGACCCCGCCCCGCTGGAACAACTGCTGCTGAGCCTTTTGGCTAACGCCAGGGACGCCATGCCCGGCGGCGGCGTAGTTACCTTAAAGGCCGAAGCTCTGAAGCCGGAAGGGCCGGCCCTGCGCGTCCCTGCCCCGCCCGGCGCGGAGTTCGTAAAGATCTCCGTGATAGATTCCGGCGCCGGCCTTACGCCTGAGGCCGCCGCGCGGCTTTTTGAGCCTTTCTTCAGCACCAAGGGCAGGGGCAAAGGCTCCGGGCTGTCGCTGGCGGCGGCCTACGGCATAGCGCGCCAGCACGGCGGCTGGCTGGAGGCCAAGACCTTGGAGGGCCGCGGTTCTGAATTTTCTGTTTTCCTTCCCGCCCGCGGTATTTGAACAATATCTGAACATCCCCGGAAGTTTAAATTAACTCCTTCCCCTACACTATAACTAGGGTAGGAGGAGTTATGAATAAAACCATCTACAGATCATGCTTATCCGTCGCGCTGGCCTTCTGCTGCGCCGCGGTGCCGGGCGGAAGCGCTTCCGCCGCCGGCGAATACCAGCGCCTTATAGACGGGCTGACGGCCGCTTCCGCCGATAACGGGATAACCCGCGTCGCGGTAGGGGCCTTCTCCGCCTCCGGGGGTTCCGTTGAGGACGAGGCCAGCTTCGCGGCCGAAAAGACCCTCTCCGGCCTGGCCGCGGACCGCAGACTGCAGGTGCTGGACCAGGCCGCGCTGGAGGCGCAGCCCGGCGGGAAGGAGGGCTGGCTGCGCCGGCTCCCCGCCAAGCTCCGGCCCCAGGCCTTTGTCAGGGGCTCGGTGTTCCGGGACGGGGAAATGGTAAGGGTGATGGCCAGGCTGGTGGATTCCGTCAGCGGGAAGGTGATAGTGTCCATGGAGGCCACCTCCAGGGCCCGCAATATGGAAATCCCCCCGGTGCCGGATATGGACTGGAACACGGCCCCGGCCATGACCCCGGCCCGCGACCTGTTCCGCGACGCCCCCGCGGACGGAGAGTTCGACTGTTCGGCGGCTTTCAGGGGCATGGACAGGGTGAACGACAAGGCTTTCGACCTGAAGGCCCGCTACTGGGCGGCTAAAATGAAAGAGCCCGGCTTCCTGACCGGCAGCCTGACCCGCAACCCCGGCAGCGAGATCCGGGACCCCCAGGTGAAGCAGAAATTCTACGAGCTGCTCTCCCGCTATCATGACGAGGAGAATCCCCCGGTCCTCTCCGAAGCCCAGGTGAAAAAACTGGAAGAGTTCATGGGCAAGGAAAGCGGCGTGATAGACAACTGCGGGATAAAATAGGGCGGAGTTATGAAAAAAAACCTTCTGATAGCGGACGACGATACTGCCTTTCACGACCTGATCAGCAGGGTCTTCGCGGGGGGAGACTGGGAAGTCAGCACCGCGGAGGACGGGATAGCCGCCCTGGAAAAGATCTCGGCCAGGGTGCCGGACGTCATCCTTCTCGACCTGAACATGCCGCGGATGGGGGGGCGCGACCTGCTGACCCTCCTGCGCCGGAACGCCAGGTTCGCCATGATCCCCATCATAATCCTGAGCGGGGACAGCAGCCCGCGGGAGCAGGCCGCGGAGCTGGGCCTGGGCGCGGACGATTTTGTGTCGAAGCCTTTTAATACAGAGGAACTGGAGGCCAGGGTGGAGAGCGCCTGCCGCCGGGCCCGGCGCATGCTGGCCGCAAACCCGCTCACCCTGCTGCCCGGCGGGCCGGCCATAGAGGAGGAGGCCTCCGCCAGGATAAAGTCCGGGGCGCCGCTGGGGTTCTTCTATATCGACATCGATAACTTCAAGGCGTATAATGACAATTACGGCTACCTCAACGGCGACAACGCCATAAAAAGCGCCGCCGGGGTGCTGGCCGCGGTGCAGGCCGATTTCGCCGCCGCGGACGTGTTCGTGGGCCATATCGGCGGGGACGACTTTGTGATGATGTGCGACCCTTCAAAGGCCGCCGCTATCGCCGGGGAGGTGGCGGCCAGGTTCGACGCCATGGCGCCCGGGCTCTACAACAAGGCGGACGCGCTGAGGGGCGGCATAGCCGCCAAAGACAGGGCCGGCAACGCCAGGGAATTCCCGCTGATGTCTCTTACCATAGCCATAGCCACCAACGAGCGCAGGCGGCTGGAGCATTACGCCAAGATAGTGGATATAGCTTCTGAAATTAAAAAGTACCTGAAGGGCCGGTCCGGCGCGGGCAGCGCCTGGCTTAAGGACCGCAGGGTAGAGTAAAACGCCTCTGTTTATATTATAATTCTCACCAGAGGGGCTTATGGCAAAAATACTTATCATAGACGACGACGGTATCGTGCGCGACGCCTTGACCATCTTCCTGTCGCGGGAGGGTCATGAAGTCTTTACGGCCGCCGACGGCGGCAACGGCCTGCTGGCCTTCAAGAACAACCTCCCCGACCTGGTAATACTCGACAGGGACTTGCCGGTGATCTCGGGCTCGGCCGTTTTTCAGAAGATCCGGGAGATCACCAAGGCCGTGCCCGTGATGATCCTGACCGGGTATGACGCCCCCGAGGACGCCGCGGCCTATATGGCCGAAGGCGCGGCCTGCTTCCTTTCCAAAGGCGAAGGCCTTTCCAACGTGCTGACGGAGGTGGCAAGGATACTCGGCTCCCCGGTGCAGCCGAGCGTCAGGACATCCGGCCGGCGGGGTCCGGCCGCGGCGCCGGGGCTCGCCCGCGGGCTTATACTTGTGGCGGACGACGACGTTGCCATTGTTAACGTGATGTCCAGATTTTTACGGGACGCGGGCTATGAAGTGATAACCGCTCCCGACGGGCTGGCCGCGGAGCGGCTGGCGCGGAAAAAGAAGCCGGACCTCATCCTCCTGGACATCTTCATGCCTGGCAAAGACGGCCTGGACGTCCTGAAAGATATAGGCCCGGAAATGCCGGGAGTCGGGATAATAATGATAACCGGCAATGAGGACGAAGCGGTGGCGCGCGAGTGCCTGAGGCTGGGCGCCTTCGACTACGTCCCTAAGCCCGTTAACCTGGACGCGCTCGCGGAAAGGATAAGGGCCCGCCTGCTGCTCCAGAATATGGGGAAATAGCTGTTCCCCGGCCGGGATATTGACCTTTTGGCCCTGAAATGTCATAATAATGGGGTAGTTAAACCGAGAACTCAAGATTTTTCGAAGCCTATCCTACTGGCAGTAGAGTTGGGAAAGAGCAGAGAGAGTTGAGATCAGGTAAAGATAGCTAGGAGGATAGTACAATGAGCAAGAGAATATACGTGGGCGGTCTGCCCTTTAAAACCACCGAAGAGGAAATGAACGGCCTTTTCGCGACCTACGGTGCGGTTTCCAGCGCGAAACTGATCACCGACAAGTACAGCGGCCAGTCCCGCGGCTTCGGCTTCGTTGAGATGCCGAACGACGAGGAAGCTGTCGCTGCCATGGAAAAGCTGAACGGCTCCGATTTCGGCGGCCGCAAGCTGACCGTGAACGAGGCTCGCCCGATGGAAGCCCGCCCCCGCTCCGGCGGTTTCGGCGGCGGTCGTGACGGCGGTGGCCGCGGTGGCGATCGCGGCGGTCGCGGCGGTGGCGGCGGCTACGGCGACAAGTGGTAAACTAAGATCCTTTTAACGGTCTTAAACGCCCCGGGCAACCGGGGCGTTTTTTATTCGGGGGACACAATACTTAATTCATGAATTAAGTATTGTGTCCCCCGAATTGCCTTGACAAGGTTGTTATACGGATGTATAATTATACGGAAGTATAAGAATAAAGCGAGGGCATATGGCTAGACCAGCTTCAGGAACCGACATCAAGCTAAAAGCCGCGGGCAGGGAACTGCTGCGGGAGAAGGGCATAACCGGCCTGGCCGTGCGGGAAGTCTGCCGCAGGGCGGGGGTGAACACGGGCATGTTCCACTACTACTTTGGCTCTAAAGAGGATTTCCTGCACGCTGTGCTAAAGGAAATGTACGCCGAATTTATGCTAAATTTCAAGGCGGGGGTATCCGCGGGCGGCACGCCGCGGGAAAGGCTGAAGAACGCGCTGGTGGAAGTGGGCAGGTTTGCGCTCGGCATGCGCAAGACCGCGCCCATGATGTTCGCCGATATGGCCCACGGCAAGAAGGAAGCTTTTACTTTTGCCAGCGTCAACCTGACCGAGCATGTGCGCCATATTTCCGTCCTGGCGGAAGAATGCCGGCCCGCGTCGGCCGTGAAAGAGCGTTCCCTGCCTTTCCTGATCGCCGCGCTGATCCCGGTGATGATCTTCCCGGTGCTGATCGGCGGCATCATGGAGCGCAACGGAGTGAAGGCGCTGGGCGGCCTGCCGCTGGAAAAGATAAAGGGAGAGATCTTCTCCGAGGACGGCATAGCCGAAAGGGCGGAGATAGCCCTGAGGGGGATAGGGTTATGAGATATATATTAGTACTCCTTATGTTCGTCGGCGCAGCCCGGGCCGAAGAGCTGACGCTTACCCTGAGCGCGGCCGAGAAGGACGCCCTCGCCTCTTCCGGCCAATACCTTAGCGCCAGACTCTCTGCCGAAGCCTCGGCCGCCGGCGCCGCCGCCGCGTCCTCGCTGCTGCGCCCGCGCCTGAGCCTGGAGGGCAGCCTCCGCTACGCCCAGGTAGTGCCGCAGATCTCCCTGCCGCCCGCCATGGGCGGCCCCAAGCCTATGGGGGATAACTGGACTTATTCCATAGGGCCTTCTGCCTACTGGACCCTGGACACCGGCAGCCTGCGCTACGGCCGCGAGGCCGCGCGCCGGTCCGCCGCGGCCCGTTCGGCCGAGGCCGACAATGCGCGCCGCCAGACGGTGCTGAAGGCCAGGGCGGCCTATTTCCGCCTGCAGCTGGCGCTGGAGCGGGTGTTCCTCATCGGCAATACCCTGCAGTTGTCCCTGTCCCAGTACAGGGACGTGGAGCTGGGCGTTAAGGCCGGCTCGCGCAGCCGCCTGGACGGCATAAGGGCGCGCCAGGAGACCACCGCCCGGCGGCGGGACCTGCTGAGGGCCCGCGCCGACCTGGCCGGGGCCCTGCGTGATTTCGCTTTCGATACCGGGCGCAGCCTGCCTCCGGACTCCGGCCTGCCGCTGGACGCCCGCATGGCCGGGAGCGTCTTTGACGGGGCGGCCGGCCTGCTGGTAAGGGCCGAGGCCTACGAGGACATCCTGCCCGCCCTGCTGCCCGCCGCCGCGCGCGCCCTGCCTGATAGTCTCCCGGCGGTGGAGGCGCTCAACCAGACGGCCGCCGCCTACCGCGCCTCCGCCCTGGCCCAGCGGCGGGAAAAACTGCCGCGCCTGGTGCTCGGCGCCAGGAGTTCCCTGGATTATCCCAACGGCCCCAACATCTACTCCTTCCTGCAGAATTCCGCCTCGCTGTCGCTGAACCTGCCGCTGTTCGAGAGCGGGCGGCTGGCCCAACGGGAGCGGGAGAACGACCTTTATTCCAAGGCAACCTCGGCCAGGCGCGACGACGCCGCGCGGTCCGCCGCCAGGGACTACGCCGCGGCCCTGGGCGACTATAGCGCCCTGATGGAGGAGCAGAGCCTCAACATAGAGGCGGTGGACGACGCGGCCGAGGCGGCGCGGCTGGCCTACGACGCCTATAAGTCCGGAGGCGGCACCTGGCTGGAAGTGGAGAGCGCAAATCTTAAGGCCCTGCAGGCCCGGACCACGCTGGCCTCGGCCAACGCGGAGCTGCTTTTAAAGCTGGCCGTACTGGACAGCCTGACGGAGAACTAATATGAAAAAGAAAATAATCCCTGTCGTACTGATCGCCGCGGTGGCGGCGGGCATATTTCTGAAGTTGAGGAGCGGCGGAGAGTTCCGCTATGCCGGCACCATAGAGGCCACCGAGGTAGACCTTTCGGCGCGCAGCCCGGGCGTTATAGACTCCTACGGCGCCCGCGAGGGGGAACCCGTGAAGAAGGGCCAGGTCATAGCGGCCCTGGACTGCGCCGACCTTAAGTTGGCCGCGGGGATAGCCGCCGACGACTTCAAACGAGCAGAAGAACTTTACGCCGGGGGCTCGGTCTCCAAAGAAAATTACGACCGCCTGAAATACAGGCGCGACGATTCGGCGCTTAAAGTAGACTGGTGCTCGGTCAAGTCGCCTGTGGCCGGCCGCCTGCTCTACGCCTACAAGGAGAAAGGGGAGCTGGTGGCGCCGGGCACGAAGCTGGCCACGGTAGCCGACTTCTCCGAGGTGTGGGCCTATATCTACGTGCCGCACGACGCGCTGGCCGCTCTGAAGCCCGGGATGGAACTGAAGGGCTACCTGCCCGAGGCCGCGGACCGCGAGTTCCCCGGGCGAGTCTCCGTCATACAGTCGGAGGCCGAGTTCACGCCCAAGAACGTGCAGACCCGCAAGGAACGCACGCGCCTGGTCTTCGCCGTAAAAGTGTCCTTCCCCAACCCGGACGAGACGCTTAAGCCCGGCATGACCATAGAGGTAAAGCTGCCGGAATAATATGTACGCCATCCGGACGGAAAACCTGGAGAAGCATTTCGGCGCCACAGCGGCGCTGCGGGGCGTCTCTTTGGATTTTTCCGCCGGCCTGATACACGGGCTGATAGGTTCTGACGGGGCCGGCAAGACCACCGCCCTGCGCCTGCTGGCCGGCCTGCTGCGCCCGTCGGCCGGGAGCCTGACCTACATTAAGGACGGGCGGCCTTCCTCCTTTGCCGAATTCAGGCCGGGGCTGGCCTATATGCCGCAGCAGGCCAGCCTCTACCCCGACCTGTCGATAGCCGAGCACCTGGAGTTTTTCCGGGACCTCTACCGGCTCGACGCCGCCACTTTTAAGCAGCGCTCCTCGGAACTGCTGGAGATAACGCGCCTCGGGAAGTTCAGCGCCCGCCGCGCCGGGCAGCTGTCCGGCGGCATGTACAAGAAGCTCGGGCTCATGTGCGCGCTGCTGCAGTCGCCGTCGGCCCTGCTGCTCGACGAGCCCACCAACGGCGTGGACCCTATCAGCCGCCGCGAGTTCTGGGAACTGCTTTACGCTCAGAGCGCCTCCGGCATGCTGATCATCGTCTCCACCGCCTATATGGACGAGGCCGAGCGCTGCGCCCGGGTGCACCTGCTGGACGCCGGGCGGCTGCTGGCCTCCGGCGAGCCGCGTGCGGTGCTGAAGGCCGCCGGGGCCGCGAGCTTTGAAGAAATATTTATAAGGGGGGGCGCTAAATGACTCCCGGCCCCGCACTGGAGGTTAAAGGCCTCTCCATAAAGTTCGGAGATTTCACCGCCGTAGACGACGTTTCCTTCCGCGTCGAGAAGGGGGAGATCTTCGGTTTCCTCGGGGCCAACGGCGCCGGCAAGACCACTACCATCAGGATGCTTTGCGGCCTGTTGATCCCCTCTTCCGGCTCGGCGTCGGTGGGCGGCCTGGATTTCTCCGACGGCGGCAAGGGCATAAAAGGAAAAGTCGGTTACATGTCGCAGAAGTTTACGCTCTACAACGACCTGACGGTGGGGGAGAACCTGGATTTCGCGGCCGGCCTGCGCAAACTGGAGCCGGCTTACGCCCTGCGGCGCAGAGCGGAACTCTTCGAACTGATCGCTTTCGACAGCCCCCTCTCCACCATGGTCTCCTCGCTGCCCGGCGGCGTCAAGCAGGAGCTGTCGCTGGCCGCGGCCATGCTGCACGACCCCGAGATCGTTTTCCTGGACGAGCCCACGGCGGGCGTCTCGCCGGCCTCGCGCGCGCGCTTCTGGGCGCTGATACGCAAGGTCACCGCGCTCGGCAAGACGGTCATCGTCACCACGCATTACATGGACGAGGCCGAGCAGTGCGGCCGCATAGCGCTGATGCGTACCGGCCGGCTGATAGCCCTGGGCTCCCCCGACGAGCTGAAGGCTTCGGCTTTCCCCGGCCCCATGGCCGAACTGGATTTTAACGGCCCCGCTCCCGAGGGCTTTCTCGAGGGCCTTGAGAAAACCCAGGGCCTCCTGGAGCTGTCGCCGCAAGGCATGCGCTGGCACGCCGCCTTCAGGGACAAGGCGGCTATGGACGCCGCTCTTTCCTCCCTGCCGGCCACCGCCGCGCGGGCCCTGATAAAACCTTCGCTGGAAGACGTGTTCATACGCCTGGTAGAGGGGATAGAAAGATGACCGGCTTCGACCTGCACCGAGCCGCGGCCGTGGCCCGCAAGGAGGTCATGCATATAATGCGCGACCCGTTCACGCTGGCGCTGGTGCTGGGCCTGCCCGTGGTGCTGGTGGTCTTCTTCGGCTTCGCTATCGATTTCGACGTAAAGAACCTGGCCCTGGGCGTTTACGACAGGGACAATACGCGCCATTCCCGGCAACTGGTGTCGGTATTTGAGAGCTCGGGCTATTTTCTGCCCGGTGCGGTGGACAGCCCGGCCGCCGCCGCGCGCGGGCTGGACTCCGGGCGCTACTCGGCGGCGCTGCTGGTAGAGCCGGGCTTCGGCCGCGAGCTGGGAGGCGGCGGAGGGCCGCGGGTGCAGTTTATCGTGGACGGCACCGACAATTCCAAGGCGCAGGCCGTGCTGGGCTACCTGCCCGGGCTCACCGGGGCGGCGCTGCGCAAGTTCGGCGCCGCGGTTCCCGCCGACCCGGTGCCGCTGAAGACTCGCTTCATGTACAACCCGGAGCTCAACAGCCGCTGGTTCGTCATCCCCGGCCTGGCGGTCATCATCATCGGCCTGCTGTCGATACTCATGACGGCGCTCACGGTGGCGCGGGAATGGGAGAACGGTTCCATGGAGCTGCTGCTCTCCACCCCGCTGCGGCCCGCCGAGATCATAGCCGGCAAGATCGCCCCTTACGTCGGGCTCATCCTGGCCGGGGTCTTCTTCGTCAACCTGGTGGCGCGCTTCGGCTTCGGGGTGCCTTTCCGCGGCAGCCACCTGCTCTTCCTCTCCGGCACGGTGCTTTTCGCGCTGGCCTCCCTGTCCCAGGGCATAGTGATCTCGGTGGTGACGCGCCAGCAGCAGCTGGCCATGCAGCTTTCCATGATAAGCGGGCTGCTGCCCTCGCTGCTGCTGTCGGGCTTCATCTTCCCGGTGGAGAGCATGCCCGCCTTCTTCCGGTATTTCACCATGGTCCTGTCTCCCCGGTGGTTCATGGAGGTCGCCCGCGGCGTGACCATCCGCGGGGCGGGCGCGGCCGACCTGGCCCTGCCGCTAGCGGCGCTGGCGGGGCTCTGCGCGCTGCTGCTGGCCGCGGCCTTCAAAAAATTCAAAACGGACCTGGAACCATGAAACGCACGCTGCTCGCTTTTATAAGGAAAGAATTCGCGCAGGTCCTGCGGGACCCCCGCATGAAGATGATCCTGTTCGTCATGCCGATGATACAGATGACCATTTTCGGCCTGGCGCTTTCGAGCGAGATCAAGAATATAAAGCTGGCCGCGGTATACGCCCCTTCGGACGCGGCCGCGCGCCGCCTGGCGCAGCGGTTTACCGCCTCGGGCTGGTTCGTGCCGGTGGCCGCGGAAGGGCGCGCCCCCGAGGACCTGGTGGTCTCCGGCGCCGCCGACGCGGCGCTGGTGTTCCCGGCGGGCGGGTTCGCGCGGGAAGCCGCGCGGAGTCGCGGCGGCGTGCAGCTGCTGGTGGACGGCACCAGCGTGACCAGGGCGCGCAGCGTGGAGGCCTACGCTCGCGCCATCTTCTCCGCGCACGCGGCGGCGGAGGCGGGCCTGCCGGCCCCCGCGGCCCCGTTCGGCTTCGACGTGCGGATAATCTATAACCCGGAGATGGAATCGCCGGTCTTCATGGTGCCGGGCGTGATGGGCATGATAGTCTGCCTGGTCACCATCATCCTTACCAGCATGTCCCTGACGCGCGAGCGGGAGCTGGGCACCTTCGAGACCATAGTCTCGGCCCCGTTGGAGAACTACGAGATCCTGCTGGGTAAAACCCTGCCCTACATCGTGCTGGGCCTGGCGAACGCTGCCCTGGTGATAGCGGCGGGCTTCCTGATCTTCGGCGTGCCGGTCAAGGGCGAGCTCTGGCGGCTATTCTCGGCCGCGCTGGCCTTCGTCATCACCACGGTGAGCGTGGGCACCCTGATCTCCACCATCTCGAAAAACCAGCAGCAGGCCATGCTGGGCGGCTTCATCTTCCTGTTCCCCGCGGTGCTGATGAGCGGAATAATGTACCCTGTAGAGAACATGCCCGCCCTGCTCAAGCCCGTGGTCTACGCCAACCCGCTTTACTACTTCACCACGCTGCTGCGCAATATCCTGCTCAAGGGCGGGGACCAGTCGGTCTTTGTTTTTAACGTGTCGGCCCTCGCGGCGATGGCCTTAGTTACCGGCGCGGCCGCCTACAACAGATTCAAACAGACGTTGAACTAGGAGAACTTATGATAAAAAAAGATAACAAGGAAGATCTCAGGGGTAAGGCTCTGAAGGCCAAAGACCTGGTGGGTTACGACGCGGGCGCGGTGGTGAGCCGCACCATCATACAGAAGCCGATGGGCACCGTCACCATCTTCTCGTTCGACAAGGGTCAGGGGCTCTCCGAGCATACGGCGCCTTTTGACGCGATGGTGGAGATCCTCGACGGCGAGGCGGAGATCAGCATCGACCGCAAGAAGGTGTTGGTGAAGGCCGGGGAGTTCATCATCATGCCCGCCAACCGGCCGCACGCCCTGAAAGCCGTCAAGAAGTTCAAGATGGCGCTGATAATGATAAAGGCGTAAGAGAGGCAGCGGCGTGCTGTCCGTGTCCCTGTGCCGGCCTGGAATTTCCGGCGCAGGGTGGAGTGGTTATCCGCTGCCCGTGTAACTATTTTCCCGCCGGCGCATCAAATAAGAAAGAGCGCAAGAAAAAGGACTGCTATGTCATTGGTAAAACTTGAGAAGGCCTGCAAGGATTATATCACCGGCGAAGTCTCCACGCCGGCCCTGAAAGGGATAGACCTTTCCATAGAACCGGGGAGATTCATCTCCTTCGTCGGTCCTTCCGGCAGCGGCAAGACCACGCTGCTTAACCTGATAGGCTGCCTGGACAGGCCTACTTCCGGCCGGGTGTTCGTGGCCGGCGCCGAGGTGAGCGCCATGGACAGGAAAACTTCCGCCAAATTCCGCGGCGAAAATATCGGTTTCATCTTCCAGAATTTCAACCTTATCCCGGTGCTCACCGTCTACGAGAACGTGGAGTACCCGCTCATCATGGTGCAGAACGTGCCTGCGGAGGAGCGCCGCCGCCGCGTGACGGAGATGCTGGAAAAAGTGGGCATGGCCGACCAGGCGCATAAGTACCCGGCCCAGCTCTCCGGCGGGCAGAAGCAGCGCGTGGCCGTGGCGCGCGCGCTGGCGCCCAGGCCCAGGCTGGTGCTGGCCGACGAGCCCACCGCCAACCTGGACCATGCCACGGCCTACAAGGTGATCGGCCTTATGCACGCGATGAAAAAAGAATTCGATACGACTTTTATCTTCGCCACCCATGACCAGAAAATCGTGGGCGAGGCCGAACTGATCTACACTATTGAGGACGGCCTTGTGACCGAAACGCGGGAGAACGCGGCGGCCGGGGGGGTAAAATGAAAAATATTGTAAAG